>JBBSQY010000049.1:0-23285 GCA_038243585.1 Candidatus Sumerlaeales bacterium | reverse complement strand
CGGCAAGGGCTGAATGACCGTACCCGTCAGCACTTCGTCTACATCTAACGCACGCACCCAACCGGACCGATTGCCAGGATTGTTCGGGATAAAGATTCGCCAGTACCCGCGCTTGTCAAAGGATGCGAAATACATCTGATCCTTGCGCGCAATCCCGATAATTGTACTGTCCTCAAAACGCTCATTTCTTATGGGTGTGGACGTGGTACGGACTTTTACTATATGTCCGACCTGAACTTTACCATTCGGGCTAAACATGATAGGGTACTTAAAATGCCCGTGATAGAACGGGCAGGTAAAAACGTCGCCTGAAACGATAGAGCTTTGAACGTGGCAATGCTCAGACGTGGAATTCCCCGTGTTGTCGGAATAGCCAATGTGCTGCCCTGCGTTAACCTGTTGGCCGACTGTTACGGAAATAGTCGGCAGGCCCGTTTGATTTTCCGGCAGCAGGTGAGCGGCTTTCACCGCGATTATTTCGCCCTTGGGCGACAGGCCGTCGGCCCTGATTTTGACGAAGTTGCCGAAATCGCCGCCCGCTGGAAATGTATTCGCAGGAATCGTTCTCTCGACCTCTGTAATCGTGCCGGTAGTGGCAGCGTAGATCGGCGTGCCAGTCGCCATAGACCAGTCTGTGCCGTCGTGGTTGTTGTAAGCGTTGGGAGAAACCCATGTGCTTCCGCTCCAGCCGGTCCAATCCGCCCTGGCGCTCGTGGACGGCAGCAAATCCATGAAAGCTTCAACTATATAGCCATCCCCAAAAGGAAGATACTCATAAGGGCCGGACGATGCCGGCTGGGCCAAAGCGCCGCCGGGACCGGCTCCGAACGCAATCGTGAAGATCGAGATGCAGGCGAATTTGCCTAAGGGAGATATCATGAGTTCACCTTAACGAAAGAAGAAGTAGGTTAGACTGTGTCCTTACATGCTGGATTGAACTGCCTCGATATATGACGCAGGTTCAAGGTTAAACGCGCCACCCCAACACCATAGAAAAACCCCTCTCACAGCAGACCACCTCCACAAAAAAACAACCGCCGGCCCGGAAAGCCCGGGCCGGCGATAAATGCATCTGCAGTGGCTGACGCATCCTGTGCGTCAGTCCATTAGATTATTTCTTTTTTGCGGCTGGCTTTTTAGCCGGAGCTTTGGCGGCAGGTGCAGCAGCTTTTTGAGCCGGAGCGGCTTTTTTAGCTGGTGCTGCCGATTTGGCAGGGGCGGCTTTTTTAGCCGGTGCTGCTGGCTTCGCTGCCGCAGATTTTGCAGCAGGCTTTGAAGCAGTTGTTGCTTTTTTGGCGGGAGCTGCCGGTTTGGACGGAGCCGCTTTTTTAGCCGGCGCGGTCTTTGAGGCAGGAGCCGTTTTAGCAGGCGCTGCTTTTTTCGCAGGAGTCGCCGTGGCGGTCGCTGCCTTTTTGACAGGAGCCGCTTTTTTAGCCGGAGCTGCCTTTGTGGCGGTCGCCGCTTTTTTTGCCGGGGCGGCTGATTTGGCCGCTACGACTGTTTTGGCTGGCGCCGCTTTCTTCGGAGCAGAGGCCTTCGAGGAAGACTTCTTTGCTGTCGCTGCTGTTTTCACGACTACCTCCTTCTTTTTGCTCGCGGCGCCCCGAGGGGAAACCGCGGCCATTCCACTACCCTCATCGTTGACACTTGCCTGAGCTGCGGCAAGTATAGCAATAGGCACTCTGTAGGGGCTGCAGGAGACGTAGTCCAGATTCGTTTTGTGACAGAATTCTACTGATCTTGGGTCGCCGCCATGCTCACCACAGATACCACACTTCAGTCCAGGGCGGGCCTGGCGTCCGGTCTCAACTGCAATTTCCATGAGACGACCGACGCCCACCTGATCAAGACTCTGAAACGGATCACCCGGCAGAATATTATTTTCAACGTAATAAGGAAGAAATTTTCCGGCATCGTCACGGCTGTAACCGTAGGTCATCTGGGTGAGATCGTTTGTGCCAAAACTGAAGAATTCCGCATCTTCCGCGATAGCGCCCGCGGTCAACGCGGCCCGGGGAACTTCGATCATTGTTCCGACCAGATATTTGAAACGAATCCCTTTTTCCTTCATCACTTCATTAGCAACGCCCACGATGATATCACGCTGATTTTTAAATTCTTCAGACGTGCCGATCAGCGGCACCATGACTTCCGGAATCACTCGTATTTTCTTCTTAGTAAGATCGGCGGCGGCTTCAAAAATAGCCCGCGCCTGCATTTCCGTGATTTCCGGAAACACGATTCCCAGGCGACAACCGCGATGACCCAGCATCGGGTTGCTTTCGTGAAGCTGTTCAACCTTGCGATGAAGAACCTCTGGTTCAATTCCCAGATCCTTCGCAAGCTGATCAATGTCCTCGCTGCTGTGGGGCAGGAACTCGTGGAGCGGCGGATCAAGCAGGCGGATCGTGACCGGCAGGCCGTCCATTACCTTGAAAAGCCCGGTGAAATCTTCGCGTTGGTACTTGATAAGTTTCGCGAGCGACTTGCGCCGCGCCGCTTCGTTTTCCGCCACGATCATCTGGCGGACATACAAGATGCGCTCGGTGTCAAAAAACATGTGCTCAGTGCGGCAAAGCCCGATGCCTTCGGCACCGAACTGACGCGCCACGCGGCTGTCTTCCGGGGTGTCGGCATTGGTGCGAACACGCAACCGGCGAAGCTCGTTGGCCCATTTCATGAACTGGCCGTAATAACCGTAGATTATGCTCTGCTTCGGATCAATGTCGCCCTTAAGCGCCTGAAGGATTTCGCTGTCCATCAGGTCGACCTTACCAACGTAAACCTCGCCCTTCGTGCCGTCGATGGAAACCCAGTCGCCTTCGTTGATGGTTATGGTTTCTTCGTTAACCTGCACGGTGAACTTCTTGGCTTTTTCGCTGATGCTCAGGTCGCCGGCGCCGCACACGCAGCTCTTGCCCATGCCGCGGGCAACCACTGCCGCGTGGCTGGTCTTGCCGCCGCGAGCCGTCAGGATTCCAGCGGCGGCATACATACCCGCCACGTCTTCCGGGCTTGTTTCCAGGCGCACAAGAATCACGGACTCGCCGCGAGCTTTGGCGGCCACGGCGTCTTCAGCGTTGAAGACCGCCTTGCCGACCGCTGCGCCGGGGCTGGCGCTGATGCCTTTGGCGATACGGGTTTTCTTGGCTTGAGGGTTGAACATAGGGTGAAGGAGTTCATTGAGTTGGTCCGGGTCAACACGCTTGATGGCGGTCCGCTTGTCGATCAATCCTTCCTTGACCAGGTCTACTGCAATTTTGATGGCCGCAGAGGCGGTGCGCTTGCCGTTACGGGTCTGCAACATCCAAAGCTTATGGTTCTGAATGGTGAACTCGATGTCCTGCATGTCTGTGTAATGATTTTCCAGGCGCTTATAGATGCGAACCAAGTCAGCATACGCTTTAGGCATTTCTTCCTGAAGCGTCGTGGTCTCGTTGCCTGCGTTGCGAGTTTCTTCATTGATGGGCTGCGGAGTACGGATACCGGCCACCACGTCTTCGCCTTGGGCGTTTTTCAGCCATTCACCGTAAAATTTCTGGTCACCATTTCCAGGGTCACGGGTAAAAGCCACACCCGTGGCGCAGTCGTCGCCCATGTTGCCGTACACCATGGATTGCACATTGACGGCCGTGCCCCACGTGGCAGGCACGTTATAAATTTTGCGGTAGTCGACGGCCTTCTTCTTCATCCATGAATTAAACACGGCACCCACGGCGGCACGAAGCTGGGTCCATGGGTCTTCCGGGAAATCAGAACCAACTTTATCGCGGTAGATCTTTTTGTAGTCGTTGGTCAGTTCTTTAAAATCGTCGGCGGTCAGGTCCATATCGCTCTTGGTACCGCGATCGGCCTTCATCTCGTCCATGCGATGGCCGAAAAGTTCGTTGTCGATTTCCATAACCACGGCGCTATACATATGCACGAACCGGCGGTAAAGATCCCAGCCGAAACGCTCGTTGCCGCTGCGGGCGATGATGCCCTGCAAAGTCTTTTCATTTAAACCGAGATTCAAGACGGTTTCCATCATGCCAGGCATGGAAATGCGTGCGCCGGAGCGCACTGAAACCAGAAGGGGATTCTTGGCGTCGCCGAATTTGCCGCCCATGACTTTTTCTGTCCGCGCCATGGCGGCGCGCAGTTCCTTATCCAGGCCTGATGGCAGCTTGCGGCCGCTCTTATAGTAGTCTGTGCAGACTTCCGTATTGATGACAAAACCCGCCGGAACAGGTATGCCGAGGCGAGCCATTTCACAAAGGTTTGCGCCCTTGCCGCCGAGCAGTTCTTTCTGGTTGCCGCGGCCTTCGCTCTTGCCGTCTCCAAAGAAGTAAACGTACTTCTTCGCCATTGTTGATATCCTCCGTCAACCGAGCGACCAATAAGCCTCCGGCTGATCATTAAAATTATTTTTTTGTTAACAAGGTTTCTTGATAACCAGACTAGCAACACCGCATTAAACGCGCGCGCGCCGCTTGCCAAGGCGGGTTATACACCATAATGGTTGATCCATTGCATCCGAACCTTATACTCTTGGCAAGAGGTGACGATTTCTCTGTTCCGGAACCCTCTTTTCCAGCGCGACAAATCTGCTGAAGAGGTGAAACGGCTGGACAATTAAAACACCCTGAACCGTATGGAAAGGAATGGACGTTGTCCACGGGGAGTAGTAGATTCGTGATCAGCTTTTACGCTTGAACTTGATTTTAATCTTCATATTTATTTACCGACGCCGCGCCGCCGGAGAGGGACACCGCCAATGAGTTTTGATCTGGATAAAATGCAGGCTGTCATAGAGCTGGGCGAAGTTATACGCCTCCAGAATGAGGCGTTGGAGAGACTCGTCGCATTTCGGAAAGCGCGCCCTAACCTGATGATGCCGAACCTGGCGAAAATGGTGGAAGAGAACCTTAAAGAAAACGTTCAGGTCCTTTACAAGGAACTGAACAACCTCCACAAGCCGCCCGAGCAGCAGACCCGCTACATCTGTAAAGAATGCCAAATGGCGTTTCTGACGTCACTTCCCGGCGGCATCTGCGACGAATGCCGCGCGAAAAAAGGATCAAGCCAACCCCGCGCCTACGGGCCGCAGGCACCATCACCTCCTGACGAACAAGAAACCGCAACCGTAGACTCGGCCGTAACTCCGGATGCGCCACGCGTCGACAGCGCCACTGGCGATGAAGAGGCCGTCGAGGACGCTTACAAATCAGCCATTGGCGCGCAGGATGAAGCGGAGGCCGAGCGGCTGATGGCTGAGCCAAAAGCGATCAATCTCCCGTCCGATGACGCCCAATTAGATACGACTTACGGCGAAGAGGTTTCCGAAGAGCCAATCACCGATCTAACCGATCCGGTAGATGTGGCGGCGCGGCAGCAGGAAGCCGAAGAAACGAGTTCCAGCGAGGACGGCTCCCCCTCCGATTCTCAGGAACCAAATGACTTAACGTTGGAAATAAGGAAAGAAACGACTGATGCAGACTAAATTTACAACCGGATCACTAAAGGCGGCCAAAATCTGCCAGACGCACATTAAAGGGAGCAGCTTCTCCTACTCGCCGGAAGAAGCGGCCATAGACATCGATGCGGCGTTACAGATTCGCCAGATCATAAACCTGATGGAAGAACTTGTCGACGAAGCAAAGCGGGATCTCGCAAGCTCTCCCAGCTGGACCGGAACCACGGTTCGCATTTCCCGCAGTCGCATAAAGGAATTATCGCAACTTGCAAAAGCTCTTTCCAACGAGTAGCGTGCTTAAGGCAATTTTCGGATTAGCTCCCGCCTTATTAGCATCCTTCTGCGGTGCCGGTTCCGCCGTAACAAGCTTTACCACGGCATTATCACCAGCCGAGTCCCCAACCGGCGTTAGAATCGATTTGCGATATCCCGGCGTTTACCGGATAACCGGCGCAGAGCTGGCAAAGGCCGGAGTGCGCCTCTCATATGTGGCCCCGGAAAAACTGACTCTAACCTGCGCCGGTCAGCCAGTGCCAATCCTGGTAATAGACGGGCAAGACCCGTCATTCGATTCGGATGACGCCATTGAATTCGTCGGCGACGCCCCGCGCAGCGAACTTCTCGGCGAAGACGCGACAACGTCAGGTTCCTGGTTTATGCCGGAGAACAAAACGAACGTCTACTTCTTAGGTTGGGACAAAAGCGCCGAGGATATCGCAAGCGAAAGTGGACCGCTGCAATATAAGTTAAAACCCGCACCGCTCACGGATACAAAGACGAATCAGCCCCAACAGCATTTCTGGCAGTGGCGTCACTGGGAATCAAATTACCTCTACTCATTCTCAACTCTTCCCCCCGATGTTACGGATAACTTCTACTGGATGGAATTTCGCGCCAATATGGCACCTGAAGCGACTGTTAAAACCAACCTGTCATTCCCAGGTTTTGACAAATCTCTTGGCCTGCCGGTTGAGCTCGCCGTAAAAACCTTGGGCCGCACCAATGCGGCGAACCTGAAACCGTCGCATTTGTTTTCTTTTCTCTACGACATGAAACCGGTGGGAGAAATCCGGTTTGACGGGACCATCATGCACACGTCTCACCTCGAAATCCCGCCAGAACAGGTTGTAGATAAGCCCTCACGATTCAGCTTCAACGCGCCCGCAGATCGCAAAGCCGTCGTAGACAGCATTTCCCTGGATTCCATCGAAGCGCGTTATCCCAGCCAATATGACGCCGGCGGCGCTGAACTTTACACCTTTAACAATGATCTCCTTCCCGACAAATCCAACCTGTCCAAAACCTCCACATCCACCCTCGAAATATCAAATCTGCCCGCCGGCGCATCCATATTTGATCCCGGCAACGGCACCGTCTGGCAGCTGTCTCCGGATCAAACATCGACCCGCATTGACAACAGCCCCGCGTTGACCACCTGCACCGCTGCCGCTCCGTTTTCTCGAATGAAGGTCGACCACATTCAAGCGCTTACCGCGTCTCCGCTGCCCGTCATTCCACCCGATATGGAAGCCCTTGTCGTCTACCATCCGAGCCTTAAGCAAACCGCCGACACCTACACCACGTATCGCCAGGAACGCGGCTGGAACATCAAATCGGTCTCCGTTCGTGCCATATTTGATCAGCACAACCATGGATTTATTAGCGATGCGGCACTGCGGGATTATATTATGAGCGTCGCAGATGTCGCTACCAGTCTTTCGCACATTGTCCTTATAGGCGACGCCTATTTTGATTACCGAGAAGCCCGCTCCTTCAATGATTCGCAACAGCTCGACGTCCTCATCCCCATTCACTGGGTGTATCGCCCCGGAGTGACCTGGTCTGGCGGCTATCAGGACGACAACTGGTATGGCAGCATCGCAAATGAATTTCGCCCCGATATTGCCGTGGGCCGCATCCCCGTTAACAGCGACGCCGAGGGGATGGAGTATGTCCGCAAAGTAATAGCTCACGAAACCCTTCGCGCAGGCGCCGACGACAAAGGCCTGCTCATCTCCAGCGTAGAAAAAAGCTTTCAGTCTTATGTCAGCGAAATAGGAAACGCCTATCAGGACGACCTGTCCACCGTCACCTATCTCTTCCCCGAAGCAGAAAGTGTCGGCAGAGAAGTCTCCAACCTGCAAAAAGAGATCAGTGGGGGTGTGCAACTCCTATACTATGTAGGCCATGGCGGCAGCCTCGTATGGCGCGTTGGGCCCACGGATTTTGCGCGACAGAAGGACCTGTTCACACCGGCGGACGTTGCCGGATTGACAAACAGGAACCACTATCCTGTCGTTGTTTGCGCAAGCTGTTACACCACCGCGTTTGATCAGCCGAAAAGCATTGGCGAAGCTCTTGTCATTCAGCCAGACGGCGGAGCCATTGCCGTAATCGGCGCATCATGGAAAGCCACGGTTCAGGACAGTCACGCCTTCAATCGCCACCTGTTCGAAAGCTACTTCGACCCGACGGTAGAAACCTTGGGCGAAGCAAGCCTGCGCGCCCACCAGGCCCATATTCCAGCGGGTCAGAATCAGGCTCTCTATAATTCCTTCACATTCCTGGGCGACCCCTGCATCGAAATAATCCGTCAGGGCGACGGCATAAAGACAGCAGTATCCACCACCTCTACGGTTTTTGAGCTTAAAAACGAACAGGTCATTTTTCCGGCATACGATTCCCAGGCAACTTCAGAACCGGAAACGCTGCTCAGATTAACGACTGAAGATTTCCCAACAGTAAACGTTTACCGGGACCAGGTGCTCATTGTCCAGGCGCCGGTATCATCTAAAGAGATTTTGGTCCCTGAAGGCGCAACCACCTTGAGCGTTACGGCTCGCTCGCGTGTCGCCGGCAATATATTTCCTAGATTGCGCATCAGTCTGATCACAGAAGACAACAACCGCCACAAGCTGTTTGAGGGCTACTGGCAATCAGTAAGCATAGACACTTACACGTTTCCGATATCGCAATACGTACGGGGACATCGTGCAAGGCTGGAAATACAAATTCTAAATACGGAAATTATTGACGAAGCCCGCACATGGTATCTTCAAAGCGCCGAATTCATAAAGTAGCAGAAGCGTCACGCACATATTGAAGTAGCATAGGCGTCCCGCCTGTGTAAGCTTTTCCAGGATGAAGTAGCATAGGCGTCCCGCCTGTGTAAGCTTTTCCAGGATGAAGTAGCATAGGCGTCCCGCCTGTGTAAGCTTTTCCGTTTTGAATCAGCCTGTGTTTTCTTACCCAGGCTGAATTAAAATTGGCCGCCTCCCGACCGCCTCCCCCGCCCAATCAAATACTCTAAAACGTCACATCCTCAAACACGAACTCCTGATCAGCGTCCGTTTTATACTCATTTAAATACGGAGACCAGGTCTTTACACTCATCTTCTTCGCCGCCGGGTCAATATGAACGATTCGCAGGAAACCGTTCCCACCATTCTCAGACCCTTTGACTCCACTTTGAAAATTGGCCAGCATCTGATACACCTTGTTGCCGGCCTTGCCCGTGCTGACCAGTTTGCCAGCGCCATCGTTCAACACATGACCGCTGACGACCAGGAAGACGTTTGGAAAGCGACTAGCCAGCTTTTCCCAGATTTCTTCCCCGTCATTAACCTCCTCATCACCTGTGGCCTTGCCCAGGCCGTAGGTTTGAGGGCTCCACTTGTCATTCTCGTCAATCCGGGTTTCATCAGAATACATATAGGCATGGGTATTGATGATCACCTTATGGTTTGGATGATCCTCGATAACCTTAGCCGCCCACTCGATCACGCGGTTTCTCGGACCGAATTCCAGCGACAAAATGAGCCAGTCCAGGCCCCCCGCCTTAAAAAGATGCCAGGTATTGTCCACCCGCCCAACTTCAAAGGTTCCGCCAAAGTTAGGGGTTTTGCTGTACTTATCGTACGGAAAAAACTCGTTCATTAGAGTTGTGTCGCGAACGTCCGAACTACCGCTTGTGCCAACATCGTGGTTTCCCGGCACAAAAGTGTAAGGGACCTTTCCGTCCATCAGTGTCATGGCCTCTGCCGCCACTTTCCACTGGGGAGGATTGTTCTTATTTGTAATATCACCCTGCTGCAACACGAAGGAAATGGTCGAGGCGTTGTCCGCCGCCCATTGGGTTTGTGCTTTAAAAATATCAGGATGGCTTTGAGCGTAGTTTTGCGTATCCGGCAACAGCACAAGGTTAAACCCGGATTCCTGACCGCAGCAAACCGTAGTAGCTAGTGTTAATAAAAATCCATTAGCAAACGTCTTGATGATTTTAGGCATTATCATAATTACACTCATCCACCTGCAAAATAACGGCACCCGCCTATTGATGCGGATGCCGTCTGATTCTCCAGAGAAAAATATTACATAGGCATTTCGGCAGTGCCAGTTGTCTCTTCTACTACGTCGCCGCCGACGTCCAGATATGGCTTCATCTGCTTCCAGCCAAAATAGACTGCCACAACTGCAAGAATGATTAAAATGATACCTACAACATTTTTGTTCATTACGCCTTACCCCGTCATGTCAAAATGGATACTTCCGAACTTGTGTGCTGTCTTAAATGCCACAGGAATCCGCCCTTGCAAGCCTGAATTAAAGATTTTTGTCCATTTCGTGATTGCGGTCAATGGTCTTTGCGTATTCAGTCCCCGTAGTGTCTGCCTGATATAGTTGGCGGCGCCACGTGCTGGGCTAAATAAAGTCCGGTATAGCGGCTTAAATGAAAGGGACTTTACCCGCACCATGAGCATTCTTGTTGATAAGAACACCCGCCTGTTAATCCAGGGGATTTCCGGTAATGAAGGCCAGTTTCATGGTCAGCAGATGATAGACTACGGCACAAACGTCGTAGGCGGCGTTGTGCCGGGCCGCGGCGGCCAGACCGTCATTGGCGTGCCGGTTTTCAATACCATGAAAGAGGCCGTGCAGGCGACCGACGCCAACGTAAGCATCATCTACGTTCCGGCCAAGTTTGCATCCGACGCCGCCCTCGAATCTATAGACAGCGGCGTTGCGCTGGTGGTTGTCATCACCGAAGGCATACCGACGCTGGACATGGTTAAGGTCTATCACTACGCCAAGGCAAAAGGCGTCCACCTGGTGGGACCAAATTGTCCCGGCCTTATTTCGCCCGGCAGCGCCAAAGTCGGCATCATGCCCGGCCACATCCACATGGAAGGCCGCATCGGCCTGATATCCCGTTCCGGCACCTTGACTTACGAAATCGTTAAAGAACTTTCTACCAACAACCTTGGGCAGTCCACATGTATCGGCATTGGCGGAGATCCTATCATCGGGACTAGCTTTACCGATGCCCTTGGGCTCTTTGAAAATGACCCCGACACCGACGCCGTGGTCATGATCGGCGAAATTGGCGGCACCGACGAAGAGGCAGCCGCCGAATTCGTAAAAAATCACATGAAGAAGCCTGTAGTAGGGTTCATCGCCGGACTTACAGCGCCCCCAGGCAAGCGCATGGGTCACGCCGGAGCCATCATCAGCGGAGGCAAGGGCACCGCTAAAGAAAAAATCGCGGCCATGAATGAGGCCAACATCCCCGTAGCCGAACGCCCAGATCAGGTTCCAGCGCTGATTAAGCAAAAGCTGGGCATCTCCTGATACAAATGCAATCTTAGCAAAGGCCCTTGGCGAACCTTCGCCAGGGGCCCGTCGCTGGAAACGGGTTAAGGTCCCATAGGGGAATTAACAGTCAGTCCCGCTGCTCCTAGCGTCTTTCTTACATACAGCCACCAAATGCAGCCGCAAACCTATAATTACACATCCCGAACAAACTAACAAAAACCTGTTCAGGAGCACCGCGCCCCTCCTGTTAGTTGAACGCCTTGTTTCAGTTCGAAAAGCCCTCAAATAAAAAAACGGGTAAATGCGCAGCAAACACCGCGCGCAGCCAGATCCCACGGGCATGAGCGCAGAAAAACCCCCGAAAACTGCAAACCTCCGCTCAGCCGCCTCCCACAACGGAATCCTCTCAAAAACCTGCTTGCTGACTGCGCTCCATTTTATCCTTGAATGCACTGATACGAGACCGTAAGTAATTATATAACTGTATCCATATGAGCAACTTCTTCCCACAAGAAATTATAGACGATGTAAACAGCCGGCTAGATATCCGCCTGCTGATGCAGTCTATTGATTATCGTTTCGAGAAATATCAGGAAAACCCGAAAACGGCCAAGGGCTTCTGCCCTATCCATCGCGAGGGGCTTTTTCGAAATCTGGTGATTGACCGGGAAACCCGCAGTTTTCGCTGCCAATACACCCAGTGCACAGGCAGCCAGGGGGGCAACCTCGTCAGCCTGTTTGCCCAGGCACGCAGCGTCGATGTAGATTCCGCCATTCGCGCCATAGTTCACGATCAATCATTGCCCGTAGAATTACCGGTAAACCATGAACTTGTGAAGGCAGAACTTGCCGTAGCTGATCAGGATTTGGCGTCTAAAGCCTTCGACGACGCCGAAGCTCGCTATAGGACGATTCTGGATATCGACCCGCAGTGTTCCGATGCGCATCATGGGCTGCTGAAAATCTTCGAAGGTCGCGGCGAAACAGAGGCCCGTGCGGAGAAACTTGTAACTGTATGCCGGCTGAAAATCGCGGAAGGTCGGGCGGCGGAAGTGCCGGATCTGATTCAGGAATGGACAGAGCTGGACCCAGACAGTCCGGAAGCCCGCTTTGCTTGCGCCGAACTGCTATATGCAAACGGCGACGCGGAATCCGCCGTAATGGAATTTATGGGCGGCGGAGACGCCTGTGAGGGCGCCAACGACCTCGAAGCTGCGCTTCACGCTTATCAGCGTGCTGCAACAATCAGCCGTGAAAACCATATAGACGTCATTGACGTAACGCCCCACATAGTAAGAGTATTGACGCAGGCCGATAGGTCTGACGATGCCGTGAACTTGCTACAGGGACTGGCAGAAAAAGCTGCAACGGAGCACAATCTCGACTCCGCCGCCGAGTTTTGCCTCATGGCTATTGAGGTCGATCCGGAACGCACTGACAGCCATCGCCGGTTTCTCGAAACCGCCGCTGCCATCCCGCCTACGCCGGTCATTTCCCATCAGGTCATTCAATCTGCCCAACACCTTCGGGAGCACAACGAGCATGAATTCGCCATCCATGCTCTTGAAAAATTTATTGTCGTCGCGCCAGAAGATGAAGCGGCTCTCCATGCGCTGATCAATGAATACAATAATCACGGCCGTGCCAAAGAAGCGCTGGATCTGGAAGCTGGCCTTGCTAGATTACTGTATGGCCAGGGCCGCGCTGAGGAGGCGCAGGAAATTATAGACCGCGTACTGGTGTGGCAGCCCCAGCACGTGCCGGTGCTTCGAACCCTTATCCACATCCAGGAACAGGAAAACAAGGGCGCGGAGAGCCGGGAAACCCGTCGGCGCCTGATTCGCGCACAACTTGCGCAAAAAGCGTACGCCGACGCGCTCGAAACGGCCGACGCAATGCCCGCCGAAGATCAGAACTCTGAAGATGGTCTGGACCTGCGCGCCACGGCCTTGGAGGGACTGGCCCTCGCAGGAGATACCTCCGCCCGAGAAGCCGCTGTCACAGCCTTGGAGTCCATCGCCGACCATCATCTGGAAGCCACCACCGGACGCCGCGCCATCTCTTACCTGCAACGTGCTGCTGAACTACTAGCCGAACCACCAAATTCTCTACTTTTCAAGATGGCCCGGGCTCACCTCCGTAACAAGGATTATCCGCAGGTGAGAGACACTGTCATAACAGCATGTGAAAATATGGCCGCCAACGACCGCTTGGATGATGCTATCCTCGAGGCCGAACGCTACTCGAACCTTATCCCTCAAGATACCGACCTCGCGCGCGACCTGGTAGAGTTGTATCTGCGGTTTGATGACAAGCCGGCCGCTGTGGCGCGACTCCGTCAACTGGCAGAAGAATTGAAGCGCCTGAATCGCGGGGGCGAGGCAGACGAAATTATAGAGCAAGCGAACGATCTGGAACCCCAGGACCTGCCCGCTCTTGTGCGACAACTTCAAAACTATCGGGAATTCGGAAACACCGAAAAGACGCAGCAGGCTCTGCTGCGGATAGCCGCTTTTCATGAGCAGCAAGGCCAGTATGGCGACGCGACTGGCATATTGGAAGAGTACCTGAAAGAGTCCCCTAACGATAGCGCAGCGATACTCCGGATTATTAATGCTAGCGATAAGCAGGAAAATTATCAGCCAGCCCGCCAATGGCGTCTGCATCTGGCACGGGTGTACCGAGGGGCCAGCGATGGCGACCGGGAAGCCCGGGTGCTTCGCGATGTACTTGTGCGATTTACCGATGACGAAGAAGCCCTGCATATGCTGATGAACGCAGAATTTAACCGCGGCGATATGCAGGCCGGCGTTGTCGCCGCCCGTCGTCTGGCCTCTCTGCAGCACAAGGGAGGGAAATCAGAAGCAGCCCGAAAGACGATGCTGAAAGCCGTTGAGCGAGTGCCCGAAAATCTGGATTTAAACCGGGATATCTATGAGCTGCACCGGGTGGGTCGCCAGCCAAACCAGGCAATCACATGGGGCCGAAAACTGGTTACGATCCTTCGTGCGGCAGCCAAAAACAGTGATGCCGCCCTGGTTTTTGACCAGATTGTCACTCTTGACCCAGACAATTTAGCCCTCAAAAAAGAACAGCTGCAATTCCTGGAAGAAGCCGGTAGAGACGCTGAGGTGGCCGAGAAGCGCCTGGCGTTGGCAGACGTCTATCGCTTGCAGGAACGCTTTCTCGACGCTGAAGCAATGCTCAATGAAGTTCTTAAAATTGAACCTCGCAACATGAACGCCCGCAGGCAGCTCGCAGACCTGCATTTGCATTTGGGTGAAAACGCGAAGGGGGAGATTCAGCTTCTTCGAATTGCAGGAATCCATCACTTAGAGGGTAACAGTCAGGCCGGCATAGATCTGCTACAACAGGTGCTAGCCGCAAACCCCGGCAATTCCGACGCCCACCGCCAGTTGGCACAAATTCACCGCGCCGAGGGAAACTCCGCCGCCGCTGTGGAAGAGCTACTGGGCCTTGCTGATGCATACCGCAATCAGCAGATGGACGTAGAAGCTATGGCTGCCGAGCGGGAAGCGCTGGAAATCGACCCAACCCGCATGGATATCGGTCGCAGGATGGCCGACAACTTAATAGCCGCCGGACGGAGCGAGCAGGCTGCCGATCAACTGGAAATAATTGCAGCGCGCCATGCCGAATTAGGGCATACAGAAGACGCACTGGCGGTTTACGACGAAATTCTGAAGATGGAACCAGGGCGACTGCCTCCTCGGAAACGTCGCGCGGAACTACTGACCGCCCTCGGCCAGACCGACCTTGCCATGAAGGAACTGCAAATTTTGGTAGAGCTGGCAATGAACGCCCCCTCCACGAGCGCCACCTCAGACGCGTCCCCAGCGCAACGTCCGACCCTGCAACTTGTACCCGAGTACACTTTTGACCAGTTCGTGGTCGGAGCCAACAACGATTTCGCCCATGCCACCGCGCTGGCCATTGCCCGGTCCCCTGCCCGTACTTATAACCCGCTCTTCCTCTACGCCAACGTAGGCCTTGGAAAAACCCACCTTTGCAACGCCATAGCTAACTACCTCCTCGGCCATGACCCTAAGGCCCAGATCATCTACACCAACAGCGAAGACTTCACCGATGAACTGGTGGAGGCGATCAAAAACAATAACGTTCAACAGTTTCGCACACGCTATCGCAGCCTCGATCTGTTTATCATAGATGATGTGCAGTTCCTGGCCGGAAAAGAACGTGCGCAGGAAGAATTCTTCCACATCTTTAACAGCTTGTTTCAGGCGAAGCGTCAAATCGTGATCACTAGCGACCGCCCCCCTTCGGAAATCTCCCACTTGGAGAGCCGTCTCCGCAGCCGCTTTGGAGCCGGGGTAATAGTTGATATCGCATCTCCTGATCTGGAAACCCGCCTGGCGATTTTAAACCGCGAAGTGGAAGAAAACAACTTGGCCCTTGAACCCTGGGTTTCAAGACTTCTGTCCGAAAAAATAGATACCAACGTTCGAGATCTGAAAGGTGCCCTCAACCAGGTAATTGCCATGCGCGATTTACGCAAATTGCCGGTCACGGAAGAGAGCGTAAATCGGATGTTAGAGACGCTCTACCCTACTGCGGCAGTCTGATCCGCATTTCATCGCATAGTATTACAATGCGACTTTCGTATAAACGCGGCACCGCGGGCGCCATTCCCGCACATTAGATAGATAAGGGAAAAGAAATGCCGGATCTCAAACTTGTCCTGCCGCGCCTGATTGCCGTCACCGCGACCTTTGCCACCGTCGCGATGTCAACTGGTGCATATTCAATCGCGGACGATTCCACCACCACGAAGCCCAACTTTATCATCATTCTGGCGGATGACCTAGGATACAACGATCTTGGCTGCTTTGGTTCGCCTAATATTAAAACTCCCCGGCTGGATAAGATGGCGGAGCAGGGGGCTCGCTTCACCGATTTCTACGTCGCCGCCAGTTGCACCCCATCCCGCGCGGCATTGCTTACTGGATCCTATCCGGCACGGGTTGGATTCGGAGACAATCTCGCCAACGTAAACGGACGCTATTCTCCCGGCCAGGTAGTTCACCCCAATTCCCCGTTCGGACTGAATCCCGCGGAAAATACTCTTCCGGAAATTCTCAAAATCGCCGGATACTCCACCGGGATGGTGGGCAAGTGGCACTTGGGTGACGCTGATAAATTTAACCCGATAAATCACGGATTCGATTTCCTGTTCGGCGTGCCCTACAGCAACGACATGAAACCGTTTTACTACCTGCGCGGAACGGAGCGCCTTCCAGAGCAACCTGACAACGACCTGATTACTCAGCGCCTGACCACGGAAGCTGTCTCCTATATTCGCGAACAAAAAGACAAACCATTTTTCCTTTATCTGGCCCATGTAATGCCACACACGCCACTGGGCGCCTCTCCCCAATTTAAAGGAAAGTCGCCACGAGGCCCCTATGGCGATGCCGTGCAGGAGCTCGACTGGAGTGTCGGCCAGATACTGGATACGGTAAAGGAACTGGGTATTGACGACCGCACGCTGGTCATGTTTTTCTCAGACAACGGCCCTTGGCTGATTCGCGGCGAACAGGGTGGATCGGCCACGCCGCTCCGCGCCGGCAAAGGAACAACCTACGACGGCGGCATGCGGGTCCCCTGCATTATGCGTTGGCCGGACACCATTCCCGCTGGAACCGTCAGCAGGCAGCTTGCTTCAAATATGGATATTCTGCCCACGTTCGCGGCCTTGGCCGGCGCTGATATGCCTACGTCCCCCACCATTGACGGCGTCGACATTACCGCGCTGCTCCAAAGTCCTGCTCTCGACTCGCCCAGGGAAAAGTTCTTTTACTATTTCGGGAATCAGCTACACGGCGTAAGAAGCGGCCCATGGAAACTACGCGTGGAGAACAACCTGCGCAATGAAGACGTGTACCGGAAAGATCCTGCAGGAGAACTGGCCGCTGTAACTATTCCTGCTGCACTCTATAATGTGGAGACTGATCCGGGCGAACAAAAAAACGTGATGCGCGATCATCCAAAGATTACCAAACGGCTGCAGGGATACATTGAAGAAGCCCGCAAAGAGCTGGGCGACTCTTTGACTGGTGCAAAAGGCTCTGGCTTACGTCCTGTGGGAGCGCGGTAACAAATAAAATAAGCCCCGGGAAACTCTTTCGAGTTTTCCCGGGGCTGACAATAAAAGTTTTTTTTTAAAACGCGTCGAAAGGGATCCAGGAAGAATCCACATTGTTGGCTGCGTACTGATCCTGAGGGCTGTCGACCACCGACAATAAATAGCGCCCCTTGTCCTCAGCAGTCAGGTTGGCTTTCGCTTTTATAAACTTTGGCCTAAATGCCTTTAGCTTTAGATTTTTAGACGAAAGAAGTCTATCATCGTCAGACAAAGTCTTATTAGAAGAGACAAAGAACCGGATTGTGCCAGAAGCTTTCGATTTCAAAATCTGCTTCGGGTCGGTAACGCTCGGCGTAAAATAGGTGGCGATTGAAGTAAACTGAACCTTAACAGCACCATTTTTACTGGCTTTATAGCTGGTAAAGTCACTGGCTATTTCCGACCCAACGTCGTTAGGGAACTGGGCAGAGGCGCTTGCGGCGAGACCGATTAGCATGGCGACCGGAACAATCTTCTTAAACATAGATGAAACAATCCTTGTAAAATAATGGTGCAATACTTCCACTTTAAACCTTATAAGTTTAAGACCATCAAGAGGAATCAACTACCTTCCAAAGAAAATTTTGGTTTGTTGCCGCGATCGCTATCGCTGGTCGAAATAGAATTGGGATAGTAACAGTGCTTTTTAATACAACTCCACATGCAGGATTGTACCTGCTGCTATGATCAGGTTTATATAATTGGCCGATCCCTTGCTTGATGTTGCGTGGTTTTTATGGGCGTGGTGGCGCACCGGAGCATTCCCCCAAAAAGCCAGGTGGCGTGGTCTAATCACAGCGTTCTTCCTATTAATGCTGTCCCACTTTCTTTGGATGATGTCGTTTCGTGGGGCACAACTAAAAGTCGGGCCGCCGCCAATTACACTCGGCATGGCGTATATCTGGCGCCTATTAATAATCCCTATAGTCACAGCCCTGATCGCGGTTGCTGAACTTGCCATATAGGGAAAAAATCTTTGCGGCGATCTGCGTTGAGCCATCGATGCAGTGCGGCGCATGCATAAAAGATGCGGGCCTTGCATTGCTGATTAATGATTTCGCGAGTGTAAGCATGCGGGGCCGCGATGTTCAGATGCGTGGCTTGCGATGGGACGCTACAGAAGCACAGCGTGATCACTCTGATGATGCCGGAGCGGAAAAAACCTCGCCTAATGCGAGATTCTATCAACCCGGAAGCCTTCAGCATACTGGTGGCCCGCCATCCCCATGCATTTGACCCGCTGCGGCGATGGGAATTCCTATTACTCTAGCAGGCCACACCCATAGCGGACACAGCTCATGCTTACACCTCAAATTGGAGCAGGACCGCTGATGATTCCTTACTGGAGCGGCTCTATCGCCAGGGAGCGTCCCGGTTAGTAGTAAGAAACGGGGTTGGCAACTGGCTGCCTCTGCGTATAAGCGCCCCGGCAGAATTGTACACATTACGCTACGCTCCATTGCCTTGGCAAAAAAAGGGTTTCGGGTGTTTAGGCCCGAAACCATTTTCAGAAAACCACTTTATACCATTACCGGTGCTAAAAAAGCATGATCTTTGTTCGTAACCAGATATTAGTTAGTAATATCTAGATCCGTATCCATACGGATAGCCATAGCCATTGGGATAGCCATAGCCAGGGCCTTCGCTTTCAGAGTAGTAGAAGCCAAGGCCACCGCCTGGAGTGGAATAGATACCATAGCTTTCTCTGTCGTAATCCGGCCTCTCATATTTAATTTTAACGTCTTTATAATGGCCGTGATTGTGGGATTGTTTGTAATGATTTTTGTGATACTTTTGACTTTCCTTATAAGCCTTTTTATTATAAGCTTTTTTATTTTTTTTCGGCTTTGCGATTACGTCGACTGGTGAGACGCCCATGGTGCCGATGGCTATGGCAAGGGCAGGGATCAAGATTTTAATGTTCATAGTGATTGCCTCCGATATACTCAGATTGTCCGGTTCGTGTTTGAGCTTAATAATAACGCAGTAACAATGCCACAGCGAAGCAAGCTGGCTATAAACTTAATATAATCAGCAATACGGCCGTTAATATCGACTCTGCCCTTTTAGGTAATTCCAGAGACAATGCGTGATCTTTGAACATTTGACATTGTTCAGGTTTCTGCATCATCCATGGGAATGACAGACAAGGTATTGAGCCATGTGCGGATGTTAGCCAACGGTGTAGCGCGGCAATCCAATCAGAAGTGCGAATGGGCTGTCGTAGTGGAAGCGCGGCGAACAGAGGACGGCGCACGGATCACAATTGCGTTGCGTCCAGGCACAGTAAAACCTGCCGATACCCTTTTGGAACTAGCCGATGTAGCAGACGCAATCCGAGCAGATTTAAGCTTGGAACGCACCAAATTAAACCAGCCTATTTACCGCACGAGCGAATCAACTTTCGACACTTCAGGCAATCCTTATTTCGCCTTTGAAGTATGGGAAGTTTAATAGGCATAGTGGTGACATCTCTTAAAAGCGCCACGTAAGAAGTTTGTCATTTTCAATATGTTGCGCCTCATCCGCAATAACCCTGCATTTAATTCTTGATCAACCGCTGCACTGTAGCGCTCGTGAGTCTACTCGGCCACCAAAACGGTCCACTCCCCTGAGGTGTTGTTCAATTGTCCACTACCGGAATCATAATAGACGCTGCCATTATCCTTGTTTACTTCTTTGGCATCGTTGCCATTGGCCTCTATGTTGGACGCAGAGAAAACTCTCTACATGATTTTGCCCTCGGCGGGCGCAACGTTCCCTGGTGGGCGGTCATGGCATCTCTCATTGCCGCTGAAACCAGTGCAGCGACATTTCTGGGCGCGCCAGGAGAGGGGTATAAGGACCAAAGTCTGGCTTACGTTCAACTGGTTTTCGGATTGATTCTTGGCCGGGTACTAGTGGGTTATGTTTTCCTGAAACCTTACTATCGTTACAAAGTTTACACGGTTTACGATTACCTGGCGATTCGGTTTGGCAGCAAAAGCAAAAATTACGTTTCAGCTATGTTTCTGGTCATGCGCACTTTGGCGAGCGGTACCCGCTTATTCGTGCCTTCTATAGTTGTCGTGCTGGCCTGGAAGCTTTTTGTCGATCGTGAATCAAGCGTGCAGTATAGCGAAAGCGCCATTCAGAGCGTATGGCCGTACTTCTGGTCCATCCTTGCGCTCACTGTCATTACGTTTATTTACACGGCTCTGGGCGGAATAAAGGCAGTTATTTGGACTGATGTAATTCAAGCGACAATCATGTTTGGCAGCGCGCTTGTGGCCGTGGCTACCCTCTTGTATCATGTAGGTGGTGACAGCTGGAACCTGCTTAATGGCTTCCGGGCCTTGGGAGACGCAGTGCCCCAGATGAAGCAGATAACTGGTTATTTAAAAACAGGCTTCGAACCCTCTGCCGTTGGAGCCTGGCAGGTAAAACACAGTATTTCCGCGATGACCGTCTGGGAATATTTAAAGCTGATTCTGTTCAGCGAGTACACACTGTTCTCTGCGATCATTGGCGGCACCGTGGGCAACATGGCAGCCTTCGGTACGGACCAGGACATGGTGCAGCGGATGCTGACGGCCGAAACCTACCAGAAAAGCCGCCGGAGCCTGATTACTGCCGCACTGATGGATATCCCGATTTTCGCGGTCTTTACTTTTATCGGCATTTTACTTTACGTCTATTATCAGCAGGACCCAACCTTTAAACCGTCATCAAACGCGGATGTGTTCGGATCTTACATTCTGAATGTCATGCCGACAGGCATTCGTGGTCTCGTGCTTGCGGGAGTTTTTGCTACGACAATGGGCTCGCTGAGTGCGGCTCTAAACTCCCTGGCGACCAGCGCAACCAACGACTGGTACATTCCCTACGCCAACCAAAAGCAAACAGAGGCTCATCAGGTGGCGGCGGCGCGATTCTTTACTGGAGTTTTCGCCATCCTTATGATCAGCGTGGCAGTGGCTTTCGCCTACGCCAAGGTAAATGACCCGGATGTGAGGATTCTGCCGGTGGTGCTAGGCGTCGCGGGCTTTATCCTCGGTCCAATGCTTGGGGTATTTCTGTTGGGCATGCTGACGAAGCGGCGCGGGTCCGACACTGGAAACATGATCGCTATCACCATCGGACTTATCGTAACCATCTATCTAGGCGGCTTGCACGTAGTATTTCTGGAACTCATAGTTCCGAATTGGGAAGTAACAAAGGGCTTGCGGGAATGGCAGGACAACCGCGTGACAATCGCGTTTACCTGGTTTGCGCTGGTTGGGGCATCGACGGTATTTCTGGTTGGAATGCTTTTCCGGACTCCTGACGAAGCTCTTACCCGTGCTGAGCATCAAGCCAGAATGGTCGATGCCGGTGAAGAAGGGCCGATGCACCTTCGGAAGTAACGGGCTAGTCCCCGGCTAAGCTGACCAGTCCGGGCTGAACCCAATCTTCGAGCGGCTCCATATCCTCGTCGTATAACACCCGATACAGGCAAAGGCCATTAGGTAGAACCGTGACCGCCTGCAGATGGCGATTGCGCGTTTCCAGCATAACCTTTACGTCATGTATGGTGAGCCGGCCTTTTCCAACCGAGATTAAAGTTCCGGTCAGAATGCGCACCATATTATGTAGAAAAGACCTGCATTTGAAATCAAATTGAACGATGTTTTCTGGTAATTGAGTGATCGTGATTGGCTGCATGGTAAGTACTGTGCGCGGCGCGGTGCATTTAGAAGACCGAAATGCAGTGAAATCATGATCACCCGTGAACAGCGCTGCTGCTTCGTTCATCAGGTCGAAATCAAGGCGTTGATGAATGTGGGTCAGATAGCGATTTCCAACGGCGGGACGGGGCGAGCGATTACATATCATGAACCGGTACCACCGCATCCGCGCGGAGCGTCGAGCATCAAAGCCTGCCGGGGCGTCCCGCGTTTCAATTATCGATATATCCCGAGGCAAATATCGGAAAAGTCCTTTTCCAATAGCCTTAGCGTCAATTGTGGAACTGGTCGAAAAGCTGATCACCTGCCCCATAGCATGAACGCCGCTGTCTGTTCGGCCGCTTGCTATTACCTGGATAGGCTCATTAAGACGGCTCGCCAGCGCGTTCTCTATCGTCTGCTGCACGGTCTTACAATTATCCTGTCGCTGCCACCCGGCATAATCAGTCCCGTCATACTCAAGGGTCATCCGGATTATGCGTAATTCATCGTCTGCCATCAGCTAAAGGTCTATTTCGTGATTATGATGCGGTATCAAGCGGTAAAACATAAACTCAAGTATGTACAAAAAACAATCCGACATATCACACAGAAACTCAAATATACTGCCACAGGTGTTACCTGCCCCGGTAGGAGCGCCTGCTGACGACCCTGAGCACTTTGCGGGAGAGGGTTTTCGCGTCACCTTGTTTAACGACGATTTCCATTCCATTGATGAAGTGGTGGGCCAGATTTTGAAGGCGCTCAAATGTGAACTGGATATGGCTGTGGATATTATGCTACGGGCCCATACCAGGGGGTCAGCCACCGTCGTTATAGCTGACCAGTCTACCGCTGATGATGTTGCATCCGTCCTTCGAGAAATTTTGTTGGTTGTAAGCGTCGAACGCGTTTGACCGGCCCTGATTCGAAGGCTGTATGGACGCAGGCTCATGATCGCCTTCGAGGACTGGACAGCGCTCATCGCCTTCGCAATGACGCAGTCTGCAACGTAGCCGAGTCAGGGGGAGGACCGTCTCAGCCAACCGAAGATACGAAAATTATCAATTTCGCTTCCAACGATTACCTTGATCTGGCGCAACACCCCCTGGTAAAAAAAGGCGCAAAGGACGCCATAGAGAAATATGGATCCGGTTGCAGCGCTTCGAGGCTTGTTTGTGGCACCTTACCGATCCATTTCGAACTGGAAACAGCTCTGGCCGCTCTTAAATCAACGGATGCCGCCCTTGTGTTTTCTTCCGGTTATCTAGCATGTCAGGGGGCAATCCAAGCTCTGTCCTTACGAGCCGATGATTCTCGTGTGCCGATATTTTTCGATCGTCTCGCACACGCTAGCTTAATAGACGGTGCTACGCAGGACCGGCGGAAT
>JBBSQY010000048.1:0-25067 GCA_038243585.1 Candidatus Sumerlaeales bacterium | reverse complement strand
GGCTTCGCCGAGAGATGCCTCCAGCGCCGCTATTTCGGTCCGACGACCTTCTGCGGCCGCTTTCAGGCGCGATGCCTCGACCCGGCTGTTTTCCATGCGTTCGCGCAGGCTGCGGGCGCGCTCGACACCTGTAGTCAAAGTAAGCATCGTTTCGTTGGCCAGTCTGCCCGCCTCGGCCACCTCCTGCTGCCTGACAGTGGCCCCTTCTTCAATGGCGAGAAGCTCCAGTTCCAGCTCCTCCGCACGGGCAACAAGTTGAGTGAGCAGCGCAGAACCTTCCTGCTGGCGCTGGCGGTGGCCGGAAATATCCTTTTCCATGGACGCCCGACGCTGGTCAACCCGCGCGAACTGCTGCGCCTTTTCGGTGGCGCGGTGGTCGATGGCCTCAAAATCTTTGCGGGCGCGGGCGGCTTCAAGCTCCTGCGCCTGGGCCTGGCGAGCGAGGTTTTCGCTCTTCTCTTTCAGCGCCACTACGTCTACTTTTAGCGACGCCACTTTTTCGATAAGCTGCTTTTCATTGATGCGAAACTGCTTCAGGCGATCCGCCAGTTCTTTTACCTCGCGGGTACGATTCAGCAGGCCGGCGATCTTCATGTTGCCGCCGGTCATGGCGCCGCTGGCGGCCACCATTTCCCCCTCAAGAGTCACATAGCGCGTGCGCACCCCACGCCGCTCCAGCGCGATCGCCACGTCAAGATTTTCGACCACAACGACGTTGCCCAGGAGATGCTGAACAACGTTTTTCAGGCGCGGATCAAATTTCACGAGATCAGTCGCGAATCCAATGACGCCCTTTTCGCCCATGATCTTGTGAAGATTTTGATTGTTTTCGCGGCCTTCTATAAGATCAAGGGGGAGAAATGTTGCCCGGCCGACGCGACTTTCTTTCAGCCACCGAATCGCCGCCTTTGCCTGATCCGCCGTTTCTACAATAATATCCTGGGCCTGGCCACCCAGCGCCACTTCGATGGCCATTTCATGCTCGCGCCGGGCCTCGATCAGCGTCGTCACCACGCCAACGAGACCGCTGAGCTTACCTTTCTGGCCCGCCGTCATAACTTCTTTTACGCCGCGATAGTAGCCCTCGAAGCTCGCCTGTAAATCCGACAGTGCGTCGTGCCGGCTCTGACATTCCTGGGCCTGGCGCCGTGCATTGTCCATGTCGCTGGTCTGGTTGAAAAGTTCCAGCTCGCGGGCGCGAAAACTTTCCCGGGCAGATGCCGCTTCGCCGGTCAGGCGTTCCCGTTCCCCTTCGGAGAATTCCATGGTGTTGCGGAGGTTCGTGCGGTCCTTTTCCAGGGAGGAAAGCTGCTCCTGGAGAGTCGCCAGTTCGGCGTCGCCCTGGCCCAGCTCATCGGTCAGCTTCTCTTCCATCACCCGCGCCACTCGTACTTCGTTATCTTTTTCCATGCGGGCGCGGGTGGCCTGGGTTATCTGCTGCCGCAGGCGCGTCATGGATTCTGCGTTGGTGTCGCTGTCGCCTTTCAGCGCTTCATAGGTCGCCTGGCGCTCGGCGTGCTGGGCGCGAAGGGCTTCCAGTTCCGCCTCCTGGCGCTCCAGCGCTTCGCGGGTTTCTGATTCTGTGGTCTCCAGGGTTGTGGCGTTTTCCAGAAATTCCGCAATCTGCCGCTCCAGCGAAGCGCGGCGCTCACCGTTGTTCTCAGTGCGCTGACGCAGCAGCGCGATCTCGCCCTGGGCTTCCTGCAGGTCGGTGTTCAGCTCGAAATTCAGCGCCTGATTATCTTGCAGGGTCTGCTGCACTTCTTCGACTTTATAACGATAGCTAAGCTGTTCTTCTTCGATGGCTTTAAGCTCATCGCGGTAGGCTTTTACCCGGCCGGAAAGCTCCTGGTAATGTGCCTCGCTCTCCTGGCTGCTGGTGCGAAACTGGAAATAGCGACGAACCAGGAGTTCCATCTCCAGGGTGCGCAGTTCCGCCGTCAGCTGCTTATACCGCTCCGCCTTGCTCGCCTGTCGCTTAAGTCCGTTTGCCTGGCGGCGCACTTCATTGATGATGTCGGTCAGGCGCAGCAGATCGTCGTCGGTGCGGTTCAGCTTCAGCATCGCCTCGTGTTTGCGGGCTTTATACTTGGAGATACCGGCGGCTTCGTCGAAGATCGCGCGGCGTTCCAGGGGACGGCTGTTGATGATGGCGTCCACCTTACCCTGCTCCATGACGCTATAGCTGTCTGTGCCGATGCCCGTGTCCAGAAACTGGTTAATGATGTCTTTGAGGCGACACTGCTGCTTGTTGAGGACGTACTCGCTCTCGCCGGTGCGAAACAGGCGGCGGCTGATTTCCACTTCGTCGAAGTCCACGGGCAGGGTGCGGCCGCGGTTGTTGAGGGTAAGGGTCACCCGCGCCATCCCCAGCGCCTTCATGCTGCCGGAACCGCTGAAAATCACGTCGCCCATGCGACTCCCGCGCAGGCTCTTGGCGCTCTGCTCGCCCAGCACCCAGCGGATGGAGTCGAACACGTTAGACTTGCCGCACCCGTTCGGGCCGACGATCACGGTAATGCCGGGATGAAAATCAATAACGGTCTTATTGCCGAAGCTCTTAAAACCATGGATTTCGAGTCGCTTGAAAAACTGCATAATCTACCTCTCGCACACCCGGTGGGCCGGTGAACCTGTTGATAAAAGGAGATAGCCAAAAGATGCGGGTGTGGCAAGGGTTTTATGGTTCAAGCACAAGATATTGTGCCTGAACCATGGTAACTCTAACAGGTGTAGTGGGTCGGCTATGATCCTGCAATTCCTGGGATTGGGTGCATTTATTTTTTTTAAGCGCAAATGCTGTAAGTCGTTTGTTTTGAGACCTTTAGACCCATCTATTAGGGAATTAATTATTTTTAAGTCTTTTAGTGTCAGTCGTTTATGCGGCGAATTAATTGGAGTTAATTGGTTTGGCACCTTGTGAAGGGTGTAGCCTGGCGGTGTGCTCGTCATGGTCGTTTGTCCTTAAGGGTCCGGGTGGAATCAAGGGAACTTAAGCGATGGCCGTTTCCGTGGGGTATTCCCGCACGGGGTCTTAACAGGGAAAAGTGGGGATTTCCCTTTTGGGCGCTGCGCCTTTGCAGCAGTCTACGAAAATTTAACCACATTGCGCGGTCAGGCGATCAACGATTGATGTCTTTAAGGCGAGCTTCCATCTTTTTTTCATCTTTTGTCGTGAGTTTAGAAATACCTATTCCCCCTTAACTGAATCCGTACTTTCCCTTGTGTATCGAGGAACCTGATATGCCTGTTGGGGATGGGCCAAATTTTCTGGAAACACATATTCCAGTTCTTTAGTTATGATCATTGGCTTTAGATGTTCCTGCAACAAGGCGCTTCTGTTGCGGTTCAAAAGAACCGCAAGATCACGAGCTTTCATCACCTGCCATGCACACAAATCTTTAATCATCCGTCGTGTCTTCTCTAAGTTCCTAGTTTTACGAAATGCTTTCAATGCCGCTTGCAGGTGTGGCGGCAATAATTCAAATTTTATCTCCGGCTTCTTCCCTCCCACTAAACTTTCTGCTTCGGATTGTAACCTGATAGGTTCCGGCTCTAACCTGTCAGGTTCGTCGCTCGACCTGGCAGGTTCAACTTCCAACCTGCCAGGTTCGTCGCTGAACCTGCCAGGTTCACTGACGAAACTACGGGAATCAGCATGAAACTTTGCTGTGGGAATATAAACCGTCGCCGATCCGTGACCCTGCTGTTCGAGTAAATCCAAAGCACATAGCTTTTTAAGGTGTTGTCTGGCGGCACTGGCATCGACCTGACTAATGTCGCGGTACTGCGCATTGCTTATACCGCCGGCCTCCCGCACAAATACAAGGGCCCGTGCCTGATCATCCGTCAGATGATCAGCCCGAAACTTTCCAAGCCATTCGACACTGTCTGGGCCCAGCAGATGCGTGAAAAGAAACGTAGCAGTAAAATTATCGTTTTCTCGGTCCGACTGAAAAGTCGGCAAGGCAAGTCCGGCACTTTTCATCAGTGAGCGCATAGCCCCAATTCCACTGCCTTTAGTCTCAGCAAAGGGCGTTTCATTTAGAACAGCCGCAATGAACGGATTTCTATGTTGGGAGCCAGGTTCTCCGAGGCGATCCTCAGCCTTTAAAGAATGCCCAGCATTCCGGATTTCCAACCTGTTAGAATACCGTATTATTTGAATTGGAGTATTGAGGCGATAGCTTCCGTGCATTAGCGCGTTAACCACAGCCTCACGAATTACCCGTTCGGGCACCAGAGGCGTTTCAGTCTTTTCAATACTACCGGCGGGCAAAGAAAAAGCTTTTGGTATGTCATCCAGTACGGCTGCTGCTATTCGAGGAATTGCACGTAATAATGGGGCACGAATTTCTGTTGTATTAAAGCGTCGATCCGGGTCCGCCACCCATTCCTTGCCCTGAACACGAATGTAGTCCACACGCATCATCGGGAAAAGCCGTCGCAGAGCCATAGCCGATCCAAAAAGAACAATTCCAGCTACCGTTGGCTGTAGTTGATCACCTTGCCGTTTCGCGCAAATTAATGAAAAAAGCAAATCCTCGTCCGAATAGCTAAGTTCCGGCGCATTTGGATTTACTCGTGCCCGTAGAATTCTATATTCGTGCAGCAGATCAGGATCAATATCGGTCATTAATGCATCACTAAGTATGGTGCTGTCAAAACTTTGACCCTGGTTGTCGTTATGGAAAATAAGAAGATCATCGGAATTACATTTAACGTCGGAGGTGCCAATGCGACGGTAGGCACCTCCAGGAAGTCCCAATTTTTTAAGGTGTAATGGTTTTTCACCGAATGGACGTTCCGCTACATATACGCCGATAACCGGCGTGCCATTAATAATTTCTATCCAGACTTCGGGGCGGAGGGGCCGGTTAAACATGGTGCTGCACTGAGATACTAGGTCTTCCTGTATTTTTTCGGGATTCGTCAAGCCGATAGGTTCATAGACCGGAAAAAGCGTATTGTTCTCCTGATTAGAAACGCCCAGCAGAAGCCATCCTCCATCCAAGCCGGGTTCGTTCGCAAAGGCCGAAACAGTTTCCAGAATTGATGGCCCTATTTGACGACCGGTCTTTGCCTCAATGCGACTATCTTCACCGCAGGAATTTAACTGGTTTAACAGCTCTTCCACACTACGTTTCAATCTGCTCTCCTTGTTCCGCCATTTTTATTTTAGCTCTTCCAGCCCCCGCTTGCTCAATAACAGGTGGGCATTTATGGCCAGTTACGGAATCCTGATCTCTTCCATATTTCCCAGGGGTCTCGCAGGCGATTGGTAGTTCTTCGGCTTGTTCGGGGTCGGGCTGGTTGAGTGGTGATAATTGTAACGTCTCTTGCTCGCCCGCCGGTTCCTCGCCCCAGACGCGGGCGATGGCGGCGGCGATCTTCTTCTCCATCCGCTCGATAAGCTCGCGGTTGGCCCCGACCAGTTGCTGCTCCGCTTCGATCTCGGCGACGATCTGACGCTGGGTTTCCATGGGCGGGAGGGGAATTTTGTACGTTTCAAATACTTCCCGAGGCACGCGCTGCAAACCTCCAGTTCCCGTCATCTTCGCTGTAGCCGTGATCCTAAACGCCGGTGTAGTTATAAAGCCAAAAACCCACTCGGCAAGTGTGTGTTCCAGCGGTCGAAGAACTATAAACTCACTAGATCCGAAGCCGATGCCGTTCTTGAGCCCTCTAGCAATACCTGCTTTTCCATTTTCGAAGCATGGAGTTACTTTGGCTACAAGTACGTCATTTTCACAGAAATACGTGTAGCTTGCTCCCACTTCGGACAGTGTTTTTGACTGCTGTAATGTGAAATCTACACAGTTCATGCCCAGATCTGCCATAGGTACAAACGATACTGTTGTGTTCTCCTCGAGATTGCGGATTTCTGATTTTTGTGGATTAACCCGGCAAACATCTTTCACCTGCACCATCGGCCATTCGGGATTGATGGGGATGTGGGGGCGGTAGTGGTCGAGGACGGCGCGGGCTCCGTCGATGACCTTCTGGTATCCCTCGATCTCCGCCACGATCTCCTTCTGCACCTCCAACGGCGGCAGGGGAATTTCTATAGCTCTTAAATCTGACGTCTTTACGCTTGCTTGATTTACCGCCTTCTGTGCGAACGACTTCACATTATCTATGAACCGCTTTGTCTTAAAGACCCGAATAGCAAAAAGAGGATCAATTTGAGAAATGTCTGGTTGCAACCTGATTAAGTTGATTCCGTGAACAACAGACTCGTCATTGTTCAAAAAAATTGCCGTCTTTCCTAGGTGGTCAATACTGTTAATGTGGCTAAGGAGAATGTCGCCCCATTTGAGAAAAAATTCGGGTTTTACCGCGTCATTTGTAAACTTGGTTTTTGCGAGATTGATCGAACCATCGGAGATTGTCTGAATCCGTGAAACTCGAAAATTGGCTTCCTGGTCCAACTGAGTAACATTCACGCCATTTCTGATCTCTGTGAACACTTGTTCGAGGCGCATCAGAGGAAATGTGGAACTGTTGGTCGCGTACTCCCGGTACCGCTCCGCGCTCAGATTATAATCCCCGTTCGCGGCAACCTTCTCCTTCGGCACAATCAGCCCAAGCGCCGGCGAGAAATCTTCCACCGACTCCTGTGTTTGTAGTCTGCGGAGATACTCGGCAATCTCGGCGGCGGTTTCGGTAAGCTGTTCGCCCTTTATCTCGCGGCGCTGCGCGCCCAGGCCAAAGCCGTCGTTCTCTACCTTGAAAAACCCTACGGTGTCGGACTGCTTCGCCAGCGATTTGTCGAGGATGAGGATCGACGTTTTCACGCCGGAATACGGATTAAACACGCCGGCGGGCAGGGATACGACGGCGACGAGGTACTCTTCCACGAGCATTTTCCGTAGCTGCTTATACGCGTTCTGGCTCTGGAAGATGATGCCTTCAGGAACGATGATCGCGGCCCGTCCGTTTGGCGTGAGGTGTTCCGCCATGTAGTCAACGAACAGCACTTCGCTGCGTTTGGACTGGACGGAAAAACGGTTGTGGGGGCGTATGCCGCCTTTCGGCGACATGAAGGGCGGGTTCGCCAGGATTACGTCGGCGTAGTCGTTCCAGCGGTCGTCGCTGGTCAGGGTGTCGTATTCAAATATGTGGGGATCGTTGATGCCGTGGAGGTACAGATTGACCAGAGACAGGCGGATCATGTCGGGCGAGATGTCGTAGCCTTTGATGTTGCCGGCCAGGCGCTCGCGGTCATCGGGGGTGAGAAGGTCACCCCGGGCCGTCGGGATTTTTGATATGTGCAGGGCGGCTTCGCCGTCTCCGCCGACCTGTTCCACGGCGTCCGGCGAACTGTTCGCACGAAGAACATGTTTGTACGCGGAGATGAGAAATCCGGCGGTGCCGCAGGCGGGGTCTAGAATTGTTTCGTTCTTTTTCGGATCGATAATCGACACCATGAAATCGATGATGTGGCGGGGGGTGCGGAACTGGCCTGCGTCTCCCTGGGAGCCCAGCACGGAGAGCAGGTATTCGAAAGCATCGCCGAGACGTTCGGAATGGTCGTAGGTGAATTCATCTATGATCTTGAGAAACGCTTTGAGGGTTTCCGGGTCGCGGTAGGGCAGGTAGGCGTTTTTGAAGATGTCGCGGAATAGCAGGGGGAGGCCGGGGTTCTCCGTCATTTTGGTGATACCCTCGGAATAGAGCGCGAGCAGCTCATGGCCGCCAAGCCGGGCACCCATCATCTTCGTCCAGCCGTAACGGGCAAACTCGCCTACGAAGAAACTCCGCTCTCCGCCGAGTTCTGCGGATTCGGTGTCCATGTCGTCCATGAACTTGTAAATGAGCGCGATAGTGATCTGCTCAACCTGGGATTTCGGGTCGGGCACTTTGCCCACTAATATATCGCGTGCGGTATCGATGCGGCGTTTTGTGGCGGTGTCTAACATGAAGCGGCTTTCAGTGGGAGAATTGGCTAGTGGGGACGTAATCGTTAATGTAGCTTGGGATTACGGTTCTGTATTGTGGCGGGACAGCTTTAAAATCCGCCGTGGAAAATCCGGGGTTTGTGGCGAAAAGAGTGAACTGGCGGTTTTCAATGATCTGGCGAACCCGTTCGTTGGAGGCGTAGGCTTTGAAATAATTTTTCAGGGCGGGAATGGCTTCGGTGGGTTTTTGATCGGCCACGAATTTGGCGAATTCTTCCTCCAGCAGTTCATCGCGGGACTTAAAGCCGGGGATGAGACCGAAGACCTTCTCCAGGATTTCGCGCAAAGTCAGGCGGCGATCCACGGCTGCGGATTTTTGGAGCTTTTCGAGGGTGTAGTACTGATCCGGCCTATCGAAGACTTCACGGTTCACGTAGTCTATGACGCGGTCCCAATCGCCGGCCTCCACGCTGGCGGCGATAGCTGCATTCTTTTTGATGTCTTCCTCGAAATCACGGAAGAACATGCGGTCGATTTTCATGCCGTCGGCGCTGATAGTTTGCTCGGCGATAGTGGCCATAATGTCGTCGCCGAGATGGGTATAGCTGGCGGAGCGCACCGAACCGCCGCCGCCGGTTTCCGGTTTGGGCTCGCCGCCGCCGGTCGCGGGAAGTTTGATCACCTCGTCGTATTTGAAATCTTCCTCGAAATACTGACAGTTGCGGAAGAAATCGAACAGCTTGAAGGTCGTCTTCTCCGGCTCAGAGATCATCTTCCGGCGCTCGGGATCAAAAAGCAGTTCAAGGAAGTTGTGTTTACGGGTGCCGCGTCCTTTGACCTGGATGAAATCCGTGGGTGAAAATATCGGACGAAAGAGCCCGATGTTGAGGAGATCCGGGCAATCGTAGCCGGTTGTCATCATTCCGACGGTGACACAAATCCGCGTCTTGCTGGTCTTGTATGTCTCCAGAAAATTGGATGAGCCGCCAAGGTTGTTGTTGGCGAAGTTGATGGTGAACTGCTGTGCGTCGGGGACCTGGGATGTGACCTGCATGGCGAAGTCGGAGTTGTACTTGCCTGGATACATTCTATCGGTCATCTTGTTAAGTATCTGCGTAAGCTTTGACGCGTGAGTCTGGCTGACGGCAAAGATGATAGATTTTCCGATCTCGCCGGTGACGGGGTCTTTTAGCGCGTTTTCCAGGAACGTTTTGCAGAGAAGCTGGTTTGTGGATTCGGCGAAAAATCGTTTCTCGAACTCCCGCTGTTTGAAAACCTGGGTTTGATCTTCGCCGGTGTCGTCTGTGACGTTTACGCTATACCCCTGTTCGGAAAGCAACCGCGTGGTGATGCCGGTCCTTGCGTCGATTACCGTGGGATTTACAAGATAACCGTCTTCGACGCCCTTCAAAAGGGAGTAGCGGAATGTAGGATAACTATCGGCGCAGCCAAAGGTGCGGTAGGTGTCGAGCATGAGGCGGCGTTCCAACTGGCGCGGGTCGTCGTTCGCCAGTTTTTCCGTATCCACCTTTTTAAGGAAGTCCCTGGGCGTGGCGGTGAGACCGAGTTTGTTTCCAATGAAATAATCGAAAACGGCGCGGGCGTTGCCGCCAATCGAGCGGTGGGCTTCGTCGGAGATGACCAGATCAAAATCCGTGGGGGAAAACAGGCGCTGATATTTATTGTTGAACAGGAACGACTGCACGGTGCTGACAACGATTTCGGCGGATCGCCATTCGTCGCGGTTCTCTTTGTAAATGACAGTCTTAAAATCGTTTGCCAGAAGACCGTCGAAAGACTTGTGCGCCTGGATTTCTAACTCCAAACGGTCAACGAGAAATAAGACACGGCGGGCGTTGCCGGTTTTAAGGAACAACTTGATTACGGCTGCGGCGGTGAGAGTTTTCCCGGTGCCCGTTGCCATTTCGAAAAGGAACCTCTCGTTGCCGCGTTTCGCTGACGCCTGCAGCGCCTCAATGGCGCGAATCTGGTAGGGCCGCAGGAAACGGAGACGGTTGGTCTTTATGTACTCCGGTCGTTCCTGTTCATTGTTATAGGCGGCTTCGCTGGCATAAGCGGGACGTTGCGTGACAACGATGAAATCGTCTTTTATCTTTTCCGTAAAGAGAAGTTGAGGATTGGGTTGAACCTTTTTGTATCCACTGACGGAGTCGGGGCGAGGGAATTTTGTTATCTGTTCCGGGTTGCCGCGTTCGAGATCCCAGAAGTAGTGAACGTTGCCATTGGATAGAATAACGAAGCGGCATTTCTGAGATGCGGCGTATTTGCGGGCTTGTTCTTTGCCGACTAATGGATTTTTGTTTTCCGCCTTGGCTTCCAACACCAGGAGGGGGAATTTACGGTCGTCCAAAAGCAGAAAATCGATGTATCCCGTTGTCTTGTTTTCGAAATTGTTGCCGAGAGCATCGAGGTCGGCGGATTTTATTGAGACCTTCGGTTCCAACTGGACATTGGCTGGACCATCGGATGTGGGAAAGAACCGCCATCCCGCTTCTTCAAGCAGGTGATTGATTTTTATCCTGGCAGCGGCTTCCTTCATGGTAACGGGTAGAGTCAGCGCGATGTGGGTGGGCGTCAAGAGAAAGTAATACTTAAGGACAGGAAGCATTTCGACGAAGTACACCAATTCCCCTGTGACTTTTGGACCTGATCCGATTCTGCGGACAGTTGTATCAGGGGCATTCGGGAGCGTAACATGAAACGAAGGCTGACTTACTTTTTCGCTGCTTTTTGCTTTTGACCGGTGCTTTCGATGTTTGGCAGGAGGGCTGTCAGTAGTCCTATCAACGGCAGGTATGAGCATAGGTAGTATATATAGGTTATGCTGGTGCGGTCTGCCAGTTCTCCTAGAATGGCGGAGCCTACGCCGGCCATGCCGAAGGCGAATCCGAAGAAGAGACCGGAGACGAGTCCGACCTTGCCTGGCACCAGTTCCTGGGCATATACGAGGATCGCTGAAAACGCCGAGGATAGTATGATTCCGATAATGACGATCAGGATGGTGGTCCACATCAGGTTTGCATAAGGAAGCATGATCGTGAACGGCGCTACGCCGAGGATTGATGCCCAGATAACGTATTTGCGGCCAAAACGGTCGCCCAGGGGTCCTCCGGCGAAGGTGCCTACGGCCACGGAAAACAGGAACACAAAGAGATAGGTTTGGGATGCCTGGACGGAGACGCCAAACTTCTGCATCAGGTAGAACGTGAGATAGCTGGTCAGGCTGACCATGTAGAAAAACTTGGAAAAAATAAGCATTAGCAGCACGCTGATGGAAAGAACTATGGTGCGGGTTGACAGATGATGCTCCGGCGTTGAAGACGCGCGGGCAGGTTTTGCCTTTTGCACGATGATGTGGCTCTTGTACCATTTGCCCACAAAGGCCAGCACGACCATGGCGACAAGAGCGATGGCAGAAAACCATCCGACGCTGCCGCGGCCAAACGGCACAATGATGAGCGCTACCAACAGCGGACCTATGGCGCTTCCGGCATTGCCCCCTACCTGGAACACGGACTGGGCCAGGCCCCGCTGTCCGCCGGAGGACAGGTATGCGATGCGGGATGCCTCTGGATGGAAGATCGAAGAACCTATGCCGACGAGGGAAACGGAACATAGCAGGATGGCAAAGCTGGGGGCGACGGACAGCATCAACAGCCCCACCAGGGTGAAGCCCATGCCTATGGCGAGGGAGTATGGCTGGGGTTTCCTGTCGGTGTAGAGTCCGACAAACGGCTGCAGCAGCGCGGCGGAGAGCTGGAACGTGAGGGTGATCAGCCCGATTTGGGCAAAACTGAGGGCGAAGCCTTCTTTTACTATAGGATAGATCGACGGGATCAGCGATTGCATGGTGTCGTTTAGCATGTGGGAAAAACTGATGGCGAACAGGATGGGATAGACAGTTTTCTCTGGAGAGGAAGCAGGGGAGAAAGCGCTGGCGTCAGGAGCTTTACCCGGCTCAGTTTCTGGAGCGCCGGATTTCAGCACATAATCGGTTTCATTCCCGTGGTCTTCGATGAACTCCTGTGACCTGCCCGGTATGGTATCCGGCATACTTGAGGGGGTCAGCGGGCCGTCCGGTATAATCGTTTTTTGGGTATTTCTGTCGTTGCTCACGTATGAGTAAACATTCCCGCTTGGGAATCAGAAATTCATGCTGGAACCGCAAAGCGAAATCATGACCGTCATTATACTGTAATTTTTGGCTCGGATCAGAGCACGTTCAGAATGGCTATGGCTATTCATAAATGCCATCGTCGGGGCGGGGACGGCGAAACCTACTTCTCCGCCTTGGGGAACAGGTTCTCCCCGCGCGTGATTCGGGCGTTGTCCAGGTGGCCCCATTGCTTAAGTTCCTCGAACGGGTGGTCGCCGATGCTGCCTTGGCCGCCTACCTGTTGCCAGATTTTTTCTGCGGTGCCGGGGATGAACGGGTAGAGCTGCACAGAGAGCAGGCGGATGCCTTCGACCAGTACGTAGAGGATCGCCTGGAGGCGTTCGGTTTGCTCCGGGTCTTTTGCGAGGGTGAACGGTCTGGTTTCTGTGATGTAGAGGTTGAGGCGCTGGGCTCCGATCAGTACGCGCTCCAGGATCGCGCCGAACTTGCACTGGTCGAGCAGGGATTCGTACTGGGTGTAGGCGGGGTTGTCTGTGGTGCCGGTGGGATCATCTGTTTTCTCAAACAGGCTACACAGGACCTCGCGGACGGCGTTGTCTTCTTCTGTGTACGCGGCCGGCCGGGTCGCGATTCCGCCCTGGTATTTGTCTACCATTGTCAGCGTGCGGCTGAGGAGGTTTCCGAGTTTATCGGCCAGGTCCGCATTGTAGGTGGCGAGCAATGCCTCGTCGCTGTAAATGCCGTCGCCGCCGAAATCGATTTCGCGCAGCAGGAAGAAGCGCAGGGGATCGGGGTTGCCGCCGTGCATAGCGGTTACGGCGACGGGATCGACGATGTTGCCGCGGGACTTGGACATCTTCGCCAGGCGCAGAACTTTATCGCCTAGCGAGTCGATGATTGCGGCCCCGATGGATTCTATGGAGTCGCCATCGGTTGCCGCGCTTTTATTGACCATGCCGACCAACACATCGCCATCAAAAACCTTCAGGCCGCCCTCGCGCTCTTCCCAGCGAATGGTGTCTTTCAGCTGAGCCGGGCCGTCCTCCGCTGTCAGGATCGCACGAGGACTTACGAACCCATGACCAAACACATGACGCGGCGGCGCGATGCCGGCGGACTCGCACATGGCTGGCCACAGCAGCGTATGGAACTTTAAAATATCCTTGCCCACTACGTGCAAATCGGCGGGCCAATATCGGTCGAACCGCTCCTGATCCGTGCCGTAACCGACGCCGGTGATGTAGTTAATGAGCGCGTCGAACCAGACATAAATCACGTGCTCAGGATCGCCGGGCACGGGTATGCCCCATTTGATGGATGACCGGGAAATTGAGATGTCCTGCAGGCCCGGCTTGAGAAACGAATTGATCATTTCGTTGGCGCGGAACTTGGGCTCTATGAAGCGTGGGTTATCCTGCAGCCACTGTTCCATGAAACCCTGGTATTTGCTCCAGCGGAAGAAGTAGCTTTCCTCGCTTTTGAATGTGAGTTCGTTGCCGCACTCCGGGCAAAACTTTTTGTCCGGCTGATCCGGCCGGGTGGTCACCTGGCTCTCCAGCACGAAATTCTCGTCCGTTACGCAATACCAGCCGTCGTATTTATCCTTGTAAATATCGCCCTTCGCGGCGGAGGCTTTCCAGAAGGCGTCTACCGCCGCATAGTGATCGTCGTCTGTCGTGCGGATAAACTGGTCGTAAGATATGTCCAGCGCGTCCCACAGCTTCCGGTGGCCCGGCGCTATGTCATCCGCGTAAGCCTTGGGATCCTTTCCCGCCCGCTCGGCATATTCCAGCATTTTCTGCCCGTGCTCGTCGGTGCCGGTCTGAAAGAAAACATCATACCCCAGCATCCGCTTTGCCCGGGCCACCACGTCTGCCCCGATCAACTCAAAAGTATGGCCCACGTGAGGGGAGGCGTTTGCGTAGAGAATCGCGGTGGTCACGTAGAATGGCTTTTTTGCTGAGGAGTCGGTCATTGGTTCGTCTGGTTCCTTGAAAAATGGTGTCCCGAGGTTAACAAGGAGGGGACAAGAAAATGCAGTCGACGCGGGAAGGGGTGGTGGGGAGGAATGGACTCTCGGAGATCGGGTTGCTATTCTCGATCAACGATAGTTTTCTAATCCCACCACCAATACAGAAATCCGTCGGGCATTATGAGCAGCAGGACCCAGTTGCAACAATACGCAACATAGCTAATAGCCAGGTAATTCAGCGCACCCCGCCAGGCGGATATCAGGGCGCAAGTGACCGCTGCGACAGGCATCAGAAACAATGTTAAATACAGCAGAAAGATGAAGTAGTATATTGTCGTCTCCGCATGGAAAATCAAGCCGGGGGAGAATCCCTCTTCCCCGATCTGCAAAGGCCAGCCACCCAGGCTGAGGCGCATATGCACCGCCAGCGATGCAATCAAAAACATTAATATCAAGCTGGGTGTGACAGCCAAACCGACGACAGCCGCAGATAGGCGTCGTACGGTTTTTGTTGCAAAAAGCCATACGATGTAACCCAAGGAAAGTAAGCCCACAAGAACACCGAACAGCAGCAGAAGTACCTTGTCATCCTGCATGAAATACTCCTTAAGTTATTGGTGCTTCGCAGCCGCTCGTTGTTACCGTTTTGTCGCGCGGAGGCGCACGGTGAACGTTGATCCTATGCCGGGGGCACTGGTTACCAGGATTTGGCCGCCCATCATTTCCACCAGCCTTCTGGAGATTGCGAGGCCGAGTCCCGTGCCGCTGTGGCGGCGGGTGTAGGATGTGTCGAGTTGACGAAATTTTTCGAACAGCAAGGGTAACTGCTCCGGCGAAATGCCAATTCCCGTATCCGATACTGATACTTCGACCCATCGCTCGGGGACTGCTTTGAAGTTGCTACTTTCCTCGCCGTATTCAGGTGTTTGTTCGGTTTTGTCTTCCGTCGATTCGATTATTTTGCAATCTAATCGCACAAGTCCGTTTTCGGTAAATTTCGCTGCGTTTGACAGCAAGTTGATCAGCACCTGCTTTGTCCGCAGAAAGTCGCCCTGTATCGTAATGCCGCTGTGACAGGTCTGTTTTTCCAAGCGATTGCCCCGCGCTGCAAGCTGTGGCGTTATAGAAACGACCGCTTCCCGGATGACATCGCTTAAATTCACTTCTTCGTCAGCCACCTCCATCTGGCCGGCTTCGATTTTTGAAATGTCTAAAATCTCAGTGATCAGGCTAAGCAAATGCTGGCCTGACGAACGGATGTGGTCAAGATCTGCGACTATGGAAGGCCGGCCGGCGCCGCCTGCATCCATTTCTTCACGCAACAGCTCCGCATAGCCAATTATGGCGTTGAGCGGTGTGCGCAGTTCATGGCTCATGTTGGCCAGGAAGGCGCCCTTGGCGGCATTCGCGGCCAGTGCGTTGTCGCGGGCCAGGGCCAGTTCGCCGTTCACCCGGGCCAGGGTCTCCTCCCGTTCCCGAAGTGCCCGCTCTGTTTCCAGTTGCTCAGTTATATCCGTATTTGTGCCGAACCAGCGCAGGATGTTTCCGTCGCTGTCGCGGATTGGGTTCGCTCGCGACAAAAACCAACGGTACTGGCCGTCAAATCGCCGTAGCGGGAAAATATCTTCCCACGGCTCACCGGTTTCAAAGCAATGTCGCAGCTTTTCTACGACCCGGTTTACGTGATCCGGGTGGTGGTTTTTTTTCCATCCCCAGCCCTGCATCTCGGCTACGCTGGTGCCTGTGTAATCGAGCCAGCGGCGATTGCACCAAGTTCTCCATCCGTGTTCATCGGTCATCCAGGCAAACTGGGATATGTTGTCTGCCAGATTTCGAAAACGCTCCTCGGATTCGGTAATGGCCAGCCGCGCCTGCACCTGCTGTGAAATGTCGCGGAAGTAGCAGACCACGCTGTGCCGTCCATCGAGGAGCGTGATACGCCCCAGGCGCCACTCATAATACTGGGTGATGCCGAGGTCGATGCGGAATTCGGCGCGTTCCGGATCGTTATATGGCTCGCCGGTCTCCAGGGTGTGGCGAAACTTGTCCACGATTTCGCCTGCGAATGCCTTGTCCCAAAGGATATAGATGATCTCTTCGAAGTCGCGGCCAATCACCCCGCCGGGGATACCGGCGAAAACGGGGGCGGCGATGGGATTAACTTCTCTTATCTTAAAATCTGCGTCAACCACATATACGCCCATCGGGGCGGCTTTAAAAAGGCTCTCGATACGGTCGCTGTGGGTACGCAAAACCTCTTCCGCCCGCTTGTACTCTGTAATGTCGCGAGTCGTGCCGGCAATGGCCTCAACCTGACCGGCCTGGTCCAACACCGGCACGAAAATGTAATCGTAAATTCGATGGCCCAGCGTCGCCTCGAACGGAACCTCTCCGCGCACTGGCTTTTTGGTGGCTATTACCTGGTCTATCTCGCGTTCATGCAAGGCGGCGTGCCACGGCTCGTAACCAAGTTCAAGACAGGTCTTCCCGATAGCCTCGTTCCATGATCTGCCCCAAATCTTCAGCAGTCCCTCATTCGCATAGATAAAACGGTAGTTGAGATCAAACACGTAGGCAAGATCCGGCGTGTTGTTTAGGACGCCTTCATACAAGCGCCGCTGCTGTTCAGAATCCGCCTCGCTTCTGGTTAGCGCATCTTCGGTCTGTCTTTTATCAGTTACGTCCTCCACCTTGTGAAGAATGTATAGGAAACAACCTTTTCTGTCGAACACAGGCGTATTGACGGGCATCCACCAGCGTTCTTCAAAAAGGCCTCCTTCAGCGGACGGCTGCTGGATGTCATATCTTTGTAACGCCATGACGTGAGGGGTGCGTTCTCGCACGACTTTTTCCAGAGATTCACGCAAGTTCGCCGCGCCTGTCGCAGCGGCATTTTCTTGGTTATCTGGAAATATGTGAAAAAGCGGTTTACCCAAGACTTCGTCACGGGTGATCATGGTGGCGCTGAGATATGCGTCGGTTGCCGCCACTATCGTAAAATCCGGATCGGGCAGCAAAAGCAAGTTTAGTCCAGGGGCTGTCTCAAACAGCAATTCAAAATCTGTATCAGCCATGGCAGTAATCAATCTTGCATCTGCGAATATGAAATTCAGTAAATTTGATAAACTAATGTTTGCCGATAATTTAACACAAGCTACAAAAACTAAACGCTCCTGTCAACCAGTTTGCGGACGGCTCGGCGAGCCATCCCTACCATTAGGGAATTGTAACTTGCCGGGTGTCCTGAACTGAATTGTGCCGACTTGGAAAGGGTTCACGAATTCACTTCACTTCACTCTGTGCGCTTCTGCAAATCCTTTTATACATGAACAATTGAAAGGTTTAGCTGACTTGATTCACTCCGACGAAATTACCGAACATGTAGTCTACCCTGGCACACCTCGGCGAAACTTTGAGTTTGCCGAACTTTTTGAATATGCCATTCAGAAGGGGGAAGGCAAGGTGGCCAGCAATGGCGCTTTTTGCGCCGTCACCGCTCCTCGCACCGGACGCAGCCCTAATGATAAGTTTATTGTTAAAAGCGCCTCGACCTCTGACACGGTGGATTGGTCCCGCAATCAGGCGATGGATCCAGATGTGTTTGATCGGCTGTTCAACCGGTTTGCCGACCGTGTGCAGGAAAGCGAGTGCTTCATGTTTAACGGTTATGCGGGGGCGGATCCGGCAAATCAGTTGGGTATTCGGGTGATTTCCGAGTATGCCTGGCATAATATGTTTATCCGCCAGATGCTGATTCGAGTTCCGAGACAGGATCTTAAAAAGCATCGTCCGGAGTTTCGGGTAATCTGTCTTCCAGGGCTGAAATGCGATCCGGCGCGCGACGGCACCCGCAGCGACGCTGTCATTGCGATCAATTTTGACCGCCGCGTGGCGCTGATCGGAGGCACGCGATATGCAGGCGAGATCAAGAAGAGCGTGTTTACGATTATGAATTACCTGCTGCCGCAGAAGGGGGTGCTGACAATGCATTGCAGCGCCAACATTACCCCGAACAATGACGTGGCCTTGTTTTTCGGGCTGAGCGGCACGGGGAAAACGACTCTTTCCGCGCATCCGGGCTGTCGTCTCATCGGCGACGACGAACACGGGTGGGGCGACAACGGCGTGTTTAATATCGAGGGCGGCTGCTACGCCAAGTGTATAGGACTTACGGAAGAGCGGGAGCCGGATATTTATCGGGCAGTGAGATTTGGCGCGATTCTGGAAAACCTCGTGCTTGAAGATGACCGCGATCCGGATTTTGACGACACAACGATTACGGAAAATACGCGGGTTGCATATCCGCTGGAGTTCATTCCGGGAGCGGTTATTCCCAGCACGGCTGGACACGCCAAAACGATTATCCTTTTGACGGCGGACGCAACCGGGGTGTTGCCGCCGGTCAGCCGTCTCAGCCAGGCTCAGGCGATGTATCATTTTCTTAGTGGCTACACCAGCAAGCTGGGGGGCACAGAAACGGGAATCACTGAGCCGAAGGCGGTCTTTTCGGAAGGATTTGGAGCGCCGTTTCTTCCGTTGCAGCCGTCGGTGTACGCGGAGATGCTAGGGACGAAAATGCAGGAGAACGGGTCTCATTGTTACCTGGTCAATACCGGCTGGAACGGCGGCCCGTATGGCACGGGGAAGCGGATCAGCCTGTCTCACACACGAGCCATAGTGGACGCGATTCTCTTGGGTAAGCTGGAGACGGTTGAGACGGACGAAGACCCGGTGTTTGGCTTGCAAATTCCGCGGACGGTGGACGGAGTTCCTTCGAATGTCCTTACCCCACGAGCGACGTGGGCAGACAAGGACGCTTACGATAAGGCAGCCAAGGCTCTGGCGGCGGGATTTCGGAAGAACTTTTCCCGTTTTGAAGGGGTCTCGAAGGAAATAAAACAGGCGGAGCCTAAGGGGTAACAGTGCAAGGCGAAGAATAGGGAGCGCTGCGATTCGTAGCAATTTTGCAGGCCCGATGGCGTGATTTTTGCGCCGTCGGGATAGCATATTATAAACTACGTCTCAGAGGATTATCATTGTGCGCTTCCCCATCAGAACCCTTGCCCTGTTCGCTTGTGCAACTATTGGCCTATCCATTCTCGCTGGCTGTGATCGCCGCACGCCGGACGAACGGCTGCAAACTGCTGTAGAATTTTATCAGCAGGGCGACCAGCTCAGCGCTGAAATGGAAGCGCAAAAGGTAGTGGAAAAGGCTCCGGAAGATCCGGCGTCCATTCAGGCAAATATGCTGCTTGCGCAGATTTACGCCAGTCAAAACAGGTTTGACGAGGCGGAAATACAGATGAAGTCTGCGCTGGATAATGTCAGCCAGCTCGACCCTATGGGCAAGGAAGTTCTTCGGATTTACCTGGCCCTGCTCAATACCCAGCAAAAATATGACGCGGCCCTGGACACCGTTTCAAAGTATCAGCAGGAATACGCTGAGGATCCCGGCACATCTCTCAGCCTTTTGATGGCGGGGGTCGAGATACAGACCATGGCGGGCCAGACCACGGCGGCGCGGGAAACCCTGAACGATGTGGTGGCTCAGACTACTGCCCCAGAAGAATTAACTATTTATCGCCAAATGTATGTCAGTACTTTCATGAGGGACGGCAACACCACCGCAGCAATTGATTATCTCGAGGTTCATTTACCTGAGACGAAAAATCCGGAAGTCAGACGCGGGCTAATGGGAGCGCTTGCCCAATTATATGGAGCAAATGACGATTACGCGAAGTCGCGGTTTTACCTGGAGGATCTCACCACATCGTTTATAGACGCACTCAGACAGGAGCTGGACGTAAGGGGTCGAGTGTCTCTCGTGCTCCAGTTGGGTCAGAGTTATTTGGAATTGGGTAACCTGCCGGGCGGGCGTCGAGTGTTTCAGACTCTGTATGACAGTAATCCGAGTGATCCCCAGGCCCTGGTTGCGGCCGTAAATGGCTTGACGCAGACTCTGCTGCGGCAGGGCGACACCAGCGCAACGGCTAATCTTCTGAAAGACGCTGCGACAAGGCATCCGGAAGCGCCGTTTGCTGAACAACTGCAACGGATGGAGGAACTGGTATCCAGCGGAGAGCTGCAAAAGATGTCGCCAATGGATACTTCGACCCTGGCGTTGAAGTATAAAGCGGATCCGAGCGTGCTCTGGCCTTTGGAACTGCCGGAAATTCTGGGTGTTGAAACGACCGGCACGGATACCATGAGTTCTGCAACAACCGGCACACTGACCGAGGACGGCACCGAAACGGACACTGTCGCCATGGCTGGGGCCGCCGCCATCGCCAACACAGCGGAGACCAGCGGGTCGGCCACTATAGCGACAGACCTTGGCACATCAGCGACCGACCCTGGCACATCCAGCAGCACCAACACGACCACCAGCGCTGTAACCGTGGAAACAGATGCGCTGACGACGAGTTCCGGCGTCACAACCCTACCACCCCTGGACACTGTAGAGACGACCGGTGGGCAGACGGGGCAGTAATTTCTGAATCAATGAAACCTGAGCGCGTAACCCATTCCGGCGCCTGAAGCCTCGGTTTCAGGCGGTGGCAGGCAAATCCATCGGGGCAACCTTTTGGCAAATGCCGCTATCGACCACATTATAGATGGAGAAACATCATGCCGAAACATGGTAAGAAGTTCCGTGCGGCTGCGGAAAAAGTTGAAGCGGACAAGACGTATGCGCTTCCTGAAGCCATTAAGCTGGTAAAGACAATTGCCTTTGCCAAATTTAACGAAACTGTAGATCTGGACTTTCGTCTGGGCGTAGATCCACGGCACGCTGACCAGCAGGTTCGCGGTACCGTCAGCCTGCCTCACGGTACTGGTAAGGCTGTTCGCGTTGCTGTGTTCGCTCGGGGTGAGCAGGCTACGGCTGCGGAAAAAGCCGGTGCCGAGTATGTGGGCGCTGAAGATCTTGTCGCAAAAATCCAGGGCGGTTTTACGGATTTTGACGCGGCCGTTGCAACTCCGGATATGATGGGTCAGGTTGGTCGTCTTGGTAAGGTGCTGGGTCCTCGCGGCCTCATGCCTAACCCGAAAACCGGCACCGTGACCATGGACGTGGCTCGCGCCATTGAAGAGATTAAAGCGGGTAAGGTTGAGTTCCGCGTGGACAAGACCGGCAACGTTCACGTTCCGGTTGGCAAGGTGCAGTTTACAGAAGAGCAGCTGATTGAAAATGCCGAGACAGTTGTCGACGCTATTCAGCGTGCCAAGCCTGCCGCCGCAAAAGGTATTTATATGAAAAATGCCACTCTTAGTTCGACTATGGGTCCTGGCGTAAAAGTCGTATAAAGCAGCACTAGAATGTTTTCAACAGCCCGCAAAAGCCGACAGGTTTTTGCGGGCTTTTCTTATTATTGGCATATGACCGAGAAGCGAAGTAGCATAGGCGTCCGGCCTGTGTAATCCAATTATGTGCGTAACCCGCCCTCAGGCATGGGCTCATGGTTTCGACTTAAAGTTGTTGGGTGGCGATGGCGGGATCGTGGTCGCTGTTTGAGATAATTGGGCTACACAGGCGGGACGTGCGCAACTCAGCAAAATACACGAACGACTATGGCTACGAGTTTTCGGCTAAAGCCGTCCTTTACCACGGCAACAGTGGATTACACAGGCGGGACGCCTATGCTACTTCATTGTCTGGCAGGTGTCTATCGTAAATCGCCCGGACTGCCGCTTTTGTTTCCTGTATGGATTGGGATAGTTCTTCCACGCTTCCAAAGCCTATCGCTACCGCCGTGGCTCTAGCATTTGCGGAGTTGGTGCTCAAAGAAGATTCGCCACCGCCCGTAATCAGTCGGATAGTGTTTTCCACTCCCCGGAGGATTGCGTAGCAGGCCTTTAGTTGCGCTGCGTCCTCCGCGCCCAGGGCATCGGCTCCCCATTTTTTGATGGCGTGGAAATAGTTCCCGCTTTTTTGCACCCATGGCACCTGGCCGCTCAGCACCAGGAATTGAATGAGGAATTCAATATCGACAATCCCTCCCGGCGACCTTTTTACTTCAATTTGCTCCGCGGATGTTTCAACGGTTTCCTCCAGGCGAACTCGCATCTCCCTTATCTCTTTAGAAATAATCTTTCGGGATTTACTGCCCGCAGAAGCCTTTGCGGATTGGGTCAGTCTTTCAAGCAGATCGGGATTCCCCCATGCGGTCCGCGCCCTGTGGAAGGCTTGGAGTTCCCAGGTTTCGGCCTGGTGCGTCAAATAATCTTCATAAGCGGAAAGCTCAGTCGACAGGGGAGCATTTTTGCCGTGGGGACGCAGCCTGGCGTCCAGCACAAACGCCCGCCCGCCCTTTACTTGTTCCGTGAGGACGTTGGTCAGCGCGTCTGCGAAAGCGTCATAAAATTCCTGCACGCCTCCGGGGTATCCCGCTGCCGCGGCAGGCAGTTCGCCGTTGCCGTTGTAAACGAATACGACATCCAAATCTCCGAAAAAATTAAGCTCCGAACCGCCGTATTTTCCAAGGGCTAGGATGGATAGGTTTCGCTCGACTGCCGCTGCAAGTTCCCGGGCCGCGGCGTCATCGGGCTTTTCAGAATCCTGCCTGCGATTCAGCAGGCGGGCGGCCGCCATTTGAGCCGCAAGGTCCAGCGCGATGTCCGCTGTAGCTGTCAGGTGGGCAACGCACACGTCCAGGTGTTGAATGCGCAGGAGATACTTAAGAGCGATTACGATGCGTTCAAAATTAACGGCTCGTCGAAGCATCGTCAATCTGCGCGCGGGGGTTCGCACGGTCAGTGCGGTGTTCATTCTTTCGCGCCGGGCGTTGCCCGATTTGTCAGTTTGATTTAATATGCGGGTGCTGATAAGGGAATCAAAAAATTCCGGTTGTGCTATCAGCTGATTCGCCAGCGTGTCGCTTGTTCCGAACAAGGTAACTAATAATTTCAAAATGTCGGGATGCTGCGCTATCACCTCATAATAATAGGTAATGCTTTTAATAGCCAGGGCGAAGGAATGGAGCCTTGAAAAAACCTGTTCTGGAAAGGGGGCCGCGGCGGTAAGGCGCAATAGCGCGGGAAGCATCTGTTCAAAGGAGCGCTGTCCTTCGGCGGTGACAAACACGTCCCCGGTTCCGTATGCCAGGGAATGAATCAGCCGCAGCGCATCTGGCGCATAAAGACCACGGCGCTCCAGCGCGGCTTGTGCTTCTTCTGGCGGCGCTTGCCGGTCCAGTATGATCAGCACGTCTCTCGCCGCCTGCTCCACCGCTTCGGTATCATGCTGAAAAAACTGGGTGAAGCGTTCATGAACCTCGTCAGTTACGCGCGTGTACTCCAGCATAAACAGCGCGCCGTCTTCGAAACCACAACGGCGCGCCATGGCCTCGAATTCGGGACCGGGCGGAGGCAACGTGTGGGTTTGTGCTTCCTGTGCCATTTGAAGCCGGTGCTCAATCGTTCGTAAAAAAGAGTAAGCGTGTTGATAGAACTGCGCCTCGTCTGCAGACAGGATGTGGGTCTCCAGCAGGCGCTGAACCGCGAGGAACGTGTTTCTGATGCGAAGAGCATGGTGATGGTAGCCATGGATGATCTGCATGGACGCTATGACAAATTCGATTTCCCGGATGCCCCCATACCCGCGCTTTACATCGCGCCGATACAGGTCGCTGTTGATCACTTCGCGGTCGATGCGAAGTTTCAGGCTTTGCACTTCTCGCACTATGCGGCCCGCATCGTGGCCTGCGAACACAAATTCACCGGTCATTCGGTACAGCTTTTCCGCCAGCCGGGACGGGCCGCTGACCACTCGCGCTTTCAGGTATGCCAGGCGTTCCCAATCCCGGCCCTGGGTGCTCAGGTAGTGGACGAACGATTCCAGCGATCGCACAAGTGGTCCATCCATTCCTTCGGGGCGCAGGCGCATATCTACGCGAAACAGGTTGCCTTCCGGTCCCCGTTCTCCGAGAAAACGGATAAGCGCTTCGCCCATGCGGGTAAAAAAGTCATGATTGGAAATGACCGCAACGCGACGGCCCCCATCTTCCCGGCCAGTGGTTTCCCCCTCGGCTTCGTAGATGAAAACCAGGTCGATATCGGACGAAAAATTGAGTTCGCGCCCGCCCAGTTTTCCCATCCCGAGCACGCACATCCCCGCCAGATAAGTTTTTCCTGTCGGAGTCATGTTTGTCGGCGACCCCTGGGGGCGTTGCTGAAGCGAGGCTGCTTCCGGAACAGGAGCGCCGAAGCGCGCTGAAATCTCGTCGTAAACAAGCAGGGCTGCCTGATCAATGATGGCTTCCGCCAAGTCGGAAATGTCCCGCGATACGTCCTCTGCGTCGGCAAGAAGCAGTAAGTCGCGGCACCCGATGCGGAGATACTCTTTCCGGCGCCAGCGGCTTATGGCGGCGCGCTGAGTAGCGCGATCGGACAGGCCGGCAACAGCGGATTCCGCCCCCAGCCGGTAGTAGTCAGGCGCACGAGGGGCATGAAGGGTTTCGGTTTGGAATAGCCAACCAAAAGCCTGAGGCTGGGAAATCAACACGTCGCTGAGAAATTGGGATCCTGCCATGAGAGTGACGAGTGTTGTGGAGGTTTCCGGAGAGGTTGTCAGCGCGGTATGAACAAGATCCGGCTGAGGAGACGCCTCAACGAAACGATGAATGTTGTTTAGCGCCATCTGCGGATCAGCGGAGGCGAGGATTTTTTCCAGCAGACTGGCCAGGGCATCGGTCTGTTCTGCCGAAAATTTGAGGGAAGTGGCGATTGAGCGGAATGCGGCGGCCGCCTGATCCGGCTCCGCAAACTCTGGTATTTGTTCCCCCGCCAGTATTTGGCTTACGGTTTCGCGGAGTTGTTGCAGGGGCACGGCTATGCCTCGGACTTCGCCACGGTATCGGACAGGGTTTCGGCCATGGCGGCCGCGATCTGATCCCAGGTGCGGGCGCGGGCGCGGGCTTCTGCGGCGAGGGCCTGGGGGGCGGGCGGCGCGGCGGCAAGCTGAAGGCAGGCGGCAACAAAGGCCGGGGTATCTGCCGCAATGCTGACAACGTCGCCGTAATCCGTTACGACGTCGGGAATTGGAGTGCTGACGACGGGT
>JBBSQY010000047.1:0-25321 GCA_038243585.1 Candidatus Sumerlaeales bacterium | reverse complement strand
GGTCAGCAGGCGGCGTCGGTGGCCGCGTCGGTTATTCCTCCCGAGTATGCGGCTTCAGATATCGCGCGCCTGGCCGGCGAATACAGTTATGGCAACGGGTTCGACGTGAATTGCACCCTTGAAATTTCTTCAAATGGACGATTCCTGTATAAGAAATGCAGATACGATGCCGTGCTCGATCAGGCTTCGGGAATGGTTTCTCTCAAGGATGGCCACCTCGTTTTGAAGCCGGAAGAGCCTCGTCAGGCCTGGCCGCGCGGCACCTCTCCGGTGCTTGTTCCCGTAAGCTGGGACCAGCGGCTCTACCTGATACCGCAAAACGACCTTGCCGGCTTTTCCAATGAAATTAATCGAGGCATTGAACCGGTTTCGCGGGGCAGCATGGGAAACTACTATCTCCGCGAAGGAGACTGGGACCGGCCCGCCACAGGAAAGCCCGATCTACCAAAAGAGTGGAAAGAGCGGCTGCTTGATGAGCCTGTAATCGGCGTTGTTGCCGGACGCGATCCGCTGAATCGCTGGATTATCAGTCTGGGCAAAAACTATGGCGTGTATGACGGCATGGAACTAAGCGCGTGGGCTCCAGGGCTTTTGCGATTCGTTACCCTGCTCGTGCTTGAGACCGGCATAGATACCAGTGCTGTCGGTATCGTCGGAGCACCGCCGGATTTGGCCATTGTCGGCTGGACTGTCTATTCGAAAATAACTCCGCCGCAAGCACCAAAACCAGATTGAGCACCCTGATATCTCCGTCGGATAGAGGCATCAAACCCGGTCGGATCCTTTCGTTTCTGCTGTTTTCCTGCATAGCCATGGCGGCGACCGCTCGCGAGACCACGGCGTCAATGACTGCGAGTCCCCTTGCCGCAGTTCACCAGTTCGGCATTATCCGGTCCAGCTTTCACACTATCCACGAATCCGAACTTCTCGAACTTCCGGAATTTGTCCATACCGCCAGTTCCACCACCGCGACCACGAATGCCTGGCTTGACTTTTCCGCCCTTTATATTATCCCCCCTCAAATGATGGCCGGGCCGATGCTGTTTCAGGTTCGGCAGGAACTGGGAATTAGCCACGCCAGTATGACGGCATGGTACCCTTATTCTACTTTGTCAGGTAGCAGCGCCCGGCAATGGGCCGACGTTCATGTGGGGGTGCAGGCGGACGGATTGGAAACGACTCATCCCGTCTGGATGACCGGCCGGGCAATGGAAGCCGCTGCCACGCTCAAGGTGTATAAACCCGGACCGGCAGGATCGCAGCCCGATGATGTCGGAACTACTGAAGGGGATGTTTATCTTTTCCTGCGCGGAAATGCGGCAGGGAGGGCGCCACTTGTTGGTGAACTGGATGCGGAACGGGCCAAATGGAGTGTTAAATCCTTCAGCATTTGGAGTGATACGCATTCTCCCCTCGTCGCCGGGGAACAGCCTGGATGGATTGCTCGCGCAGGTGTGAATGGGGAAATCTCTTCAAGACGCATAACGCTAAATAGCAGCGGGCTTTCCAAACAACGCACCTCCGCCACCGTTGAACTGGAACCCTATAGCCGGGAGACCGCAGACCTGCGCTGGCAACTGAACGAAGCTATTGCGGGAAACGGATTGCGATCCGATGAAGCCGTGGCCCAGGCGGAACTTGTCATCCAATCCCTAATAAAGATGCGAAGCCCAGCCCTGATTTACTTCTTATCGCCCCAATGGATAAACGCCAGATTTCCACTACAGGTCGACGGCCCGTCGGAAGATCCGGTTAGAGTGTTTATTGTGATCATGGAATTGCCCATAGCGGAGTGAAACATTGATCGATGTGCAGCTCGGACCTTTATCCGTAAAACACTGCAAAACCCAGTAACACCGCTGCCAGAACAAACCCTGCTACGGCACATAATCCCACCAGCCGCCAGTCGACTTTATCTTTTGCCAGGGCAGCAGTCTCCTCCGCAGCTTTCACGCGTTTGGCAGCTTCAACCTCGGCAGCCGCTCGTGCTTCCCGATCCGGGCTGATGGCCACTGGCGTCGTCTGGGCGTTTTCGTCAAAACCCGTGGCCAGCGCATCGCAAAATTCTTTTACCGTCACATAGCGATCGTCAGGGTTTTCTTGCAATGCCCGGAGCAACAGAGCGTCGACATTATCTGGCAGCTCTGGATTTAACTGGGTCGCCGGCACCCACGGTTGAGCAGGGAGTTTGGTAGTAAATAGCTTATAAAACGTGACTCCCAGAGAGTAAATATCCGCCCGATGGTCTACGTCACCCCGCTGGATAAAAAGCTCCGGAGCCATGTATGCGCTCGTGCCGGACACCTTGCTGCCAGCAGCGCGCGCGCCGCCGGCTGCGGTGGACCTGGACGCCGCCCCGAAATCGGAAATCTTTACATCGCCCGATCGTGTGACCAGGATATTGGAGGGTTTAATGTCTCCATGCACCATTCCTTCTGCGTGAACCCGGGTCAGCCCCTTGCTGATCTCGCGGGCCAAGTGAACGTAATGGTGGTTCTCCAGCCGAATTGAGTGACCCAATTGATCAAGAGTTATCCCTTTTACCAGCTCCATCACCACGTACACAAAAGTGTCGTCGCGCCCGTGGGCGATGTGATGAACAATGTTGGGATGATCAAATCCCGAAAGGGTTTGCCCCTCGCACAGAAACCGCGATACGACTTCCGCGCTTCCTGTGAAGCGTGCGTCCAGCACTTTCAAGGCGACCGCGCGATCCGTTTCAAGGTGGCGAGCCTCATATACCGCCGCGATTCCACCGCGCCCCGACATCCGCCCCACTTCGTAGCCGTTAATCACGGTTCCCGGCTCGACAATGGTCTCAAGAGCGCGCTTGGCGGATGTGTCGCCAGATTTGAACGCCGAAATGCTTCCATCTTCAGAAACTGCCGGCCCATCAAGGTTAAAAGCCAGCCGGGTTTTAGTATCGTTGTTAAAAATACTCATTCGTAAGATAGCTCCTGCGACTGCGACAATTCAAAGGTAGGGATGGCTCCAGCCATCCAGCCCACACTACTGCAACTCGGTAATGCTCGTAGGAAGATCGATCTCCCGGCTCAGCGTGTAGACCGGGTGAGCTTCCTTCGCGAAAAACAAATCCGCATACTCTACAAAACTAAGCTCAAACTGGATGCGCTCAGGCGCAGACGTGGGCGCTTCTCCCCGCTTCATGCGATCCATATTGGAAGAATTGATATAATCCTGAATCTCTTCCATAAAATCCGGCCCGGTGGTGTTGGCGATCAGCCGCTCAAACGTTCCGGTGGTGGCGACATCAGCTTTCAGCGCCTCGGCGTCCACATGGCCCCGTTTGCGAAAATGAAACGATACGGGGATGGTTTCCGTGGTGACAGCTTCAGACAATGGCGGCGCTGGCCACGCACGCCCGAATTGCGGAACGACGAGCGCCTGTACCCGTTCTCGCGCGACTGGGGTAAGGTCACGCAGTTGGCGCATTATCGAAATCGACGATGCGGCGGCGAATGCCATACAAACCGTAAGCGCCAACCCGAGGGTTGTGATTGAACGCCGCAGGGGCGGTTCAAGGCTGGCCGTGCGAACATCCGCGAGGTAAGCCGCCACCGGTTCCGCTTCCAGTTCGGCATTAATTACCACGGAATCCGCTGCCCGGTCATATACAGTCCTGCCATACGGGTCAAAAGCCGCGAAACCCAGGTTACCCAACACCCAACCGAAAATCAGCATCGTGCCGAATACCTCGATGGATGTATAAATGCTGGTTGGGTTAGTCCCGGCGTAATGCTCTGCGATATTGCGCAGCAGCAATTGGACGGGGAGGGGCCACAAAAATAACCCCGCGCGCAGGAAAGCTCGGCCCAGTGGCAGATCGGGTCCTGCTATTTCTGCCACCTGCACCCTCGTAATCAGTTTGCCCAGGGTGCGCCCCAGGGTAAGATGACTGAAGCCAATGCCAAAATAGAGAAACCCAAGAAGAAGTCCGACCCATGGTGCCAGCGGCCCAAGAGCCAACGGTACATCGGGAATAAAACGAACCACACCGGCAAAAACCAGGTGAAGAAACATGATATCCAAAAATACGGCAGCTCCACGGCCAAGCAGACTGGCCCGTGGCGGACGCGGTATCGGCTGAACGAAGGTGTCTATGCCTTCCTCTTTATAAAGTGGCTTGTTGAGTTGAACGTCGGCCATAAGTAATCTCTCGCTGGGGAAAAGTCGCGGGTCAAGTTACGCGCAGGGGCGAAAGAATTCACAAGTCAACCGGTCCGACAAGTCCATCATCCACATTTAAACTTGACCCGTGGAAACCTTATCGCGCCATTTACAGTCCATAAGCGGAATGCTAACCGCATCATCCTAAAGTTTATGGGATGAAATTATTATCACGAAAAGAGCGAACACGTATGCGACGCATCTTCACGACATCACTTCTACTGGCGGCTGGCTGCCTCATGACCCCGGCGATGGCCCAGAATGACAGCGCCACCACCACGCCCTGGACTGCAGAAAAAGCCAACACATGGTATGCAGAACAGCCATGGCTTGTAGGATCAAACTTCGCCCCTGCCTACGCCATTAACCAGCTTGAGATGTGGCAGGCCGATACTTTTGATCCGGCTGCCATTGATAAAGAATTAGGCTACGCGCAAGATCTTGGTTTTAACACCATGCGCGTATATCTGCATCACATGCTATGGGAACAGGACAGTAAGGGCCTGATCGAGCGCATGGAAAAGTATCTGGAAATCGCAGATAAGCGCAAAATCGGCACCATGTTCGTACTATTTGACAGCGTTTGGAGCCCGTTTCCGAAACCTGGTAAGCAGCCGGAACCTAAACCGTTTACGCATAACTCCGGATGGGTTCAGTCTCCGGGCGCAGACGTGCTGAAAGATCCTTCGAAATATCCAGTGTTGGAAGCATACGTGAAAGGTGTTGTCGGACATTTTAAAGACGATTCGCGTGTGCAGATCTGGGATATCTGGAACGAGCCGGACAATCCAGTTCCCCAGTACAAGGACGTAGAACTTAAAAATAAGAATGAATTGGTATTGCCGCTGCTCGCAAAGAGCTTTGCCTGGGCCCGGGAAGCTAAGCCAATGCAGCCGCTTACATCGGGAGTATGGGTAGGGGAAGACTGGTCTGACCCTGCCAAATTAAAGCCTATTGAACGCGTTCAGATTGAGAACAGCGACGTCATTAGCTTCCACAATTATGCTTCGCTGGAAAAAATGACAAAGGCTGTCGAAAGTCTGAAAGGGTATAACCGCCCGTTAATCTGCACAGAGTATATGGCTCGCCCTATTGGCAGCACGTTTGATCCAGTTATGGGCTACCTGAAAAAGGAAAAAGTTGGCGCTTATAACTGGGGGTTTGTATCAGGAAAATCTCAGACCATCTTTCCATGGGACTCCTGGGAAAAAGAATACGGCCCTGAGCCTCCAGTCTGGTTCCACGATATTTTCCGCACGGATGGCACGCCATACCGTCAGGAAGAAGTCGACTACATCAAATCCCTGACCGGCGCGGACAAATCAACTACCGGAACAAAATCCGCAGACAACATGACAACCAAGTAAAGTTTTAAGACAGCAGAAAAATGACATAGCGGCGGCCCAAACCGGGCCGCCGCTTTTTTAATGACGTAGCATAGGCGTCGTGCCTGTGTAACCGATATAATATGGAAGGCTGCCATAATGACAATGCCCACACCGGAATCAACCGCAAACAAGTGGCTGACCATCGCGCCCCATGTCCAATCAGCCCTCGACGCCGGCACGCCTGTCGTTGCATTTGAGACAACTGTTTTAAGTTTCGGCCTGCCTTATCCCCAAAATATGGAAGTCGGCAAACAGTGTGAACGAATGGCTTATGAGAATTCCTGCACCCCGGCGACCCTTGGACTGCTCGACGGCAAAGTTCAAGTGGGCATCTCGCCGGAGCAGATGGCCGTCTTCTGCGAACCGGGTGCCAAAGTGACCAAAGTGAATCTTCAAAACATGGCGGCGGCCGCAACCAGACGTGAGGCCGGAGCCTTTACCGTCGCGGCATCTGTTCATGTATGCGCCGCGGCGGGCATCCGAGTCTTTTCCACCGGCGGTCTTGGCGGGGTCCATCGCAACTACGCGAACTTGCATGATGTATCCAGCGACATGATCGCCATGGCGCGATATCCCGTGGCTGTGGTGTGCTCCGGAGTTAAGTCGATTCTGGACGTGCCTGCGACGTTGGAGCACCTGGAAACTCTCGGAGTGCCGATTATAGGTTATAAAACAAAGAATCTTCCGCTGTTTCATTCGCGAGAAAGCCTTTACCCGCTGGAGACACACTCGGATTCTCTGGAGAAAATCGCAAGGATGGCCAAGACTCACTGAGCCATGGGTGGCTGTGGCGTCCTCGTCGTAACCCCGGTGCCAGAGGAACACGCAATTAACCCCACTGAACTGGAAACATGGATCACCAAAGCCAACCGCGCCGCAGAAACAGGCCGCGTCACCGGCAAAGCTGTCACGCCATTTCTGTTAAAAAAGTTGGAAGAAATCAGCCACGGCCGCAGCACGATCGCCAACGTCTCCCTGCTGGAAAACAATGCCCTCACCGGGGCTGCCCTCGCCCGCGCCATGGCGGTCGATTAACTCGTCCGTGATTTACAGTTCTTCGCCCCAATGTACCTTTGTGTCAAATACTCCAAAGCCGCCACAATAGACCGTAATATCATGCCTTATCGCGTACTACTTTATTATAAATATGTAACTATAGATGATCCGGCGGCTTTTGTACGGGACCACAAAAAGCTGTGCGCAGATCTTGATCTCCGCGGCCGCATTATGGTGGCAGCGGAGGGCATAAACGGTACAGTTTCCGGCACGATAGACCAGACAACCTCTTACATATCCGCTCTGCGAGACGACCCGCGGTTCGTTGATATGGAACTGAAAATTGACGAAGCAGATGGCCATGCGTTTCGCAAGATGATTATAAAAGAGCGGCCAGAGATTGTCCGTCTCAGGCTTCCCGTCGATGTGGATCCACTCCAGCGGACAGGACGCCGCTTGAAACCCGCTGAGTTTCTCGAAACCATGCAGCGCGACGACGTGGTCGTGGTTGACGCTCGCAATGATTACGAATACAATGTCGGTCACTTTCGCGGCGCCATCCAGCCTACGGTGAAAAATTTTCGCGATTTCCCGCAATGGGTCCGCGAAACTCTGGACGGATACCGTGACAAGACTATCCTCACCTACTGCACTGGCGGCATCCGCTGCGAGAAATTCTCCGCCATGCTCATGGAGCAGGGCTTCAAAGACGTCTGTCAGCTTGAGGGCGGCATTGTGACCTACGGGAAGGACCCGGAGACGCAGGGTCGACTGTTCGAGGGAAGCTGCTATGTGTTCGATGAGCGCGTGACCGTTCCCGTGAACCGCACATCGGATGCGACCGTAATCAGCCACTGCTATTTTTGCAACGGCGAAACAGAACGCTACGTCAACTGTGCAAACCTCGCGTGCGACCGTCAGTTCCTGTGTTGCGTCCCCTGTGAAATCGAACACCGTCGAAGCTGTTCAGCCCCATGCGCGGAAGCAGAAAACCACGAGTTCGACCCCGCCACCGCCGGCACGATTAAATCTTACTATCGCTAAAGTTCCCTTTTCCAGCTTTTGCCGTCCCCAGCGCCATGCACTGGTGTTTCAATAGTCTGGAACGTATCCATTGCATCCCATTGAAGAATCCCGCATATTTCCAATACACGTTCCTGCTATGCTAACCGCCACAGACCTCTGGAAAACCTATAACGGCACTGACGTCGTGCGCGGCGTGACCTGCCATGTGGGCGCTGGTGAAATCCTTGGGTTTCTCGGGCCTAACGGTGCCGGAAAAACCACGACTGTCGGAATGATGTATGGCGGCGTTTTGCCCACCCGCGGCGAGGTGCGCTTCGGCGAACTCCGCCTGCCTCAGCAGGGTCGGGAGGCTCGTGCGAGCATGGGCATTGTCACCCAGGAGGATAACCTCGATCCTGATTTCAGCGTGTACTATAACCTTGTTGTATTCGCTAATCACTACGGTTTCAGCCGAGATCAGGCCCGCCATCGCGCCGACGAACTGATCGAACGCCTCGGCCTTAAGGAGCATCGCGACCATAAACCGGATGATTTAAGCGGCGGATTAAAACGGCGGCTGGTGCTGGCCAGGGCGCTGCTGAATCGCCCCCGCCTGGTGTTTCTGGACGAGCCGACTACTGGCCTTGACCCCGACAGCCGTCAGGGGTTCTGGAAGCTGGTGTCTGAACTGCGGGACGAAGGCTGTGGTCTTATCCTGACGACCCATTACATGGACGAAGCCCAGCGCCTCAGCGACCGCCTGATCCTGATGCAACAAGGCAAACTGGTAGACGAGGGCACACCGGCGGAACTCATCCAGCGTGTCATCGGCGGCGAAGTGGTCGAGTGTGAAGGCATTGACGAAGCAATTCTACGCGAGATTTCCGACCGCACCGGCGCATGGCTGCGCCCTTTTGGTCAAGGCTGGCTAATGAGCATCGATCCGGCTCACCGCCAGGAAACATTGACCCGTTTGGAATCAACCCCCGGAAGCGTTATCACGCCGCGCCCTTCCAATCTGGAAGACGTTTTTCTGCGCCTGACCGGAGACCAGTTATAATGAGTACCAACGCAGATCAAATGACAGCGGCAGCCCGATCAGAATCTGCCCCCACCGCAGATCATAAATTTCCGGAGCCCATTGTCTCGCGCCTCCCGTCATGGCCCTACGCGGTTTTCTCTGTATGGCGACGCCACGCCATCGTTTACAGCCGCACATGGCTCATCAATTTTTTGCCGCCCGTCACCGAGCCGATCTTTTACCTGCTGGCATTTGGCTACGGTCTCTCGCCCATGGTTGGCGAGTTCGTTGTCGGCGGACAAAAGATGAGCTATCTCAAGTTCATTGGCCCTGCGATGATAGCCGTGGGCGTCTGCTTCCAGGGATTTTTTGAAAGCGCCTACGGCAGCTTTATACGGCTCCGATTTCAGCGCACCTGGCATGGTCTGCTCACCGGGCCCCTGGGCTTTCGCGAGATATTCCTCGGCGATCTTTTTTGGGCCGCGACAAAAGGTATGATTGCCGGTGTCGTCACCGGGCTGGTGGTACTCATGTTGGGCCAGATAAGTTTTATGGGTTTGTTGTTCACCCTCCCCTTCATTGTTCTCGGCAGCTTCATGTTTGCCAGCATAGGAATGATGACCGCCGGCTTCGTGAAAAACATCGACCAGATTAACGTGCCGGTTTTCCTCTTCATGATCCCCATGTTCACATTCAGCGGTACGTTTTTCCCGCGGGATAACCTGCCGCCGATTCTGGCGTTCATAGCCTCGTGGCTTCCCCTGGCTCAGTTGGTCGATCTGATCCGCCTGCCGGTCGTCTACGATCCCACCTGGCCCATGGACCTCGCCGGCCTCATCGTGTGGACCGTCGTGACCTCCATAATCGCCTACCGGGTCATCTTCCGTCAGGTGTTTAAATAAGCGCCAGTCGCTCTCCTGAACGCGCTTGTTTACGGGCCTCCAGTTCTGCTAGCTTCATACCAGACCAAATTGACCTTTCAGGAGCGCCGCATACTGCGTTTGTGATATAGGTTCTTTCGTTCTTTCCCCGTTGACCGTCCGGGTCAGTGTATCCGGCGTAAGTGATATGTGTCCGTTGTCTGTTCGCTTAACGATGACAGGGCTTTTGTTGAAAGGAGAACTCTCATTCTCAGCGGCCGCAGTTTGGGCATCGTTCAGCCTGGTTTCATCAATTTCAGGCAGACTAAACGCATAGCCAATAAGCCAATCCTGGGATGAAGCACCTTCAAGAATACGTTGCGTATTTCGCATTTCCAGAATGTGCGTGCCTTTTTCCGTGGTCTGTTCAAGCACCCGGAATTCCCCGGAGGCAGACTTAATGATCTCTCCGGAAAACGGCACCGGTGTCATGGGCAGGAACGATCCGAAGCCCGATTCAATGATATAAGATTCCCAGTTGTGGGTCATCACGATGGTGACGTGGCCATTATCATCCGTCCACTCCCCGGTCAGTTTGCGGACCGTCCCCGATACCAGGTGAACATCAAATCCGCAATCCCTGAGGAAGAAGTACATCGTCGTGTTGAGTTCATAACACAGGCCACCACGCCGCCGGACGAGGATCTTCTCTTCAAGGTTCTCTCGCGTGACCGGCCGCAGCCGCCCATCGATAATATCCAGATTTTCAAAAGGAATGGCCATAGCCATTGCCCGCTGGATTTCCGGAACGTCGTCAAACGTCACCGGATACTTTTCCGGAAGATCTACCCGTTTGAAAAAACGACGTTGAAGCTCTGTCATAAAACCTTTGGCAATTCTGTGCGTTTATAGTGACACTGTGATGAGTTACTGTTTATCATTTTAAAACTTATGAAACCCGGCAAGCAGTCGGCGAAACCCTGCCGTCCCTACTTAATTTCCAGTCTGGCAGGCCCTAGTTTCAGCCGATAAGTGTTCCCGGATTCTCCCGCGCTCCTGTCTGAAACACTCACGACCACACCGGATGACGCCGTATCCTTTACCTTTAGAGCTTGGCCCATAATTGCCGCATCCTCAGAAGACCCCGTCGCCATCTGCCAGGCCCTGGCACCCCTGGTCAGTTGCAGTTTGTCCGCCGCCACGCTTTTCATATTCCACTGAGAAGCCGGTGTGTATGAATACTCGTCACCGTCAGACGCCATGGCGAAAAAATCATCGACGCTGAGCCATGGCCCCGGCAGAATTTCTTTATTAGCCTTCGTAAGCGACTGGAAAACTTTAATTCCCCCAGCGGTCTCCACAACTCGGCCGGGCAGAGTCAGTGAATCATTCTCAATCGATACATGCCCGAACCCGTTCAAGCTCAGCCACACCACAGAGTTTGGCAGGCCAACCACCGCCGCCGCGACCTTACCGTCATCGCGCAAAATGGCGGCACTCACTCCTGCCGGCGCGGTGGTCACTGACTCTAAAGTATAAGTGGTCCCCCGTGGGACGATACCGAATTTTGTCGGCAGCGTCATATATGGCTGCGCCTCGACCCCTTCGCCCAGTGGTGCAAAGAAGCCCTGTTGCGGGTTGCCCCAGCTGACGGAAGCGAAGTATGACGGGGTACGATGAAACCAGACCCGTGCGTGGTCAAGCAGCACCGTCGTGGTCTGATTGTCCGCCGATTCTCCCTCGACCACGTTCGGGGACGGAGCCGGAATATGCTGATGCATCAGCAACGCTGCGCTACACCGCTTCGCCACCAGCGCCTCCCACCACCACTCCAGGTTGCTGTCGCCCAAAAGCCGTCCCGGCGGCCCAGCTTCTCGCCGGCTCATCACATGGCGCAGACCGCGCCTCTCAGCCTCCGCGGCGTCGGCATCCCCAAACGCTGTCGCGATATACGCGAAATAGCCTTGGTTGGTGGAACAATGGAAAGTCCAGTCGTTGCCGGCCGGAAAGGCGAACTCGCCCCACGGCATAAGCAGAGGCTTGAGAATGCGCGTCCAGACCTGTTCCACGTTAAACCGCGCATACGGCGCAAACGCCGGGGCCATGTGCGTCCCGTGAAGTTTGTCTCCCATCGCGAGGATCACCCATGCCTCGCCCAGGTGCTGAGCCGAAATCTGAACGTAGTCCGGGTGAAAAAAACCGTGATTATTGAGAGAAAAATCATCCAGGATGTTTGCGGTGGTGACATCGCGGGCTGGCCCCGGCGGAAGGTCTCCGGCTTTTGCCCTTGCGAGATCTGCGGGGCGCGAATACACATTCGCCGCGTAGACCTGCAATGTATTCCACCACAGCGTGGCGCTGGTTGCCTCCGGCGTCAGCGCAAGTGCGACCGCAGGCGCATGAGTATCCCAGGCGTTTTCTTCCGCCCCTGTATCGCCGGCGGTTCCGCTTTTCGGCGGCCGACTCGCCACCCAATCCGCCTCAGCCGCCGCGACTCGCGCCAGGCCAGTTTTCAAATCAGGACCAAGCTCATCCCACACCAGCAAGGCTCCGGGACCCAGCGCTCCCATCCACAGGGATGACTGCCAGTTATAACCCCACTCTGGAGACAAACCGGCCCCTGCTGATTTGTGATGCGCGACCAGGTACTCTGCGTTTTTGCGTATAAAGCTTATCAGGCGATGCCGTGAAAGCCCTGCAGCCCGAAGCATTTTCCGGTCGCGCCGCGCAATCAAACCTTTGTCCAGGCCGTCTACAAGCATCGCATAAGTAAAAAAGGTGCTGGCTGTTCCGCGTACGGCACCGTTCTGGTTTTTCGCATTCAGTCCATCGCCCCAGTACCCCCCTGAAGGGGCGTCGTGCCACAGCGAACGAGCGTGGCACGCGTAGGTAGTCAATACGCTGTAATAATCCTGAGTCAGCGCATCCGGCTCTTGCGCGTTGACGGGCGAGGGGTGCAACAGACCACTCAAGACATAGAGCAGCGCAGCAACCCACGCCAGTGAGAAACCATTTCTGATTTTAGACATTAGAGTCATTCCCAGCCTTTTTAATTGAGTAACAGTGCGCGGAAGCCCGCCGCGCCGTCAAACGAAAACACAGTAGCCGGGCAGGGACGGCTCGCCGAGCGCAACTCAGAATAATGATAGCTTTTTTCGCGAGCGGCCCCTATCTGAGCCGCAGTGGGCAGCTCAGCGAGCCATCCATTACTTTACTAAAAAGACGTTTGAGGTTAATCGGCGGATTCCTATATGGGACGGGGCTGAGGGGCGATTTGCTTTTTTTGAGGTTTTTGTGCGCTAATGCCCGTGGGTGCTGGCGGAGAGAAGGTTTTTGCACGATTTTGCAGATTTTATTTTTTACTGGTTTAAAGTTCATGAGAGAGCGTTCCGGGGATGTGGTCATTATCATTGTTCTCCGTTTCTGGAATAGTTGCATTTAGGGGAAACAATAGGTGACGAAATGGAGAGGGGAATTCCCGCATGGGTACTTAAATGAGATTTTAAAGGGGTTGGTGAGCGGACGGCTCGGCGGGGCGAGGCATCCCTACCCGTGTATGAGGGTGCAAAGAGGGATTCCGGGAGCGGACGGCTCGGCGAGCCATCCCTACCCATTGATGACGACGCCCCCGCCGGCCGTCACTTTCGTTGTTGCACTCCTGCCTTGCGATTCCGACATCTTCATTAATATTGAAACATCGGTTTTGAAAGAGAGTCCACGGATGAAGTTTCATTGGGGAATAATGGCCGCGGTGGCCGCGGCCGGCTGCATCACTACCAGCGCCGCCGCTGAGGCGCGCATTGCAGACAGCCTGAAGATGTTTCAGATGGACAACGGCATGACCGTCTTTGTGTACCCTCGTCCAGACGCCCCGGTGTTCTGCGGCATGATCTATGTCGACGCCGGCTCTGCCGAAGAGAACGTCAACGACACCGGCCTTGCTCATCTCCTTGAGCACATGGCCTTTAAGGGAACGCCCTGGATCGGCACTAAGGACTGGGCGAAAGAGCGCCCCATTTTAATTGAAATTGAAAAAGCGGCAGAAGCCCTGGTTGCGGAAACCCGCAAGCAGAACCCCGATCCAGCCACTGTCGCCGGGCTGAAAACCAAACTGGACGACCTTCAAAAAGAGGCCGCCGAGTATACGGTTCCTAATGGATATGATCAGATCATCACCCGCGCCGGCGGCACAGAAGTCAACGCGTCTACCAGCGTGGATTTCACAAATTACTTTATGACGCTGCCATCGAACCAGCTCGAACTTTGGGCGATGATGGAAAGCGAGCGCCTTTTATATCCGGCATGGCGAGAGTTCTACAAGGAACGCGACGTGGTGGCGGAAGAGCGCCGCATGCGCTATGACGACAGCCCCATGGGCAAATTATACGAAACCTTTCTCACCACCAGCTTTAAAGCCCACGCCTATCGCAATCCCACCATTGGCTGGATGAGCGACATCTACAATCTGACCATGCGCACGACGGACGCCTTCTACAAAAAGTTTTACGTGCCGGAAAACTTTATCGCGGTCGTCGTCGGAGATGTTAATCCCGATGAAGTTCAAAAGGTAATGGAGAAATACTTCGGCACAATTCCAGCCGCCCCTGCCCCGCCTGACGCGGTTACAAAGGAACCACAACAAGAGGGCGAACGGCGCACCGTAGTGGAATTCGAGGCTCAGCCACAGATGATAGTCGGCTGGCACAAGCCGACGTTTCCTGACAAAGACACCTATGTTATAGAAGTGATCCAGTTCCTGATGACCCGCACCGGTCGCAGCTCGCGGCTGTATGAGCGCCTGGTCAAACAGGATGGGATTTGCCAGGAAGTGGAAAGCTTTACGGCGCCGGGAGACAAGTATCCGAATATGTTCGCGGTCCAGATGGTTCCACAGGCCCCCCATACGGCGGCCGAAGCGGAAAGGGTTCTATATGAGGAAATCGAACGCATCAAAAGCGAACCTGTCTCCGATGCAGAACTCGAAAAAATCCGGAACCAGATCGACGCGGAATTCATTAAGGAACTGGAAACAAATCTCGGTTTTGCCCGTCAACTTGGCTACTACTACCTGATCACCCGCGACCCCAACGTGCTTGATACCATGCGCGATGAGATGAAAAAAGTGACCGCGCAGGATATCATGAGAGTTGCCCAGAAGTACTTTGTCTCCACGAACCGCAACGTTGCAGAATTAGTGACAAAGCGGAAAAATGCTCCGGTAGTTCCGAAGCAGGAAGTCGAAATTCGCGCTGAGCAAAGCATTCCCGCGGAGGACAACAACACAACCGCCTCTGCGGCAGCGGAAGCCGCAGAAGTGACTAAAGAAGACATAACCACGGCAACAGAAGCGACAGAGGATGGCGTAGAATGAACAATATGAGCCTGAAATTAATTACAGCTTCGGCATTGGCCGTGATAGCCTGTACCGCCGAAAGTGCCTTGGCGCAGTCTACGATTCGCGTGGAAGAATCCACATCGTCGGTCTCCCGGCGCAGCACTGCCGCGCCTATAGACATTCAAATAAAACGTCGCGCTGAGTCCGCAGTGACCCTCACATCATCCAATGATCCTGTTACGTCGGATAGTGTTGAGCCTGCAGACGGAAACATCGATCTAACGCCTGCATCGTTCAACGCTGGTCGTCCGCGGCCCGAGGCAGCGGCAGACAAAGCCACTTCTCCACCTCAGCCCGCCGTCACTCCGAAACCCAATCCCCCAAGCGAAGTTTCTGCGCCGGCAAGTGAAGTTCCACCAGTCATCCCCGAGCCTGCGGACGATCCAGTTAGCCCGGAGGAAATTGAGCTTCCGGTCAGCGCGCCGCTACCTGTAAATGATACTCCAACATCTGGGGGCGTGGACTTTCTTCCTCCTGCGGATTACGGTACCGAGCCTGTGATCATGCGGGGCGGGCAGGAGATACCCCTTCGGCCAGAGCTGCTCTCGTCTGCGACCCTTGCCGTAACTGTACCTGACGTATTTGAAACAACGTTGACTAATGGCATTCGCTTTTACCACCACGAAAACCACGACCTTCCCAGGGTACGCGTTACGCTGTTAGTCGAGGCAGGGAAAAACGCTGATCCGTCGGACAAGGTGGGCCTTGCCGAGATAACCGCGCGGACCATGCGCTCCGGCGGCGCAGCAGGTAAATCCGGCGACGAAATTGATACGCAGCTAGAGCAAATCGGGAGCGACCTGGAACTGTCCGTTGATTCAGACCACGTAGCGGGTTCCCTGTTTGCATTGTCTGAAAAGGCGGGAGAAGCCATGGGGCTTCTGGCCGACGTGCTGATGAAGCCGGATTTTGACCAGAAGAAATTGGAACAGCAGCGCGCGCGGGCTCTGGAAGAGCTTCGGCGTCAGAATGATCAACCGGCTGATATCTCACGCCGGGAGTTCCGCAAAATCATTTACGGACCGGACCATCCGCTGGCCCGCACACCGACCAGCGCCACCATCGGCGCCATTACCCGGGACGACGTCCGCTCCTTTCATGATGCGCGCTACCGCCCTTCAACTCTTTGGGTAGGGGTCAGCGGCGACATCAGCCAGGCTGACGCCCGTAAACTGGTGGAGCAGGCATTTGGCGGATGGGATCGCCCGCCGGCTGAACCTCTTACCATGCTTCCCGTCGATCAAAATAGCGATACCACGGGTGGAGTTTACCTGACCCAAAAGGCGACGGCGCAATCGCAGATTCGACTGGGTCACTTCGGCCTGGAGCGGAGATCTCCGCGAGCTTATGCGGCAAACGTGCTGAATTCTATCTACGGCACCGGCGGCTTTTCGTCGCGTCTTATGAACACCGTCCGCACCAAAAACGGTTACGTTTATGGCGTGGGCGGCGGAATTATGTCTGACGAGCCAATGGGCCTTTTTGCGGCGGCTGCAGCGTCCAAGCCCGGCACTACGGTGGCGGCAATCAAAGAAATCTTAAACGTAACGCAAAGCATCATCGACGGCCCTATAAGTGAAGACGAGCTGGAAACAGCCCGTCGCGATATCGTGTTTACGTTTGTAAATCAGTTCGATACGGCCGCCGAAACCATCGCCGCCCATATGCTCTACGACTATCGCGGCTACGAGCCGGACTATCTTCAGACGTTCCCAGAGCGAGTGCGGGCCGTAACCGCCGCCGATGTAAAAGCCGTCGCATCCGAGCTAATCCATCCGGATCGGATCAAAATCTACGTGATTGGAAACGAAAGCGAACTGGACGCGCCGTTAAGCACCTTCGGCCTTGTGCAGGAATGGTTGCTTCCGGACTTCAGCGGAGAACAACCTTAGCCTCAAACGACGGTCCTCTAGCATGAATTATGCTGCGATATAAGATTTGGAAGTTTATCCATGGTTAAAATTTCAAAACTTAGCGCAGCCTTATTACTCTTGCCCGGGATTGCAGCGGGCCAGGGCAACGAAACTGTTGCCCTGGCGGATATGCGCAACATGGCCCAGGCCCTTGAACTTGTTGCGCTGGACACCACCCGGTACGTCTCGCTGGAAAACCTTAATGATGTTTCCGCATCCAACACCACGAATCCTTTCGATTCCATCAGGGATCAGGGCGGGCCGTACACGATAATCCCGCAAGACGGTTTTTTCCTTCCGCGCAAAGATCTGACATTGGGCCCCAATCCATGGAGGGGGCCCTATGTCAACTTTCAGCAGGGCAGAACCCAGACCGGGCTGACCCCTTACGATCAGGGTAGCCCTCTCGACCCGTGGGGCACGCCTTATTATTTGTTCAACCCCTTCGGACTGGTACGAGGGGATCAGGGGACCATAACCCAGGAACTGTATGCAGACCGCTTTGACCGGTATACCATCGTTTCCCTGGGCCCGGACCGCGTCATGAGCAGTGATGATATTCCCTTCGTCTTCGGAGCTGGCGTCACATCAAGTCGCCTCACCAGCCTGCGCGGAACCGGCGTTACCCTTACCTCCTCCCCCCAGGCGCCGCCAATTTATGATGTAAAAGCGGGGGCTACAGTGATCCTGCGGGGCTTTAATTTTGGCGGCCCGGCCTCAAACAAGAGCGTAACATTCGATGGGACATTATTAACCGACGTCATTAGCTGGACGTCCCGGGAAATAACAGTCGTTTTACCTGAGATGTTAAGAGGCACCGGCGGGTTCGTAGTTAATGTAGGAAGCCGACCCACAAATTCCATCACAGCAACAATCATAGCTGGTTACACGGATGCGGATAACTGGCATATCTACGACTAAGGCTTTTTTTTCACGCCAACTGACGTCGAAAGAAGATTTGGCCTGCCTTTTGCACTGAACAACAATTTAGAAATAATTTCAAAAATACATGTGCAGCTGGCATGATGAGCCTCCGGCAATCAGCAGCGCACGAAGGAGAAACAAATGAGTCTTTTACGTACGATTTCGCTGGTACTGATAATAGTAGGTGCGATTAACTGGGGTCTTGTAGGCCTGATGAATCTGGATTTGGTGGCCTTGTTATTCGGTGACGGGTCGTTGCTGGCCCGCATTGTATACATCCTGGTAGGCTTGGCCGGCGTTGCAGCACTGACAATTTTCCCAGTGGTAATGGGGCGTCGCCATACGGACACGCATCATCTCAACGCGGACGCAAATACGACCGTTCGTTAAAGCTTGTTAAGTAACCATCAGCCGGTTCTCCAAATGGGGGCCGGCTGTTTTTTTTGCTAGAGGTAAAGATCCCTAGCCCGAATGGCGTCTTCGGCGTCGGATTCGCAACAGATAGTGTTGTCAAAAATATACCGGGTTTTCCTCTTCATACACGCGTAGCGTCTCGCGCGGGATACAGCCCCTGGCTCCTTTGATATTATCTCAGGGGGAACGGTAGCCGGGCGGGCCAGATTATAAACAAATATTGCGATGCCAACCACCACCATGTATAGCAGGGCCAGGCCTGCCATCCACAGTCCGAGCTGGCTCACGGGATTGGCCGGTTTTCCATGAGCCACAATGGGCGGCCAATAAGTGCTCAAAAGCGTGAGCCCCATAAAAAAAACAACCAATCCTTCGACATACAGAACCCCGCCCACATATACACGATCTCCCAGAGGCCTGGCGGGTTCGTCAGGGGCGGTTTCCAGGTCCAGCGGAAGCGGTTCCGGACGATTTTTTTGGCTAGATGCGTCCCGATTCATGGTTTATTAGCCGCTATTGAGATGAGGGATTATAATTCCCGCTGTACCAAGTATGTCTCACAGGAACTTAGTACGTGTCCAACCTTTAGATAATGCTCACCTACACCATCAAACGACTACTGCAGATGATACCCACGTTGCTGGGTGTAACGCTGCTCACGTTCCTAATAATGCGCCTGATCCCCGGCGACCCAACGGCGATGATGGGCGACCGCATCAGCGAAGAGGTTCGCTCGCGTTTGAGGGCAGAGTGGCACCTCGATGAGCCGGCATGGAAACAATTTGCGTTGTTTTTAAAAGGTGCTGTCACGGGCGACCTTGGTAACAGCTGGCGATTCCAGACAACACCAGTAATGGAAATGGTCGCCGATGCGTTTGCCAACACGCTAAAACTGGGCATTGCAGCGTTCATGCTATCTGTAACCCTTGGAGTATCCATGGGAATAGCAGGCGCTTTGTTTAAGGGCACGTGGATCGACAAGGCCATCCTTGCCGTAGCCCTCATGGGGATTTCCACACCGGTTTTCGTGGTCGGAATAGGTCTTATCATCCTTGCGGTTGCTGTGGGCTACAGGCATTTTGGCGGAACCGGTTTTGGTGAAGGAATGGATATACGTTTCCTTCTATTGCCGGCGGTCGCCCTCGGATCGCGCAGCATTGCGTACCTCTCTCGCATGACCCGGTCGGCGGTGCTGGAGGTGGCTGATGCGGATTTTTTACGCACCGCCAGGGCAAAGGGCGTGGCCGAGCGGGTTGTGATCGGTCGTCATCTCATGAGAAACGCCTTAATCCCCATCATAACCGTTGTCGGCCTTAACTTTGCCGATTACGTGACCGGCGCAATCCTGGTTGAAAGCGTATTCCAGTGGCCGGGCATCGGCTTTCTGCTGCGCAAGGCGATCGAGTTCAGGGATATGCCTGTCATTATGGCCGGGGTGCTGGTGACAACGATTGTTTTCGTGTCTATCAATTTCCTGGTGGATATCGCCTACGCCTGGGCCGACCCTCGCATACGATATCAAAACGAGGACTGACGGGAGCACATCCGCTCAGGCAGAATCATTTGTTACCGGAGTGGAAGTGGCTGGTTCCATAGATTATCGACAGCAACTTTCAATTCTTTTGAAGGTCACTTCACGATTGATTCTTTAATCGGCTGGTGACAGACAAATTTTCTATGACCGGGCTTGAAATGAGCTTCACCCACAAGGCGACGTGGTCGCTTCTCTTCATCGCCAACATTTTCACGCCTATGGCGGGGCTAGCCGCGAGCCCCGTGTCCAGCGTCATAGTCCAGACGGAAACCGCCGACCTGCTCAGCACTTTTTCTCAGCAGGCGGCCAGCACGACAACCGTCACGAAACCTTTTCAGTACAAACTGAAACACCCTGACGGCCTGACCCTCCTCTACAATGGCTGTCGCGGCAGCCGTATGGAACCATGCGGTTGTCGGGCATTAAACCTGGGCGGCATCGACAAAGAGGCGGCCATGGTGCAGTCCATTCGCGCGGCCAATCCCAATACTTTATACCTGGAAGCTGGGGGCTTTTTCCGGGAATTTGCCGGCCCCAGTATGCGCCTGCAAACCTGGCATATAATGGACGCCCTTTCGGCCCTCAACTGCCAGGCGATCAATATTGGGTTTCCAGATTTAGCCCAGGGCATGGCCACTCTTAAGCTTCTGGAAAGCAAATTTGACCTTCCTTTTATTTCAGCCAATATTGTAGACGCCGGCACCGGCCTGCCGGTCTTCGGCTCTCACAAAAGCCTTAATGTCGCCTTGGCCGGTGGCGGCACGACAAAAGTGGCGGTGGTGGGAGTGACGGCCAAAACCCGGGATACCAGCCGCGACCCCGCGACGCAGGCCGCCCCCGTTTCGGCAGGAAGCAGTCAAGTAGGTCCCGTATCTCCGTCACGATGGATGATCGCGGAAACCAACGGAAAAGTTCCCTGGTTGCCCTTCGATGTGCATTCAGAAAACGACGGCGCGGGCGGAGCAGCGCCAATCGCTGGACCCGGCGGATCCATGCCGGAGGCGGTCCAGTTTGCGGTCGATGACGCAGACGGCCTGACATCCACAACCTTCGCGCCTTACCGCGTGAACGAACCACTGCCCGCCGCGCAGGAGCTGGGAAAGCGGCTGTCGGCCGACCATGATTATCTCGTTCTACTCGCCTATACCAGCGTAGAGGCAGCCGTGGAAATGGCAAAGTTCCTGCCGGAATACGATTTAATTATTGCGGCGGATTATATTGGTCGTGTTGAACCGGTGAAACCGACTCCTGAAGGTCCCCTGGTTATTGGCGGAGACCACGACGGCAAGTACCTGGGAATCGTGGAGGTGCCGCCGGGATCTGGAAAAAACCGCGCCCTGCCGCCGGACGTCGATATGCTGCCGATCTTGCAGAGCATCGAGCCTTTGCCAGAGTACACGCAGTTTATCCGGAACTTTTCAGAGGACACCGCAGCACTTCCGGTGGAGAAAACAGCAGGTGAGCTTTCAGAAAAAATTTATGCGGGCGTGAGCAGTTGCAAAACCTGTCATGGCAGCGCTCATGACCAGTGGAAGAGCCATAAGCACAGCATTGCCATGAAGACGCTGGTAGAAAAGAATATGCACTTTAATCCTGACTGCCTCAAATGCCACACGGTCGCCTATAAAATGCCAGGCGGGTTTACGGATCTGCGGGTGACGGCAAACCTGGCCAACGTGCAATGCGAGGTCTGCCACGGGCCAGCGGACGCCCACGTCAAGGAGATGCGCGCTGCCGAGGTATTAAAACGGGAAGGCAAACCCGTCCCGCCAATGACCCAGGACCTGCGTATGACCTGGGATGCGAATTTCTGTATGCAATGCCATGACCCCCAGAACGATCCGCATTTTAATTTCAACGAAGACATCCACCGCGTGCGCCACAAAAACCCCGCGCCCCAACGCGAGAGGCCCACGACGGTTTCTCTCGAAATGATGTAGAACGGGCGCACTGTCCGTAATCCGTCCAGGCTGAATGCACAACGCGGGCGGGGACTTAGCGCCCGCCCGCAAAGATGTTAAACCTTTGGCTTGTTCCCCGTCAGATCGACTCCCAGACCTTTTAACAGATCCAGCGGCAGCGGGAAAACAATGGTGGTGCTGTTTTCCGCCGATATTTCCACCAAGGCCTGAAGGTATTTCATCTGCATGGACATGGGGTGTTCGCTCATCATCTCTGCGGCCATTACCAGCTTTTCCGCGCTCTGATACTCGCCTTCGGCGTTAATGACTTTGGCGCGGCGTTCGCGCTCCGCTTCAGCCTGGCGAGCCATGGCGCGTTGCATCTCGTGCGGCAGGTCCACTTTCTTTATTTCCACTGCGGTGACTTTCACGCCCCAAGGCTCAGTCTGCCGGTCCAGGATCTCCTGCAGTTCCATGTTCAGCTTTTCGCGTTCGGTGAGCAACTCGTCCAGTTCCTGTTGGCCCAGCACGCTACGCAGGGTCGTCTGCGCCATTTGTGAAGTGGCGAACAGGAAATCCTCTACCGCGACGATAGCCTTGCTCGGCTCCACCACCTGAAAGTAAACCACGGCGTTAACCTGCACACTCACGTTGTCGCGGGTAATCACGTCCTGCGGTGCCACATCCATAACTACGGTACGCAAACTGACGCGCTGCATTGAATCGATGGGTTTAAAGACAAAAATAATCCCCGGCCCTTTGTTCTCCGAGAGAAGCCGGCCCAGACGGAAAATCACTGCCCGTTCATACTCCTGTAGGATTTTCACACAGGATAGCAGATAAATGGCCAGCAAGGCCACCGTAATCATAATACCGCCGTTGCTTCCGTCCATAATGGTTTCTCCATTTGCAGTGATTAAGTCTGTTTAAATTATGAAGCAAAACCTTATCCGCAGCACAATCCATGGAAATGTGAGACTTAATTGCGCCCATTTCGGACCACCTGATGGTTTGGCTTCTGTTTTGCTGATGACAGAATGGTTGATTTACTAAGAAGGAGTATCTGTAAAAATGATGAAAAAGTGGACACTAGTACCTCTGTTTGCGGCCATGGCTCTAATTTCCTGGGCACAACCAGCGTCGCAGCCACAAATACCGCAAGCCCCCCCTACGGATGAACTGGGCCAACGCCCCGCAGGTCAGCAGCAGCGCCCGGGCAGGGCTGCCGAGAATCTTAGGGAACGCCGGGCTCGCCCGACTACAAGTCAAACTGCTCCAGCAGGTGCTACGCCAGGTGCTACCGATCAATTAGTGAGGCCCGGTGAGAACCCGGTCGCTCCGGCAGATGCACAAGATAAGCCTGCAAAATCGCCTGCAACGGGCGCAGCTCCGGAATCCGCTTCCGAACAAGAAATCCCACAAAGACCTATAAACAGGCGTCCAGACGCTGCAACCACTCCAGCAACAACTGGGGAACCGATTGACGCCGCCAAGTCCCCTGTTACGCGCCAAACACCCGGCACGCGGGTAGGGCAAACACCGGGCGCGGGTGAAACGCCACGAGTGCGTGTCGGTAGTACGCCTGATTCCGAAGGAACTCCACGCGTACGTTCAATCGATACACCGTCGGCCACCGCAACACCACAGGCGGGCGAGGAACTGTTACAGCGTGCCATTAAAAGTCCTGAATCGGGTAAAACTCCCGATGCCAGCCCGGCCAGCCCTGATGCCTCACCAGCTATAAAGACTACTCCCCGCGGTACTCCGGATGCGTCTCCTGCTACGAGGACGACTCCTGCTGCTGCCGCATCGCCTTCACCGGCTGTGATTGAAACTCCGTCAGCCGCTACCGAGCGCACCCCAGCAGCATCACCTTCTCCGTCTTCAGAAAGTGCAGCTCCTACGCCACGGACGTCACCTACTCCAGACGCGTCTCCATCTGTAACCACACCAGATACGACACCATCAGCAGGCGGAATACCGCGCGGACGCACCAGGCCGACACCGACCGGCACTGACAAGACACCGGGAACATCGCCAGAGGCGACCCCATTCGTGCCTACCGATATGCCAGAAGGATTGCGCCGCAACAGGGATAACACCCCAACGCCGACCAGTGGCGAAACTGCAACGCCGCCGACAGGAACGCCGCCAGGACGTGACCCGGCCGCTAAGACACCGGAACCTGGTTCCGCAGCAACACCGTCTTCATCGCCTGGTGCGAAGCCAACGCCTCCGGGCGCAACACCAGCCCCGGGAGAAACTCCAGCAGCAGGCGACACACCGGCTGCAGGAGCGACGCCTCCCGCAGTGCCGGTAGCCACTGTAACTCCTGAGGAGCGGGCCAAGCAGCAACAGCGCCGGGCAGAACGGCGTAAGGAGCTCGGCGGACAGAAGCCTATTAATGCCACCGACGCGAAAGAAGGCTCGCTAAACCAAGCGGCGGAACGACTTCTTAACCCTAATTCTGAACGGGGAGAGCGCAAGGACCCCGCGACGGTGCAACTGACCCCATATATAGCGCCGGAAGCCATTACCGGACCGGGAGCACCGCCACCCGGTGCGACCCCGACCCCTACGCCCGCACCGCAACCGATCGTGATCAACAATATTAATAATAACAACAATACGCTTCAAAACACCAATATTGCTCCACCCCCACCCCCGGCTCCAACGCCGGGATCCACCCCGGTTCCGATTCCTCCGGGCGTCACGCCAGTACCAGATAACTTTCAGCCACCACCAAACTGGCAGCCTTATCCCGGCTGGCACCCACCTACAGGCTGGAATCCACCTGCTAACTTTGTTCCACCAGGCGGCTGGACGCCTCCTCCAGGCTGGAATCCGCCACAAGAATGGGTTCCACGGCTTCGGCAGTGGGGCTGGACCTACATCCCACAGCGCGGCTGGGTAGTGCCCGTCCAATGGACGCCACCGCCGGATTTCGTTACGCCTCCAGGCTGGTACTATCTTCCAACGCAGTCGTACGATGACTATGGATTTTACAATCCAAGCGAGGTTGTCGTGTTGCCTGGTCAGGGACGTCCAGATCTGCGGATAAACATTGAAACGACGCAGATTTATACGCCGCCGGCTCCGCCTCCTGCCATCGTGCTGGATGCTCCGCCACCACCTCCACGTCCGGCTCCACCTCAGCCACCCCCTGTACCTGAACAGATCACAAGCGTGGAAAGCGTTGTCGAAGTCTTCTCAAGGCCGCGTCAGCCAAACGAATCACGCTATGCAGGACCCGTTCTGGTAACAGGATCCGTCCACTTTGCGTACGATCAGTTTGCGATTCAGCCGGATAGCTTCCCGACACTGGATGCCATCGGTTCCGCTTTGGTGGATGAGTTGCCCGATTCAATCATTAACGTTGAAGGACACACGGATGCTGACGGAAGCGACGAGTATAACCAGACCCTGAGCGAACAGAGGGCCTGGAGCGTAAAAAGCTATCTGGTCCAGAAGTTCGGTATCGATCCAACTCGACTGATAATCGTCGGTTATGGTGAGCGCGCCCCAATCGCAGATAACGCCAGCGATGCCGGCAAAGCTCGCAACCGGAGGGTTGAGTTTGAGAACGTCACCGATCTCTACAGCGCCCAGGTCGTAGAAACTGCAGCACCGTCACAACAATACTGATCAATTCCACAGAAGCTGATTTATTATGTGAGCCGGGTACGTTTCGTACCCGGCTTTTTTTATTGTGCGAAGGGGAAAAGTCAAAAGCGGCTTTAACAATACTCCGGGCTTATCAGGCGTTAAGCGAGATATCAGCT
>JBBSQY010000046.1:0-26169 GCA_038243585.1 Candidatus Sumerlaeales bacterium | reverse complement strand
TTCAGCGTTAGGGAAACGCTGAGATAACCTGTGTTGGTAGTTCACTGGAGATATTTACTCACGGAATTTCGGCTGGGTATTCCCGCACGGGTGCTTAGAGCATAATTTTAACGCAGAAGCGCGGAGACGCAGAGGGCTGTCTACGAAAACGGCTCAGGTTCAATTCCGTTTAATTGGTGCCTGTCCCTATTTTCGCAAAAAATAGGCGCAATGGATTAGCCGTTTAAGTTCACACCTAACAAATTAAAATCTTGATTTGCAATTTTTAATCCGCGTAGGTTACTAGCAATCTTCCGTTTAGGACGGCTTTCCGGTCCCACTATGCCTACCATTTTCGATAATATTGAACAGAACCTTTTACCGACACTTCGCACCACTTTACAACATACAAAATCATCTGATTTCTGCGTTGGATATTTCAATTTGCGTGGCTGGAAATCGATTGACGACCTGGTTGAATGTTGGCCCGGCGGCGAAGGAAACCAGTGTCGGCTCCTTGTCGGAATGCAACGTTTACCACAAGATGAACTTCGCGAGTTATTCGCTCATGAAAAAGCAGGTACGCAACTCGATAACCAGACGGCAATAAAGCTCAAACGTAGACTTGCCGAGGAATTTCGAGATCAGCTTACCATTGGAACACCTACAAACTCCGATGAGGCCGGCCTTCGCCGGCTGGCTGCCCAGCTAAAATCCCAAAAACTGATCGTTAAATTATTTCTTCGGCACACTCTCCACGCAAAACTTTACTTATTATACCGCCCTGATCCCATAAATCCAATTATAGGGTACATGGGCAGCAGTAATTTAACACTTTCCGGCCTCAGTTATCAGGGCGAACTTAATGTAGACATCATGGACACGGATGCCGCCAATAAGTTAAACCGCTGGTTTATTGATCGCTGGACCGACCGCTGGTGTATTGATATAACTACAGAGCTCATTCAGGTTATAGAAGAGAGCTGGGCCCGCACGCAGCCCATCCCGCCATTTCACATATACGTTAAAATGGCATACCACCTTGCCCAGGAAGCTCGTGCCGGTCTGGCTGAATTTCGCATTCCCGCAGAATTTGGAAATCAGTTGTTCGATTATCAGGTTGCCGCCGTTAAAATCGCCGCACATCATATGAACAAGCGCGGCGGCGTGCTCATTGGTGACGTAGTCGGCCTGGGTAAAACCCTAATGGCCACGGCGCTGGCAAAGATTTTCCAGGATGACCACTTTACAGAAACCTTAATTCTCTGTCCTAAGAATCTTGTAGGCATGTGGGAAGATTACGTGGCACAATACCGGCTCATTGCCAAGGTGCTCTCTGTTACCCGTGTAGCCAATGAGTTACCCGAAATGCGCCGTTACCGAGTCGTCCTTATTGATGAAAGTCACAATCTCCGCAACCGTGCCGGCAAACGCTTCCGTGCTATTCAGGAATATATCCAGGAAAACGACAGCAAATGCATTCTACTCTCCGCCACCCCCTACAATAAAACCTACGGCGACCTCTCAGGGCAGTTAAGGCTCTTCGTCAAAGATGACCAGGACGTTGGCATCCGTCCGGAAAACCTCATCCGGCAACTGGGAGAAACAGAATTTATAAAGCGCCACCAATGTCCGGTCCGGTCCCTCTCTGCCTTCGAAAAAAGCGAACACGCCGACGATTGGCGAGAACTTATGCGCCTTTATATGGTTCGCCGCACTCGAGGTTTCATCCAGACCAACTACGCCGCCACAGACCCCGATACAGGCCGTCAGTTTCTGACATTCGAAGACGGCTCACGTTCATACTTCCCAGACCGCATTCCAAAGACTGTTAAGTTTGAAGTGAACCCCGCCGACCAATACGCGCAGCTTTTTTCACCAGACGTTGTTCTGGCCATTAACGGGCTTAATCTCCCGCGCTATGGCCTGGGTAATTATGTTGCCGCGACTCCCCATGATCCCCCGTCTCAAAGCGAAGCCCAACAACTACAAGATCTCTCCCGCGCCGGAAAGCGCCTCATGGGGTTCTGCCGCACGAACCTGTTCAAGCGATTAGAGAGCAGCGGCTATGCGTTTCAGCAGTCAATTGAAAGGCATATCCTGAGAAACTACGTTTTCCTTCATGCAATCGAAAATAATCTTCCGCTTCCTCTTGGCACACAGGATGCCGGCTTTCTCGATACCGGTAGCTATGATGAAGATCATGATGATCCAAATCCTGAACTGGAATTTTTCGAACCTAAAAACCAGCAAAAGCCGGAACCCTCGACCCCTGGGAAACTGCGTACCATTCCACAATATCAGGAACGAGCTGCCCAGGTTTACTCCTCCTATGCCACACGATACAAAAGGCGTTTCAAATGGCTCCGTGCGGAACACTTTGTAAAGACCCTCAAAAGCGATTTACAAAAAGACGCAGACACGCTACTTAACATCCTCACCGGTCCTGGAGATTGGGATGCAAACAAAGACAAAAAGATAGAAGCGCTCTACCAGCTCCTGGCCACCAAACATCCTGACGAAAAAATTATCGTCTTCACACAGTTTGCAGACACAGTGCGCTATCTCGAAAAATGCATGGAATCGCGAGGTGTCACACGCTTGGCCGGGGTAACTGGCGGCGACGATAATCCCACCAGTTTCGCTTGGCGATTCAGCCCTGTCAGCAACAAAAAACGCGATCGCGTTTCCGCCGATGAAGAACTCCGCGTTCTCATCGCAACGGATGTTCTCAGCGAAGGGCAAAACCTTCAGGATGCCGCCATAGTCGTAAATTTCGATCTTCCCTGGGCCATAATACGCCTCATTCAGCGTGCCGGCCGCGTAGATCGTATCGGCCAGAAGGCCGAGCAAATTCTTTGCTATTCCTTTCTTCCGGCGGAAGGGGTCGAAGATGTTATCGGGTTGCGCCGGCGCGTTCTCCAGCGACTAAAAGAAAACGCCGAAGTCGTGGGAACCGACGAAGCGTTTTTTGAGGACGAAGAAGAGTTCCAGAAACTCGCCGACCTGTACAATGAGAAGGCCGGAATTCTAGATGGCGACGCAGATACGGAGGTCGACCTGGCTTCTCATGCTTACCAGATTTGGAAAAATGCAACCGACGAAAATCCGGAATTAAAACGAATCATTCCAGCTCTGCCTGCTGTCGTCTATTCAAGCCGCCGCCATCAACCCACCGTGGGAAAACCAGCCGGCGTGCTTCTTTATCTTCACACCTCCGAAGGCAATGACGCTCTCGCATGGATAGGTAAAGATGGCCATAGTGTAACCGAATCTCAATACGAAATCCTGCGGGCCGCCGAATGTTCACCCGACACCGCCGCGGCGGAAAGGCAACAGAATCACCATGAACTCGTAAGCCTCGGTGTGGACATGGTAGCCTCTGAAGAACGGGTCGTGGGCGGCCAGCTTGGGCGCCCGTCCGGGGCGCGTTTCCGCGCCTATGAACGGCTGAAACAACATAGCGAAAAAATGAAAGACACCCTGTTCCAGACCCCGGAACTGTCTAAAGCCATCGAAGCCATATACAAGTATCCCCTCAGGCAATCCGCAGTCGATACGCTCAATCGTCAGTTACGCGCCGGTATTTCAGATGAAACTCTGGCGGACCTGGTCATTGCCCTCCGTGATGAAGATCGCCTCAGCGTCATCCACGACGAAGAACGAACCGGAGAGCCGCAGATCATTTGTTCTCTCGGGCTCGCGGAAAAGTAATATGCACCTTATTTACATGGATGAAACGGGAAACACCGGCACGAACTTAAATGATACGGCACAGCCCGTTTTTGCTTTGGCCGCGCTTATTATTTCAGAAGATCAATGGCAATTTGTTGAAGCTCAAATACGATTAATTCTAAACTCCCACTTTCCTGATCGTCCATTGAATTTCGAGATTCATGCCGCCGAACTAAACAGCCCCCGTCATCATGATTACCTGCGCAACTACTCTGTGCGGCAGCGTCTGGATTTTCGAGACGAATTGTTCAACATGGCGGCAGACGCGGATCTTAAACTCGTGTATCGCGCATTAGTCAAAAAACGGTTTCAGGCGTGGCAACAGCGCGAGCTTGGCGGCGGAATTGTCATTAATCCCCATATCGCTGTATTCCCATTGGTGGCCAGGGTCATCGATAATTATCTTACTGGCCTCGGCCCGAACCAGCGGGGCATGTTCATCTTTGATGAAAACAAAGATGTGCTCGCCGATATTGAAAAAGCGATTCAGGCGCTCAGGCTTATGGAAGGAACGCTTCGCCTAAGCAACATTATCGAAAAAGGTTTCTTTATCGACTCCAGAAAAAGCCTGCTTCTTCAATTATGCGATATGTGCGCATTCGCGGTTCGCCGCAAGGAAGAGGAAAAAGCCGGCATAACACTGAGCCCGCTTAACGCGACATGGACGAATCTGGCCGATCGCCTCATACATCGAGGCAGCGAATCGTTCCCCGACGTAATCCAGTGGCTGGCGGAACAAAATAAAAAGGGGCGGCCAGGGACGTAAAGTCACGGAGTCGAAAAAAGGTCCGGCCCACACTGGTCACCAAAGTTACAAACCTATTTAACCTATACGAATGAATTGATTCACTGGAAGAGGCGCGCACGACAAATGACCATCAATTACGACGGTATCCGGGACTGGCTCCAAAAGTTTGCTTTTGCCGAACTCTTTACTCAGGAGCTTGGCTGGGACTGGTTCACCAAAACTGAGCAAATTACGGTCAACGAAGATGTGTATATTATCGATGGCGTCGCCGAAAAACGCGGCGTCCAGATATTCCACTGCCGCCCCGACGCCTTCGGTAATATCCCTTCCTCCGATACCCGCGCGAAAATCGACCGCGAACTCACGAAACTCGCCCGCGAACACCTGCTCATTTTTTCCGACGCCGCAAAATCTGAACAGCTTTGGCTATACACCCGACGAGACCCTGGCCGCTCCGCCCGCCCGTGCGTCTATCGTTTCAACCCTGCCGCCGCAAACGTCCGCCTGATTCAAAACCTCCAGTCCATCACCTTCACCCTGAACGACGAAGAATCCATTGATCTCCTTGGCGCCGTTCGCCGCCTTAAAGATGCCTTCGACAAAGACAAACTCACCAAGAAGTTTTACAGCCGATTCCAAATCGAGCAGAAAGCTTTCCAGGCCTTCATCCAGGGCATACCCGATGACGAACTCCAGCGCTGGTATGCCGCCGTGCTTATTAACCGCGTCATGTTTCTTTACTTCCTCCAGGCGAAGGGCTTTCTCGACGGCCGCCTGCGGTTTCTCCAGGAGCACCTCGAAACCTTCCAGGGCAATTACTACCGCGACTTCCTCTGCCCCCTCTTCTTCCAGGGGTTCGCCCTGGCCGAAGACGACCCCGCCCGCCCCGCCGAATACCGCGGCAAGATCCCTTATCTGAACGGCGGCATTTTTCAAAAGCACCAGATCGAAGAGACCCACGGCGCCGCCATCCAGGTGGAAAACGCCGCCTTCGCCCGCCTCTTCGCCTTCTTCGATGGCTGGCGCTGGCACCTGGACGAACGCCCCCTCGGCGATGACAACGAGATTAACCCCGACGTCCTCGGCTACATCTTCGAAAAATACATCAACCAGAAGCAGATGGGCGCCTACTATACAAAGGAAGATATAACCGGCTACATAGGCCGCAACACCATCATCCCTTATCTCTTCGACGCCGCCCGCAAGGAATGCAAAGTTGCGTTCGACAACCCCGCCGGCCCCACTGTGTGGGATCTTCTTCGCGATGATCCCGACAAATACATCTATAAAGCCGTTCGACACGGCGTCACCTGGGATGTCCACGCCGGCGCGCCCATGGCCGAACCGTTTCCCGTTCCTGATAACATTGTCGTCGGCTTCGATACCGCCGCCCCGGATTTGCTCGAACGCCGCAAACAATGGAACAAACCCGCACCCGTCGGAGCTGCCCTGCCCACAGAAATATGGCGGGAAGTCATCGCCCGACGCCAGCGCTATGAGGAAATTCGGCGGAAGCTGGAGAACGGCGAAGTCCGCGACATCAACGAACTTATCACCCTGAACCTCGACATCGAACAGTTTGCCCTCGACGTTGTCGCCTGGGCCGGCGGCCCGGAGATGCTCCGGGCCTTCTGGCACGCCATCACGAAAATTACCGTTCTCGATCCCACCTGCGGCTCCGGAGCTTTCCTCTTCGCCGCCCTTAACATTCTCGAACCTATCTATGAACAGTGCCTCCAGCGTATGGAAGAGTTCGTAGAGGATATGGACAAGTCCGGTAGAAAACACCGCCCGGAAAAGCTGGCCGACTTCCGTGAGCTGCTGGCCCGCGTCGCCGGCCACCCAAACCGCGCCTATTTTATTTTTAAGTCCATCATCCTGAAAAACCTCTACGGCGTCGACATTATGGAAGAGGCCGTAGAAATCTGCAAGCTACGCCTCTTTCTTAAGCTGGCAGCCCAGGTCGAACCAGACCGCGCCAAAGCTAACCTCGGCATCGAACCTCTGCCCGATATCGATTTCAACATCCGCGCCGGCAACACCCTGGTAGGCTACGCCACCCTGGCGGAGGTGCAAAAGGCGGCGGAGACGGATATGCTCCGCTCCGAACAGGTAGCCGAAATTGAAACCAAAGCCGCCGACACCCAGCAACTGGCTGACAACTTCCGTCGCGTCCAGACCGAAGGCGACGGCGCCGTGCCTGCCGACCACAAGCGGGAACTGTCACGGCAGATGGCCGAACTGGCAGACGTCCTGAATCGCCACCTGGCTGAGGATTACGGAATTGATCTCACCCGCAAAGACGGTCAGAAAAAATACCCCGGCTGGCTAAAATCCCACCAGCCGTTCCACTGGTTCACAGAGTTCTACGGCATCATGGCATCGGGTGGGTTTGATGTCATTATTGGGAACCCACCGTATGTGGAGGTCTCCAAGGTTTCCGAGTATGAGGTTAGAAATTACGTTACAAAAGATGCAGGAAATATATATGCCGTGTGCGTGGAGCGTTGCACTGCGTTACTTTCAGCTGCTGGTTCCACTGGTTTAATAATACCGCTTAGCGGGTTTTCCACTGAACGGATGGCCAATTTTGCCTCCCTTATCAGGCAGCATTTTAATTCTATAGTACTATCTTTTTACAGTGGCGATGCTCACCCGTCTGTATTGTTTGCAGGCGTGAAATATCGTCTAGCTATATTAATTGGAAACAAAGGAAGCACATTTGAGAAAAAAATAAACACCTCTAGCTACATACGATGGTACTCTATTGAAAGGCCTAACCTTTTTCACACTAAAATTTCCACTTTTGAAAACAACAATATCAATGATAATGACAGTATGTGGTTTGCCAAGACGGGTGAGGAAGTAGCAGCAAAAATAGTATTTAAAATTACAGAGATGCCAGCCGAATTATCAGCCAGTATACGTAAGAGCGGAGCTGGTCACATAACCTACCACAGAAGCCCATCTTTCTGGATCCGATCCATGGATTTTGAGCCATATTTTAAATCACCAATTAAAGACAGATCGACGGACCACATAAAAGATCTATATTTTCATAGTATCCAGGACGCACAAACTACCGGTGCCATAATAGCCAGCTCTTTGTTTTACTTTTGGTTTACTGTGCAGGGTAATTGTAGAAACATTACGGCGGCAGATATTGAAACTTTTCGCGTGGGCAATCTCCGCGGGAAGCAACTGGAGTTATTAAGTTCCATATTCAATAGGCTAATGGTGGACTTGAAAAAGAATTCTAAACGCCGTACTTATGCCTATAAAACTGGCTCAGTTGAATATGACGAGTTTTATATGGACAGATCCAAACCCATCATGGACGAAATCGACAATGTCCTCGCCAAACACTACGGCTTCACAGACGAGGAACTGGACTTCATCATCAACTACGACATCAAGTACCGCATGGGCCGGGACGCCGAGAGCGCGGACGCATGAAGTGGCACGGGCTTCCAGCCCGTGAACCAGCGGGCGCAAGCTTGCCACAACATCACTGTACAGGGGGCAGGTTGCCCCTGCCATGGTGTTGCGCCCCTGCCGCCTGCTGAGCTTTTACCTCTGGATTCCCGTTGGCCTGGGCAGTTGTCCCTTCGCCTGCGCGATGCCGCGCCGCCACGTCTGCACCTCCTTGGCCCTCCCGAGATACTCGACACCCATAAAACCGCCCTGTTCTGTTCAACCCGATGCCCGGCCGACGCAATCCTTCGAACCCACCAAGCCGCCCGCCGCATGCGCGACAGCGGCATCACCGTGATCAGCGGGTTTCAATCTCCCATGGAAAAGGAATGCCTGGCCATTCTGTTGCGGGGCAAACAACCGATCATCATCAGCGTGGCCCGCAGCCTGACCGGCATGCGCATTCCCGCCCAATGCCGCCCGGCCTTTAACGAAGGACGCATCCTGTTCCTGTCTCCCTTTGCGGAAAAACCCACCCGAATCACAAAAGAATCCGCCGCCCGCCGAAACGAAATCACCGCGGCCCTGGCGGATGAAGCCTATATAGCCTACGCCGAAATCGGCAGCCGGACGGATCAAATTGCACAAAGGCTTAAAGAATGGGGGGTAGAAAAACCGACGGTTTAGTCTTGCCAGCAGATTTTTTTAGTAAACTAGGGACAGGCACCAATTAACATGTTAGTGAAACTGTCTGGCATGTCAGGCCTGCCAGGCATGTTGCGACAGCTGGTAGCGGTGCCGGGAGATGTGTTTACCCACTCCGGCACCGCCTAAGCCTTAGGAAGAAAGACTCTCCGGTTGAACTGGATTAGTAGATCGACCAATCCGCTACGGCGGAATCACCCAGCATTAATCCCCACAATTCAACGCCGATTCCACTTTCCAGGAAATCACCGTCGGTTGCGGACAGCAGGAGTTGGTTTGCGGTGAACCCGAGGATTTCCGTTTGGGAAGAAATGATTCCTGGCGCGGTGTCGCTGACCAGTACTGTGCCTCCAGGGGTGCCGTCACTCTTCCATAATTCGTCACCGTGGGTCGAGTCAGTTGCATTAAAGTAAACGGTGCCATTGACGTTGACCAGGTCATTCGGATTGCCATTTTCTGAACCGGGTTCAATGTCATTTAACAAGAAGGTCCCCGTCGATGAACCATCGCTGACCCAAAGTTCGTATCCATGGATTCCGTCACTCGCGCTGAAGAAGAGCTTGTTGCCGGCAGCGACCATCTCGTCAGGGTAACTGTCTCCTGTTTCATTAATATCCTTTACCATAACAGTACCTTCGGGGGTGCCGTCGCTCTTCCATAGCTCGGTGCCGTTTGCATCGTTTGCCTGAAAGAATAGGGTGCCATTGACATTGGTCAGCATATCTGGATAACTACTCATGAAGAGGCCCTCGTAGATGTCTTTAACCAGGACTGTTCCGGTCGTGGTTCCGTCGCTTTTCCATAGTTCGTATCCGGAAACACGGTTATCCATACTGAAATACAGGGTGCCATTGACGTTACACATGTCTCCATTGAAATTTGGCGTTGTGCCGCCCAGACTTGCGCGTCCGAAGACCACCACGGTGCCCGCTTCAGTGCCGTCGGTCTTCCACAGGGCAGTCTCCCCCTGGGACCAGTCTGTTGCAACAAAGTATAACGTGCCGTTGAGGTTGGTCAATTGAGATGGATAAGAGCTGTCAGTGCCAGGGCTGATATCCTTTACCATGACGGTGCCCGCTGCGGTGCCGTCGGTCTTCCATAGTTCTTCTCCGGCCGTATTGGTCTGGGCAGTGAAATAAGCTGTGCCGTTGACGTCCACCATTTCCGATGGACTGCCCGAATCGGTGCCGGGGTTGATGTCCTTAAGCAATGCGGTGCCAGCTTCGGTGCCGTCGCTGATCCATAATTCCTGTCCGTTTACATCGTCATCGGCTCTAAAGAGGAGGTTTCCGTTGATCGCACCGCGGGGGCGCGGCAATCCGGACTCATAGTAGGCGGGGAGATTCTTAACCAGCAGAGTTCCTGCCTCGGTGCCATTGCTCTTCCAGAGCGCCCATCCCTGCGACGTGTCCCTCGCCATGAAATACAACATGCTACCCACCATTAAGCCGCTGCGTGGTTCTGAACTCATCGGACCGGAAGCGTAGTTAAGCAGCTTGGTTGTTCCTGTCTCGGTACCGTCGCTAATCCACGTCTCTTTTCCGTTGAGCTCATCAGTGGCAGCGAAGAACAGCTTACCATTTATCGCACTGAAGGAATCGGGATAGCTGGTTTCCTGCGGATAGATATCTTTTACCATCACCGTGCCCGTTGCCGTGCCATCGGTTTTCCACACCTCATACTTATTTTGAGGATACATGGCTCTAAAGAACAGCGTGCCGCCGACGCTGGTCAGGTCGGATGGATAGCTGGAGCTTAAATCCGGATAGATATCTCTCACCATCACCGTACCAGTTTCAGTTCCGTCGCTCATCCATAGTTCTTCGCCATGCACGCCATCATCTGCCGTTAGGAATAAAACGTTATTATGACTTACCAGGGCGTAGGGATAGCTGCCGTCTACGCCCGCCTTGATGTCTTTGACCATCGCCGTACCGGCTTCGGTTCCGTCACTTTTCCAGAGTTCCCGCCCGTTTGGTCCGGGTGCGCTAAAATAAAGCAGGCCGCCCGCTTCCACCATATCATACAAAGGGGTACCGCCCTGTCCCTGTACGATTACCTTCACCATCACCGTACCAGCCTCGGTCCCGTCGCTTACCCAGAGTTCGTTGCCAGTCATATTATCTGTAGCTGTAAAAAACACCTTGTTGTTCACCACCACCAGGTAGGCTGGTTCACTGTTGGCTGTCCCCGGATTAATATCTTTCACCATTACGGTGCCGGCGTCGGTTCCATCGCTCTTCCACAGCTCAGAGCCGTTATCGGCAGTCGCGGCGCTAAAAAAGAGGTTACCGTTTACTGCCACCGCGTAGCTGGGGTCAGAGCTATCCGGGCCAGGCAAAATATCTTTCACCATCACTGTGCCCGACGACGTTCCGTCGCTCTTCCATAGTTCCACGCCGCTTGTGTCGGTCTGGGCCACAAAGAACAGCGTCCCATTCAGATTCGTTAGGTAATACGGTTCGCTAGCCTGGGCTCCTCCAAATATGTCTTTCACCATCTCTGTGCCTGAGGATGTTCCGTCGCTCTTCCAAAGCTCGCGGCCGTGAGTGCCATCATCCGCAGTAAAAAATAACACACCGTTTACGTCGGTAGGGTCAGCAGGCGCGCTGCCCGCTACGCCAGGCCAGATGTCTTTTACCATCACAGTGCCGGAGGCCGTTCCGTCAGTCTTGAACAATTCCGAACCGTAGTTCAAGGTGTCGCCATAGAGTTCATTGCCCATGGAGAAATAGAGATTGGACCCCATCATACCCCGATCACCCAATATGGCATAGGGGGTAAAATCCGGCCCGGGAGCGATGTCCTTGATAAGATAAGGGGAAGGCGCCGCAGCAGCCATCGCGGCAATGGCTAGCCCCAGGACCGCCAGGCTTGCCCGCGCGGGATAATTACTGCGCCGGTGCACAGGGGACATTAATATGGCAGATATACGTTGTGCTACAAGAGACATGTTCGTCATGTTGGATGGCAGCTTTCGCTAATCGGATGGCGACCTCCGCATCGTCCAACCTACAAAACATAGCCGTTAGTGAGTCGAGATGGTGGAAGTCACCAAAACGTAAGTGCGAAACTAACCGGAGGTGCAAGACAAAACAGATGACATCTTGTCCAACCGAAACCCAAATACTACTAATCCCTAATTGACTAGTGTCCGATAATTCGGCACAGTTTCATTCCGAGGATGGATCGGCGGAGAGGTCGTATATCGCTACGGAGTCGGCGCTGCCACGAAGAAAAGATATATCCCAACAAGTATTCTTAACTTTTTAAAAGGCCCATTTTATATCACAAGCACGTTCAATAAGGCCCAGCAGGTGTCACGACAGATTTTGCCGTGACACCTGCGGAATGTCTATTCGAAAAGCTGCCAGTCCGCCGCGCTGGCCGGCTCAACCCCAGTAGAGAACGTCCACAAATCGTCAGTTACCGGTACGTTTGCGCCTGCGCCAGAGAACATCCAGAAAGCGGTGCCGTCGCCAGACCATGTTTGAACATCGTAACGATTGCCAGGGGTGTTGTTGTCAGCAAACTCGCCAATAACTCCATAGACCGGCGTATTGAACTCTTCGTGGGTTCCGTACATCCACGCCCACTGTCTGAGATTCGTGTCAAACTTCCAAACATCATCCTCTCGTCTACCGCCAAAGAGCCACAGGTTTCCGTCGATGTCTGTCTAGGTTGCCGATTGCTGCCGAGCCCCTGGGGTATTAAGCGGGGAGAAACTACCGGCAGCTCCGTAAACCGCGACCCTATATGTCACCTTGCTGCCAGCAACCCATGTCCATTGGCCCATGGACGGACCGCCACCGCTGGAAGGTTGATACATCCACAGATCATTTAGATCGCCAAAGCCAGATTCTGCATAACCATAGCCGCCAAACAACCAGAAGTTTCCGGACAAGTCAGTCCAGGAAACAGCATCCTTCCGGGCACCGGGCGAGTTGCCCACTGCAGCAACCCCAATTTCTCCATACGTTCCACGCGTATTGTGAGCATTGGAGCCATGCATCCACGTCCACTGGTTTGTAGTCGGATTATACTTCCATAAATCATTAAGAGAACTACCAAAAAGTGCAGTTGCAGATGTTCCGAACCCTCCAAAAAGCCATAGGTTTCCGTCCGAATCTTTCCAGGAAACTGAGGATTCGCGGGCACCGGGGGTGTTATCGTTATGGGGCTCCCCCTTAGTGCCGTAAACTCCCAAATCCTGATTATACTGCCCTCCGGCCATCCACGTCCACAACTTGGTGACCGGATTAAACTTCCACAGGTCGTTTCGCAAAATGTCAGCACGAGAGCCTTCTATGTCCCTCACGGCGTAGCCGCCGAAGACCCAAAAATCGCCAGAATTGCCTGTCCACGTCACAGCATCTCTGCGGCCCGGCAGCATATTAAAACTTTGGGTGTTCCTTAACTGACCATATCGGCCGGCAGCGCCTTCTGTTTCGCTCCCTGTAACCCATACCCAGTTTCCGGTGTCCGGATCGAACCGCCATAGATCGTTTAGAAGGCCGAGGGTGGACGAGGTATCAATGCCTCCGCCGCCCAGCATCCAGAGATCACCATCAGCAGTTTGCCAGGTTGCGGCGCCAGTTCTTGCGCCCGGTTGGTTACTCGAGCTGACGATGCCCTTACTCCCATAATCTGGCTTCGGCAAGTGAGGTTTCGGTCCACCCCTCCATGTCCATTGAGCGGAAGCAGAATTAAACTCCCAAAGATCCGACCACCAAAGCTCCGTGCCGTCATAGTTAAATATTTCTCCACTGTAAACCCAGCCGTTACCACCGGGCACTGCCCAGCTCAACGGCGTATTCCTCGAGCCTGGATTGTTTCCGGCGTTGGCAACATTCAAATTTCCATAAGCCGGCTTTTCCGTCAGCTCCAGGGATCCACCCATCCATGTCCAATTGTTCGTTCCCGGCGTGTACTTCCAGGTGTCAGCCAAGTAACCGGAATCCGAAAAGTCATCGGTGTACCCATATCCTCCGTACATCCAGAAGTTCCCAGCGCTGTCCACCCAAGAAGCGCTGCTGCTCCGGGATCCGGGGCGATTCGCTGCGGCGGCAACACCTTTGGACCCGTAGACGCCGATTGCACCTAGCTCATTAGTGCCTTTCATCCACGTCCAGTTTCCGGAACTGATATCGTATTTCCACAGATCATTGAGCCAGTCATAATACCCCCCATAACCGCCGGCAACTTTGCCAAATCCCCCGTAAAACCAAAGGCTTGTGGAATCATTCCATGTAATCGCTGAAGTAACACCTCCGGGCATATTCCCAGTCGCTGCCACTCCCTGGTCGCCAGTCACCGCCACGTCGTATACAGAAGACGACCCTTTTACATAAGTCCAATTTCCGGTGCTCGGATCATATTTCCACAAATCGGCGAGCGCTCCCGATCCGGACGAAGTGCCGAAACCTTCGCCGCCGAACAACCATAAGTTGCCGGAACCATCTAACCAACTGGCGGCAGAAGAGCGGGCGCCAGGATGAGCGGAATTAGTTCCGTTGTAGACACCAATAGCATCTGCTGAATTGCTCCCGCTCATCCACGTCCAATTTTTAGAGACAGGGTCAAATCTCCAAAGATCGTTTAGTCTGGATGCACTTAAGCCACGACCACCGAAAATCCAAACCTTCCCTGAGCTGTCCACCCAGGCGCTCGAGCCACGACGGGAGCCAGGAAAACGACCGGGAGATTCAATGCCAACCTGGCCATAATTGCCGGCAATTTCAGGTGTGCTGCTACCCGCAATCCATGTCCATAACTTCGTAGTCCGATTATACATCCAAACATCATTCGTAGAAACCAGGTCATCCTCTGTTTTCAGCCATCCGCCGAATAACCAAAGATTACCGTCGGCATCTGTCCACGTGGCAGATCCATCTCGAGCACCAGGCGAGTTCGAGGATCGTGGCACACCCAAATCGCCATAATTAACATAAGCAGTAACAACAGGCGAACCAGACTCCCACGTCCAGCCGACGTCACCGGCGACCGTGACCGCTGATGAAAAAGCCAATGCCCCCGCAAGCGCTAAAAGTCGAAGCGAACCGAAACGAATCCCGATTAGAGTCGTCGGAAATTTCCGCACACATGCCATCATTAAACTAGCTTTCATCATACGATCCGATCGATAACGCAGCGTAAATCAGCACGATAACGTTATGAAATTATGCGATAAGAATAGCGGCAAATCATACACCGCGCTCTTAACTCGCAACCGCAACCCGCTTTTGTCAAACACGAACTGCACATTTATTGGGCTGTGTTTAGAATCGATAATAGTTCTCCATTAAATGTCCCTGAAAATGACCACCACAATGCACCTAATTCAAGGCTTGTGAACCTGAAGTCTGGTCGTCTGCATCCTTGATCGGTATGATAATTTCGTTGCGGCGCAATAGGGGCAGCGAGAACGGCTGATTGTAACGTGCCCAAATTGGACCAGATTCGGCTTTCAGGCTGTTCGACGTCATCCAGCCCTGAAGCTCCTTCAGATACTTATCATAATTCTCTTCGCTCCATGTGCCTGAGTAAGTGACTGCGGCCACGCGGGTCTCAGGTTCCGCTGCCAGGGTGACGTCGGAATTCGTGGGACTCGGGGCATTGTCCATCGTATAGCTAGCAGGCAATATAAAGGTGACGCGATATTTACCATCCTTCTCCTGCTGCGTAACGGGGGCAGTCATCGCGATTTTCTCTCCCGAGCCGGCGGGGCTCGTTTCCTGTGTGACAGGCGCGGTCATGGCAATTTTCTTACTTCCAGAATTTTCACCAGATATATACCCAAACAACCGGTTAAACACACGATTGCCAGCATCTGTGAAAGAGCCATCGATAAAGGTCTGAGCCACCACCCGCGGAGCGTATTCGCGAATCTCATAGTTCCCGTCTTTTTTAATGACGGTGAACTTCGCTTCTTCCTGGGCCATTATACCTCCTCCGGGTACTATAAAGAGAATCGCCAATGCGGATTTGACCAACAAGTTTGTTAGACGTTTCGAGGCGTAATCCATAGGACTACCTTTCGTGGGGCTCTACGACAGAGGATTTAATGTTGGTCACACTCGAGAATACGAGCAAGTGGTGCACTAAATAAACCATAGCACATCGGATTGGCTTCAATGCACCTAACTTGATCATTGTGCGGGCGAATTCTCTTAAAGAGGCTCTTTAAATTGAAGCTAAAATAACACAACGCGATGTCGTTCCACCGCAGACCTCAAGGGTTAAATTATAAGCTCCCAAACGCCCGCGTCAGCCCACCGTCGGCTTACCTCTATCCGGTCGGGACGCCTGCGGCGACACTGGTCGTGAAAGGCTTTCGCTGGTGATAAGCGCGGCCAGCGCGTCGCTCTTTTCCGGAATAAGCGTGATGTTAGCGTCGCTCTTGATCAGCTTCTGCTGCTCCAGGATCTCAAACATCGCCGACTGAATTTCGCTGTCCTCGCCGATCTCGTGCAACGCCATGCCCACCACCAGCGGCCGCACCGCCGCTGCCTTGGCGAATTCCACCGCCGCCTCCCGCTCCGCCGTAGATGCGATAATGCTCACCTGGTTCACCCCGTCCTGCCTGATGGCAGACGTCACCTGCCGAAGCCGGTTGACCACCTTTTCCTCGATCTGCCGGATCATACCCTTATCGCGAAAATGCACCTTGCGGATATAAATGGAGCCCAACCCATAGCCCCACTCCTCGCTCTTCTCGCTCACTTCTGTGCGCACAGTGCGGCTCATCTGGTGCCGGTTTTCCAACAGTTCCGAAAGCGGCATATTACTCAGACAGCGCACGGTGGCGTTGCTCACATTGGTACGAAGCGATCCGCGCGGATCAGCGTTCTTAAACAGGTACGCAACCGGATCGCTGATATACATTTCATACCAGATTCCAATCCCCATGGGTGCGCCCTCTTCGGAGTTCACCGCCTGGCTGCGCAGGTACTCCTGATCCATACGCAAATCCACAGTCTCGACTTTCCCAAACCAGTGTACCAGAAAAGCCGAGGTGCCAATATGGAACGGCAGGAAATGGAGACCCGGCTCCCTGATAATGCCGATCACCTTGCCGAAAAGCACATACACACAACAGCGCCCCTCTGGCACCATCACATAAAGCCCCAGCAGCCTGAATACCCCGAGAATCATCGGCACCACGATAAACATAAGTAAAAACGTGGCTACCGCCGCGATAATGAATCCCTGAAAATCTCCGGAAGTCATGATTGTTTCACCTCCATGATTACATTGCGCGCCTTTTCAAATAGGCCTAGCCGCACATTACGCAGATAAGACGGCAACGCGTTAGGCCCCGCCGCTTTTAATTGTTTCAGTTGCGTCGCCAGCCAGCGCAGCGGTTCCACCTCGGCCTGCGCTTTCAACGTCTCAATCTCAACCGCACGTTTCGACTGCACAATCTTTTGATCGGCCGCCGCATGCGCCAGGCTGATATCCGACGACACCTGGTTGTGAGCCGTATTGATGGCGGCAAGTGCAGATTCCACCTCCGACGGCGGATCGATACCCGTGATAAGCGACGCTTCCAGAACGATGCCATACCTGGCCGGCGCGGTGGCGCATTCCCGATCCATATGTTCATTGATGTCCCGAAGATTTTTACGCAAATCGTTGATGGAAATCCCCGCAGCGACACTCATTCCAGACGCCACAAGACTCGCCGGAACCTCTCCATCGGAATCATCTTTAATAGCCATTAATGTGGAATTAGGAGCTTCAAAGTTCGCAATCCGTTCCCGCAATATCGACACAAAATATCCCATCACATGCGCTACCGGGTTCTTGACGCCAAACAGATAAGCATAAAGATTTTGCTCCGAAACCCGATAGCGAATCTCACCTGTCAAACCCGTGTCCAGCTGATCTTTCGTAACCGCTTCCAGCAGAGTCCCCCCCTCGTTTGCCAGAGGGTTATCAGGATCAAACGCCATGTTTACCGTTTGCGTGGAAACGTTCACCTTGTGGATCTGGTCCCAGGGCCATTTGAAATAAGGCCCCCCCGGCCCAATCACCCGAACCTGCGGATAAGCGTAGCGCCGGCGCTCCTCCTCAGTGAGCGAATCAACCAACGGAGTGTCCGCCGTAGAGCGCCCGCCCACCCGTTGAGCACGACCAAACCGGGTCCGCACCGCCCGCTCATTTTGATTCACCGTGTAGAGGCTGGTCGCGATATACCGCACAAAAAACCAAACCAAAAATCCGAAAACACATCCACTTATTAAAGACATACATTTCCCTTTTCGCCCATGTTGAAACCACAAAAGATTGAGTCGTTGCGATATGAGAAAGTTGTTTAATTCTTAAGGACCCGTCAAGGACTCAATACGATCGATGAGAAACATAGAGATTCCCATTTAAACCTGAACGGATCTCTTTTAGGGACAAAGGTATTTCTTGCACCTCACATTTTCCCCTTCACTTACTAATGGCACTTAACTTTTAAATTTGACTGGTTTCTTTGATGAAAATTATTGGGTTACTAATTGGGGCGCTGACGCTTGCTGCGTTGCCGCTGACTGCGGCGCCTGTTGGCACGGCCTTCACTTACCAGGGTAGCCTGATCAAAGGCGGCGTCCCGGTTTCAACGCCACAGGACTTCGAGTTTGGGATTTACGACTCCGCATCCGGAACCGGCCAGGTCGGTACGACAATTACGCTGGCTAATGTGGCCGTTACCAACGGTCTTTTTAATGTTAATCTGGACTTTGGCGCCGGCGCATTTGGCACCGAACAGCGATTTCTGCAGATCATGGTCCGCTCTATTGGCGACACGGTGTATATGGGCCTTGCTCCTCGCGCCGCCGTGATGCCAGCCCCTGTCGCATTGTCTGTCGCCGCTGGCGGAGTAAGCAGCGAAGCAATCCAGGACGGCGCTATCACCCGCGCAAAGCTCGCCCCGTCTGTAAATCCAAAACTGTTGATGTCGCTCACCTATGATTATTATATTTATCCCTTTCCGGAGTTTCCGCCGTTTACCGCTAATGAATTCTCGAACGACTTTCAGAACACCTTTTCGGGCGTCAGAGTATTGACTCCGGGCACATATGTTGTCTCTGTCCGATTGACCGTTAATATGGCTTTTTCGGGCCCGGTTAATGCTGCCATTACGCGGAATGGTTCGACAATTAGAAGTCTATCCGACGGCACTACTTCTCTCCCTTCGGGCACCACTGTATTGTCGAGCGTGGAAATCCTGCAGCTCCAGGCATTTGATGAACTTTCGATACAAGTAAGTTCGCCCGCGCCGGGCGCCAGGATAAAGGGCGACTTTAACCGTTCCACCACCTTTGATATAATCAGGATAGACTAATGCCAGCCCCAATGCAAACTATGCTGCTCTCGGCCTTCTTGGGCATGCTCCTGATCTCTGCGTCATCTGCCCGCGCCCAATCCGGTGGCGGGTATGATCTTACCTGGAGCACTATCGACTCTGGCGCGGGAACACTTTCCGGGGGCGACTATAATCTCGTCGGGTCCATAGGCCAGCCCGACGCCGGCCAGGTCCTGACCGGCGGAGACTATAGCCTTTCCGGCGGTTTCCTTCCTGGTAAAGCGGAGGAGCCTGGCTCTTCGGTCAGCGCGTGGTCGCTTTATTAATACCAGCCGGACGAGATAACCAGACGCAGCCACAGCGGGTGGTTTAGCGCTTGTACAGGCTATTGCTCGAAAATTGAGAGCAGGCGATTTCCCATATCTGACCTGCCAGATTCCAACTTCAAAGCCAAAGCTCCCAACCAATCCCCTACTCCTCCTCCCCTTCCGGTTCAGGCTGTGCATTACCTCTTTTTTTCCGCTCAGGCTCAGGATCTGATTCCACTGGGTCAGCGTTAATTTTCGGAAGAAACGCGGCCAACTTCTTTATCACACCCGCGTGTTCCGGCCTGGCCGCGACATTGACCCATTCGTTCGGGTCATTGCGCTCATCATACAGCTCCTCCGTACCATCGGCATACCTTATATAACGCCAGTCTTCGTTCACAAGCGTATGATTGCCTTTGCCCATTGTGGAAAGCCCCGGCGTGGTCCACTTCTCATTTGGGTTTTTCAGCAACGGCTTAATGCTGATACCTTCGACATGTTTTGGGATCGGCACCCCGGCCAGTTCGCAAATTGTCGGATACAGGCTCATCATGTCGACCCCCTTATCGCAAATAGACCCCGGCGGGGTGACGCCCGGCACAGCCCAGATCATAGGCGTCCGCGCCGCCTAATTCCACAGGGTCACCTTGGACCAGTGCTGCTTCTCCCCCAGGTGCCAGCCGTGGTCACCTACAAAAACGATAATCGTGTTATCGCGATGGGGGGACTTTGCCAGTGCGTCGAGGAGGTCACCTACCCGTGCGTCCACATAAGAAACGTTCGCCAGGTAAGCGCGAACCCGATCCTTCCAAAGCCCCATCTTCAGGATTTTCTCATGGTAGGAATTCTTGCTCCCCTGCACCGCGAAATTTTTTCCCTGCGGTGGCAAATCGTCCAGGTCCGTAAGCAGAACCTCAGGCAGCTGAATCGACTCCGGCGGAAACTGATCAAAATACTTTATGGGAACATCCCAGGGAATATGAGGACGGTGAATCCCACAGACCATAAAGAAAGGGTCCGTCGTATCAGCTAAGCGGTCAATACACCACGCAACGCTCTGCGCATCGACCAGCTTGCTCTCCGCTCGCTGTTCCTCAAACGGATTTTGCGGGGCACCCTCCGTGAACTCCCGATAACCAAAAGGGCCCGGCTTGCGATTCGCCTTCTGCCTTGGCAGGGTGTCATCTGTATGAAAAACCACCTGGTCCCATTCCTCAGGCCGGTAGTCACGGTAATGATAAATCTTGCCGGCACCAAGCGACTTATAGCCCACCGTTCGGATGTAATCATTGATACACAAACCATGCGGGATATGAGGCATCCACGTCTGCTGATTGCTATAGATGCCAGTTGTAGACGGCCTCAGACCACTCATGAAAGCGGCCCGCGACGGATTACAAAGCGGCGTCGGACACTGGTTGTTAAGAAACGTCATACCCCGTGCAGCAAGTTTATCCAGGTTAGGAGTCTTCGTCTGCGGATGGCCCTTCATAGGCCCGATCCAATCATTAAGATCATCAGAAATGATAAAAAGGATATTTGGTTTCGACGCCGTAGTTACCTCCGCTGACTGTGCGCCAGAGGGGCAAAGCAGCCATAGTGCGCCAAAAAATAAAACCGTTTCAAACCCAGCTAATTTCATCATTCACCTCATCATGATTGTTAGATTAATCAAAACGTTCAAATAAGAAAACGCAATAAAAACTCAGTAGGCAGGCCACGCGGCGCAACTCACCAAAACGCACGAACGACTACACCAACCAATTTCCGGCTTTAGCCGGATCCCTCTTTGCACCCTCATTTATGAGGGGTGTAGCGATTATTGTGAAGACTTCTAGCGCGCTTCAGCGCGGCTTTTTTACCGCTTCAGCGCCAGTCGAGGCAACAGTACATATTCGTTAGAACCAGCCGCTCGCTCAATTGTATAATTTTCTTATTAATACGCACGGAACTGGGTTGTGCCCCAAGCCACGCCGCAGCTGCAAAAAAACCCGCAGTCCACTAGACCCAAACAGGCTAAGCACAAAGCGGAAATTTTATTGACCATGATTAATCCGGGACCACACCATATCTCAGTTTAAGAAGATGAGTCAATCAGGGGATTAAAGTCATGGGTTTTACGCATTCGGGCATTCGCTACATATTAGGCACAGGCGTCACTGCTGTTTTACTGGCGCTATCCGTCCCCGCCGCGGCCCAGACGATCCAGTTGCTGAAAGACCTGCAGCCGGGTCTGGTGCAAAACGACGTGCGAACCATTGTGCAAATCGTGCCCACGACCCACACCCTTTATACAGTTTCAGGCCGCCGTTCTGACTACATTCAACGCACACGGTACTACATTAACTCCAGCAATGGGCAAGACATGGAACAAAAGATTGGCTTTTCTTTGGGATCGCCGGTCAGTTTTGATTCGGGGTATGCGCCAACTGATTATCCATTCTTCGTAGTTCGCGACGGAAAAGCCGTGTTTTCCCGAGGGGAGGATTCTTCTTCTTTTGTAGAGCTTGACGGCGCAACTGGCGAGGTAACCCGGCTAACCTTTGACAAACAGTCGAATGCCGCCATCGCCACATGGATCGGGGCGGATAACCAAATTTGTTTTCTGCGTAACACCTATGCCGAGTATTCCTTTGAGATTGGCTTTCTGGACGCATCCAGCAGCACTGGACTAACAATTACCCGTCAGATTCCAGTCCCATACGACCATGGCTTTCCTTATGGCCCACCGCAGATCACCGCCGTCAAGGTGCTTGGCAACACCTTGTTGTTTGCTGTTAGTGAAAAAGATTTTAAGAAGGTAACTCTATGGGGAACGGACGGCACAGCCGCTGGAACAGAACAACTCCACAGCCAGGCCAGCGACTCCTACATTAATAGCAACTTGATATTGGCGTTAGGCAAATGCTTTTTTAGCGTCATGAAAGACGCTAGCTCCGTGGCTCTTCACATAACAGATGGAACCTTCGCGGGAACCACTCTGATTGACGAAGCCATGCCTGGAATTCTCCCTGGTTATCGCCCATATGAAAATGCGGAATCCAGTTCGACCCTTTACTGGCTTTCCAGCCCTTACGAAGGCCAAATTATGTATAGCGATGGGTTGACAACCGGAGTGCTTCCCTTTGATGAGGATGCCGACCTTGCGCCAAAAGCTCTATGCTGGGTGGAAGGCAAACTCTATATTAGCACAATAACGACAGGAATCGGTCCGATGTATCCTGGTCCATTGCTGGTCAGCGACGGAGTCAGCACGCCAACCGCATTGAGCAGCGGCGAGGTGCCTATGAGTTCTATTTATGCGAAAGCCGAGACGGCTACCGGAACCTATGTCTACTCCGACAACACCATCTATTTTGTCGTCGGGGATGTGTCAAACTCACAACTGATTGCAAGCTTTGAACAGAGAGATCAGTTGGACTCCTACACCATGGCTTTCTTTGATGGGCGGATTGCATATGGAGCCGGAACCACTGTCGGCAATAGCGACCAGCTTTTCATATCCGATCCCGCGGATCCCTATCATTCCCATCTGTTGACTCAATTCACCCGCACCCCCATTAGCAGCGATCCCGGAGATTTTGAAACAGCGGCACAGTATAGCTTTTTTCGAAACACAGTGCACGAGGACACATACCCCGAACAGGTCTACAGAACCGACGGCACCGCGGCCGGCACAGTTGACCTCCTGCCGACTGAACCGGTGTGGCTCGGCGGCACCGTCCACGGAATGCTTTTCTATCACAAAATTCAAGAAATGGGATTCGGCGGGTATTACGGCGACGGCCAGTTTTTTCTCTCCAACGGCATGCCCGGCGCGATTCCCCAGCCAATATTTAATAGTTCCGATAGTCATACCGGCAGACCGCCTACCCGCCTGTTCACAATCAATGGAGTCAGTTTCATCGGAGGCTCGCGTTTCGAAGATGAACCGATTTTAATTACGAGCGACGGAACGCCGCAAGGTACGAGTTTCGTCTCGCAGTCCTTTGAACCCACCAATCTCGAGTATCCGTTTCATCCCATTGGCGTCGCTGGCGCAAGGGGCCTGTATTACGCCCGCACGACCAATACCGCTGTCCTGACTCATGAGATATGGTCAAGTGACGGCACGGCCCAGGGAACAGCAAAAATCTCCGAGTCCATCGCCGCGCCGACCGCAGGCGCAGAGGTGCCCGGCGGACTCATCGTCTATGGGGCGGAGATGCCCGGCGCGGGAATAGAACCGATGTTGTCCGACGGCACGTCTACGGGAACCAAACTATTGGCCGACATAGTACCCGGCGCATCGGGATCTAACGCCCGCCGTTTTACCAGCGCCGGCGCACGCGCGTTTTTTGTGGCCGACGAGCCGGGCGGCACATGGGCGGTCTGGGCGACAGACGGCACGGAGGCGGGCACAACTAAGCTGCCCCCTTTAAACGCCCTGGTAGATGAAGACGAGCAATTCGTCATGCGGGCCAGCCAGCACGGCGGCGTATATATCACCGGTGTCCACGCAGGCAGTTGCCGGCTGATATACAGCGACGGACCCGCCGCCGGCACGCGGGTGGTGGCGGAACTGCCGGCTGATGCGGCCCCGCAAATGCTGGCTGAAGTCCGAGGATTTTTGTACCTCGCCATGACAACCCCGGATCTGGGCCGCGAGCTTTACAGGACAGTGGGGTATGACGGCGGCTTGAATCTGGTACAGGATTTCGCGCCAGGCCGAGCTTCCGGAGCCATAATGAGCGACGCCGGCGTAATCGGAAATAAGCTAATCTTCGCCGCCGATCCCAACGACGGCGTCACCGGCCGCGAACCGCACTACATCACTGTCCTCGACAGCAAGGTCGCCGACTGGCAACTGTATTAGCCCATGCCTGGCTTTTAACACGCTCTTTTGCCCAGGAAATGCCAGGCTCGGCCATACGCTCCATGTCCCATAAACCCATAAACCCATAAAAGGGAACATAGGGCGCAACTCACCAAAATGCACGAACAACCACGCCAACGAATTTTTCCGGCTTTAGCCGGATCCCTCATTGCACCCTCATTCATGGGGGGTGTTACTGATTTCCAAAAAATTATAGCGCGCTTCAGCGTGGCTTTCTACCGCTTCAGCACCAGTCGCGGAAACGGAAATGAAGTTTCATGGACATCCATGATAAGAATAATCAATTAAGAGACAAGCAAAACTGACTACATGTTAAAATACGTCATTCTTAGTCATTTACGATTGAGCCAAATAGCCCTTTAACCGTGTCCCCTCGCCCCCTACAACAGCCCCCTCACCGCCCATTCCCAAACCGCGTGATCCGCACCACAAGCCACAGAAAATACGCAGCGAAAATCCAGAGTACAGCTACGACACTCCACGGCTTCGCCCCCGGTCCCTTAAGGAAAAAAGCTAACCCGACAGCAAAGAACATCATCATTACAGCCGCGAACTGCAACCGCTTGTTCCTCCAGGGAACCGACGCAGGGTCAGCCGTCCAACGCTGAAACGGATAGAATGGATCGTCATATCCCTTTCCGCCCCACATTTTCATATAAGAGTTAAACCAGGCCGGACGACGCACAGCCGTGTAAATTAAAATGACAACCGTAATTATCAGAATCCCAACCGGGCCAATTAGAAAAGATAAAAAGTTCAAAACGCTAACCTCTACTTAATCAGTTAACCAACGAAACCAGTTCAACTATATTGCGCAACCGCATTTCTCCCACCCAGCCAAGCCAGCAGGAGAATTCTCTTCCTACTGGGTAACCAAAATACAAATATAACTCACCCGTCGCATTTTAGACTTTTGATTCAGCAATAAACTACCACATATTAAACAGTACCAGCAACCGGGAGTCTACAAATGCGCTATCTCATCATCTGCTTAATGGTATTTCACCTCGTATCCCACGCAACTGCCACCGAGACCCTAAAGGCCGACGGCTACCAGGGGATATGGTTCGAACTCGGCCAGAAAAGCGAGTATGGAGACAAATACTCCGGCGGCCTGGGCACCTATACCACTAGCCACGTGCCGCTCGCGATTTACTCCCCGAAAGCAAACAAGACATTCTTCGTCTACGGCGGCACCGTGCCAGGAAAACGCCATCTCCTCATCATGGCGTCCTATTATGATCATGCCACCGGCACCGTCCCCAAACCGACCATCGTTCATGACAAAGGCGGCGTAAACGATCCCCACGACAATGCCGCCCTCACCATTGACGGCGAAGGCCGCCTATGCGTGTTCATATCGGGCCGGGGTAATACGCGGCCAGGGTTCATTTATCGCGCCGCAAAACCCTACGACATCGACTCTTTCGAGCTCATCCATACTCGCGAAAAGATGGCCTACCCCCAACCGTGGTACGTAGACGGCAAAGGGTTCCTCTTTCTCTTCACCATGTATTCAAAGGGCCGCGAGGCCTACTGGATGACCAGCCCGGACGGCCGCGATTGGACGGAAGCCAAGAAGCTGGCCGGCTTCGGCGGCCACTATCAGACCAGCGCCCAGCGCGGCGACGAGATCATCAGCGCATTTAATTATCATCCCGGCGGCAGCGTGGATAAACGAACAAACCTGTACTTCGTGCGAAGCAATGATTTCGGCAAGACCTGGAAAAACGCCGCCGGTGAACCGCTAAAAACCCCGCTCTCGGAAATCAAAAATCCATCCTTGGTAGTCGACTACGAGTCGGAAGGCCGGATGGTCTATATCCAGGATGTAACCTTCGACGCCGATGGCCAGCCAGTCATCCTCTACGTCGTCAGCAGCGGCCACCAGCCGGGATTTCAGGATCCCGACCGCACCTGGGTCACCGCCCGCTGGAAAGCCCCGGAAAAATCCTGGGAACTAAACCCCGTCACAACCTCAACCCACAATTACGACGTAGGCGCCATCTACTGCGAACCAGACGGCCTCTGGAGGATCATCGGCCCCACCGCTCCCGGCCCGCAAAAGTGGGGCACCGGCGGTGAAATGGAAATGTGGACCAGCGCCAAT
>JBBSQY010000045.1:0-26302 GCA_038243585.1 Candidatus Sumerlaeales bacterium | reverse complement strand
TTATTGATGTGTCTTCGTCCGTCGCATACGTGTCGTTGTTGGCGACCGGTGCGTCGTTGACGGCAGCAACTTGAACAGTAACCGTGGCAGCTAAAGCAGAATCAAGTGTCCCGTCATTGGCCGTGTACGTGAAGGTTGCTGGTCCGTTGAAGTTAAGTGCCGGCGTGTAAATTACGTTCGTGCCATCAAAGCTGACCGTACCAAACATGGGGTTAATCACAAGGTTTGTTACAACCAGATCCTGCGCAGGCAAATCAACGTCCGTATCATTCGCATTTACATCAATTGATACTGCGGTATCTTCATTGGTTGACTGGCCTGGATCATTTACCGCGACTGGCGGATCATTGACGGCAGCAACTTGCACAGTTACCGTGGCAGGCGAAGCAGAATCAAGTGCGCCGTCATTGGCCGTGTATGTGAACGTTGCCGTGCCGTTGAAATTAAGCGCCGGCGTGTAAATTACGTTCGTGCCATCAAAGCTGACTGTACCATACATAGGGTTAATAGTCAAATTTGTTGCTGTCAACGTGTCCCCTTCAGGGTCCGTGTCGTTACCCAAGACATCGATCGCAACGGCTGTATCTTCAGTGGCAGGATTAGTCGGGTCAACAACAGCGACTGGGGCACTATTGGCCACCACCGTACTCCACGCGAGGGTGAAATTAGTTCCAGAACCACCACCCCAGCTTCCTACCATTATATAATAAGTGACTCCGGCGCTGGCGGTAAACGAAACCTGACTATTCAACCCAGAGAAATCATCGTTCTCGCCCAATGTCGTGTCCAAGGGGAAATCCGGAACAGGATCTGCATAAACCCCGAGAACAGGATCACCGGCGCTGGTTACAGTAAAGACAGAAGACCCGCTGGCCGGCGCTGTCCACTGGTACCAGACACTCGAATTATATGAGGTAAAGAATCCACTCGCATCAGGCTCCATAGGCTCTACAGTAGCCCCCGCATTGCTGCCGCTAATAGAGCCGGAAGGATTCGTGATTACGATCCGCCCCGCCAAGTTATCGTTTACCTGAGCAGTAGCCTTTGAGCCTGAGCCCGCCACCGCAAGAAACAGCACAGCAGCGCCTACAATTTTTTTCAACCACGAGCCGCCATTACCTGGTTTAAACATTGTGTTGCCCCCTAGTTCGGGGCTTTGCGCCCCATAAATTTTTGCAACGTCCGTCGCGTTCGCCGCGCCGCCTGATGTCGTTTCCAAGATGTCCCTGCTGCCTGTGGTGTTCATTCTTTTTCAGTTCCTCTTGGCCCGTTTACGTCGTCTAATGGAGACGATCTGACCGTTTTTTAAACGTATTATGACCCAATTTGAGCGTTAACCTGCCCAACCTTTGTGCTTCCCGCAAGAAAAAAGTGAAAGTTATGTCGTTTTTCTTTGTGCGTACAAGCAGTTGTGCCTGCATTGGGACCGACATGCTATGGGCTGTGCGATGTCTGGCTATAGTGGTACGAAAGAGGAGGCTGGATCTAGTGGATGCACTGTTATTTTGTGATGCTTGGGTGGTTTATGATGCTTCATGGGTGTGTTAATTTGTGACCTGGAGTTTGGGGGTTGGATTTTGTCGTGTGCTGATGTGGATTTTTGTGGCCAACTGATTGGATTACTCAGGCGGGACGCCTATGCGACTTCATTGCTTAGCTGGCCGTGATAATCCGCTTTAACCGTGGTTTTTCGGTTAAAGCTACGGCTTGAGGTGATGAGATTTTTGCGGAGATGGGGTGCCATTGGTACCATATCTTGGCGTTTTCTCAATTGACAGCCCCATATATGGCGCTTCTTTGGTTTTTCTTATTCCGTTCTTGCAATACCCGCATCTGATTTATCATGGTATGACTCTTGATCCCTTGCATGGAACGTTTTGTATCGCGCGGCAAGTAATGACGGTTGGGGAGCTTTAGATTATGATGATGTTTACGCAGGAGCAGCAGCTTGGCCAGGTGCTGGTAAGCCAGGGGAAGCTTGACATGGACGGCCTGGACGAGGCTATCCTGGAACATAACAAGACGGGCGACCGCATCGCCAGCGTGCTGGTGCGGCTTGGCTTGGCCAGCGATGAGGACGTGCAGCGGGCCTTGGCGGAACAGCTCCAGATGCCTTTTGTCAAGATCAGCGAGCGGACTATTCCGAAGGATGTCGTCGAAAAGATTCCCGCCAAGCTGGTGAATCACTACAACCTGGTGCCCCTTGAGCAGCACAACGGCAGCCTGCGGGTGGCGGTGGTCGATCCCCTGAACATCCATATGCTGGACGATCTGCGATTCCTGCTGAAAATGGATATTGAACCGGTCGTCTCTACGAAGAAAGAGATCGACGACGCGATCAAGCGTTATTACGGCATCGGCGCGGCGACGGTTGAAGGCCTGATCGAGGATCAGCGCGACGACGGCAACCCGGTGGATGCGGAGCGCGGCATTGAAAATATCGACGAGATGGCGGAAGACGCCTCAATCGTCCGATTCGTGAACCAGATCATTAATGAGGCCATGAACGACCGGGCAACGGATATCCATGTGGAGCCACTGGAACAGGAGCTTCGGGTGCGGTATCGCATCGATGGCTTGCTGTACGAGGCGGCCATTCCGCCCAGCATTAAGCGGTTTCAGAGCGCGATTATCTCCCGTCTGAAGATCATGGCGGATCTGAACATCGCCGAACGCCGTCTGCCACAGGATGGTAAGATTAAAATTAAGGCGGGGGAAAAGGAATACGATCTTCGTGTGAGCACGGTGCCGACGCCCTATGGCGAGTCGATCGCCATTCGTATTCTCAGCCGGGAGTCTGAGCTTGTCAGCCTAGAGCGCCTGGGTCTTGATTCTCACAACTTAACTCTTTTAAGCGCAATGATCGAGAAACCTCACGGCATTCTTTTCGTTACCGGCCCTACTGGTTCCGGAAAATCGACGACTCTTTACGCATCGCTTTCGACCATCAATAAGACGGATAAGAAAATCCTGACGGTGGAAGATCCAATCGAATACCGTATGCCCGGGGTGACGCAGGTCCAGGTGCAGGAACATATCGATCTGACTTTTAAAAACGTACTGCGTAGCTTTCTTCGTCAGGATCCGGACGTGACCATGGTGGGTGAGACTCGTGACGCTGAGACCGCTCAAACGGCGATCCAGGCGGCGCTGACGGGCCATATGGTGTTTTCGACGTTGCATACGAATGATGCCTGCGGCGCGGTCAGCCGTCTGCTGGATATGGGTATCGAGCCATTTCTGATCGCATCGTCGGTGGAGGGGCTTATCGCCCAGCGCCTCGTGCGGATGCTGTGCGTCCACTGCAAGCAGGGCTATGAGCCGGGCGAAGAGGTTATCTCACGCCTCCATTCTCAGCGGATCGACACCAGCAACGCGACGTTCATGAAGCAGGTTGGCTGCGAAAAATGCCGGTTTACCGGCTTCCGGGGCCGGACCGCCATCTATGAGATCGTAAAGATTACGGAGGGCTTCAAGGCGCTGATCGTGGATCGGAAACCAGCCAACATATTGAAGAGACAGGCCATCGCAGATCATCTGCGAACGATCCGCGAGGATGGTTTTATTAAGGTTCGGGCGGGCGTCACGACGATCGACGAGGTGATGCGCGTGACGATGGAAGAAGAGTTTAATGATCCGGTGTAACAGGGGTTGGGAGTCATCGCCCCTATGTTTCCTGCGGGATCACCGGGTACGCTCCGCGCACAGCCAGGGCGGCGACAGGTCGCCGCACTCCATGATGCCGGCTTGCCCACCGGGGTTTTAGTTTTTACTGCAAAATTTATAGAATGTGTGATTTATAGTGCCACAGTTTACTTATAAAGCTAAAGACAACAGCGGACAACTGGTTTCCGGCACGCTTGAGGCGGAAAGTCCAGCCAACGTGATTACGCGTTTGCAGGCGATGGGTTACTTTCCGGTCTCGGTGCAGGACTCAAAGTCCAGCGCCGCGGTGGCCTCTGCCAGCCAGGGACGACAGAAGCGCGTCAAGATCAACGATATGGCCAGCTTCAATCGCCAGCTCGCGGATCTTCTCAGCTCGGGTATTCCGCTGGTCAAGGCGCTGTCCGTGCTCCAGAATCAAACCCCAAATCCAACCCTTCGCCAGATTATCCAACAGGTAACCCAGGATGTATCCGGGGGTGACTCACTGGCTGGGGCTATGTCTCGCCATCCCAAGGTTTTTAACAAGCTGTTCATCGCCATGGTAAAGGCCGGCGAGGCTGGCGGACTTCTCGACCAGGTGCTCCAGCGGCTGGCTGATTTCTCAGAAAACGAAGCCGAGACTCGCTCTAAAGTCAAAAGCGCCCTGGCTTATCCCATAGTCATGGTGCTGGCGGGGGCGGGCGCCATCATGGTGCTTTTGACTGTGGTTATGCCGAAGATCATGAAAATTTATGAGGATCTGGACCAGCAACTTCCTGCGACGACCGTCATCCTTATCAGCGTCAGCAAGTTCCTGCAATCGTACTGGTATATGGTCATCGGCTCTATCGTCGCCCTCGTTTTCATTTTAATGCGGATGAAAAACACCAAAGAAGGCCGGCGTGCCATTGACACGTTCATCCTCAAAATTCCGATTTTGGGCCCCATGATCATCAAGAAGGAGATCGCCAATTTCGCCCGTACGCTGGGCAGCCTCCTGCACAACGGCGTCTCCATCCTGCCAGCCCTTGACATAACCCATGGTGTTTTGAACAACCAGATCGTCGCGGATGAAGTCGCCCGCATACCGGAAAACGTGACCCAGGGCGAGGGCGTCGCGGCTCCGCTGCGCAACAGCAAGGTTTTCCCGCCGATTGTTGTCAACATGATGGCTATTGGCGAAGAGACTGGACGCCTTGACAACGTCTTGTCAAAGGTCGCGAAGAGTTTCGACACCGAAGTCGACCGCGATGTGAAGACCCTCACCAGCCTGCTGGAGCCACTCATCATCCTGTTTATGGGTCTTGTGGTAGGCTTTATCGTCATTAGTATGCTGCTTCCCATTTTCTCTATCGATCCGGGCGCGTAACGCTTGTTTTTTAATCATCGCCATAGCGGATACGGTTTAACGTCTGGGAGCAGTTTGCGGACGGCTCGGCGAGCCATCCCTACCCGGAGTTTGCGGACGGCTCGGCGAGCCGTTCCTACACTGGCTGGGAATCGCGGGTTCACGATGATTGAGATCATTGTCGTGGTAATCATTGTGGCCATTATGTTTACGGTTATGATTCCGTCAATGCGTTCCACGGCGGAAGGTAACCGGTTGCGTTCATCGGTACGCCAGGTGACGACGTTAATGAAGTATGCCCGCACGGAAGCGGTTTTTAATGGCCGCACCACCCAGCTCTTTCTGGATACGAAGAAGCACCAGTTCTGGATGGACCTGCGTACGCCGGATGAAAAAACCGGGCGTTATGATCCTAAAAAGCCAAAAACCAATATGGAGCGTAAGCGGGACCTGGATACGCGGGTGGAATTTATGGAAGTGAACGCGCTGGAGGACAACATCCTCAAAAACGGCATAATCGCGTTTGACTTTTATCCCGACGGGACTGCGTCGCCGGGCTTTATTTCGTTTACTAACGGCACCCCGTCGGTGTTTACGCTGGAAGTATTGAAGTCTACGGGGATGGTGGAACTTAATAAAGGTGATCTGGAAACCGTAGCGGCGGAACGTGGATCGGTCAACTATCCCCTCCCACCGAATTATAACAACGCCTACGTAGCCGCAGAGGCGGACAGGTAATGGCGGGCTCCGGGATGACAAAATTCAGGGTGCTCCCACCCCGACGCTCCCCCGCGTCCGGGTTTGTGCTGCTTGAGGTAATTGTCGCCATGGTTATTCTGGGGATATCCATCGCAACCATGATGCGCTCATTTACGCTGTCGCTGTCTGCCATCCGAAAGAACGACTCTACTACCGTCGCGACTGTGCTGGCGGAGACGGCGCTCCAGTCAATGGAGGCTGAGCCTCCGGGCAAGGGCAAGTCCAGCGGTGATTTCGAAAGCGATGGCTTCCCTCGCTACTCGTACGACGTGGTAAGCAGCAAAGAGAAACTGAAATATCGCTTAAAAACAGAGACGCGTCCGCAGAATCTGCGCGAATTACAGGCTGTGAACCTGTCCATAACCTATAACGATCCGCGCGGCCGGGTTACGCACCCCGCTGACGCCTTTCTGATCCTCGCCCCGCTGGAGCGGTTCAGCTATGAATCGAAGCTCCGAAACGAATTGTTCAGCGAAGAGGAGGGGATCTGATGGAGCGCCTTCATCCGTCGCGGACTACGCGCGCCTTCACCCTTATCGAAATCATGGTGGCTATGGTCATCTTTTCCATTATGATGACGGCGCTGTTCGCGGCCTTTCGTACCGGCATGAAGGCCTACACCATGGGCACAGAGCACGCTTCGCAGCAGCAGCTGGGCCGGTTCGCGGTCAATAAGCTGGCTCAAGACCTCCATAATATTTACTACAAGCCGGAATCGGAGTACAACGTAGCGCGGCGTCAGCAGGAAGCCGAGACGAGCGCGAATGAGACAAATCTACAAACGGCGTCTGGCCGGGACGTTGTCGACGAAAACCTGCCTGATCTCGGGCCGCCCATTGATCTTTCCTTTTCTGGTGAGGACAATTCAGGAACTGATCAGCTTTCGTTTGTGCGCTATATGGGTTTCTCACTGGATGAGTCGCGCCCGCTTTGGGGCCTTGGCCGTATCACCTATTATGTGGTAGATAACAGTCTGTACCGTGCCGTGGACGACATTACAAAGCCGGAAACCGACGAAGATGGGAACGTGATTCCCAAAACAACGCTGCCGACTATTGACAAACTGGCGGAAAACTGCGTTGGTTTCGACGTGAAGTATGGATATTATTTTGAAGAGGACTGGCTGCTGGCAGAATCTTGGGACAGCAACGCTTCAGAATATCGCAATCCCCCAGAGGAAGAGGATGACGATATCGTCGGCACGATGGGTGAGAACGCGTCGCAGGATGTCGTTAACACTGGCGCGGCGGCCTCGCTTTCTGGTCAGGTGCAGCAGCAGGCGCAGCAAAGCCGGGCTGATAATCTGCCGGGCTGGCTCGAGGTTACGTTTAAATTCGCCACCGACATGGATAATCCCGACGGCGCGCAAATCTATCGCCAGACCATTGTCATGAACAATAAATACGCCATGGAAACTTATGTGCCGAACGACGAGGACGACGAACTGAAGGGGGCTCGCGCTAATTCCCGTCGTAAAAATCGCGACAAGGGCGGGTCTTCCGGCAAGAGTTCCAAAAGCTCCGCCGGCAGTTCGACTGGAGGCAACCGATGAAAGCACATCGGAAAATGAGAGCTCGCAGTGCAGCGGACGCGGCTACCGTGCGGTTGCTGGCGGGCGTGGGCAGATGGATGCGCGGAGGGCAGACTCGCTATCCCCAGCGCCGCCGCGCCGTGGTGCTGGTGTTGACCCTCTGGATTGTCGTTGTGTTGGGGATAATCGCCTCGTCGCTGGCGTTTGACGTGCAGGTCAGCTCGAAACTGGCGCTGCTTCAAAAAGAGCAGTTTAATGCATATAACCTGGCCAAGAGCGCCGTATCGGTTGGAATCACACACCTGCAAAACGACATGATTATCGACTATGAAGAGAACCCGAACCAGCCCTATGACGCTTTCAGTGACGTGTGGGCCATGCGGGATCTTTCTGACAAAGAACGGGTGGTGCAGCCGGATAAGAAGCTTCATCCGGACCGCACCTATGAAGTGAAGATTGTTGATGAAGAAAGCAAAATCCCCCTCAACCACGCCAATTTTAAAGTCATCAAGGCAATGATGGAGTATTACGGATTTGAAGCTCCGGATTCCGATGACATAGCCTATGCCGTTGTTGATTATCGAGACCAGGATGACATGGCCGGCGGAGAGCCGGGCGCTTATGAAAACGAGTACTACAGCGCCGAGCTCGGTCAACGTGTGAAGCCGGATATGGCCGCGGATCAGTTAATGTATCGAACCCCCAACGAACAATTTTTGACGACTGATCAACTGCTTGACGTCTATGGCGTTTCGCAGTTCCCAGAACTCTTTCTGGGTTATGATCCGGAGAAGAAGGAAAAAGACGAGATGTCGGTTCGGGACGCCATAGCATCCGGGAGGCGGGTTCGGGCCAAGCGGGAGCGGACGCGTGGCCGGAAAAGCGAAGCTCTCCCCATGAAGGATATCATAACCGTATCGCCGGAAGGCGGAAACGGACGCATTAACCTAAACACGGCACCCATTGAGGTGCTTACCATCCTGATCCACGCGGCGACGGATTTTGCTTCCATTGAACAGGCAAAGGCCGCAGCGGAATCTATTGCGGACTTCCGCGGAGACAATGACAACCGGGCTCCGGACCCGGAAACAGCGTTTAAAAGCATGAAAGATATTGCGCAGGTTCCGGGAGTGGATACAGCCGCACTGGGTCAGTTGGCGTCTCTCGGGATTCAGCCCACGTTTAGCTCGAAAACTTTTCGCATTATCGGCATTGGCACCACCCGAAGAGCAGAGCAGACGGTGGAAGCCGTGGTGGTGCGGCAACTGGAAGTGTATAACCCGGATGACGCCGCGCTGGCGTCGAACAAAGGAAGAGGCCTTGACAACAAGCGCAGAGAACCGAAAAGCCGTAGCCGTAGCCGTAGCAAGGGCAATGACACTGGACGTCCGGACGATAATTACATTAGAATACCAGCCATACGGGTTCTCCAATGGATAGAATGACTATGATTGAATCAAAAAATATGAACGACAGATTAAGAGTTAAAGCAGACAAAATCAAAACGCGCGGCTCCAGGCAGTTTTCCGCCAAAACCCGTATCGGTACCACGGCATTGTTTCGCCTACGGTTAGACAACCGGTGCATCCCAGAGGATATTATGCCTGTAAAAAGTTTTCCCAGTGAGAAGTCTCTATAATGGCCGCACATCTCTCCATTGAATTTACCGATCTCGAATGCAAGGTGATCGTTGCCGAGCCAGCGAAAAACGGACGCATCGCCGTCAAATCCGTTTCGAGCTTTGTGCTCCCCCGTCCGGAAGATCTTGTCGTCCGCGCCGCTGAACGTACGCAGGCCCTTCGCGACCACCTGAGGTCGCAGCGCATTGCCATTAAAACCGCCGTCGTAGTCATTCCTAAAAGCTATGTCATGGCGCGAAGCGTAACGCTTCCCAGCACGGTTGACGATGAAATTGCCGGAATGGCAAGGTTTGAGGCGGACCGCCACATTCCGTTCAATGCCGATCGTCATATTGTATCGTACCACGTGCTCGCGCGGCAGGGGATGCAGGGCAGCGATGTGCTTTTGGCCGCAGTGGACCAGCCCATCGCAAAGGAATACCTGGATATATGCGTTAAGGCGGGGCTAACCGTCACGTCGATCACTGTCTCAAGCATTGCCATGTTCAACGCGTTTGCCGCCACGGAGAAAACTGCCCTGGCCGACCGCACCGTATTGGTGCTGAACATCGGTAAAAACGCAACGGACCTGGTTATCGCGACCAACGGCAACGTAAACTTCACCCGCGGCAGCACCACCGGGGTCTCTCGCCTCATGACTGATCTGACGGAAGCCATGGGCCAGCCGGTAACGATCAGCGACCTGTCGGAAATGGACGCGCTGGAGCCGCAGCTTTACTTTAAAGGCGAAACCCCGGAGCCGCCGTCTGTGGCCCCGGGAATCTATGACGAGCTGCCGGGCCAGGAGGATGAGCAGGCTGCACTAGACGCTCGCTACGCCCGCCCCGCGCCTCCTCTCATCTTTGAAGCGGTGCCAGCGCCGTCCGCGGCCGCAGCGCCGGAAAACAAGCCGGCAGTGATTTTCAGCGACTGGCTCAACAAGCTTTTGCAGGAAGTTCGCCGGACCTATGAGTTCGCCAGCCGCGAGTTTAACTGCCCTATGATCAACCACATCTATTTGTGCGGTGAAGGGGCTGTGATCAAACGCGTGGCGGATTATTTTGAAGCCAACTTTCATGTGACCGCTGCGGTATTTGATCCGCTGAGCGGGGCGGAAGTTGCTCGCAAGGTGCTGAAGAACAGCGAGGCACCGGGACAGCAGTATGCAGTGGCCATAGGCGGCGCGGTTGGTCGCCGTCCGCACACGATCCACATTAATCTGCTGCCGGGAAGCTACACGGAGGCACGGTCGGCCAAGCGCCAGCAGGTTTCTTACGTAGTTACCGGCGTTCTGGCCCTCGCGGCCCTGGTCGCTGGTTATATGTTTTTGTCCGATGCTTTCTCCAGAAAACGGGCACTGTTGGATCAAATTGAGATCCAAAACCGCGCGGACCAAGGCAGGGTGAAGGACCTTCGCACAAAGAAGGATCGTCTGCGCATTATCCGGGACAATGTTCAGGATGACCGCGGTGCCATTGATGTGCTGCGGATCCTTAGCGAGAAAGATTACTTTCCGGATCAGGTGGCTCTGACCAGCTTCGATTACAAACGAGGCGATTTTGTTAAGCTGCAAGGGGACGCGACGGACTTGCAGACGGCCAATCAGCTGGTCAATGATCTGCGCAATACCGGATTTTTTGAAGATGCCAGGCTGGATAACACGGTGCCGAACAAGCAGTTGCGTGGGCGTCCGCAGATTCCAGTGTTGGGATGGGCCGCAACTTTCACCTTCCCCAAGCCAGTAAAACCAAAACCAAAATCCTCGCGCCCCGCCCCGGGTAGCAAGCAGAAAGAGGGCGATCTAGATGGCATTGAATAAGCGCGACCAGCGCACCCTCACAATAACGCTCGGCCTGGTGCTCGCGTTTGTCGTATGGAGCTTCGGAATTGAGCCGGTATGGCAGAGCTACGAGGACCTGAACGCGACTCTGATCAGCGAGCGGGAAAAATATTTGGAAAACCAGGAGACCCTGGCTGAGGCCAAGTCCATCGACCAGGGCTATGCCCGGGTAGAAGCGCAATTCCCGCAGGACGACCCGGATCGCGATCCCAGCGAAGTCTTTAACGAAGAGGTAGTGGACCTTGTAGTTGATACTGTCGGCACCGTTCCCAGCTATTCGCCGCCCATCACCGCCGAAATTAAAGGTGCGACTGGTTATGAGTTTCTGATTCTACCTCTCACAGTAAAGTCCAACCTGGAAAAGGTGGCAGCGCTGCTCAAGGAATTTGACAGCAAAGGCTACCTTACCCAGACGGCAACCATTACGCGAGATTCCGACCTGGACAAAAACGAACTGACGGTGGAACTGAACCTTGGACGCATCGTGAAGATCCCCGAAGAAGAATCAGAAGATGCGGCGCCTGAAGCAGGTTCGCTCAAGCTGAACAGAGGAGGCGCACGCTGATGAAACGACAGGAATTTCTACTTAATCTTACGCTGCTGGTCATTATTGGGGTTCTGGTTTTCCTGATTTATGAATCTCGCGATCTGCCGCGAGGGCTGGACGAACTTGAAGTGCCAGCGGCGATTAGCCCTGCAGGTTCGAACAGGTCCGATAAGTCTGACCCATCTGAACAGTTCGACGGTTCTGAAATCTCAGACTCGTCTGATACCACCAGCACCATAAGCATGCCCGGAACTGAAACCCAGTATGCCTCGGCAGGCTCTTCCCGTGGCGGAGATTTTGGTAAGAAAAGCATTTTTCGCGCACTGCTCACCCCTACGCCGACCCCAACGCCTACCCCTCCGCCGCCGCCGCCGACCCCTGACATAGGGAAATCCCTTGGCGGATGGAAGCTGTTGAGCGTATACCAGGGCAAGGCGATGCTTGAGGATGTGCAGCTGTCTCAGCAGGGTGCCGAAGGTGCCATCTGGGAAATGGCCGTTGGAGACACCAAACAGGTGGATGTCGGCAATGGCATCATGAAAACCGTTTCTCTAAAGACCATTAACAACGAGAACCCTTACAGCCCGGAAATAACCCTGGGCATGGAAGACACTACCGCGGAACGAAATATTAACCTGGACACTGAACCCGCCACTGCCGCTCCGGCCCCAGCGCCTAAGAAATAAGGAAATCCGACAATGACTGACAAAATTGCTGGACAACAGGTTCCCGCATATCGCAGCAAAGGGGCACTAGAGGAGAAATGAAGAGAACTTTGCTATATGTCAGACGCGTAGGCGTCCTCCCCTTCAGCTTTAGCTCGGCGTCCCGTAGCCCGTTTGGCTATTCTGCCCGAGCATTTGCCATTCTTGCGCTGGCGGCCATGAGCTGTGCCGGCTATGCGCAGGATGACGCCCCAGCCACTGCAAGCGCTACCACCAGCGCGTCGGCTACGACGACGCCTGGCACTCCGGGAAACGTCAGCGTTGTCGCCAGCAATCTACCTATCGAGCGCGTATTGGGTCAGCTCAGCGATCAGGCGAAAACAGTCATTTCGGCCCGGGGTAAAACCGTCGGCACTAAAATTACTTTGATATCGCCCCAGCCAGAGCCTTTGGCCGATGTTCTAAACAAAATTGTCAACAGCCAGCCGAACTGGATTCTGTATCCTCCACCAGATCGTCCAGGGACTTATGAAATCTGGGATCAGGAAACCTATAAGGCCGAAGTGTTGCCGCGCCTGGTCCGGCCAAAAGTGTTCCTGCCTAAGGAAATCACCGCCGAAGAAGCCGCGAAGGCCCTTGAAGGCATAATGACACCCGGCATCGGACGGGTCGCGGCGGATCAGCGCTCTAATAAAGTCATCATGACCGACCTTGTGCCGGTTCTTGAACTGGCCCAGCGTCTTCTCGAAACCATCGACGTCAAATTCCTGACCCGCGTCTATTACATTGAACACGCCGACGTGAACGAAGTGGCGGAAAAGCTGTCGGCTCTGAAAAGTCCTGCGTCCCCCGATGTGCAGGTTGATGAGCGCACGCGCCAGATCATCGTATCCGACCGTATCGACGTGCTCCAGAAGATGGAGCAACTGGTCGAAACCCTGGATATTGGCCCGGAAATGCGCGTCTATACGATCAACAACCTGGGCGTGGAGGGCGAAGAACTGGAAGAGCTGGAAATCGCTATCGAGGAGATTCTGACCCCGGAGGCCTATTTCCACTTCAACATTCGGCAGGGCAAGCTCATCGTGCGAGATCTGCCGGAAGTCCACGAGCGCGTGGAACAGGTGCTTGCCGCGTTTGACGCTCCCGTGCGCCAGATTCTTCTCCAGCTTGAAATCATCGAAACCGAGTTTACCGAAGGATTTAACTGGCAGATAGATTATGCCTTTTCCGGAGATCTTCTCAGCGCAGTCACAGACGGCCTGGTGAGCGGCATTCCAACCGGAAATGCCACTGGAGCTGATGGCGGCGTAACCGAAGGTTCGGAAGGCTTCATCAATTTCCGGAAAGAATTCCCCGTGGTGGAGGCAGGGTCAAGAGGCCTCAACGCAAGTATGCTGTCGCGTCACGCTTTCGTCAAACTGTCTACGGCCATGAGCGACTCGCGAACGCGGGTGTTGCAACAGCCTCGTCTGCTGGTGGAAAATCAAAAGACGGCCACTTTCGACGTTGGGCAGAGCGTGCCGTTTTTTACCGGTGGCTCTATCGGTGTCAGCCAAAACGGAAATCAGAACAACCTGACGCCTTCTCAGCCTGTGCAGCAGCTTCTGCAGGTCGGTCTGTTTCTTGAAGTTGTTCCCATTATATCCGGCAACGGAATGGTGGAACTTGAGATAACAGTGGAGAACAGTTCCCCGCTCCGCGTGGAGCAGACCTTCGGTGGCCTTGCTTATACCGGCGTGGGTAAAACCAACCAGGAACTGAACACGACCATGTGGGTGCCCAGCGGATCAACGCGGGTTATCGGCGGCCTCGTCGCCGACAGTAAATCGGAAACTAAAACCGGAATCCCCGGCCTGATGAAGATCCCGATCATCGGCCCCGCTCTGTTTGGCGGCTATACAAAAGCCCCGGAAGATAACCGCCGTCGCAATCTCCTGATTTTCGTGACTCCGACGATCGTAGAAGAGAATCCTAGCGACACAATCAAATATAAAGGCGCCCTGATGGCCGACCTGCCCCAGGAGCCTCTGACGACGCCTACCGCAACCCTGACGGACCTTCCAACGCGCAGCGACGGCTTGAGCAATTTGCCGCAGCTGGAAAAGGGAGACTATCTCTCCTACACTCCTCCGCCCGCCCCGGATTTTTCCTCCATGAGCCGTACCACGGCTGAAGACGGCAGTGTTTTACTTTCTCCCATGCGCGATTCCGACGCCAACACGCCATCTCTCGGCGGCATCAACGCTACCGTCAACATCGATGACTCAACGGTTGGAGACGTAGATTCGTATCAGCCGATTTCCGCTGTTCCGTCCGCTGGCATGAGGGCGTTACCGAGGGTCACGCTGAAAGAAGAAGCATCCACTGACACGCTGGCCTCCCTGGTTGGTACGTCTGGCCCTAGTGGAATGTTAAGTACCGGAAGCAGGAATCTAAAATCTCCGCCGGGAGCAAACAACACCCCAGCAGCTGCGGCAGCAGCACAAGCAGCCGCGGCACAAGCAGCACAAGCCGCAGCGGCAGCCAAAGCGGCAGCCAAAGCGGCAGCAGCAGCACCGCCTGCCGCAGCCCCTCCATCCGCGCCAGGGGCACCAATCAAACAATAGTCACGTCATTGCGCAATGGAACGGTGATTTTTAATGGTGGGCGATCGCGGGATCGAACCGCGGACCTCCGGCATGTGAGGCCGGCACTCTAACCAGCTGAGCTAATCGCCCGCCCGTGCTAACACGGCGAATTACGGTTTCCCGGTTGCAATTATTCGCCTGCGTGGTTTCCTCTTGATTTGCCTGTGCGGGGGTCTGCAACCATTTGTTTGTGTCTATCACCAAAGCCTAATCGCCACGGAGCCCTCATGAAACTTGGATGTTCATATTTCGGAAACCGCATTCTCCGCCATGCTCGCACCGATATGAAGGAGCTGGCGGATATGGGCTGCACCTATGTCGTCCATACGTTCAACGAGAACGACTGGATGTTTTATCACGACACCATCGGCGAACTGGTGCAGATCACCCATGACACCGGGATGGAAGCGCATATTGACCCCTGGGGCGTAGGCAAGGTTTTCGGCGGCGAAAGTTTTTCAAATTTTGTTATGCAAAACGTGGACGCCATGCAGATGGTGAGCGACGGCAAGCCGGTCGGCTCGGCCTGCCCAAATAATCCGACGTTCCGCCAGTTCATGAAAGAATGGACAGACGCCGCCGCAAAGACCGGCGCGGACGTCATGTTCTGGGATGAACCGCACTTTTACTTGGCCGGCTGGATGGGCGGGAGGCCGGACACCTGGGGTTGCCGTTGCGCGTGTTGTATGGAGCAGTTCGAGGCGAAATATGGCAATCCTTTGCCGCAGGACGAGACGGACGAGGTGCGGGAGTTTAAAGAGAAGTCGATCATCAGCTTTCTGAGCGACCTGACCACCCATGCCCACAGCCTCGGAAAGCGCAACAGCCTGTGCGTGTTGCCGCTGCGGGGTGCCGACCACAGCACCGCCAACTGGGACCGCCTCGCTGGCGTGCCGCACCTGGAGATTTTTGGCACCGACCCGTACTGGTACGCCTTCAAAAAAGACATGGCGGAATTTGTTGGCGAGGCTTGCGATCTGATCAATACCGTAACCGAGCAGCACGGCCTGGCCGCGCAGATGTGGCTGCAAGGCTACAAGGTGCCGGGGGGCCGCGAAGAGGAGATGATGGACGCGGTGAAGCTGATGGTGGAAAAAGGTCAGCGGGATATCGCCGTATGGGGGTTCCATAGCTGCGGCCATATGTCTTACATCGCACCGGACGACCCGGAAAAGGCATGGGCCACGGTGAAACGGGCCTTCGCCTGGGCACGGGATAACGGGTAAACTCCACGCACTACCGCGGAGAACTAAGGGAAAGCAGTCGAAACACGATCAGCGTGGTTTGCCTGGATCAATAGTGCTCCCGTTGGTGACCTGGACGCATTTCTTGCGGGGCGGATTGGAGGCGGGGGCTGCGGCCTTCAAAGTGGAAAATATCCCCACCGGAAACGCTCCCGTTGGTGGGGTCATAAGCTGTAAAGGGACCGCTTAGAGGGTGCCAGATTTCATAGCTTGTATCAGGGCCGCTCGAAGCCAGATAGAAATAGGTTCCGCTGGTAAGATGATCGCCCCACAAGCCCGGGGAGGCGGTTGTTAATGAGTCGTCATCAAACAGTTCTGCGGAGTTTACATAGCCAAACCAGCCGGTGGCGTTCAAACTCCTGTTGTCGCGTCGGGCGTAAGAGCTGGCATATATGTCCCGAGAGACGGCTGTGCCAATATAGTTGATCGGCGTCGTGAGTAAGGACAATTGACCCGAATTAAAGTCCATCACCGGACTTTTAAAAAAATGGGCGTCCAGGGTATCTGTTTGAGTGGACGGGGTAAAATCCATCCCCATGCCTTCAATTTCTGGTTCAAGGATATTTGAGTCGGCTATCCACCAAGGGATTTTTACGTCAACCGGCACGCTGGTGTGGGCGGAATCCATTACGGGATTCTGCATGGCGGCTTCGAGGTACCGCCGCGCTTCAGTGGTGTTGGGCGGGTAAGCGCCCTTATCCGCGTAATAGCGATTCAGCGCCAAGGTTGTGGCAGCCATGTCAGTATGCACCCGCGCTACTTTTACCCGCGTTTGCGCTTCCAGAAAATTGGGTACGGCGATGGCGGCCAGAACGGCCATAATCGCTACCACGAAGAGCAGCTCGATCAAAGTAAATGCAGAAAACCTACGTCTGGTCATGGGAGAGCCTCCACGGAGATGGCGCCGGAATCGGGGGCAAAGCGTACCAGGAAATTTCGGGAATAAGTCACCCGCTCGCCGGCCCTGAGGCTAACCGCCAGACGGCTGACAGTTGCGCTGGTGACGGATTGTGAGGTTGTTGTCTCAACGGCGCCGGTGGTCGTTTCCGGCGTGATCAACACATGAACGTCGCCCACCTTTATGGTACCCGAAGAAGCTGCATCTCCCGTGGCCAAGAGCACTGCCGCCCCTTCCGCCGCCGCCTGGGTTTGCAGGCGTTGCAGCCCCCTCAGGCTACCGGTGGCGCTCCGCATTGAGCTGATAGATACCGCAGCGCAAAGCGTCGCCAGCAGGGCAATAAGCGACAAAAGACCCAACATGCCAAACCCGCGCTTTTGGCTGCACGAAAATCCAATTCGTGTCCCAGTAGGATGGACATTCCTGTCTGTCCCAACACCCCATACTACAAGACTTGACGAACGAAAAGATCTTCGACGACAGTGACAGACAGGAATGTCTGTCCAACAGGTTTTCATGAGGGGCCTCCGGTCCAGGCGTTGGCGCCCGCAAGTATGTCCATGCGCCGGGTAACGGTCGTAGGTTTGCCATCGTAACCGCGAATGTTTGCCGTCAGGCCAACCGACCAGAGCGAGCCGGTCGAAAGTTTTTCCGCCCTCAGAGCTCGCACGCCAGGCACAAGCTTCGCCCCCGGCTTATCGCCGACGGTGCGGGTCAACGTCCCCTGGTCGTTTACCGCGTAGACGATCCCGCCCGCAGTGGCAGGCGCGCCCGCGAGTGTTATCGTCCCCGTGGCATCCACATCCATGGATTTCGCCCGGTGGGCGTCCTGCACGAGCGTCGCAAAGAATACCCCGGCGCCTGCTTCAAAGGCCTCCTGGTCTTCCGCGCGAACCCGCTCAAACATGGGACCCGTTATCACGGCCATACTTCCGGAGGCGACAACGGCGATAATTGCAACCACGATGAGGAGCTCTATCAGGGTAAATCCCCGGCAGCCCAATTTGATATTTATCTGAGCGATGCGCGTTTTCATAATCCAGCCCTCCGTACCGAAGTCAGGCGCACCGGACGAAGCCCGCGCGTCGTAGCCCGATCCACTTGCACGTCCACCAGCCATGCCGCCGGTGATTGCGGCGTCAGCGTAACCGTGCAACTGGTTCCCGCAGGCCACCAGTCCGCCGCCGGTCGAATCTGCGGCCCGGGTCGCAGGTCCGCCGCGGGGAGGGCTCGCGCCTGTTCCAGCTCCGACTGCGCCACAGCCGCTAGCTCCGCCCGCTGGCTCGCCTTGCCGCGCATCAGGCTCGCTTCCTGAATCGCCCACAGGCTGGCGATGCTCACACTGCTCCAGATAACTACAAACACGAGGCACTCTACCAGGGTCAAACCCCTGCTCCGTGAGCGTAGGATGGGCATTCCTGCCCGTCTAGATGGACTCAGGATCTGATTGGAATATCTTAAATTACTTAGCCCGCTAAACCTGTGAAGGCGATCTTGATTTATACATGCCCGCTTTTCCGGCATTAACGTTTGGGTTGTCGTGTGTCCTGCTCTTGAGAAGCAGATTTGCGAGACGGGCAGGAATGCCCATCCTACGTTCTTATAGGTGACTACGAATGCTGGTTTGGCTTTCTTATCTGTGTGGTTAATCATGTCAATGGCCCATGATTTTTGGTATATTAAACAATGGCAAATAGAGCGCTATCACCATTGCTCCGCAAAATACCGATATGATAAGAATGAACATCGGCTCCATCAGATGGAGGGTGCGTCGGCTGACAATCTCAAACCGATTTTCGCAGTAGCGGGCGATGCCGGCGCAGCTGTCCGCCAGCGTCCCCCGCGCCTCGCCCTGACGGTAAAGCCAGGCCGCTGTGGCCGGAATCCCGCTGTTTAGTTCATCTCCAGAGGTTCCGCCCTGTTCAGAGGCGACAGCCATTTTCTCCAGCGACCGCCGCATATCTTCATTATATACCACCAGAGACGCAGCGCGACAAGCCTCTGGCAGCGGCACGCCCCGGCCTAACAGGTGGCCGACGAACTCCGTCATTATGGAAGTGTCGCTGAGATACACGAGACTGCGAACCCCCGGTAGAAACGCCATAAGCCGCGACGGCAGCCGCTCGGAAGCTGCGGCGATCAAAAGGTAGCCGCCAACGGCCAGCAACGCCAGAACGACAAGGATTCCAAAACCTTGTGAAAACATATCGGAAACATCGACTAACAGCTGCGTGGGTCCGGGGAGCTGCGCGCCGAGCTGCTCGTAAATGTCCGTAAAACGCGGCATAATGACCATCATGGTAAAGGCGAGAATAACAACCATGACAACTAAGACCAGCAACGGATAGATCAGGATTGTCATCATTGAAGCTCTGTGGTTTTTCAATCGGCGGCCGTGCTTGAGGGCAAAGTCAAGCACGCCACTCAAGTCTCCGCTGATTTCGCCGCACCGCACCAGGGCAGCAAATGAAGCTGGCACCGTGATGCTGCTGTTTTTTAGGGCCTCGGACAGCGGCTGCCCTTGCGCCGTGGCGGCGGAAAGCTCTCCTGACAAGCTTTTCAATTTTCCGCCGGGCAGGCTGGAGTGGAGCTGCGCCAGACCTTCCGGCAGCGGCACGCCGCTTCGGGCGAAGCTAGCCAGTTCACTGGTCAGGCGGTCCAATTCATTTATGTCTATTGTGCTCATCAAAATAGTCTCCGTTTAATAATGGCCCACGACCTGGGGAATCTGAAAAAGCGGCACATACATGGCGATAGCGAAGATCGCAACACTGACGCCTATGACGCAAACCGTCGCCACCTCAGCGATTCGGCTGGCGCGGTTCAACGTGTGAAAAGAGTCCCGGGCGGCGTCTTCTGAAATATCCGCAAGATCCGCAAGATAGCCGGGGCGACCGTCCAGCAGTCGCAGCCGGTTCGCGTAACGCGGGCGCAACACCCGGGCTTTGACCACGGCCTCGCCAATGGAATGCCCCTGTCCGGCCAGTTCGGCGGCGCGGCGCGAACTCCTGGCGAGAGAGCCGCCGCAGATGTCGCCCGCCGCCTCAATGGCCACAGGAGCTTCAATGCCGCTGCTCAATCCAAGAGAAAGCGCAGCCAGCCAGCGCGATTCCATTTCCGTACGGCGCGGAGCACCAATGACGGGAATATTTCCAAACCACCGGCTCGCCGTGCGCTCCAGCCACAGCACAAGTTTTTCCGACTCACTAAGAACCGCCATGAGAACCATGGCAGGAAGGATTGCGGAGAGTATCACTACAATAAAAACACCAATAGATCCGATGGTATCCACAGCTGCATCGCTAAACGCAAACATGGCGACGTTTATCCCCACAATCCCCAAAATAAACAGTCCCCCTGCAGCGATGTCCCGCAGGGTGCGGTTGCCGACCATGAGCAATCGGATGGTCATTATGAATGAGATCAGTCCCAGCAGAAGAAATAGGAAAGGCATACCCGCCGAAGTTGCCCATGCAGCAACATCAACTATAAGCTGCGTGATGCCTGGGAGTTCAGCGCCCAGTTGATCATAAATATCCTTAAACTTAGGCAGGATAAAGACAGCTGAGAACGTCATGATGGTTCCCATCACTAAGAACAGCCATAATGGATACATCATGCGAGCCCAGTGACGCTGCAGCTCCCGCTCATAATACTGAAATTGTCCCAGCTTTTCCAGCGCAGTCGGCAGGTTGTTCCAGCTTTCTCCGGCGCGGATGATGCTGACTTCCTGGGGGCTGTAATCCGAACGCAGCATTGCCATGGCGGAAGAGAGAGAATGCCCCGCCCGTATAAACGGCAGAAGGCGCATGGCCAACACCCGCGCGACTCGCTCGACATCCGTGGCCCACACGCTGGTCAGCAGAAGAAGCAATAGCACGCCAATCGACGAGAAAAAAATATAGATTAGCGCCACAAGTGTCTGGATAATACTCCACGGGCCGCCTTCATCCGCCGTTTTAGCGCCGCCCACGCGGTCTCGTTCGCTTCGCACCGCCATCTCAAGGGCTTCATCCAAGGGCATCCCATTGGCGGTGGCGACGGACAGCTCCTGAAAGAGAATAGCCTTGGCCTCCGGGCGGGTTGCGGAATTGGCGAAAGCAAAAAGCTTCCACTGGCCGCGTCGCGTTTTTTTGTTCCGGATCGGCAACGGGGGCGGCTTTGCGACGCCTCTGTCCGCGATGACTGGGTTGCCTGGATCGTTTACAACATCGTCACTCATGCCGGCTCTTCCTCTCCCGCAAAGATAAATTCCATTTCACTTCGGGCGATCAAGCCGCTGGTTACACAGCGGGCGGCTTCGTCTCGCAGGCTGGCTGTCTGGGACCGCGCCGCCTCTTCCGCCACGCGGCCCGGAGCTGCGGACGCCAGGATAAGCTCGCGAAGGGTTTCGGTGACGCGGCAGCACTCAAACAGGCCGATGCGACCCGCGCATCCGGCGCCAGCGCATTCAGAGCAGACTGCGTGTGGACGGTTCGGCGATTGCGGACGGCTCGGCGAGCCATCCCTACCGGAAGCGGAGGATTGCGGACGGCTCGGCGAGCTATCCCTACCGGAAGCGCAGGCCTTGCAAATCGCTCGCGCGAGCCGCTGGGCTATGGCTCCGCTGATGGCTGATGCCACCAGGTATGGCTCTATCCCCATGGATAGCAGCCGGCTGAACACGAGACTCGCCCTCCCCGCGTGAAGGGTGCTGATGACCAAGTGGCCGGACATTCCCGCCTGCATAGTCACGCGGGCCGTTTCCGTGTCCCGGATTTCACCGAGCATCAACACATTAGGATCCTGGCGGAGCGCAGAACGAAGCGCCCGCTCAAACGTCAGCCCCTGGGCCGTGTTCACCTGCACCTGTCCGGCGAAACCCAGATCGCGCTCCACCGGGTCTTCGATGGTCAGGATGTTCATGCGGTCGCCGTGGTGCTGGTTTAGCCAGCGCAGCATCGCGTACATGGTCGTCGTCTTGCCGCTGCTGCTGGGGCCGGTCAGCAGCACGGTCCCCTCCTGACGGTGCAAAAGATCGCGCACCGCCTCAAAGGTTTCCGGAGACATCCCGAGCCCGTCCAGGGAGAGCGCCTGAGATTCCTCATCCTGGGGAAATCGAATAACCACGTTCTCGCCATGAATCGTGGGCAGAAAAGAAACGCGCAACAGCCGGGCAGCGCCCACGACCGGCGTAAACTCCAGCCGCCCATCCTGGGGTTCCGATTTTTGAAAGGCGGGCAGACGCGCTAAAATTTTCAGGCGGGAAATAATCAGGTCGCGCTGGTCTCCAGCTATGGATGCCAGGGGGAAAAGCGAACCATGCAGCCGCCCCCGCACCACGAGCCTATCGCGAAGACACGCCACATGAAGGTCTGAGCAGCCCAGGGCGTCCCCGTGCCGCAAAAGCGCATCCACAGCGTCGACGCCCCAGTTTGGTCCCGCCGCGACCGCATCAAGCTGCGTCTGCAGATCATCGACGGGAACTGCACCGATGCTGTCTGATCCTAAATTTACAGATTCCAACGCGTTCATCCAATTACCTTTCCGACTAAGACGGAGACCCACGACGCAAAGTTGACAAGTTAAAAAGATTTAACGCAAAAACGGGATAGCGCTGAGAGCCTGGTAAAAAAAATGCTTTTTGCATCGCTTATCCTTCTTTTGCTTTTCCCTCCGCGCCTTCGTGGCAAATTATCTGCAATTCCTCCTGCTGAGACGCATAACCCCGCGCCCCGCGAAATATAGCTTTTACCATGACCTCTACCCCGCAATTTCGCACGGAAAAAGACAGCCTTGGCGACGTCCAGGTGCCCGCAGACAAGCTATGGGGCGCGCAAACCCAGCGCTCTACTATCAATTTTAAAATCGGCGTGGATCGATTTCAATGGGGGCGCCCTGTCATCCGGGCCCTTGGCGTCTTAAAAAAATGCGCCGCTCTCGCCAACCACGAACTGGAACTGCTTCCGAAAAACAAGACCGATTTGATTGTGCAGGCCGCCGACGAAGTCATCTCCGGCGCCCTTGACGCTGAGTTCCCCCTGGTCGTGTTCCAGACCGGCAGCGGCACCCAGAGCAACATGAACTCTAATGAAGTCATCGCCAACCGCGCCATCCAGATCGCTGGCGGAGTCGTCGGAAGTAAAGATCCCGTCAACCCCAACGACGACGTCAATAAAGGGCAATCGTCGAACGACACTTTTCCCACAGCCATGCACATCGCAACCGTGGAGCAGCTTGAGCAGGTGCTTATCCCCGCCCTGACAGAACTCCGCGATACGCTGGACGCAAAGGCAAAGCAGTTTGATGGGGTCGTAATGGTGGGTCGCACTCATCTGCAAGATGCTACGCCCGTCACGCTGGGGCAGGTGATCGGTAGCTGGGTAGCCCAGATCGACCAGGGTATCGACACCGTACGCCGGTCCATCCCCGGCGTATGCGAGCTGGCCATTGGCGGCACGGCCGTCGGTACGGGTCTGAACGCCCACCCGCGCTTCGGCGAGGTCTGCGCCCGGTTAATCGCAGAAGAAACCGGTTGCCCATTTGTGGACGCGCCCAACAAATTTGCCGCCCTCTCCGCCCATGATGCCATGGTCAACGTCAGCGCGGCCCTCCGCACATTGGCCGGGGCACTTATGAAGATCGCCAACGACGTGCGCTGGTATGCCTGTGGCCCCCGCGCCGGTTTCGCGGAACTGACAATCCCCGAGAATGAACCCGGTTCATCCATTATGCCCGGAAAGATCAACCCAACCCAGGCCGAAGCTCTCACCATGGTTGTCTGCCAGGTGTTCGGAAACGACACCGCTGTCGCCTTCGCGGGCAGCCAGGGGAATTTTCAGCTTAACGTGTATAAGCCGGTCATGCTTCACAATGTGCTGGAATCCATTACGCTGCTGGCCGACGGTTGCCGGATGTTTAATGACCATTGTGCCGTGGGCATTGAGCCCAATCTCGAAAAAATTAAGCAGAACCTGGATAGCAGCCTGATGACCGTGACAGCCCTGAACCCTCACATCGGCTATGATAAATCTGCGAAGATTGCCCTGAATGCCCACCGCAAAGGCCTGAGCCTGAAAGACAGCGCCCTGGAGCTGGGCCACGTGACCAGCGAGGAATTCGACGCGTGGGTCAAGCCGGAAGAGATGACGGGACCGCTGAAGGTGGAGCCGAAAAAGCCATAGGTTTTGGGAAGGCCAACCTTCATTTTACAGGGTTTCGCCCCATGATCGACCTGTCAGAAAAAAATCGCTCACTCATCGCTTTGAGTTTGCAAGCGGTTGATGCTCACCCATCTATCCTTCTTATGCCAGTAAATGCTACCTATACAGGGTTGACGCTCCCGACTGCCCTGCCATATACATGAACAGGCTGATGATAAACCTTTGAATTTCATGCGAATTACTATAAAAAAACATAGAGGCTTTTCGCTCCTGGAGCTGATGGCGGTGGTGGCAATTGCCATGATCCTCACCATTGTGGCGGTCAACTCCTATAGCTCGATGCAGCAGCGGCGCAGCCTGCGCAGCGGAGCGGAATCCGTGCGGGATGTTCTTATGAACGCCCGCAGCCTGGCCGTCAGCCGAAATGCATGGCACCGGGTGGTGATTCAAACTAAGGATCCTGTCAGCGGCGCCGTAAAATTTGGCTTCTGGATTGATGAAATCGATCCGGGAACCAGCACTGACGCGAATCCGGCCACCCTGGAACCCGCAACGCGGGCTTTGGTGGTTCCGTGGCAGACGTTTCCTCCGTCTGTGCAGATTCTGGATGCCCGGATTAAGGGGACATCTTACACCGTGACAACGGCCAATCCCTACCTGGTACTCAGGTTCAGGCCAAACGGCTCCTCGGATGAAGCCAATATCCGACTTTTGGAAGATACTTTTGTTTCTCCCGGTGGCCGCCTTACCAGCGAAGTTCGTCTGTTCTCCGCGACGGCCAAGCCGAAGATAGTGGCGGTAAAGCCATAATGTCGATTTTAAACAGGCAACGCCAAACTCTTTCTGCCACCGGCAGCGGACGCAAACGAGGCTTCAGTCTTCTTGAGGCTATCGTATCTCTCAGTATCCTGCTGGTGGGCATTGTGATGATCCTGCTGCTGTTTCCCGGCTTCCTCGTGTCCGCTCGAGAAGCGGAACTGGAGACCAAGGCGGTGATGCTGGCGCAGATGAAGGCTGAGGAAATCCGACGGGACGACGACACCAGCGGCACTCTTATCAGCGCCATTCGCAATCTTCCAGCCCCCACAGCTCCGGTAACCTTTGGACAGGAGCCGCTCCTGGCCTACCAGTTCAGCGGCACATCGCTGCTGTATGCAGGAACGACCCCAGACGGAGACCCTGGAGTTGCCCGGGTCATTGTCCGCTATGCTCCGGAGTTTCGTCAAAGCCTGAGGCCTAATACCGATATTTTGTACGAGCTGAGGTTTGGCCCATGATAACCTTCTCTCGCCATCAAAAGCATCCGAAACTGGCGCTTAACCGCCGCCGTGGTCTCACATTGCTGGAACTGGTTGTGGCCATAACCATTGTCCTTATTATTATGAGCGGCGTTGTCTGGTCGTTTGTGGAACTGCTGGAAAGCCACGACAAGTCTCGCGCTCGCATGGATGCTACTGCCAATGCCCGCGCGGCCATGGAGATGCTTTCCGCGGAAGTAAAGCGGGCCAAGAACACCACAGGCACCCTTGGGCTTGCATTCCAGGGCGAAACAGTGTCTAGCGTTGGCGGCGGCGACAGGGTTAATAATGACCAGGACACCGCCACGGACGAGGAACTGTTTGATGGTACGGACAATGACGGCGACTGGGCTTTAGCTACCAGCGACCGCCACGCGCTTATCCCCGCCGGGGGAGTGCAATATGCAGAACGCCCTGTTTTTTACCAGAAACTTGACCTGGATGACACCGATATCGACGAGGATCTTGGCGAGACATCGGCTTCCGTCGTATTTGACACTTTTGATGTGCCGGGAGAGCCTCTGGATCGCCGCGTTCGCTTTTACGTGGGCGCCGATGCAGATGGTCAGCAAAATACGCTTATGCGCGAGATCAGAGGCACCGATCCTGTAACCAGCGCCACTGTTATTACCAGCGGACCGGTTTGCTATAACGTCGTTTCTTTTGGAATGCTTTTCTGGAACCAGGCCAACGCTAAAACCGCGTCGGCAAATCCGTGGGAAACCATTTGGCCATCGGCCAGCGCTTCGATTACTACCGTAGCGCCAAGCAGCGTTTATCTGCAAATAAGCGTGTATTCCGGAACGCCCCTTTCTCTTGAAGAGTTACCGGGGAATCGGGAAATTGAAACGGTTACGGTTTCTACGATGGTTAATGTGGAGGCCGTACTGGCTGATCCAATTTATTTCGCGCAGCGAACGCCAGTGTTGCCGGCGCCTTAAATTCTGGAAATACTGAGACTACTAACGCAACCTCTTACACCGGGTTTGCCAGCGTCACAAGTCCCAGTATAAAAAGGGATATACCGATTGCCCTGGATAGCCAGGTTAACATGGGCGCTTCCACAGATTCGATTCCATTCACGTGCCACCGCTGGACCTGCCGGGGAATAGGAACCGCCAAAACGATAAGCAAAG
>JBBSQY010000044.1:0-26497 GCA_038243585.1 Candidatus Sumerlaeales bacterium | reverse complement strand
ATTTACGTTCACTTGAAAGCCTGCCTCTTGTGATTATAGTTTGATTCGATAACTAACCATAACCACTGTGAAATCAGGCTTTCAAGTATTATCTTTTTGATTTGTTAATTTAATTGCGCTTGTTTGTGGGTTAGTGGATATCTTAAGCCTGATTTTGGTTATCTCCGGGTTCGTCCTTGGGATCATTGCCCTCTTTGGGATTCCAAAATACGGGAGAAAAAGAATTCTCATCCCTGCAGTGATTGGCATTATTCTTAATGGGTTTCTCATAAAGGCGAGAACTTCTTCCGGCATCCAATCTTAACTTAGCAGGCTTTTCTTTTCCGTAATTTTCTTGACGGCGCAACGTGCCTTTTGTCAGATAAGTTTATGAAGATTCTAATTGGTTGTGAAAACACTAACGGCCTGGATTTGCTCACTAGCGACCTGACTCGTGCAGGGCTTCCGGCAGATTGCGAAGTCAAAGTTGTGAGCGCCATAGATAGCATGGCATCACTGGCCACAGACAGCGCGAGTGCCGGGATTGACTGCTCGGCGGAAGTCGGCGGTAGCATGCAGATTGACACAGCCCACCTCAGAAACCTTGCTACCGCGCGGGCCGACAAAGTGGTTGAGAGGCTCGCGATGGTTTTCCCCCAGTGGGATTTGACAGCCGCCGGTTGTATCGCCTCGCCCCAATGGGCTATTCTGGATGAAGCGACTAAGATGGGTGCGGATCTGATTATTCTCGGGTCTAAGGGTCACTCCCTCATAAACCGTATCTTCTTTGGCAGCGTTTCTCATTCCGTGGTCAACCATGCTTCCTGCTCAGTGCGTGTGGTTCGCCTGAAGAACTTGCCTCATTCCGAGCCGATTCGCATTCTGGCTGGATTCGACGGATCGCCCGCGTCGAACCGTATCTTGCAGGCCATCACAAGCCGCACTTGGCCCGCAAATGCCGAAGTGCGCCTGGTTGCCGCCTTTGATGAGGATGTACTGCCACTGTCTGTTTTCGGAAGCCAGTATAGCGTTAATGCAATTAAAGCTGCGATTCAGGACCAAAGTCGAATTGCAGAGCGCAGTCACCGCCGCGGGCGAAGCAATGAAAGCAGCCGGATTAACTGTTTCAACCGCCGTTTGCCCCGGGATGCCTCGAGATGTTTTGCTTGAAGAGGTGGTAAACTTTAAAGCCGAAACTCTTTTTCTGGGCGCTAAGGGACACAGCCTGATCGACCGGCTCCTGGTAGGAAGCACTTCTGCGGCCCTGGCGGCACAAGCCCCATGCACGGTAGAGATTGTTCGGTAGCGTAGCTGGAATTTAGTTCATATCCAAACACATCAACCCGCTGATCTTAGACAACTCCGCAACTGCGGTGGCGGATGAAAAGAGACTGGCACGGGCAGTTGTGGCTTTCCGGGAAGAGTCCGGGGAATGCACGTTTTGGGAAGAAGCCCTTCCGGGTTAATTTGCTCCCAGAGGCAGAAAAAGAAAGGCGCCCGGACTTTCATCCGGGCGCCTTTAAGTTTCGTTTAAAGGTGATTATACTGCTGGGTTACTTAGCTGCGTCTTGTTCGCGGTAAGCTTTGATAAGAATCTCTGCGACTTCAGGACGGCTGAATTCTGGCGGTGGGATTTCTCCGTTGCCGAGCATCTCGCGTACCTTGGTTCCGCTGAGGGTGATGTGGCTTTCTTTGCCATGGGGGCAGCTCTTCGTGCTTCCCATGCCGCCGCACTCTTTGCACCAGAACGTGAAGTCAAAGAAGAGGGGCGTGATGCCGATGGTGCCGGGTTCGAATTCGTCAAAGATGTAGTGGGCGTCGAATGAGCCGTAGTAGTTGCCGACACCGGCGTGATCGCGTCCGACGATGAAGTGGGTGCAACCATAGTTTTTGCGGATTAGGGCGTGGAACACGGCTTCGCGTGGGCCGCCGTAACGCATTGCCGACGGGTTAACGCCGATAAGGGTGTGGTCTGCCGGGTAGTATTTGCTGGTGATGGCTTCGTAGGTTTCCATGCGGACATTTGCAGGGACATCGTCGCCCTTGGTGTTTCCAACAAGAGGATGCAGGAAGATACCGTCGGTGATTTCCATGGCAACCTTTTGCATGTACTCATGGGCGCGATGGATCGGGTTGCGGGTCTGGAAGGCCACGATGCGGCGCCAGTTGCGTTTCTTGAATTCTTCGCGGCTCTGGGCCGGCGTCAGGCGGTACTGCTCGAAATCGTCATGCTTTGGAAGATTGACCACGTCGATGGGGCCGCCGAGGTAAACTTCGCCTTTGGCGTTAAGGGCTGCAACGCCGGGATGGGCCTGCTCATCGGTGGTGAAAACGTTTACGGCTTCAACTTTTTTGTCTGGGCTCCACTTGCTTTCGACGGTGATGATGGCCAGCAGTTCGCCGCTGTTTTCGTCTGTAAGCGCTACCTGGTCGCCGATTTTAATGTCTGCGGCTTCTTCAGTAGTGACGCCAAGCGTTACGGGAATCGTCCATGGCAGGCCGTTGGCGAGTTTCATATCTTTTACGACGCCATCGTAATCGTCGGTGTTCATGAAGCCGGTCAGCGGGCTTACTGCGCCGATGCCAATGATTTCTACGTCAGAACCCGTGCGGTCGTCAATTTTGATGGTCTTAAGAGTTTTCGCTTTTTCAATGGCGGCATCGCGGGCGGCGCCTTCCAATACTCGGTTGATCAGCGTGCCGCCGTGGGGGGCAATGGGTTTGATAGGGGCCGGTGTACGAGCCATAAGTCAGGGTATTCCTTTTCTCTAGTAAATTGGTAGTCTTTTGGGAGTCCGGGACGGTGTACCCGCACTATAGGTGATTATTGCGGATTTTTTTGGAGAGTGGCGTCAACCTGATATTTCGGTCGTTCAACCGTGTAATTAAAGTTTGACATTACACGTGTTGATAAAAGACAATTTTTTTCAGGTCACGATGGGTTTTCAAATCGCGAAAAATCTTGGAGTCTATAGTGCTGAGTTTGACGAAAGCATTTACCCTTATCGAATTGCTGATTGTTGTAGCCATTATTGCCATACTGGCGGCTATTGCGGTGCCAAATTTTCTCGAGGCGCAAACCCGAGCCAAGGTGAGTCGTGTCAAAGCAGACATGCGCGCTCTTGCCACTGCCAATGAAACCTATGCCATCGATTATAATCAGCTTCTATTCCAAAACCGTCAATCCCGCGCGGTCAAAATCGGAGCAAGTTCAGTCGAGGTGTTTGAGCGTTTGACCACCCCGGTTTCATACCTTAATGGTGTCGGATCGTTCCGCTCCCCCTTTAAATCAGCGGGCGTTCTTGCCGGAGACGATCTCACCGAGTATACCGTGTATCCCGCTAACCAGCTTGACCTTAGCCAGATTTATTGGTATTGCGCACGTAATAATGGTAACGCAAATGGCAGCGGATCGGCACAGTGGGGTCGTACCGATCCGAAGCCGGTTTGGTATTTCACTCATTCGGCGGGGCCTGCCGGTCGTCAATACGGTATGAACGACGCATCGGCTAACATGGCTGACGACGCGGGCGGGAATACCCTGGCCAGATCTGCCATGTATGATGCAACCAACGGAACTGTCAGCGCCGGCGGGATATTTCGTCTGGGTGGATCTCCAACCACACTGGCCAAAGCGTTGTATAATGCCATAGCGGAAACCCAGTAAACGACGACAAGTTACGTTTTAAGCATCCTATTGCGACTCCGTGGCCACAGTACTTGGGAAATGCGCCCTCGTGCCGCCCTCGATCCCAAGCGCAACAAAATAATCAGTTATTCCAGTTTGTGCCCGTTTAATATACTGACCAGTCGGATACGTCCGAAGCGCTGGTCCAGTTGAGGATCACTGATCCATTGGCACCACTAAATCCATCTACGAGGATATTGTATGACGTTCCAGCTACCGGGGTGAAGTCTATGCGGCTACTAACGCCCAGTCCGGCATAGTCGTCATTTTCGGCACGAAAGGCAAGGGAATCGAGACTTCCAGTGTAGGCGCCAAGCAATGTATCAAAACTGCTGCCGCCGGTATTGAAAGTAACAGCTGATGAGCTTAAAGCTGTCCATTTGTACCAGATAGACCGTGTGCCTGCTCGCCCTGCAATCGTTGCCGGTTCACCTGTCTCGCGGCTGGAATTTACTGTGGATCCAGTTACGGAACCTGATGCGCCGGCGATAATCTGGCCATTTATAAAATTATCATTAGAAGGTCGCGCTGTAACTGATAGAGTAATTGGAACTGTTTTCGGGGAGTTAACGGCTTCCGGGCTCGAAATGGTCAGCTGTGCGGTATAGTCGCCTGGGGCTAGGGAATCTGTGTCGAGCGAGAGGGTGTGATTATTGAAAGTCGCAGCGGAAGAGGCCGATCCATTTACGGGACTAATTGTTGCCCAGGATGCTGTTTCGGTAAGAGTGTAATTTACTGTTTCGCTCCCTGCATTTCCCACCTGTACTACCTGCGTTCCATCAGAGCCCTGCAACACATTAATAATAATGGGATCCGGCGACGCTACCAGAGTCGGACCGGCAGGAGCAGACCGCTGTCTGAAATTGGCAATTGTTAAAGCTGTGTTTGTAATTGCAAGAGCGTTGTCGGCGGCATTTGCGACACCGGTGGGCACGCCATCAAGGCTTACATTGGGATTTGAAAAATACTGGATGCGTGAGCCGGGGGCGTAGGCCATGACCGACCGCCAGACACTACTGCTGACACCGGTCCAGCGCCAGCCGTAAGCATAGGGATAGGAGGGTGACGTACCGCCATTAGCTAAATCATGTTCGCATCCCATGTTGTGGCCCAGCTCGTGGGCAAAAGTCTGGTTGTTGATACAGGTAATCGCACACACGACAAAACAATAAGATTCGAAGCTTGAACCGACGTTTCTCATGACATAGCCAATGCCGCAGGCCCCTGAAGTGGAATTCCCAACCAAAAGGCAAACCATATCCGCTCCGACTGAATCACGAAGACTGTGGACTTCGTCCATAAAGCCATCTGTCTTTGCCTGCAGACGCGAAAGATCCACACCCATATCAGAGTTTGGCGTGTAGTTAAGTTTTAAGGTTCCCGCTTTGACTACGGTTAACGGCATCTGGCTGTTTGTATAAGAAACATTGGCGTGTGAAAAAGCGAGGTTAATCTGAGCCTGAATTCCACTGGCTCCGCCGGCCAGTGCTTCGGCTTCAGCGGTATAGGCAACTAAAACGTCGATTTCGCCGGCGGTATCCCTGGATAATGGAGTATCCATGGATGAGGACTGATTTCCTGGCGGCAGCTTCACCTGTAGGGAGTCAGTTGTGCCGCAGGTGCCCTGTGCCGCTTCCATTATTTCCTTTATCTCATGAACGCCTTTGCCGCGATAACGCACGCTGTAGGTGATCCCGTCCGGGAGTCGCAGATCCACCAGAGTGGCGTCGGCTACCACCGACATGTTAAAATTAGCGAGAGGTTTCCCGGCCACGCGTCCGGTGCGCGTAAACTCAGACTTACCCGAACCAGAAATTTTCTTATCGAGCGTGACGAGGAAACGTGCGTCATCAAAGAATTCCAGAGTGAGATTCTCGTCGGTTGTTGTGGTGGCGGCGTCTGCCACCGCAGCGGAATTTATTGCCGTGTAGCGTTGGCGGGTAACCGCATTCTCGAGCTGAGGCGCTAAATCTTTTGAGGTTGCGGCAGAAATCGGCGAAAATAGAGGGGTTTGCGCATGGATTCCGCTGACTTGCAGCGCCAGAAATCCTACCAGAATCCACAGTCTAAGTGTCAGCGGAGCAGTGGCCGGCTTTAAGTGTGACGTTGGTGCCATTTACGTGCAGTCCATTCATTAGGGTGATGTCCTCGGGCAAGTATTTCTTAACCAGGAGCAGCCTTTTCGTATTAATACGAAATTCCTACCATGGACATGGAACCGGTTTCAGGTCTGCGGAATGAAATTGCAACAGCATTCCTGCTGGGGTTCTTGACAAATTTAACGTCCAATCCTTAACTATGGTGGAATCGTTAAACAGAGCCACTCGCAACAGGATGACGACTCATTATTGAGAAGGCTCAACTGGCCGCAATGATTTCGCTATTTAGATGGTAACCCTAATCCTATGACAACCGACCAGCCCCAGGCGACCCCCGACAGACATTTTCCTCATAAAGACGTTGAAGCCAAATGGCAGCAGATATGGCGGCAGAAAAAGGCCAGCCAGACGCCTGTCGATCCTGGCGCTGATAAGTATTATGTGCTGGAGATGTTTCCATACCCCAGCGGGCGGCTGCACATGGGGCATTGTCGGGTTTATTCCATAGGCGACGCCATTGCGCGGTTTATGCGGATGCGCGGAAAAAACGTGCTGCATCCCATGGGTTTTGATGCCTTTGGCCTACCGGCGGAAAATGCGGCGATTAAGCACCAGGTGCATCCCGGCGACTGGACGGAGCAGTGCATTACCGACATGAAGGACCAGTTTGAGCGGATGGGGTTCAGCCTGGACTGGGACCGCGAGGCGGTGACCTGTCGGCCTGATTATTACCGCTGGAACCAGTATTTTTTCATCAAGATGCTTGAGCGGGGGCTGGCCTATAAAAAGGCGGCGGCCATTAATTGGTGTGGCACTTGTGAGACGGTGCTGGCGAACGAACAAGTTGAGCAGGGTGCCTGTTGGCGCTGCGGAAATCCGGTGACGACGCGCAACCTGGAGCAGTGGTTTTATAAGATTACCGACTACGCCGAACAACTCCTGAACGACCTGGAAAAGCTGACCGACTGGCCGGAAAGCGTCAAGACAATGCAGCGTAACTGGATTGGCCGGAGTGAGGGTGCGCGAGCAAAATTTCGCCTGCTGCCGGAGGGTTATGTTGCCGGGAAGAACGTGCCAGCCCGCTCGGATTCGGATAAGGTAATTGAGATTTTTACGACCCGCCCTGACACGCTGTTTGGAGTGACGTTTATGAGCCTGGCACCGGAGCATCCGTTGGTGGATTCGCTGGTGCGCGGGACGAAGTATGAGGCGGGAGCCAGGGAATTTATTTCCGCCGTCGCTCAGGAAGATCGCTTTCTCCGCACCGCCGAAGGGCGCGAGAAGGAAGGCTTTTTCACGGGCCGTTATGCGGTAAATCCCGTCAACAATGAGGCCGTGCCCATTTACCTGGCGAACTTCGTATTAATGGAATACGGCACAGGTGCAGTGATGGCCGTGCCGGCCCACGATCAGCGGGATTTCGAGTTCGCCCGAAAGTATGATATTCCGGTCAAGGTGGTCATTGCGCCGGAAGAGGAAACTCTGGACGACGAGACCATGACCGCAGCCTATACGGCGCCGGGGCTGATGGTGAATAGCAATGAATTCGACGGGCTGCCCAGCAGCGATGCGAAGTCGGCCATAGTCGATCGGCTGAAAGAGCAGGACCTGGGCGGGCAGACGATCCAGTATAAACTGCGCGACTGGCTGGTGTCGCGCCAACGATTCTGGGGCACACCAATCCCTATTGTTTACTGCGAAAAATGTGGCGCAGTACCCGTTCCGGAAGATCAGCTTCCGGTTGTGCTGCCGCGGGATGTGCAGTTCACGGGGTCGGGGAATCCGCTGCTTCAGTCGGACGAGTTTATTAATGCGCCATGCCCGAAATGCGAGGGGCCAGGTCGTCGCGAGACGGACACCATGGACACCTTCATGGACAGCTCCTGGTATTTTCTGCGCTACTGCGATCCGCTAAACGCGGAAGAGCCGTTCAGCAAAAAGGCGGCGGACGCATGGATGCCGGTGGATCAGTATATCGGCGGCATTGAACACGCCATTCTGCATCTGCTTTACTCGCGGTTTTTCACCAAGGTGCTGCGAGACCTTGGGCTGGTAAACATTGATGAGCCATTCCAGCGGCTGCTGGCGCAGGGAATGGTGACGAACACATTTGTGGACAAGGCGACGGGCGTGCTGGCGGTGGATGAAAACGGTCGTCCTAAGCAGGCAAAGATGTCCAAGAGCCTGGGCAACGGCGTTGACCCGCTGGAGATCATCGAGCAGTATGGCGCAGACACGGCGCGACTTTTCATCCTGTTCGCCGCTCCGGCGGAAAAGGAACTCGAATGGACCGACGAAGGTGTTAACGGTTGCTCAAAGTTTCTGAACCGCGTGTGGCGGCTGGTCCAGGGAACGCTGGACGCCTGTGAGTTCGCGCCGGAAGAGGCTGCGGCACTCGCGCCGGGCAACGCCAACGACAAAGAATTGCAATACCAGGTCAATCGTGCCATCCAGCGAGTGGGCAGCGAGATGGGGGAGCGGCATCATTTTAATACCTCCATAGCGGCGATCATGGAACTGGCGAATGCTATTTCTACTTACCTGAGTACCTCCCATGAGTTTGAACGGATGACGCTGGGCTTCAGCGTTCGCACACTGCTGCTGTTGTTGTTCCCGTTCGCCCCCCACGTAACCAGCGAGTTGTGGGAGCAGGCTGGGTTTGACGGCACTATTGATGAACAGAAGTTTCCAGAATTCGATCCAAAGGCGCTGATCAAAGACGAGTTTGAGATAGTGCTCCAGGTTAATGGCAAGGTGCGCAGCAAAATCGTGGTTTCTATGAATGCCACAAAAGCAGACATCGAGGCGGCGGCGCTGGCGGATGAGAAAGTGCAGTCGCATCTTGGCGGTCAGGAACCGAAAAAGATTATCGTTGTGCCCGGGAAACTGGTTAACGTGGTCGGGTAGGCGATGCCGAAATTGGCTTTGGATGGGTTCGCATCTCGATCCCATCCAATAGCCAAAGACCAGCTAATCCCGAAGAAGCAATTCTCACGTTTGAAGACTAATTTGGAACTGGGGTTTCGGACGGCTCGGCGAGCCATCCCTACCCGAAACCCGCTGTATGTGGCTTGTGCTGACAGGCTTCGCAAATAACGACTATTATAAGCACAAACTTTCCGGTTGCGCAGCCAACTTTTCGCGCGCTGTCTAAATCTATTATCGGTATAAAAAAGGCGGATTTCAGGCATGGGTGATTTTTCCAAAGACGGGTTACTTTCGCGGCGCGATCTTCTTAAAGCGGCGGCGGGTGCTTCCATTTTTATTGCAGGTGCAAATCTTTCTAAATCGTACGGGCAGAACGCTGACAAACTGCGCCTTGGCGTTATTGGCTGCGGTGGTCGGGGAACTTACGATACGCTTAATTGCCTGGCCGCTGATCCTAATATTGAACTGGTGGCAGCCGGTGACCTTTTTAAGGATCGACTGGACACCTTTACTGCGAAGGCAAACGAGAAGCACGCGGCTAAAGTCAAGCTAACCCCTGAAACTTCATTCGTCGGATGGGACGCCTATGATAAAGTTTTGAAAACCGACTGCGACTTAGTTATTCTTACCACTCCGCCGCAGTTTCGGCCCCAGCACTTCCGCGCGGCCATCGATGCCGGCAAGCACGTTTTTATGGAAAAACCCGTGGCGGTTGACCCGGTAGGCGCTCGTTCTATTATTGAAACGGCCGCCATTGCGGATCAAAAAGGTTTGAAGGTTGTGGTCGGTACACAAGCCCGCCGGATGGACCACCGCATTGAGCTGGCAAAGCGCATCCAGGACGGCCAGATTGGCGACATCCTGAACGTGAAATGCATCCGTACGGGCGGGGCAATGCGCGACTGGGGCATTCAGGAGCGCAAGCCGGAGATGACAGACATGGAATGGCAGGTGCGTCGCTGGCTTTTCCATACGTGGCTGTCTGGTGACTTCATTGCAGAAATGCACATCCACGAGCTGGACATTGTCAGCATGATGCTGGGAGACGTTGCGCCTGAGAAACTACGCGGCAGCGGCGGACGACAGGTGCGCACTGAGGATCAATTTGGGGACGTGTTTGACCACTTCAGCGTCGCTTATGACTACCCGAAAGACGTGCAGGTTTTTTATATGGGAAATCAGATCGACGGCACCAGCGACACGACGTTTGAACGCTTTTACGGTACAAAGGGTGTGGCTTACACGGACTGGTCCGGCTCGAACATAACGGGCGATACGCCCTGGCAGTTCGAAGGTAAAAGCAATAATCCCGTGATCACTCAACACGAGGAACATATCGCCGCCATCAGAAACAACACGCCGCTGAACGAAGCGGTTCGCGTGGCTCAGTCTACTATGCTTGCCATCGCAGGACGTATGTCCGCCTATACGAGCAAAGAAGTCAAGTTCAGCTGGACGCAAAACGCCAGCAAGCTGGATTTGTCTCCGGAACAACTGGCCTTTGGCCCGGCACCGGCGATTGAGGTCGCGGTACCTGGCAAGACGCCGCTGGTTTAATTCCGCAGGGCAGCCATTCGTGTCAGTTCCAAATAAAGCAGGATGACATTCCTGTCCGTCTCGCACATCTCTAATAATAGAGCACGACTTTGAAAAGGATTATCAGATGGATTCACTAACCCGGCGGGACTTCTTACAAACGACCGCCCTTGTGATAGGAGCAGGCGCAATGGCGACTAATTTACGTGCGCAGGAGACAACTCAAACGGCATCCTCAGTTGCAGCGGAAGCGGGGAAATCTCCCTGGAAAAAAGCGATAAAAACCAGCATCTTGAAAAAAGTGGCTGGCGACGATTCATCCTGGGAACAGAAGCTGACCCTAGCGAAAGAGACGGGATTTGAAAGCGTAGAATGGGACGACATTACGACCCCCGAGGAAGCCGTAAAGATTCAGAAAATGGCACGGGACCTTGGCGTTCCGTGTCACGGCGTCGTTTTCGGAGGATGGCATGCGCCTTTGTCCGATCCCGATCAGGCGGTTGTTAAAAAAGGGATGGAAGGTATGCGCAATGCCATCACCTGCGCCCGAGCCATGGAAGTGGAAACCTGTCTGTTAGTGCCCGCAGTGGTAAAGCCGGAGGTGCAGTATGACGAGGCCTATAAGCGGTCTCAGGATAATGTCCGTCTTCTGTTGGACCATGCGGCGGAGAACAAAGTTTTTATCTGTCTTGAAAATGTCTGGAACAAATTTCTGCTTAGTCCGATGGAGTTTGCCCGATATATTGATGAGTTGGAAAGCCCTTGGGCGCGCATGTATTTTGATACGGCGAACTCCCTTGTTTCCGGTTTTTCTGAACATTGGATGATGATTCTTGGCGATCGCATTCGTAAGGTGGATGTTAAAGATTTCAGCCGGAAAGAAAACCGCTTCGTTGCCGTAGGCGATGGCGATGCGAACTTTAAAGAAATCAAAACCATCTTAAAAGCATGGAACTACCAGGATTGTCTAACTTCGGAAAGTAACGTGAAAACCAAAGAAGAATTGGCGGACTCCTGTAAGCGGTTGGACCAGGTATTCGGATAGAGGTCGCAGGGCAGGATAGCGCAGGGGAAGCGACTTCTTTTCGCTGACTCGCGTGGGGAACTGGTATTCCTATTACTGCTAATCGTCCTGCATAAGAAAACGGTAGCAACTGGTACAGCGGTGGAGCTCGCTGGTGTCTCGTACTTTTGTTTTCTGGTCAGGCAACAGCATGGCTCCGCAACCGCAGGCGGCTCCGCTTACGCGTGACACCGCTGTGCCCGGACCGTGCTTTTTCACTAGCCATTCATATCGTTCGCGGGTCTCTTCATCCATCCTGTTCAGCGCGGCTATGCGCTCCTCACGCAGGGCGTTTGCCAGGTCAATTTTTTCCTGGAGCAGCGTGGACAGGCGTTTAATTTCCGTATCAATAACGTCGAGGTCACGAGCAACGCGGATTTTTTCTATTTCCAGTTTCTTGCCTAATGTTTCCTCTTTTTCCATCAGATCATAGGCGACTGATTCCGCAGCGGTAGCGGCGGTGGCTGCGGTTTCAATCTGGTTTTCCAGTGCCTGGGCTTCTTTGGGATTGCGTACGGCCGACTGACGTGATCGGGCTGCGACCAGTTTCTCGTCCAGCTCGGCGTGCGCCTTTTCGGCGCGGCGACGTTCCTGAGTAGTTAATTCCAGTTTCTCTTTCAGCGCCTGCAATTCGCGGCGCATGGCCTGCCGACGTGCCTTAGTCCGCTCCAGGGGGACAGATACTCCGTCGGTCTGGATTTTCAGGCCTTTCAGTTCCATTTCGATATCCTGGGCCGCCAGCATCAGCGTCAAATGGGGGTGCATCATCAGTTATTCTTTCCTCCACCACTCGTGTTTTCAGCCTGCCGGATCAGCTTCCAGGGCTCCGGGAAATTCGTAAAAGGTACAAGTTCCAATCCGCTCTCGGCCACAGACTTTTGCTGGCCAAACTCGCGACAAAAATAGGGCGCAAAAATCCGTTCGCTGGCCGCATGGCCGATCGCCACGACTCCAACACCGCGCGCTGTCAAATCCAGGGTCGTATGGTAACTCAGCTCTCCGGTTACCAGCACATCGGCGACTTTTTTTGATACCAGATGAGCCGCGCTCCCGGCGCTGCCGGTAATAATGGCCACCCGTTTTACGGGCCATTTGGAATCTCCGGCGAAGTGGCCATGGACTTCCCCCACCGCCTGCCGCACCTGCTGGGCGAATTGGCGCAATGGCGTTTTGGACGGTAAGGTCCCGACGAGACCCAAGCCACGAGTCGGGTCCGCCTCATGGAGGGGAAAGACGTCAAAGGCAACCTCTTCATAGGGATGAGCCTGTCTCACCTCCGCCAGCACGTCCCGCAATGCCGGCGCGGGCACGAGCGCCTCAAGGCGATCTTCGTCCGCCTGTTCAAGATTTCCGGTGCTTCCGCTAAAAGGCCGTGCACCTTCCAGCGGCACATAAGTGCCTGTGCCGGGGGCTCGAAACGAGCAATGGCTGTAGGCACCAATTCGTCCGCCGCCGCCTCGATGGATGGCTTCAATGATTTTGGGCGTAAAGTCTCTCGGAACGAACACCGTAAACTTATACATCTGCGCGATGCTGACGGGCTCCAACACCTCCCAGTCTCGCAGAGCCAGAAGTTCGGCAAGGGCACCGTTTGTGCCGTTCAGTACGCGATCCAGATTTGTGTGTGCTGCTATGAGTCCGATGTCGCTCTTAACGAGGTCAAATTGCAACCGGCCCGCCGGTGAGTCCGAACGTAGGGCTTTGAGGGGTTTGAAAATCAGCGGGTGATGGGTAATGAGAGCTTGGCAGTCATTGTCTTTGGCGAGACGAAGCAATTCTTCGGTCACCTCCAGCCCGACCAACGCGCGTTTTATTTCCGCGGCCGGGTCTCCTATTTGCAGGCCGACATTGTCCCATTCGTAGGCCAGGGCCTCTGGTGCATATTCATTTATCGCGGCGGCTAGTTGGCCAAGTAAAATGGCCATTAATAATCACCCTCGGCGACGGACGCCGGAAGATCAAGCTTTAGCATGGGCACGTCGGAATCCACATAGCGCAGGCGCGCGCCGGGGTCGGAACCGTCCAGCCGGTCAAGCCACAGGGCCACGTTAACCCGCAGGGGCTCCAGGTCCAGTCCCATGTAGGTTGTCGGGTATTCGGAAAAATACCCCAGGGTGCTGGCGAAACGAGCCCGACAGCCGCGCATGTTTCCGCGCATAAGCAGGAGATAAGCGGAAGCCAGGTGAATCAATCCCTGGTAATACTTCCGGGCTGGACCTTCATAATCCAGCCATAATTCTTCCAGCACCTCATGGCAGTCATAAAAGTTTCGCTCGTTAAACAGTTCGACGTATTCCACATATTGCTCTTCAAGATTCAATTGGGGTCTCCCACAGGCAAGTTTGTCCCGTCGGCGGGAACAGGCGGTGGCGGGGCATTTAAAGACCTCATGCGGGTGGTGGTAAAGCGCTGGCTGGGGATGGATGTTGTGACCGCGGGGGCGGGGGCGGCTCGGTAATCAACGCGCGCAGCAGGATTCGAATCCCTGTAAACAGCAGCGCCGTCACAGTAAATATCGCCAGATTAACCAGCAGTCCTTTTACGCTGTCGAGCCCATAGTGGTCTATTACTCGATTGTAAACATGCCACATAACCAGCAGGGCCGGGCCGGCCAAAGCCATCAGCACCCAGCGGTGGCGATTTCGGGTTACTATGTTTTCGTCGCGCAAAATGAAAGCCAGACCCGCCGAAAACAGCGGCAGAAATACCGCCACCCAGAAAAATACCCGGTCGATAATGCCCGTGCGTTCCATTGTTTCAAAAAGACTCGTTTCCATAGAAAGTTATGTACCGGGCGCGGGCAAAGGTAATTACAAATTACGAACCACGGACTACGAATTACGATTTGTGGGCCGACAGTTGCGAAATATTGGCTGAGGCATAGCTTAAGTTCGCGACTATCTTATTGGGTAACACCCACAGACCTTTTTGAAAAAATCAGACACAGCCGATTCCACAATCCGCAATTCGTAATAAATCTTACTGACAGACCCTCGCGGTGGCCCTCACTACTGTTCTCATGTCATCTCCAGTAAAAAAACGCGTACACAGTGCCCGGGCCGATCTGATGGTTGTCGTTGGTTCCGCGCTATATTTTCTCATCCTGCTGCTGGCGCTCTATGTGATGGATCGCCAGGTTTACACTGCGGCAAAACTGGAGATCATTCGCGATAACTTTCTCGAGATATTTCATCCGCCAGACACCCTGAATGAGCAGGCTCGGCGTGTTCTGTATTCGGCATCCCCGGTAGTTCAACAGGCTGAAACGGAGAAGCTGAAGGAGAGTTTGACAGATATTGTGCAGGGGCCTACATCCATGTACAGCATGCGCCTGGTCGATGCGGAGGGTCACGTCCTCATAGACGCAGTTAATCAGGATAAACCTGCGGCCCTTAATACGTGGGAAAATAATCTTTTCATCCGGGAATTCAGCGGGCGCACCAGCCAGAACGTGTCGCCATTCCGCTATCAGTCCGACACGACCACCACCATGGCCGGTCACCTAACCGGCACCTACACATCGCCTGTGGACGTGCCCGCCATAACAAGTCTGACCCAGCGATATCGGATGTATGCCGTTCTGTTTACAATCGGATGGGGCCTAGCCTGGCTGGCCATTTATTATTACCTGCTTCGTCCGGTGCGCAACGTTACGCTGCATCTGGATCGAAGCCGTGACGGCGTACCCAGCCTGATCCCTGCCGCACGGGGTGCCCTGGAACGTGGCTATAACGACCTGGCCGCCAGTGCACTGTTGCAGATGGTGGAAGAAAAACTGAATGCAGCGGCGCGGCCAGGACAGGGACACGGCGCTGGCGAACGCTCTGCTGTCATAGAGGAAGCCCTGGCGCTGGCCGGAGACGCTTTTGGCGCGAGCAGGCTCCGGGTGGGGCTTCTGGGCAGTTCCGATCAGGATTATGCGGTAACGGAATCTCATGAATGGTCGCGGAGTGGTTCGTCTTCACAAGGCGTTTTCCCCGCCCTTGTCTGCCCGATAAAGCAGGATGAAACGCACTTGGTCAACTATCCTGACGGATCCGGTTTTACCCGACATGCGCCTCTGGCCACGGGCTGTATGCAGGCGGATTGTCGATACGCGGATGGTCGCCCGCCGAGTCCGGAATTTCACCATTACCTGGTGCGGGCGTGTGACGTTCTCCAGGGCGGTTTTGTAGCCTTTCAGGCCTATAGGGAACAGCTTTTTCGTGAACGCAGCGAAGCGAATATAAGTCTGTCGCGCAACATGGGCCACGATCTGACTAACATCATCGCCACGAGCAAACTGGAACTGATGGGAATTAAAAGCATACTTACGGGCGTGACCCCCGGGACGACGCTGAGCGAACCCAGGGCCGCCATCCTCTCGCAGAGCGTAGCGGGGCTTCTTGAAAGCACCCGTTTCATGCAGGAAATGGTCAACATCTATCGATCGTTCAGCTACGTGAAACGCCCGGCCTATGAGCGTCGTCCGCTGGAGCCCCTTATCCGGGAGTTTGTTAAAATGTTTGAACCCGCCTTGTCGTCTCACGTGCGGATCGAGCTGGAATTGGCACCGGATATGCAGGCGCCCATTGTTGAACCGCGTCTCTTGAAACTGGCGCTGTTTAATGTTCTGCAAAACGCCCTGGACGCAATTAAGCGCATGCCGGAAACAGAAGCCGGAAGCGGTATCATAACGGTGTCTGCGGCCCAAATGGCGGATGATAGCCAATATCAGATTGCCGTTCGGGATAATGGGCCAGGTATACGCGATGCTCACGGGCACCTGCTCAGCCCGAAAGAGACGCAAGGTATCTTCGAGTATGGCTATTCAACCAAGGGGGAGAGCGGTGAGGGTCTTGGCCTAAACTGGGTACAGACTATAATGACGGATTTTCATGATGGGGGAGCGAGGGCGGAAAATATGCCGGCGGGAGGCACTCAGATTATCTTGTGGCTGCGTAGCATGGATCGGAAAGAGGCGCGGGTGGGCAACGGCCGAAACGGTAGCGCAACGGGTTTTGGCGATGCGCTGCCGGCGGTGGTGCAATGATTAACGTTGCGCTTTTCGAGCCGGAGATTCCACCTAATACCGGAAACATTGGACGCCTGTGCGCGGCTACGGAAAGTGCTTTGCACATTGTGGGGCAGCCGGCCTTCCAGATGGACGACCGCGCGGTGCGCCGTGCGGGGCTTGATTACTGGCCCCATGTAAACCTGACACGGCACGACAATTTGGAAGACCTGAAAGCGAGTCTGGCGTCTGGCTCGCGTCTCATATGCCTGACGACGAAAGCAACACGGTCATATACCGATTGGCAATATGAGCCGGATGACTGCCTGTTGTTTGGCCCGGAGACGCGAGGGCTGCCTGCGGAGATTTTACAGGCTCATGAAGCTTCCTGTCTGACCATCCCGATGAGCAGTCCGCACGTGCGCAGTCTCAATTTGGCGAATGCAGTCAGTATCGTCTTATATGAAGCCATTCGCCAGCTAAAGACAAAGTAGAACTGGCGCTATATACGCCGTTTTAGCTTGGTGCGTTTGACCCCGTCGGCGTCAGCGCCGCGAGCAGTTCTTCTGCTGTTGTTGCGATAATATCGGGTTCTTCTTCCGGGCTCGTAGGTTCCCATTCGCAGGCCGCAATGCTGTCGGATCCGGCTGCGTAGCTGAGCTCGAAATCGGTTTCCGGCAACCAGCCTCGACCCTCATAACCGAGGCGGAGCCATGCTGTGCGCATGCCGATATGCTTAGCGGGGCGAACGTCGTTGTCAATTCTGTCGCCCACCATCAGCGCTTCATGGGGTTGAATCCCGGCGGCGTCTACGGCCCATTGATAAAATGCCGGGTCAGGCTTGTGCAGGTTCAATTTGTCGCTGATCGCCAGGACTTCAAAGTGTTGCAACAGATTGCGCTCGGCAAGCACGGCTTCTACTTCGCCGGGCTGGTTGGCGATGATTCCCAGCCGGTAATAAGGAGCCAGCGCCGCGGGCACCTTATCCATGGAACTGATGGCGGGGCTAAGCCGCGACCATTCCCTATACATTTGCGCGCGCACAGCGCTCTGCCACGTTTTGAATTCCGCCTCCGGGACGTATCTGGAAACGAAGGTCCACAGGTTGCCACCGTCAATCATGTGCTCGACGCGCAGCCGAAAAAATTCTTCCACGGATATCTCCATGCCCTCGGCGACAAGGCGATCGTACAGGCATTTATATGCAAAACATCCGGAAGGGTCGTCGGAAACAAAAACATTCCCGATATCGAAGAAGATTATTTTAATGGAGTTCAAATCGATCATGGGATGGTCTACACGGCCCCGCACCCCTTTTATCATAATGAAATAACATAGGCTTATTAGCGGCAACAACGAAGGAACGTCGATACCTTTAATCTGCGAACAAGGTGTTCCGAGGCCCAATTCTGGCTATTGAATACTACCAGCACCCTTGCGCTCTTTTTAAGACGCTGGATGACTCTGGGAGATTACGATGATTAAATCTGGATACTTGAAAAAAAATGGCACTGTCGCGTTTGGCACGGCCTGCTTGTTTGTTTCTGTTGCTGCTTCCTATGCAGCGGTGCCAACTACCATTGATGGAACTTATGGGACAGTTGTAATTGGCGATATGCCAGGCATGTTGGATCGCGGAGCGGAATTGGCGAAGAAGGTGAGCCCTGGGATTAGCGGAGAAGCGATTCGCGGTCAGCTGGGCAGCATGCTTGGAGATCAAGGCTTAAAGTCCATTCCTGCGGGATCCGGGCTTCTGGTTATAATGCCAAAGACCGGCAGACCGTTCCTTTTGCTGGAAACCGCCGATGGAAAAGCAGAAGCCGTAGGGGACATGCTGAAACAGCGCCTGCCCATTCCTCTTGCGACTAAAGCCTTGAACGGCAAGCTGTTAGCTGTTTCCGTTGGGGAAGATGCCTTGGCTAATGCAACTGGCGCGATGGGTACGTCTGCCGCTGCGCTATTAGAAGGAAATGACGACAAGTTCATTGTCGCGACTCTTGACGCTGACGTCCTGTTGAAAGACAAGAGCGGGCAACTCGATTCCACCATGAAAAAATTAGCTGCGATGGCGCAAAAAGCCGATGCCGGCACCACGTCTACAGCGACACGTCTCGAGTTTGTTGCTGAACTTATTAAAGCGGTCGGTAAGCGCACCGATGTCGCAACCATTAAAATGGATATTTCAGGAGACGGAATTCGGTTTGAAAAAACCCTGTTTCCACTCGGCGGAGTTACACTGGCCAAACCGGAAGGACCTGCTGGTCAGGAACTGCTAAAAAGCGTAGCCGCATCCCCTGACGCATTCACCCGTTACGAATCCTATCTTGATACGCAGTCTGCTATGGAAACAGCGAACTCCATTAATACTGAGGTTCTGCAGGCCATCGGTGTTCAGCAGCCAGCTATCGACAAAAGCGCGGAATTGCTGAAACTTGCTGCGGAAGGCTTTGGAGACGGCGTTGCCGGGACAATGGCCCTGGACAAGAACAGCAGCGCTAACGGCACGTACGTCATATCGGTAATTAACAAGGAAAAGGTGCTTCAGTATCTCACTGATGCTGAAAAGGAAATGTCGACGTCTGGCGCTTTAACACAGATGTACACGGCGATGGGTCTTGAAACCAGCATGACGCTTCAGCGCAACGTCGGGAATATTGATGGGGAACCGGTTCATCAGTTTTCTGTATTTTTCAATCCTGTCACTGGATCCAAAAAGGCCGAAAAAATGCTGGCTGCTTTCAATAAGCCTAAAACTGGGAAGTTCACTTTCGTTGATGACAAGATGGTAATGGCATTGGGCAATACGTCCATTGAAGAAGCGGTCGCCGCCGTTAAAGCTGGCAGCGTTCAGGGAGCGACCGAACTAAAATCGCGGACAAAACTTCCCGAGGGTGGCGCAGTTTATGCAGACCTTAACTTCGGGGCTCTTGCATCAATAGTTTCTGGTAAGAATACCGACGCTGCTGAAGCGCTGAAAAGCTTTCAGTCTACTCCAATTCTCGAAGGTTTCTATACCGACGAGGAAAGCCTGCGGATGATCATTCATCTTCCTGGCGAGATGATCAGCAAAGGTGCAGACGTAGCGAAAAACATGGCGCAAAAGCAGTCCGCGAAACAGGATAAATCTGATGCGGCAATCGAGTCCGATACGACTGGCTCTGTAAAAAAATAATAAGTTGTGTGGGTAATAAAAAGGGCCGGGTTATAAATAACCCGGCCCTAACTGCACTGCCGCTTTTACTTAGGCGGCAGAGTTAGATTTCCATAATGTCTTTTTCTTTTTTCGCCATGACCGTATCGATTTCTTTTACGTACCTGTCCGTCAGTTCCTGCACGTGCTTGGTCGCTCGCTCGCGCTCATCTTCGGTCATGTCGTATTCTTTTTCGGATTTTTTAACTTCATCGTTGGCAGTACGGCGAATGTTTCGAATGGCGATTCGGCCGTCCTCTGCCATCTTTTTGGCCATCTTGGCCAGTTCCCTGCGGCGCTCTTCAGTCAGTGGTGGGATGTTCAGCCGAATGACTTTGCCGTCGTTATTAGGCGTCATGCCCAGGTTAGCGCTCAATAGCGCCTTCTCTACTGATGCCATTGTTGATTTATCAAATGGCTGAATGATAAGCGTGCGCGAGTCAGGGGTCGAGATTGTCGCCACCTGCTTCAGCGGCAGCCGGTTCCCGTACGCTTCAACCTGCACGTTATCTACAAACGCTACCGATGCCCGGCCTGTGCGCAGCCCGGTAAAGTCATGTTCAACGGAATCGATGGCCTTTCTCATTTTCTCTTCTGCTGATTTGTAAACCTCATCAAGTTGCATCAGTGTCTCCTCCGACAAAAGTTCCTATGGATTCGCCTTCAATTACGCGCCGAATATTGCCCGGCTGGTGCAGATCAAATACAATTATTGGGATATTGTGCTCACGGCATAGAGAAATCGCCGTTGCGTCCATTACCCTGAGATCTTTTGTTAACGTTTCCGTAAAGGAAACCCGGTTGTATAATACAGCTTCGCTGTTTGTCCGCGGGTCACAATCGTATATACCGTCCACGTTAGTTGCTTTTAAAATAACTTCCGCATCAATTTCTGCGCCACGAAGCGCCGCAGCGGTATCCGTGGTGAAAAACGGATTTCCGGTTCCGCAGGCAAATATGACGACGCGACCTTTTTCCAGATGGCGCACGGCCCGGCGGCGGATATACGATTCGGCCACTTCCTTAATTTCAAGGCCGCTCAGTATGCGGGTCTGCATACCAGTGTCCTCAAAGGCAGCCTGCAAGGCCATGGCGTTCAGCATCGTGGCCAGCATTCCCATATAATCGCCAGTCGCGCGGTCAATATGGCTTTCGGCGGTTGCGCCACGGATATAGTTTCCACCGCCGATGACGACGGCAAGTTCGACGCCCGTATTTTCAACAAGATCGCGGGTTTCCGCGGCCACCCGGCCCACAAACTGAAAATCTATTCCAAAGTCATACGAGCCTCGTAAGGCTTCGCCGCTTAATTTCAGTAGAACCCGTTTATATCTTTTTCGTTCACTCATAGAGGTTCACTCAGTCAGCCTATAAATTGAAATCAAGGCCATTTATACCTTCATCAGCGGTTCCATTTGTTTGACTCTGAAGAATTCTCTGTGGCATCGGACGCGAATAATGATGATACAGGGCCTCCCGCTGGTACATGAAGTATCATGCCTGTATACGAATACTACTGCCCAGCTAATGACCGCCACGTAGAAGTGGTGCATAGCATGAAGGAAACGATTCACTCTTGGGGCGAACTGTGCCGTCTGGCCAATCTGGACGCTGGAGACGTGCCGCAGGATTCGCCGGTGGAACGCCTGTTATTTGCTGTAGGCGTCAGCACCCCCCAGGGAGATTCGGCGCTTAAGAATCTGGGATTTACGAAACTGGTAAAGCGGGACACCGGCGTCTATGAAAATGTTACTCGTGGTGACAAAGAAGCGCGATATATGAACGCCGGGGACAACTCCACATTGCCGAACCTGAAAGGGAAGATCGGGGATTAGTAGGAGGATGGGCATTGCTGGCTGTCCGAGTTGACGCAGTGTATTTTTAAATACGTTTAAGCGGAATCAAACTGATTTGGGAGTAAGTGCGGTAACTTCGCTGGCGGCTTTCGTTGCTGTATATGCCCGATGAATTTGGCGAAGCTGGTCTGTGACTGCAGTAATGGCAGTTCTATCACTTACCCATCAAATTCATATTTAGCTCCGTCGTACTTGACACGAGTTTTTACTGTTTCTGGAGTCTACCCGTTATCTGGCTGCAAGACTGGATTTTTTTCTTATGATTGTTATTGAGACCCAAAAGCTGACGAAAGTCTATACCCACGATTTTATCGATGTGGAAAACGGTCGCCTTCGCTTTAACCTTATGCGAAAGACGACCGCCCTGGAAAAGCTGGACCTGCAGGTTCGGGAGGGTGAGATTTATGGCCTGCTCGGGCCAAACGGAGCCGGAAAGTCTACCACCATTAAGATACTTATGGGTATACTTTTCCCCTCAAGCGGGCGGGCGAAAATCCTTGGCAAAGACCTGGGCAACAAGGCCGTCAAAGCCAAGGTCGGGTTTCTGCCAGAAAATCCCTACTTCTACGATTATCTGAAGGGGGCGGAGTTTCTGGATTATTATGGCCAGCTCTACGGGATGAGCAAGGCCGATCGGCGCAAGCGCATTGGCGAGTTGTTTGACCTGGTGGGTCTTCCGCCTCACGCGCCCAACCTTCATCTTAAAGGCTACTCTAAGGGAATGCTTCAGCGCATCGGTCTGGCTCAGAGCCTGCTTAATGACCCGAAGGTAGTGGTTCTTGATGAACCCCAGAGCGGACTTGACCCCATGGGCCGCAAAGAGATTCGCGATATTATTTTGTCCCTGCGCGAGCAGGGCCGTACGGTTTTTTTCTCATCTCATATCCTGAGCGATGCGGAACTGATTTGCGACCGCGTCGCGATCCTTAACCGGGGCCGCCTGGTGGCGGAGGGCGACATGGCCAAGCTGCTGGGCACGAAGGTTAAGGAATATGAGGTTGTGATGCGAAAGGTGCCGGCTGCGCTGGTAGACCGGGTGCGCGGGAACGCTCGGAAGGTGCTAGAAAGCGAAGAGGGCACGCTCGTGATCCTTGGAAGCGAATCTGACGCTGATGCCCTTATCCGCGAAGGAATGGCTGCGGGAGCTCAGCTGGTAAGCCTGACGCCACGCCGCGAAACTTTAGAAGAATACTTCATTCGTGAAGTCAGCCGCAAACCGGAAGAAGATTCCATCAAGGGAGAGGAAGTCGCCTGATGGGTAAGATTATCGTTATCGCGTTTAACACTTTTAAAGAGGCCGTTCGCAATAAGGTTCTTTATTTTCTGCTGATATTCGCCGTACTGCTTATAGGCTTTTCCACGGTCATAAGTGATCTGTCTATCGCCGAACCAGAGCGCATGATCAAGGATCTCGGCCTTGCCAGCATTGATTTTTTTGGTTTCTTAATCGCCGTGTTCGTGGGCGTTTATCTTGTCTACAATGAGCTCGACCGGAAGACTATCTATACGATTGTCAGCAAGCCTATTGATCGAACACAGTTTCTTCTGGGCAAGTTTTTCGGACTGCTCTTTACGATTTATGTAAACATCGCCATCATGACGTTCGTGTTGTTCGCGGTTCTGTATTTTCGCGAAGCTACCCAGTATGATGTGATGAGCAAGGTAATCTGGAACGAGGACGCCTCCGGCAAATACGTCCAGGTGCAGGCGACTTGGTTATATTATCTCACTGCTATTGGAATGGGCATTGCCAAATCTCTGGGCACGATGATCGGGGTTTATGTCGTTCCGCTCACCGCCGGGCTAATGAAGGTGGTGCTGATGAGCGCCCTCAGCCTGGCCATCATTACCGCTTTCGCGATTTTCTACAGCACTTTCAGTACCCCCACCCTTAGCGCGGTTTTCACATTTCTGACCTTTGTTATCGGCAGCCTGTGCGAAGATATTATGCGGTTTGCGGACAAGCTCGCCGAAACGGCCGGAGGCGTGGAGGCCCTTGTAGGCCCCAATTCCATTAAGTACTGGTTCGCCCGCGCCGCGGTGCTACTTGTGCCCAATCTGGCCTATTTCGACAGACGGATGGAAGCCATCTACGGCGCGCCGGACATAACTGCTGCCATGACGGGACCGCCACTTCTGGACTGGCAGACGGTCGTGTATGGATTGTCTTATACGGGGGCGATTCTCTGCCTTGCATGCCTCATATTCCGTCGCAGAAGCTTCAAATAATCCAGGGAGGTATCTGACATCATGAAAAGATTTCTCTCGGGGCTTATGTTGTGGATGGCGTTTTTCGCCACCTTCGGCGTCTCCGTGTATTATCAGAACATTGGCAGCAAAAGAGTTCTTAAAAACGCGCCGTTTTTTGATACCTGGCAGCTTGGGGGGCGAAGCGGCGAAATGATGAAACTGTTTGCCCTGCGCTACGACATGCTGGCGGCGGATTTTCTGTGGCTGCGGTCCATCCAGTCTTTTGGCGGAAGGGGCATGAGCAACCGCGACTGGCGCCCAATCTACAATCAGTTTCAGACGATCACTGACCTTGATCCCTACTTCAAGGATGCTTATATTTTCGGCAACCTGGTGATAGGCGACGAGGGCGGATATAAGGAGCCGGGGCTGGAACTGCTGGAAAAGGGCACGTTCAATGTACATACCCAATACAGAATCCCGTTTGAAGCCATGTATGTGGCCCATTGGCAGATGAAGAAAGACCAGCTGGCCCGCTGGTATGGGACCATCGCCAGTAAGCGGCTGGACGCGCCGGAATGGATCACCCGGATGGTTGCCTATATCGACGTGTCTGAAGGTGAGTATTACATCGGGTTCGATCGTTTTGTCGGCAACCTGCTGGAAGGTGTGGAGGCTGAAGAGCCCGCGCTCCAGAACATCGCCTTGAACAAGGCTGCAGACACTATTAACAAGTGGAACGCCGCTACCTTTGCCCGTGCTGCGGATGAGTTTACGTCGCGCACCGGTCGTCTGCCCCGGTCAGTTAACGAGCTGGCGGATATGCCGGCTATGCAGAACTATGAGACCGCAGATATGGGTAAGCTCCTTGCCAGTGTGCTGAAATATTCCGACGCATTCAACAAGCGGGGGATTGGGGAGGATCTCCTGGCGAATTTTGTCCCTCCGGATGCTAGAGTCTTTGCTGCGCCAATAGTGGACGTACAGGGCCGGGATGATGCATCACTGCCTGCCATGCAGGATGTGGTGTTTCAGGATTCCCTCACGACCGTAAGCGGACTTCCAACAAGTCCGACCGGAAAACCTTACATGATAAACCTGGCGCGAATTGGCCAGAAGGAAAAACATAAGCCAGAAGATATCTTTGCTCCACAGGGACAGTTGGAGAATGACGCCCGGGAGATGCTGGCTGAGTTGCGCTCCCACGTTGCGCGTCGCAAGCAGGAACTGGACAGAAATCCAGAGAGCCTGAAGGAAGTCTTCTACACCGATTTTAACACCACAGAACCATTAGGCGGTCAGTGGCAGTACGATCCGGCAACCGGAGTCGTGAAGATGTCCAGCCGGCCGAGTTTTTAGCAGCCGACCAGCAGCAAAGTACCATAAGAAATGGAAGCCTGAATTGACTTGCAATATCGTACCTTAGTCAGGCCTGTAAAGACTGGATGTAAAACCATTCCATTCACTCTTTTTGGCGAGGCAGGCTTTCATGATTATTGTCCGCAGTGTTTTAGCGACGGTATTTTTCGGTCTTGCGTGCATGGGTCCTGCTCAGGTCGAAAAAGGTGCGCCTGGATCTAAACCAGAGGTCATATACTTTGGAGCGTTTTGTCCGGGTGGGAAACTGATCACCGTTGGATCCCCTGAAGAGGACCTGGAGCCCGTCTGCTGTAGCATCAGTAATGGAAAGCTGCTTAGCGTATGGGACGTGCGAAGCGGAAAACGCCTCGAAGAAAAACTGTTCGACAATGACCTGGAACAAACAGCTGTTTCACCAGACGGAAAGCTGCTGGCCTCATGGAACACGGAGGAGTGTGACCACTTTGCCGATGGCGCTGTTCGAATATACACTCTTGAACGTTTAGACGGCAGGTTCGGCGCACCTGTGGGAACACTAGGCGGCCCGATATCCCAGCAAATTAGCGCGACTTTTGCCCCAGACAGCAAATCCCTGGCGGTGAGCTACCGCTACGGATACGGTCTGGCAGACGTAGATGAGACGTCTTCTACGCAAGCAAAAAAACAAAACGGGATACGTATCTGGGATACGGAAACCTTTACCGAAACTGGTTCATTCTTTACAGACAACACAGCACATGATTTGAAATGGTCGCCGGACGGACGGTTCCTGGCAGGTACCATATTGTCGACTGACACGGACGGTATGGATGTGCAGGTGTGGGAACTCCAGGGTAAAACCATGTTCGGCCGGGCTCCGATGCCAGAAGATAGTTTTGACTTTGGGTTTTCCGACGACAGCCGGCACCTTGTCATAGGCGGCAGTCTGGACGCTTATAAGCTTCCTGAGTCCGGATCAACCGGAAAGCTGGAGAAGGTAGAATTGGAAATCGCAAAAGCCAAAGATATCGCCAGTAGAAATCATTTAGAAGTCATCGAAGATCAGACCAGCATCTCGCTTCGTGATGTTCGTGACCCCCATTCCGAAATCCGGGTCATTAAAAAGAATCCCCGCACCAAGGAGCGGGAAGACTCCGGTCTCATTTTAAATGTTGGGGTGTTGGATGTGTCAGCCGACGGTCGTCATGTCCTGATTGATTCCAGTCTGGTTGACATGAGAGGGTATGATCTCAGGAAACTCGAACTCCTTGTTCCGAGAAACTCAGCCCGGTATGAACTTCAACCCTTAAACTAAGCCATGAAAAAGCCCCGCGCGAGTTACCTCGCGCGGGGCTTTCCTTTGAGTCTGTAGTGTCTTGTTGCTTGCTACTTAGTACATTCCGCCGCCGGGAGGCATAGCAGGTGCAGCAGGCTCGTCTGTTTTGATTTCGGTGATGAGGCATTCCGTCGTCAACAGCAGGCTGCTTACGCTGGCCGCGTTCTGGAGAGCGCTACGGCTTACCTTGGCAGGGTCGATGACGCCCGCTTCGATAAGATCGCCGTACTCTTCGGTTTCCGCGTTCAGGCCGTAATTTGCATCTGTGCTCTGCTTGACCTTCTCCACAACGATTGAGCCT
>JBBSQY010000043.1:0-27671 GCA_038243585.1 Candidatus Sumerlaeales bacterium | reverse complement strand
CCCAAACGCCCTAACCGCACCGAACCGCGCGCCGTGAAACGAAGACCGAAAAACTATCAGAGACTGACGAAACCCAGAAAGGATTTCAAGGAATGTCTTCACCGGAGCCGATACAAGAAACCTTTAACTTAGTGCCATTCGGGACAGGTAACAATTTTAGTCGAAAAAGTGCCCTTCCTTGCGAGGAGTCGCGGTCATGGCTACTCTCTGAATCGTGATGAGCTGTATCCGGAACTGGTTAGGCTCAGGATTGTCCAACGGACCACTATGACCACTCCTACCTCGTTCCGGACCTTATTTCCGCTCCTTACCGCCTTCCTGTTTTCATGTGGCGCCACTATTTCGTCGCCTGCGATGGCGCAAAACATTTCTTCGTCGGCGGAGATCACTACCGGCTCGCGGCTATCTGTTGCCGACGCCATACTTGCCGGTGCTCGAGAGGAGGCCCGGAAGGCTGTGCCTTATATCATGAACTATGAAGTGATCAAATATCCCGGCGGCGATGTCGCCGACGGCACCGGCGTTTGCACTGACCTGGTAATCCGCGCATTTCGCCGCGCCGGTATCGACCTGCAGAAAGAAATTTCCACGGACCGCAAGGCTCGCCTGTCCGCCTATCCTGATATCTGGGATAAGCGCGCCGCAGATCGCAACATAGATCATCGCCGTTGCCCCAACCTCGTTGCGTGGCTTAAAAAGAACGCCATTACGCTTTCCACTGAGACCACCGGCGAACCGCTAACCGACTGGAAAGGCGGCGACATCGTCTTCTATGTTTACAAAGGGTCGACACATCCCTGGCACGTCGCCATAGTCTCTGACAAGCGCGACACCGACGGGATGCCTTTAATCATCGATTCCTACCCGCCCCACACCACCGAATCTCACCGACTGGACGACTTCGCGCCAATTCACAGCCACTTCCGTATGAGGGCGGGCGGAGTAAGATAATATACAGATAACGGACGGGACTAGCCGGCCAGTATATTGGCTTTTACAAGGCCACGATTCGATCCAGCCTTATTTGGCTGGTTTAACGACACCCACGTAGGGGCCATCTTCTCCTGGTCCTTTGGGGCGTTTGAGCTGATACTGGGTCGGGCATCGCTGGATAAGTTTCGACAGTGTGGAGGATCCGAATTCTCGTGAGTCAAACGCCGGGTTTATCTGGCGAAGGGCCGTTCCCATTGCTGATAAATGCGCCCATCCGTCCTCCTGCACTGTCATTTCAAATGCTTTTTTTAAGGCTTTTAGCGCCGGAGATAGATCAGGTTTTTTAGCAGCGGCTTTGGGTGGTGAAACTACAGCCTTAACCGGCACCTTAGTTTTGGCGGGGGTTCCGGTTTTTGCAGCTGAGACGGGTTTTGCTGTTTTGGTTTTCGCGGCCGGCGGAGCGGCAACGGGGATGACGTTGCAGTCTTCAGAGACCTGCTCTTCAAGAATTTCGGTGTGGATGAAAACATCACATGCTTTAACGAATGCCTGGGGGGTCTGGCGTTTTCCGATTCCGATCACCTGAATGCCTTCTTCGCGAATTCGAGTGGCGAGGCGGGTAAAGTCGCTGTCGCTGGATACGATGCAAAAGGTTCCGACGGCGTGACTATTGAGGATATCCATGGCGTCAATGATGAGCGCACTATCGGTGGCATTCTTTCCAACCGTATTTCGGAATTGCTGCACAGGGCTGATTGCGTGGTCGTGCAGGGATACTTTCCAGGAGTTCATTTGGGCTGTGGTCCAATCGCCGTAGATGCGACGGATGGTCGGGCGTCCGTATCGGGCAACTTCGAGAAGAATCTTTTCAAGGAGGGCCGGCTGGGCATTGTCTCCGTCGATGAGAACGGCGATGTTAGCGCGTTTATTTGGAACGGGTGATAAAAGTGCCATTGGAAAGTCCGCCTGGATGAAAAGTTAGACTAGTAGTGCATGCACTGCTTACTGGCAATCAACCCTTTGTTTAAGAATGCACAGCCTCTGTCGTTCGCGACATTATATCAAATCCTCTGCCCGCACGCACCCTGGATAAACATTGCAATCATCACAAAAAGAACATTTAACACCAATTAATTCGGGGCACGAAACACTGACTACAGTAGACTTAGAAAAAAAATGATTTCTGCAACAGAACGCTCTACAACTCTCAGATTAAAAGACTTAGCCGGAAACGTAACAAAATAAAAAAATCGAAGGCGCAATTTCTCTGGATTTGTGCAATCGATTACACCAAGGCCTGACTTATGCAAAAATTACTGAAAAACTATCGACTCAATTTCCTACTAGCGACTCTGCTATTCGCAGGCGTTGCCAGCGCCGCGCCGCTCCCCCCAATTCATGTTGTGACGGTCGATCCGTTAATCAAAATTTTCCGAAACGAAGCGGTCACAGGCTCGGCCCATGGCCAGGCCGACTCCGCTCGTGGCGAACAGGCCACGTTTCAGGTTGTGGTCACATCCTCCCCAGTCGATCTCAAAGATGTCCGCTGCACCGTGACGACCTTTACCCGCACCGGCGGCAACGAACAGCTTTCAGACCCCCAGCTGCGCTACGTCGGCTACGTCGGCTCCAGCATCTCCGGCCTCACCACCGCCAGCGATATCCTTCGGCCAGCACCGGCGATGTATCCCGATCCCCTTCTCCCCATCGAGAAAATAGACGTCTCTGCCGGGGACAACCAGGCCATATGGATCTCGGTCCCGATCGCGACCGATGTTCCGCCGGGCGACTACATCGCCACCTCTACCCTGACCGCCCGCCGCCTCGGCGTCGAAACCAGCGCCACCGTCCCGTTGACCGTGCGCGTCTACCCAGCCACCATCAACACGACCCGCCTAAACGTAACCCTATGGCATCAGATGTGGACTCATGACAACTGGCCAATGCCCAAGCGCTACTCCGACGGATTTTTCGCCGTCCTCAACGGCTACGTAAAAAGCATGGTCGCCCACCGGCAAAACTGGGGGTGGATCGAAACTCTGGACGCCATCCAATTCTCCCGCGACAAAGAAGGCATGCTGCAAGCCGATTTCACCCACTTCGACAAATGGATGGACACCCTTCTGGACGGCGGGCTGCAAATGGTCGAGGGCCAACATTTCGCGTTCCGCACCAAAGGCTGGAGATCAGATTTCGGAGTTACCGTCTATCAGCCGGACGGCGAAAAATGGACATCAAAAAAGCTCTCCCCCGACAGCCCCGAAGCCCGCGAATTTTACGCCGCCTGGTTTCCGCAACTCCAGAACCACCTGGAGGAGAAAGGCTGGCTGGATAAATACGTGCAGCACGTCGGCGATGAACCCCTCGACGCCAACGTCGACAGCTACACCACCGCCGCCGCGCTCCTGAAACAATACGCGCCAAAACTTCGCATCATGGAAGCCTGCCAGTCGCAGAAAATGGTCGGCACCGTCGACATCTGGATTCCGCAGCTCGACCATTTTCATAAAGGCTACGACTTCTTCAAAGAGCGCAAAGCCGCCGGCGACCAGGTCTGGTTTTACACCTGTATGTATCCCGCCGGAGAATACGCCAACCGGTTCCTGGAACTGCCCCTGATTAAAACGCGGCTCCTCCACTGGATCAACTATCGCTACGGAGCCGACGGCTACCTCCACTGGGGCTACAACTTCTGGACACCCCACCCCTGGGAAGACGCCGCGGATTACCGTCAGGCCCAGCTTCCCGGCGGAGACGCCAACATCGTCTATCCTGACCCCGACGGTCCAGGCGTCATTGATTCGATCCGGTACGAAGCTATGCGCGACGGAATTGAAGACCATGAATTACTAAGCCAGCTTGGCGAAAAAGACCCGGAAGCCGCCATGGGCCTGGCGCAGCGCCACATCCTGAACTTCGATAAATACGACACCGATATCCAGCTGTTCCGGGAGACCAGGCAAGAACTGTTAAAAGCTTTATCCCAGTAACAGGCGCTGATTTCAGCGGGTGCGGATTACGCCCCCGCTAAGCACCCCCTTCGTTGGACTCCAGTCCACGTCCGGTTCCTGTGGCGACCCGATGTTTGGCCCACTCCCAAAAAGCTGATATCCATCTCCATTAGGCTTATAGGTGAACGGTGTCCCGGTAAATGGGTCAACCGGATTTGAAGGCAGATAGCTCTGGTTCACAAGCGTTTCAATGTCGCGAGGCAAAGCCTGATGATCCGACAAATAACGCTGCGCAGCAACATCGATCTGCTGCTGCCTCAACCTGGAAGTAACAGAAAGGAAACGCACCTCTGCCGCAGTAAAGTTCGGCATTGGTATGACACCCGAAAGCGTCGATAAAACGACAGGGTCACGTTCCCAGTAAGGCGTACTGAACTGCTCAGACAAACTGGTCCACAGCGCTTGGTGTGCCTTTTCATACTCCGCAACAGACAGGGCAACATCCTGCGCAGACTCACCTCCCTTAGACTGCTCCGCATAAGCAGGGTCACTCATTATCTCGCGATAGGAGTTGAGCGCCGTCTGCATTTCCCCGTCGATGACCGACTGTATGGCGGGCTGCCCCAATTCGACATTTTTCAGATGATCATTAGCGGCTGCAAGCTGGGAAGGTGTAAGGGCATCGCTTGATACGATTTCGCTAAGCTGGCGCAAACCAAAGTCTTCAAAAGACGTTCCAATAAGATTAGTTACGATTGTGTTATCAGGGCTGTTAAAGTCGCGACCCATTGAGAGTATGGTTTCAAGCTGCCGCAAGGCGTCGCCTCCCTGCCCTTGCGACTCCAGGTAGCGGCTGTAAACCGCCAGCATTTTTGGAGCCTCCCGGATCTTGAGATAGTTCGGCCCCGGTGTATTTTGCCCCATCTCATACCCGATACCACGAGCGTAGTTCAGGTCAGCGCCAAAATGCAGCTTCTCAAACGCGTCCTGCCAGGCCAGCAGATAGGGAAGAAGCGGCTCCGCGCGTTCATCCCATCCTTCCCTGAGAACAAGCTCAATAAGAGCGACTTGTTCCGAACTGGGATGAGGCGGCGCGACCTCAGCGGCCAGGGCGTAATGGATCAACGCGTTGTCTCGTCCGTCCATTTCCATCATGGCCATAAGAGCCAGTAGATAAGCCTCCTGCTGGAGTGGCACAGTGGTTCCGGTGTCGGTGGTCGATGTGTCTTGGACAACCGTCGCAGAGGTGGCGACGCCGGACTTAACCGGAGTTTGAAAAGTAGACCGAGGTCTATCTCTGGCACGAATTCGCGCTCCAGACGGTTCCTCAAGCCGCGTAATTCTCGCTTCCGAAACTCCGGCATCATCGTCTTGTGCCACAGACCGTCGAGAGCCCACATTCGGCGCGTAGCGCGGCAACAGCAAAACCGCCAAGCCAAGGGCAAGCGCCAGCACAAGCAAGCCGCGCCCCCGAAAAAACGAACGCTGAAAAGAACCCTGTGATCGATTTGTCATAGCACTAATAAGACGTTACAATATTAAACCGCTGACTGACAAGTGCATAAATGGAAATTTACATAACAAAATATTCCCCGTTGGCGTCTCGGCGATGGAACCCTCTTTCGCTCTTGCAAATTCCCTTGTCCGATAATTGGTTTTTACTGGGTGGCACGCATTTATGCCGCAAAATGTCCGAGGAGATCTTCCCATGAAACTTATTAAAGGTTCATTTCCCATTATGCTTGTGGCATGCTGCCTGGCATTAACTGCGTGCAAGCCTGGGCCTACCGCTTCCGGACAGCCCTCCAGGGCCGACGCGTCAGAAGCGGAGTCGGACTCGCAGCAAACTAAAGTAACCGCCATCAAAACCGCAAAGTCGCCCGCGCGAAAGACCGGCGGCGTGGCCGGTTCTGGAGCCGGCGCCCTCGGCAAAGCGAAAGATTCCGCCACCACCGAACCAACCGTGACCGTATACGGAAAAATAACCACCGAAGACGGCGCCGTGGCCCCCGATGTTCTCGTAGAGTTCCACACTATCCAGATGAACCGCCTCGGAGACAACACCTTCTCTTATAAAGACGCCCTGTCCTCATCAACCACCGACGGAGAAGGGCATTACGAAGTGCATGCGCCGAAGGTGTCGGCCTTGATGCACCTTCAGATCAAGGGAAACGTTGCGCCCATGCAGCTGCACCTGGACAGTCAGGACCTGTTTTCCGATAGCGCGCCAAAGCCGGGCCACACCCGTATTCGTAAAGACATAAAGCTCCTGCCCAGCCACAAACTCACCGGCGTGGTCGTCAACGAAACCGGCCAGCCAATGGCGGGGGTTCCCGTTCACCTGAAGCCAAAAATCGACAAACAGGAAACCCGCTTATTCGACACCACGGAAACCACTACCAGCGCATCCGGAACTTTTGATCTTAACTACATCGCCAGTGGCACATGGATGATCGGCACAGCGCACCCGGATTACGCGGCGGTGACCGAAGAAATTACTGTGCCCTCCTCCGGTTCAGTCACCTTGCGCCTCGGAGCCCGCGGTGGAACCCTCAGCGGCCATGTCTACCACAAACAGACCGGGGCCGCAGTTTCCGGGATCTCTGTTATGTTGCTGCCGGGCACCGCTCTGGGACTGGAGAAGCTGGAAAGGTTTCAGATGACTTCCGGAGCAGATGGATCTTTCCAATTTGAAAGGATCTCCTCCGGCACGAAACGGCTGTATGTTCCCACGGACAAAGAGAAAAAACTTGGCCTGGCGATGCCGATCCCGCCGCCGCTACAGGTCGCCGAGGGAGAGACGACGGATGTTGCCCTATTCGTATATCCGGGCCATGCCATAACCGGACGCGTGTTTGACAAAGACACAGATGATCCACTGTCTGGAGCAAAAGTCAGCATGGCTGGCAGTCGTGTGAATGGAGCGCCTGAAGCCGTTACCGATGCGTCCGGCCGCTTCCGAATCGACGGGATTTACCCAACGGGCGGAGGCCAGTCGAGACTAACTGCGGAACTGGAAGGATACCGTGCGGAGGGAACAGAAAACTTCAGCCCTGAAATACTCTCCGTTGTGCTTTCAGACGACAGCACTGAAGCGACAAAAGACGTGCCCATGATCAAAACGATTTTAATCAAGGGGATCGTAGTCACAAAAGATGAGATGCCGGTTCCTCATGCCAAGGTCACGGCGTATGACAACCGCTCCTTCAGCCGTAATACAAAATCGAAGCAGGTCAACGCCGACGGAACTTTTGAACTTGAAGCCATGCCCTTTAGCACTATCGTGGTAGAAGCCGAGGGAGCCGGTTTCGCACCGGCCCTTTCCGAATCTCAAGAGCTGACTACGAAGGACGTGGAAGGCGTCAAAATTGTAATTCAAGTCGGTGCCGTTGTGCAGGGGCGGGTGCTTGGCCCGGATGGACAGCCGGTAGAAGATGCCGCCATCAGTCAGTCAAAATCCTATACTGTCTTCACTACCAATAAAGAGGTTGCGCGCTCAGGTGCCAAGGGCGAATATACTGTAAAAGATGTGCCCCAATCAGCCACATTTAAGGCAAAGAAAGACGGATTTGCGGCGTCTGAAGAGCTCGAATTGACTCTCGCGTCTGGAGAGGTGCGGACCGGAGCGGATCTTTCCCTGCAGCAGGCTTTCGAGATTTCCGGCCGGGTGGTGGATGGCGACCGCAAGCCTGTAGCCTCAGCCTCCGTCAGCGCACGAGGACCGGGAGACAACCTGCGCCATGAACAAAGCGACAAGGATGGAAAGTTCGTATTTAAGGAAATTGTCGAAGGCGTTTATAACGTAGCGGCTTCCGGCAATTGGGAGCGCAAGGAAATGCCCGGGGTGAAAGCTGGAACTACAGGATTGGAAATTATTCTCGACAGAAATGCGGAAGAGAGCAAAGATAGCATCCGGTTTATTGGGACAGTCCTGGACGATGTATCCGGCGAGCCTATGAAAGACTTTAAGGTGGAACCATCGTCAAACGTTGAGCTGAAAATGCTGGCCGAGGCTGGCAAATTTGAACTCGTCGGCGTTCGGCGAAATTATGGCTATAACGTCAAAATTTCCAGCCCCGGATATATGGAGCAGAAGTTTGAAACTACGTCCAGTCAGGACGGCGCAGACATCACGCAGACGTTTCGCCTTGGAAAAGGCGGCGGAATAACCGGGCGCGTCATTGAACGCGCCACGGGAAAGCCAATACCAGACATGGTAGTAATCAACTGGGGCACAACCCAGTATTATGAGCGGAGCCGCATCAGTCCGCCAAACCATTCCTCCACGGACAAAGACGGCCGGTTCCTGCTGGCGCCCGCCCCCACCGGGCGGAACACCGTTCAGTTCAAGCCCACCCCGCCCCTCAGCGAAGTCAGCCGGCCGGTGGACGTTAAAAGTGAAGAGACAGTGGACATGGGCGACATAGAAATGACTAACGGAGGAACGATTAAGGGCCTGGTAGTTCGCGGAGCAGACGACGAGCCAGTACCCAGCCAATCAGTCTCCATAACCATGTATTCTGAAGACGTTCAACTGAACAAAAAGGCAACGACTAACGCAGAGGGCCGATTTGAGTTTGCGGGGCTGCCGGCGGGAAACTATACGGCGCGGGTGGAAAGCGCCAGCAAAAGCGTCCAACTGGCGGCGGAGGGAGCCGCCGAGGTAACATTGCGGCTGGGCGGCGTCACCATAAAGGGAACCGTAACCAGAGCCGGCGCGCCCGTCCAGGCCAGCGTGAGGGCAACAGGCGCAGATGGTCAGATTATCAGCGGCTATGCCCAAAGTGGTGAATACACCATAAAAAACGCCATTCCCGGCAAGTACGAATTTTCAGTGGATCCGCAGCAGGGAAACTCCAATGGTCCGATTAAGGAAACCGTAGACGTGCCGGACCAGGCGGAATTTGTTAAAAACTTTGAACTTCCTGACGGGCGCATTGAAGTAACCGTAACCGACGCCGCCGGAGAACCAGCTCAGCAGGCTACCGTAAACCTCAGCCAGAAAAGCAGCAACACCGGCTTCGACCAGCGCTGGCTGACCCGCACCGCCGGTAGACAAGTTACGGACGTAAACGGCAAAGCGGAGTTTAAGGGCCTCGGGCCGGGAACCTTCTCCGTGAGCGCCACCAAAGAGGGCGCCGGAACGGCCATGAAAAGCGATGTGCAGGTTCAAGACGGACAGCCGGCGCAGGTGCAGTTGCAACTGAGCAGCGAAGGCGGCACGCTCGTGAGCATGGCCCTCAGCTACGCCACCGGCCAGGGCGTGCAGGAGGCCTGGTGCTACCTCCATGGTGAAAATGGACCGTTCACCCACAGCGCCAAGCGAGACGCATCCGGCCAGATGGTAATTGAGAACATACCACCGGGCACATACACCACCAACGTCAGCTACTGGAGCCACAGCCAGAGCGAGCGCCAGGTGGAAATCAAGGCGAACGAAACCGTTAAAATCGAGGACGTGTTGTATGCTGCGGGCGCTTTGCATTGGAGACTAAAAAAAGCGGACGGAACCGCGGCTGCGGGGGCGACCATGACCGTGGTTCCCGTAACCTCTGATCCGCCGGAAGAGACCCGGAGCGGCATGACCGGTCCGGACGGATTGTTCGTGCAAAGGGGTCTTGCCGGTGGCACGTACCAGGTGACTGCCCAGCTAGGGGGCAAATCGGTAGTAGAAACATTTGTGGTAGTCGCCGGCGCCAACGAAGAAAAATCAACCACTGTCCCCGGCTGGTAATTGGAGAGGCTGAGCCGGCCTACACTTTGTGGTTTAGCGCGCCCAGATTCTTTGGCAGAAACTTGCCGTCTTTGCGGATCAGTTTGCCATCAAACCAGACTTCTCCGCCACCATAGTCTGGTCGCTGGATGCAGACCATGTCCCAGTGGACGGCGCTTTTGTTACCGTTGCTTGCCTCGTCATAAGCCTGGCCCAGGGCCATGTGAAAGCTGCCTGCGATTTTTTCATCAAACAGGATATCGCGCATCGGGTGCAGCACTTTGGGATTAAAGCCCAACGCGAATTCTCCCAGGTAACGAGCACCCGGATCCTGGTCGAGAACCTCGTTCAGCTTTTGCGTCTGTGCGGCATCGGCGGCGGTTGCTTCCACCACTTTCCCTTTTTCAAACACCAGCCTCACACCATCATACGGCGTGCCTTGCCACACCGTCGGAGCGTTAAAAGCCACCACGCCGTTGACGCTTGTGCGCACCGGCGCGGTGAAGCATTCGCCGTCGGGGACATTCATCTCTCCGCAGCAGGGAATCGCAGGAATTCCCTTGATCGAAAATTCCAGGTCCGTACCCGGAGCAACAAGACGTACCCGATCAGTTTTCTCCATAAGTTTTTGCAGCGGTTTGACGTCCCGCGCCATTTTGACGTAATCAACCAGGCAAACATCGTAATAAAAGTCCCGGAAAGCGTCCGTGCTGCTACCAGACATCTGCGCCGTGCTCTCATTAGGATACCGAAGCACAACCCAGCGGGTCCGCTTTACTCGCTCTTCCAGATGAACAGGCTTAACCACATGCTTCATATACGCTTCCATCCGCTCGCGCGGCACGTCGCTCAGTTCGAAGATGTTCGCCGCGCCCCGGATGCCAATAAAGCAATCGGCGTCCTTCATCTGTTTCATTTCCAGGCGGGCCAGCCGTTTAAGCACCTCATCGTTTGCGGTCTGCAAGAAGCGGCGCTGGATTTCTGCATCTACAAAATGCAGATAGGGGGCAGCGCCGACACGGGCGGTCTCCTCTACGCAGGCGGCACCCAGAGCCATGGCGTCGTATCCGGAGACCTGGATAAACACCAGGTCTCCGGGACGCGCCTTGACAGAATATTCCACCAGCATTTGCGCCAGTTTTCTATCGCGGGGGTCAATGTGCAATGCCATGGTTATCTTCGGCCTTTATCTGGAACCCGGCAATGCCGGAGCAGTCACCGGGGCCGGGATAGAGATGGATGTATCACCTCGCAACGATACGCTTTGCTTTGGACTTTCGTTGCCCATGCGGTCAACCACCGAGACGGCCACCATGTCTGGAACCGCGCCCGTGCTCGCAAACTTGTAACCTTGGGTTGCTGCCGGAACAATGTCAAATTGCCATGCGTTATTGACTCTGGCGTAGATCGTCACCAGGAAAGCGTCGGCTTCCTGAGGCACGGCCCATTGCAGAGCCATGCTCCCTGTGGCTACATCCCGCACCACATTAGCCACCAGCGCGGCCGGCGCCGTATTATCCAGCCATGGGCTTGGCGGTACCAGGGCCGGCGTGGCGTAGGCCGTTTGCTTAAGTCGGGTGGCAATCTGGCCCTGGTCTTTCAATAGGGGCAGGCTGCTGAAATAAATCACACCCGTTGCTCCGGGCTGTTTCCGCGTAAGATCCAGCCGCGCAAGCACATCATCCGTCGGAGTCTTTTCACTGCCAACTCCGGTGATGCTGATGCCTGGCCAAATGTGGCGGCCTTTCGCGTTCTGTTCCACCCACCAGGCCAGCAGCTTAGGATAACTTTGAGCCGGCTTGCTCAGCTCCCAGTATAGCTGGGGCGAACAATAATCCAACCAGCCTTCCTGCAGCCATTTACGAGCATCTGCATACAGCGAGTTGTAGGCGTCAAGGCCAGCAATTCCTGCTGGATAGCCCGGCCGCCAGATACCAAACGGCGATATGCCGAAGTAAACTCTCGGCTTTGTCTGCTTTATGGATTCGTAGACGCGTCGCATGAGGGTATTAACATTTTCACGGCGCCAGTCGTCGCGGCTCATGGGCCCTCCCGCAGCCTGATACTGTTTCCAGCTGCCATCGTCCAGAGAATCCATTCCAACCTTAGCAACTTCGCTGCTATAGGGGTAGAAATAGTCGTCGAATTGAACCCCGTCGATATCGTATCGACGAACCACATCCATGATAACCGCAATAGAGTGATCCTGAGCCCTTTTGCTTCCAGGATCCAGCCACATCAGCTTATCCAGCTTTACCGTCGCTTCAGGCATGGTCTTCGAAACGTGATTGTCAGTAAATGCGCCAGAAAGACGGGTTGCCGCGCGATATGGATTAAACCAGGCGTGGAGCTGCATGCCGCGCTTATGGGCCTCCTCCACGGCAAAAGAAAGCGGATCGTAATAAGGTTGCGGTGCCTGGCCCTGACGTCCTGTCAAATACTCAGACCATGGTTCGAGCTTGCTGTCATACATTGCGTCGCCGCCGGGCCGCACCTGAAACACAACCGCATTCAAGTTAACGGCTTTTGCCTTGTCAAGTATGGCAATCAGCTCCTGCTGCTGCTGAGCTACTGGCAATCCCGGCTTGCTCGGCCAGTTGCCGTTATACACTGTGGTGATCCAGGCCGCCCGCAGCTCGCGCGGAGCATCTGGAATAGTGGCGTCGGCTTGTTGAGCTTGCGCGTGGGGCACGAAGCAGAGAGTTGCGCTGATCGCTGCGGAAAGGGTGATAGCTTTAACTGATACTGCCAATTTCATGAGACCATCCTGGCGATAATGTTTTATTCTACTGTAAAATTAGGTGGCGGGCAGTTCGCTTAACTCTAAGCTTCCCACCTGGGCTACTTATATGAGACGCTGATAAAGAGGTTAAGACTAATGCAAGCAGTTTACGGTTTTTTAGCAAGATCGGTGCTTAACCGAAACAGACCGATTGCGACGCATAAGGCATATTTATGAGCGAAAATAAGATATTAAGACTAGCCACCAGGGGAAGCGCCCTTGCCCAGTGGCAGGCGGACCGGGTGGCCGAACTGATCCACCTCCACCGGCCGGAGGTAGTTGTAGAAAAGGTACTTATCAGCACGATGCCTGACCGCCTTCAGAATCGCTCCCTTAGCGAGCTTGGCGGCGATAAGGGCTTGTTTGTCAAGGAGGTGGAACAGGCTGTTCTTGACGGTCGTGCCGATGCCGCCGTTCATAGTCTGAAAGATGTGCCGGTGGAAGAGACCACGCCGGGTCTCTGGCTGGCGGCGTTTCCGGAACGGGCCGATGCGCGAGACGTATTGCTGACCCGCACCGGCGCCAGTCTGACAACCTTGTCACCCGGTAGCGTAGTGGCTACCGGAGCGCCACGGCGTCAGGCTCAGCTCCTGGCCTTGCGGCCTGACCTGGAAGTTTGCGGCGTGCGCGGCAACGTGGAAACGCGGGTGCGAAAGCTGCGGGACGGGGAGTTTGACGCCATTATTATGGCCGCTGCGGGGTTGCGCCGCCTCGGTATGGACGAACAGATTACAGAGGAGCTTTCGCTGGAAGAATTCGTTCCCGCCCCTGGACAGGGAATTCTCGTTGTGCAGGCGCGGGAGCAGTCTCCGTGGTTAGAGCTGTGGGCATCTATCGATAACGACACAGTGCGCCTTCAGGCGGAGGTCGAGCGTGACTTCAGCCTTCGCATAGGAGCCACGTGCCACACCGCTGTCGGCTGCCACCTGATGGTAATGGGTCAGCAGGCCCGACTGCAGGCGGCCATCTTTTCGACGGACGGTCAAACGCAACTAAGGGCCGGCCGGGAAAGTAAGCTGGCGGACGCCATGGCGCTTTCTCCTTATGTGGCCGATGAACTAGTTCGGCAGGGTTGTCGAAACGTTATGTAGTATAGGAGGCGCTCCCGGAAACTGGAGCGACACAGACGGGACGCCTATGCTAGTTCTTTTAACCTTGATTTTAAGACGGCTCGGCGAGGCTTACTTACCTTGGGGGCATAACTGCCGCCGCATGAACGTATATATGGCTTATGCCATCCCTCCACTTTGAACAACTCATTGCCGCGCCTCTCGAGCAGGTTTTCGATTTCCATAAAGACCCATATAATCTCCTGAAAATTACGCCACCAGAAATGAACATGATTGTAAAGAACGAAGACCCGGTGATCATGGCCTGCGGTACGAAAATCATTTATCAGATAAAGATATTAGGAATGCCGCTGCGCTGGCACAGCATGATTACCGAGTATGATCCGCCTCATCGTTTTGTTGATGTGCAAATGTCGGGGCCTTATAAAAAATGGCACCATACTCACACCTTTAAGGCGGAGGGTGATGCAACACTGGTAATTGATGACGTTGATTACAAACTTCCCCTCGGCTACCTGGGTGCAGCAGTTGCGGGCCACCTCGTGATTCAGCAGCTTGCCAAAATTTTCTCTCATCGGGAACAAAAACTGGCCAGCTTCTTTTCCGGCACGGCAAATGAGTTTCACCACACTTCTTAAATCGCTATATAACGTCAGGAGCTGACAAGCTCCGGTTTCGCGGGCGATTCGTGCAATTTTAAAATTCTTGAACCTGCGTTTTAAATGAGCACGCAAGTTGCTAAAAGCAGTGGGCCCAATTAGGTCCTTCTTCTCAAATATTCGATATCTTTCCGGTTAGGCGAAACATGAAAACCTGCATTACTTCAACTGGCTCCAGCGCTCCTCTGGGAGCTACCGTGTATAGTGACGGCGTCAACTTCAGCGTATACTCAAAAAACGCTTCTGGGATGGACCTCCTGCTGTTTGACTCACTGGATGCGACGGCTCCAAGCGGAGTCATTTCACTAGACCCGAAAATTAACAGGACCTATTTTTACTGGCACGTTTTCGTGCCTCACCTGAAACCTGGACAAGTCTATGGCTATAAGGCGCATGGGTTGTTTGCGCCGGAAGAGGGTCTGCGGTTTGACCCGGATAAGCTGCTTCTAGATCCATACGGCAAAGCGGTGTGGGTTCCGGATAACTACGACCGCGGAGCAGCAGGCGCGCCGGGGGATAACACAGCGGTGGCGATGAAGAGTGTGGTGGTCGAACAGGAGATCGGCTATGACTGGGAGAACGACGTGCGTCCGTTTACCCCGTGGTCAAAGACAGTGATTTACGAGATGCATGTTGCGGGATTTACGAAGAATCCAAACTCTGGCGTAGCGGAGGAGAAGCGGGGAACGTATGCGGGGGTGGTGGAGAAAATACCGTACCTTGTGGACCTGGGAATAACTGCGGTGGAGCTGCTTCCCGTGTTTCAGTTCGATGAGTATGACGCGCCGCTGGGAGAACAGAATTACTGGGGATACAGCCCGATTAATTTTTTTTCCCCGCATCTCGGCTATAGCTCTGTGAAGGATCCATTAGCTTGCGTGAGAGAATTCCAGGACATGGTGAAGGCGTTCCATCGGGCGGGGATTGAGGTAATTCTGGATGTGGTCTTCAACCATACAGCGGAAGGCAATCACGAGGGGCCAACTTCCTGTTTCAGGGGCCTTTCGAATCCGGACTATTACATCCTGGAATCCGATCGGCGGTGGTATTCCAATTATTCGGGTACGGGAAATACGTTAAACGGAAACCACGCCATGGTAAAACGTATGATATTGGATAGCCTGCGCTACTGGGCCAACGAAATGCACGTGGACGGATTCCGATTTGATCTTGCTTCAATCCTCTCAAGAGACTTGAACGGACGCCCTTTAAAGAATCCACCTGTGTTGTGGGATATAGAAACTGATCCGGGGCTGGCTGGCATTAAGCTGATCGCGGAAGCTTGGGACGCAGGGGGGCTTTACCAGGTGGGTAGTTTCGCGGGGGAATCCTGGAAAGAGTGGAATGGACAGTTTCGCGACGACGTGCGGAATTATATTATAGGCGCGCACGGCGGCGTTCGAAATCTTCCTGCACGCTTGCTGGCCAGCCCGGATATTTATGCGCATGAGCGGCGCGAGCCGGAGCAGAGCGTTAATTTCGTGACTGCCCATGATGGCTTTACGCTAAACGATCTGGTTAGCTATAACGAGAAGCACAACGAAGCGAACGGCGAAAATAACAATGACGGGGAAAGCCATAACCGAAGCTGGAACTGTGGCGTTGAAGGGGTGTCTACCGACCCGGAGATAGAAGGGCTGCGCTTAAGGCAGATAAAGAACTTTTTCACCCTTAATCTGTTCGCCATGGGAACGCCAATGATTGTAATGGGTGATGAAATACGGCGCACGCAACATGGGAACAACAACGCCTTTTGTCAGGATAATGAGCTGAGTTGGTTCGACTGGTCGCTAGTTGAGAAAAACCAGGATTTGTTCGAGTTTGTTCAACAACTGATAAGCCGTCGTCTGCACAAGGTTTCGCGCCCAAATGCTGAGGCATTACCTCTGAGTGAGGTGCTCCAGCACTGTAAGATTGCCTGGCACGGTCCGAGCCTGTTTTCGCCCGATTGGTCCGAAGATTCGCGCTGTCTGGCATTTACCGTACTAAGCAGAGAGAACACCAGCCTGATGCACTTTATGGCCAACACCTATTGGGAGGCAGTGGAATTTGATCTGCCAAAGGGTGACGGAAAATGGCTAAGAGTGATCGATACCTATCTGCCTTCCCCAGAGGATATTGCGCGGGAAGATAAGGCCCCTCCTATAGACACCCCCACATATTGGGTGCAGCCTCGGTCAATCGTTGTGTTGGAAATTCACGGCCTGGACGAGCCTTTGATCTTTTAAAACAGTAGAGCAAAAGCTCGCGTTCGACAGATATGTGCGCTTCAGTATCCCGTCAGATAGATGTTATTATCTGCCCAGCCATGTTAGCTATTGCCAGGTATGGAAAGACAACAATGTCTATCCATAACTCTGCAGTCCGGGTCGCAAGGCGTTAGGACGTGGCACTACGGTGCTTTAGCAAGACCATTGGCTAAGCTTTGCAATTACGAAAGCGCCTTGCAGAATTGTCATGCGGGACGCAATCGGCTGTGCAAACATATCAGATTGAATATGGCGTTAACTCGGATATATATTATCCTACTTAACTCTAATAAGGCAAAGGTGCATGTTAACCGCGACAACTGAAACTGCCATTCGAGCACTGATTTTTCTGTGCAGCCGAAGCGAAAGTTTTCCGTCCAGTCCAAAGGAGATAGCACAAGCTGTGGGAGGCAGCCCAAGTTATATGGCTAAAATAGCAGGAACTCTCACAAAAGCAGGAATTGTTAACTCGCGAAACGGCGTGGCCGGAGGAATTATACTTAGTCGCTGTCCTTCATCGATCACGCTGCTGGAAATCGTGCAAGCATGCCAGGGGTTAGTGATCGCCGACTACTGTAAGGCTTTGGGCGATGCCACTTCACCAGACGTCTGCGCTTTTCACAAAGCCATGCATGACGTCCATACGGCCACCATCCGGTCTCTTTCCCGACACACACTGAAGATGCTGGCCGCCAAACCCACTCCCAGCGGTGCTCTCGCCGGAAACCAGCAATGTCGAATGGCCGGGTTAGCGTTAAGTTGCGAAAGCTGTAATGGAAAAGACGGGGTAAAACATCGCGGAAAAAGTAAACTCGTCACCCTGCAAAAATAAGCTCCATGGTTAAATAGAGCCAGAAAATATCAGGCAATTCAGCAGTAAGTGGCCCCACAAAAGCAGGATACTGATGCATCTGATCGCAATACAAACCCAATATAATACCTACTGAAAGGCATCACTGAATGCTTAGTGCCCACACCATTGGAATTATTAAATCAACTGCCCCGGTTCTCGAGACCATGGGAACAGAGATCACAAAGAATTTTTACACCAAACTCTTCACCTCTCATCCAGAGCTCTTAAACATATTTAACCATGCGAACCAGCGGAAAGGGAAGCAGCAGGCCGCGCTTGCTAACGCGGTATACGCAGCAGCGGCAAACATAGACAATTTGCCAGCCATCCTTCCGGTAGTAAAGCAAATCGCTTATAAACATCGCAGCCTTGGAGTGAAGCCGGAGCAGTATCCCATAGTTGGCGAGAATCTCCTCGCAGCCATGAAAGAAGTGCTTGGCGACGCCGCAACGCCTGAAATCCTGGGAGCATGGGCAGAGGCCTACGGCGTGATCGCCGATGTTTTTATCTCCGTCGAAACGGAGATGTACGAAGAGGTGGCCAGCCAGCCCGGCGGATGGAAAGACTTCCGGAATTTTACGGTGGATCGCAAAGTGAAAGAGAGCGACGTCATTACCTCCTTCTATCTGGTGCCGGAGGACAAGGGAGCGCTTGCCGATTATCTTCCCGGTCAGTATATCAGCATTAAACTGAAAATTCCCGGTGAAGAGTATACCCACATTCGGCAATACAGCCTGTCGGATTCCAGCGGAAAAGGTTACTACCGTCTGAGCATCAAACGGGAGGATGCGCTAAAAGATTACGAACAGGGAATCGTCTCAAATTATCTGCATGCGCACATCAATGAGGGTGATACCCTTGCGCTAGCCGCGCCTGGCGGCGATTTTCACCTCGACACGACAAGCAACACACCTGTTGTTCTTCTCAGCGGAGGCGTCGGGCTTACCCCTCTTGTTAGCATGCTCAACACTGTTGTCGAAAAGCAACCGACCCGTAAGGTCACTTTTATCCACGCGGCCATTAGCGGAACACACCACGCCCTGCGCGGAGAAGTGGAGGAGACGGTTGCAAAATCGGATAATGCGCACGCTTACTTCGTCTACGAATGCCCAACGGATTCAGACACGCAGTCGCAGTGCTTTCATCACCAAGGCTATATCAATCTGGAATGGCTGCAAAGCGTGATCACTAACAGCGAAGCGGAGTTCTATTGCTGCGGACCACTCCCCTTTATGAAGGCCATGTATCGCGCTTTAAATACGTGGGGGGTGCCTTCGGAGCGACTGCATTACGAAGTATTCGGCCCAGCAGAAAATTTGGAAAGCTGATCCTCTACAATGGTCAGCTGTACCTGGATTGGTTCGCTTTTAATGACAGCAATGTCACGTGGTCTCCCAGCACGGATTTGGCCAACTTCATCAGGTGCTCATGGTGCGTAAACAATATCACCTGACAATCGCGCAGCCGGGCTAGAAGGTTTAGCCCGGCTGTAGTGCGTTCATCATCAAAGTGAACGAACAAATCGTCGCCGATAAATGGCAGTGGTTCTTCTGTGGCGCAGTAGCTTTCTACAAAGGCGAGCCGCAGCGACAGGTAAAGCTGGTCGCGGGTACCGTCGCTCATATTGCCCACATCAACATAGTTGCCGGTCGGTCGAATGCCTACAATTGTAAGGTTGTCGCTCGTATCAAACTCGCTACCAAGACCGGCGAAAGATCCTCCGGTCAACACGTTAAAATTTTCGCCGGCTTTTATAAGAATTGGATCTTTATGTTTGTCGCGAATCTTCTCAATTCCATGTTTCAGCAGGATTGAGGCCGCCTGGAGACGCAAATAATCACGTGATTGCACGTTCATTTGTGCGAGTGCGTTTTCCATGGTCTGGGCATGTTGGTGAGCACCAGACTTCGACTTCAAGGCATGAAGGGCGCTGCGGGTTTGTTCACAACTGCGGACGGCTTCTTCACGTTCCCTGTCTTTGCCATCGACTTCCGCAGATAAATCGTCCAGCTCCTTGGCGATTTCGCTTAAGGGCACATTGTCAACCGATTCGCGGAGCGCATCTTCTCGCACCCCTTCGCCAGCTTCGCTCAGGCGTCGGCTCGCGCTGTCTATTGCCGCTTCAAGCTTTCTCTGGTTCTCGGCGCGAGTAATAGCATCAGGAAGTAATTCTTCGGATTCGACCCGTGCCAAATCCGTTAGAACTTTTATGTCGCTATTTGACTCCAGAATTACAGCATGGTGCTTGTCCAAAGCCTTTTTCATTTCTGCAATGTGCTTTTCCTGATCCATGTGACTAGTAGCAATCTGTTGCATCCTGACGGATTCCGAATGAAGCTGCCGCACTAGATCAACCGCATGACCTGCATGATTTATGACAGCGCACGGCTGGAGAGCACTGGCGAGAGTTTTGACGGATTTAATGAACTGCTCAATAACTAAGTGGTTCTTACGGAATTGAGCCTGAAGCCTTTCGCGATTTTCCATTTTGCGGGATAATTCTTCCCAAACTCTCGCAACTTCAACAACCTGCGTGAGGGTGAGCTCGGGCTTGATCTTTACCTCGCTGCAGCAGCCGTTCCATTCGGACTGCCACTCCTTAATTTTTTGGTTTAATGCCGCAATCTCCAACTGGTACTTTGCCTGTACAGATTCTTGTTCGGTGATGCGGGCGCGTATTTTTTCTGCTTTTGTAAACGATTCCTTTTTCTGCTCTAGAGCTGTCTCCACTTGCGCTAAAAGGGCGTCCGTGTCCGATGAACGTGCGTCGACGATACCAAGCCTGTCGGCCACAGCCGCCAGCTCTGCAGTTGCCTTTGCCATTCCGTTCTCGGCCAATAATATTTCGTCCGCGAGTTCATCCTGGGTACTGGCGGCTTCGTTAATGGCTTCTATTGTAACAAGATCTTCCAGCATTTCCGCAGGCGAAATGGGCGATAGCAAAAATGGCTGACAAATCACTTCCCATGCAGCAACGCCGGCATCGACCGCCTCCACTGATTGTTTAAGCTGTTTTTGAAATCCGTCGTAGGCCTTCTGCTTCGAGGCAGCATCTTGTTGAAGACGTTTATGCTGCACGATCTGCTGCACCGAATCGAGGCGTGAGTCTGCGACATCGTCGGCCTTGGCGGTCAGGGTTTCGTACACAGGACCCAGCTGATCCCCGGCATTAAACATTGCAAGCTCTTTAGCGTTCGGACTAAGGTTGTCGTCAAGTGCACGACGAACCAGTAGCCAGGCATCCTGCCGCAACCCGCGGGCACCGGCAAGATCCTCGTCGGATACAAAACGTTCTCGTTCCTGAAAATCTTCCAGTTCCTGAAGCGCCGCGTACAGGTTGGCCTGCGACGTTTCCACCTTGTCTTTAACTTTTTCAAGGTTGGCGTGCGCTAGTTCAATACCATTGCGATGCTGCTCTATTACGGCGGGCGATGGCAAGAGCATTGCAAGAAGTTCGCGCTGGGTTTTGTTCCATCGCGAAAGCCTTATCAGCAGCTTGTTGATCTTTTTTTCCACACGTGTCAGGTCTCGTTTTTTCTGCCCGCCTGCGCCAAGAGCCGCAAATGTGGCACGGAGTTGGTGAAAAATTTTGCTGTCTATTTCAGAATCTGACACGTCACCAAGAGTTACTAGTTCACGCTGCCGATCTCCTATCTGGGCAACCGTCATCGCCTCATCTTCGGCGGCTTTGCTGAGAGCGGTATCCAACTTTTGCCTCGCCGTGACAAGATCTGATAACGCAATAAGACTCAGAGGCCCCGGGATATCAGGTTGTCCGCCATCAACAGGCAAATTCAGTTTACCCGCTTGGTCGCCGATCTGTCTATCCAGTTCATGTAACTCATTTTCGACAACAGGAAGCGCTTCAATGTGCTCTTCAACACTGGCTATGCGCTGATAGGCAGCTTCGATTGTCTCCTGCGCATCCAGCAATTTGTCGTTTACGACAAACTCGGCCAGACGCTCGCGCGATTCACTTAAATGAGTCTGAGTTTCTACGAGATAGTCCTCACTATGTCTTTTCCGACTCAGTGCGGTTGCATATTTATCCCGTGCGTCCACTGGCAGGCTACTTGGTTCACCATATTGTGAGGCATCCTCGCGCAACGCATCGATTTCACGCAGGATGGGCATCACCCGCTGCCATCTTGTCAGCATCGCCTGTCTATCTTTTAGCTCGCAGAGGGTTGTGCGAATGCCCGCCAGAAGATCATCGGCCTCTGACACCGCGCGCTGACAGCTAAGCCAATCCTGCTGCTTCACCGAAGCACTTTTGAACTCTGACGCGGCATTCTGATAGCTATCAATTGCCTGGTATAAGACCCGGCTCCCTTTTTTGTTTTTGCCAAAAATACCGTCTGCTTCATCATCCAGCGACTTCTGAATATCAGCGAGATCGTTTATGCCAGAACCGGACTCAAACAGGATTTTACCAAGGTCGCCGCCGGACCTGGATATGCCGTCGCCCCCCTCGCGCAGTCGCTCGTGCGACAAACCAAAAGCGGTTTCGAAGAATTCCTTAACCGACTGGCCAAGGAATGGCGACAGGGAGGAATCAGGAAGGGTGGAGTCGTTTTCATCAAGGAGGGTTTCCTTGTTGCCTTTACGACGGCTAAACGATAAACTATCTCCGGACCGACTGATCAGCGAAGCTCCAATTCGAAGCATCTTACTTTCAAACTTATAATCGTATGGTGTGCTATGTTTAAATCCGTATAACAGATCTGATATGGCTGAGAGACTGGTGGACTTTCCCGTTTCATTCGGACCATAGATAATCGTAATCCCGGTGTCGGGAAACTCCAGCTCATGATCTTCAAAATGGCCGTAACGTTTCAGATTAAGCTTTCTAATTCGCATGGCCAGCGCTTTCCTTGTGCGTAAGCCGTGCCGCAACTAAGGCTTTTGCCTCCGCGATTATCTCAGCAAGCTCCGCCTCATCCGGTAATAATTCATCTTTGTTAGGAAGTTTGGTTTTTAATAGCTTCATCATGCCCGCGATCTCCAACTCCAACGCCGACACCACTTCCGGTGAGTCCATCTCGTTGACTAATTCTAACACCAGATCTTGGTGCTCTAGACTTTCAGATGCAACCGCCATTGCGGAATCCACGGTTCGCACTTGGAGCTTCTCCAGCATAACTTTGTCACCAACAGACAAAGCGACGGCCTCGATCTGCGCTCGAAGGTCCGGAAGATCGCGCATTAAGACCGTATGCAGCGAAGTCGCGCCGGTAAGGCGAAGCCGAAACGCTATCGGCCTGCCGTCAGCCTCGGCAACAGCGTCGGCTAGAAGCACTGTGGCCTGATCCAGGACAGAATCCAAATCGGAACATTCAGTTAGTTCCAGATCCACAGCCAGATCACACCAACGCGCCACATCGCAGCTTATATGGTTGAAAGATGTGACTTCATTTTCCGTTACTTCCACAAGGCAGTAACCTTTTGCCCCCGCTTCACGGACGTGACGTCCCTGCAGATTACCGGAGAAAACCACATAAGGATTATCGCTTAACACGGCATGACCGTGGACATGGCCAAGCGCCCAGTAATCATACCCATGGTTGCAAAGCTGCTCCACAGAACAGGGTGCATAATTATCATGCAGCGTGCTGCCACAGGCCGTGTGCAGAACGCCAATATTGAACGCGCCGACAGCCGGCCTTGGATAATCTTCAGCTATGTTTTTATCATGCCAGCGGTTGTGGAAACCTTGGCCGTGCAGAGCCACACCGGTCGCTTCATCAATAAAAGTTTCGGGTTCTTTCGTATCAAACATTTTCACGTTATCAGGATAGCGCAGATTTTTAGTGATCTCCGTGGCGGCGTCGTGATTTCCGGATAGTGCGTAAACCGGAATTCCTTTTCGATCCAGCCGTCCCATCTGTTGGACAAAGAATAAGCCTGTGGAATAATCTTTCCAATCGCTGTCGAAGATATCTCCGGCAATCACAACAAACGCCACCTCGCGATCAATAGCGGCGTCAACCAGGTGGACGAAGGCGGTGCGGCTGGCCTCGCGAAAGCAATCAGCAAGCCCCTGACTATAAGCCCCTAAGCCGCGCAATGGACTATCTAGATGAATGTCCGCTGTATGGATAAACGTAAATTTCAAATACAGTACCTATTTCATGATTTAAAAACAGTCTGCGTCGGCACAGAGGTAGCTCCGGCTGACATGGTGGCATGTTGCCACTGATCATACCAGAGCTGAAAATATGAATGCAATTCAAACTACGCAAGGCGTTTTTGAACAATGGGAGGCCATTACAATCCATATAGATTACATATATAAGGCCAGCCCGGTTTCCGACTTTGAAAAAGTAGCACTGGCATTCATGAATGCGGTCATCTGTTGGACCTGCCGAAGTCTGCATGTCGCTACCGTGAAACTCAGCAATTCTGCGTCTGCATGGAACCCAACATCCGGCGACGAAGCCAACGTTATCCCGGCAAAAAAGGAAATTCCCAAAAGGACCTGCGCCACCATTTTATAGCGGAAGCAGTTGTTTAAGATAAATAAGAAAAGCTGGAGGAGAGACAGGGATTCGAACCCTGGGTACCATTTCTGGCACACTCGCTTTCGAGGCGAGCGCCTTCAACCACTCGGCCATCTCTCCGTTTTTGGCTTTGCGTCTATACAACACGACGCTGCCGGAACAATGCCTCTTTATGAGGTTTGAAGCTCTGTTATTCGTTTGGTGTCGGATGTGATTGTTTTTGGTCGTTTCGCCAGAGTATCGCGAGCCCTCCAATCAGCAGGGGCAGCCCGCGCAGTGGGTCCCGCGCCATATATACGCTAACAAGGGGGATATCACCTAATGAAGGGCATGAAGCGGTTCAGTGAATTTCAGACAGTTTCACTTAAAATATTCGTATAGCCTATCCCGGGGTCGCTATGAAAATTTCTTATTCCTAGACGGCTCACAATGCTGCTGATGGCGAATTAAATTATCTTGGCCGCGTCTTACATAAACACTGCTAAAAAGATAGTGATGCTATGAACCGCAAGTTAACCAATTCCATCCGGTTTGTCATGGATGAACTCCTTCCCCCTCGCATTCGCGACAGCCGCTGGTTTATGTATCCGTTTTTCCATATTTGGTTTAAAGGCAAAAACGTCGATACCTATATGGACTTTAAAGATATAGCTTATACGTTAAGCGAAGAAGAGTTTAACGGTATCTATCGGAACCTAAACTGCCGCGCATCGGACCGGCCTACGGACCTTAATGAGGAAAGCATTCGTTACATGATTGCGCACCTTGACCCCCACGCTCGGAACCTGCTGGATGTGGGTTGTGGCCGGGGCCACTGGCTAAATCTGGTGGCGGAGCAAACTGATCTGGAACTAACCGGCTGCGACGTTAAGACCCTTCCTGCACCCGGCAGAATTAAGAACGTCAACGGAAGCATTGGCGCGCTTCCGTTTGCGGATAATGCTTTTGACATCGTAACCTGTCATCATACCATCGAACATTTACGGGATTTGCCTGCGGCCATCAAGGAACTTAAACGGGTCGCCCGTCGACAGGTCATCATCGCGACCCCATGTCAGCGCTGTTATTTTTATACGCTGGATCTGCATTTACAGTTTTTCCCGATCGCGTCCACTCTTCATCAGCACATCGGAATGAAGAAGCACACATGCAAATGGATTCATGGGGACTGGGTCTATATCGGAGACGCCATGGCTGAGATGGATAACGAAAGCGAACCGTCACCTAATCCTGCGACGGCGCAGGTCTCCATTTCGTAATCACTCCGATGTTTGATTGTCTGCGGGAGTGAAAAAGCTTTCAGAAGTATAAATTGGCAGTACAAGTCGCGCTCTGACAAATAGACACATGCCGGACACCAATGCTACTTCTTGACGGAATTACTATTGTTTACCGCACCTCATCCGCTGCATCAATTTGTTTGCATCACGCCGCTGCGTGTTGATTCCTGAAGAACTCTATCGTTCTCGATAGACCATCGCGCAGAGGTACTTTTGGATCGAAGTCCAGAACAGACTGCGCCCTGGTCAAGTTCGGCCGCCGGCTTTGCGGATCGTCTTTCGGCAGAGGATGATACTCGATGGGCAATGTGCTGCCGCTGAGTTCCAATATCAATTTGGCGAAATCCAGAATTGTCATTTCAAATTCCGTCCCGAGGTTACAGGGCTCAGGTCCAGCCTGTTCCGATGTTAGCAGCCGATAAATACCTTCCACCAGGTCGGTTACGAAGCAAAAGCTGCGAGTTTGGTTGCCCTCACCGTAAACCGTTAGCGGCTCGTCTCGCAAAACGGACCCGATAAAGCTGGGCACAACGCGCCCGTCATCAAGGCGCATTCGCGGACCATAGGTATTGAAAATCCGTACAATGCGCGTGTCCAGACCATGAAACGTATGATATGCCATTGTAATGGCTTCGGCAAATCGCTTGGCTTCATCGTACACGCCGCGTGGTCCCACTGGGTTAACGTTTCCCCAATAGGTTTCCGGCTGGGGGTGGACCAGCGGGTCACCATAAACTTCACTGGTGCTGGCGAGGAGAAAACGCGCTCCCTTAGCTTTAGCGAGGCCCAGAGCTTTATGGGTACCGAGAGAGCCGACTTTTAGCGTGGGGATGGGCATACGGAGATAATCAATAGGGCTGGCGGGGCTTGCAAAATGCAGGACATTGTCGACGGGACCCTTGATATACATATACTCGGTGACGTCGTGATGGATGAACGTGAATCGAGGGTCACGTATGTGATCAATGTTGGCCACGGAGCCTGTAATAAGGTTATCCATACAAATTACGTGGTGCCCTTCGGCAAGAAATCTCTCACAAAGGTGCGATCCAACAAATCCGGCTCCGCCGGTTATCAAGGTTGTCGGCAAACGAAAAGCCTCCAGGTTAAATGTTAAAAATTTAATTTCAGCTGTCGAGCGATTGAACTCGAAAACAGCTGCGCAGAATACAGTAACACCATATTAGAGACACGTATGGATAAAATCGAAAAAACAATTAATTAACTGGCGTTTGGGCAGCCTTTTTCTTCAACCAAGAGCGCTCTTCCTCCACCGTTTTAACGGAAACCCGCGTGGCCGCAGTCCCTTCCACGATGGTTTTCCCACCGGAGTTGGTCACTTCTTGGATCTGGTAGAAATAGGCGCGCCCGCGCGGCAACCCACTATCTTCATAACAATAAGATTGCGGCGCGTTCGTCGTTCCTTCACCAGGTATAATCGCCTTATTAACAGGTATATAAGGGCCGTCGGCCTTATCGGCCCGAAGAATATTGAACCCGTAAGTTTCTTCCTGACTTTCCGTTCCCCACGCCACTCTCACCCGCCCGTTGGAATTTTCAGGTACTAATTTCTCTAGTTCTGCATCCGTTAGCTTACCTTGGGGAAGGGAGCCGCAGCGGGCCAGGTTTGCCGTTGAGGAAGTTTCAGCTTCGGAGGCAAACGCCTTGTGACTCACCTCAGTTGAAAACACAAGCCACACGCCAAGCGAGCATATTTGAAGGGCGCTAAACACATCACTCGGGCAATTGCGCATGGCTTTAGTCTCTTTTCACGGCCAGAAATTCCCGAAACTCCCGCGCCTGGTCAAGTATCGTTCGAAGTTCGTCGCAGCTTTCCGGACTGTTGCACGCGCTCATAAGTTCATTCATGCTCGCGTCGAGAGCTGCGCGAGCCGTTTCAATTTCCGCGCGGTTGTCTACGCAGATGTCTTCCCACATTTCACTGCCACCCGCCGCGATGCGGGTCGTGTCGCGAAAGCCGTTGCCGATTATTCCGCGGATAAGATTACGATCTTCGTTGATGCTTTCAACGGCTCGTACCAGGGCAACTGCGGCCAGATGCGGAAGGTGTGAAATTGTGGCGGTAAGGCTATCATGGCGTTTGGGTCGACTTATTACAAGACGGCTTCCGAGCGCGCGCCAGAGTCCACAGACGGCTGCAAAAGCCGCATTGTCGGTTTCCGGCGTACGCGTTACAAAGCAGGTTGAACTTTCAAACATATCTGACCGGGCATAGCGAACGCCCGTTTTTTCCGACCCGGCCATGGGATGGCTGCCGACAAAAAACTTTGTCGAGCCGCGAGTAATAGCGTCTCCCTGTGAGACAATTGATACCTTGGTGCTGCCTACGTCCGTGATAATTGCGCCAGGCTTGGCGGCGGCGACCACTTCAGGAAGTATGTCGAAAATGTGGCGCACTGGTGTACAAAGGACAATAAGATCTGCATCGGCCAGGCCGCCCGGCATATCTGTGGTACCGCGGGAGATTGCGCCCTGTCTGACAGCTTCCTGAAGGCCCGTCTGTACGCGCCCGATGCCTACGACTTCCTGGCACAGTTTGCGATCCAGGGCCGCCATTCCTACAGACCCGCCGAGCAGGCCAACCCCGATAATACTAATTTTCTTAAAAAGAGGCTTGGTCAAAGGCAAATTCCCGAATGTGCGGAAGAGTAGATTTCATG
>JBBSQY010000042.1:0-28046 GCA_038243585.1 Candidatus Sumerlaeales bacterium | reverse complement strand
TTCTCCAATGTTTCTATTAAATCAATTAATCTTGCCATTGGAATTTCTTTCATTATTAGTGACCGAAAAAAGGATTGCTGTGTGTAAGTTTTCGTGTAATATAGTTCCATCCCATTTCGACGCCATCGGCATTACGATAGGGATTAGAGGGACAGGTTAAGCAACTATTTGTTTCTCGCGCCATTATAAAAACTCTTCAAACATGTCGGCGGTATTATTGTCAACATCTGTCTTGGATTCGCGACAGGTTGCTACCTGATCAAGCAGGTTCAGGGTGCGCGTTCTAACGTCCGGCCCGCCGGGGGGTTTGATTGTGTCGTCGAAGGTGCGATTGCCGGCCTGGTCATACCAGTACCTCCAGGTGGTGTCGGTTCCCACCGGCACGTCGCGGATAAGTTCGGTGAGGCGGTCGGCGTTATTGCAGCCTATGTCCACGATAACGGAGCTAAATACATTTTTATGATTATGCAAAACAGTTACTTAACCTGTCCGCTAAAATCGAAAGGCCTTCAATAGTGTTATTCCGAGTCTTCGGTTTCTATCATCCATGATGGTTTTTTTTCATCCGAGTTCCAGCCCCAATCCGAAAACATTTCGATATACGATTGCAGGTCAAAACTATTATCATTACGTGGTTCCCCGTAGATACTTAGACCGTAGTTCTTAGTCAGAGCGATTTCAGAAATCCATTTGACATATTCCCAGTTTGTGCTTACCAGATGTCCGTTTAAATATCCCAGTTCAGGAAGTAATGCCTCGGCGCGAACTACTTTCCCACTCTCAAGTTCAAGCTCAAAGGGAATGATAATCTTCAACCCCAACTCCCGGCATGCTCTTTCTAATTCGACTTGGCAGTTCGTCATTTTTCTCCAATTATTTCTAAAGGGATGGTTCCCCGATTACCGTACCGGTCGATTCCAATCTTCTAAATTCAAACATAATCGCCATACGATTATCTGCAACGAATCGATAAATCTAAGTATGATCATATAAACACTGTTTCTGCTGTTTTGGATGGGTCCCAGTCGTAGTATGCGGTGACTGTGCCGACGCCCGGATAGGTGACAGCGGCGGAGGTCATGTTGCCGTTGGCGTCGTAGGTGAGGCCGGTGTCGGGGGCGGCGGGATTCGTGGAGTTCATATAGGTGACCTGATCAAGCAGGTTCAGGGTGTGCGTTCTGACGTCCGGCCCGCCGGGGTATTTGATTGTGTCGTCGAAGCTGCGGTTGCCGGCTTGGTCATACCAGTACCTCCAGGTGGTGTCGGTTCCAACCGGCACGTTGCGGATAAGTTCGGTGAGGCGGTCGGCGTTGTCGTATGTGATGTTTACTTTGTCTGCCTTAAAGTTCAGGCAAGAAAACATACGCTAGAAGTATAATGCCCAATCCGCTGCCGCGGCAGGGTTCGGGCCATGGCGCATTGATTCTATTCGTGACCACATGCTTTCAGTTAGGGCGTCGTATGTTCGTGCCATTACCCGGTAATAGTAAAGTCCTGGCGGCAGATCATTAAAGCTGTGGGTATTCTGGTTGATCCAGCCGCTGTCTACCGCGTCGTCGAACGTTGCTGCGCGTGCTGCCTGCACGCGATACTCGGCGCCGCTCACGATTTGATTCCATTTTGCTTTCGTAGACCCCGGAGTGCTGACGCCGATCGATTCTAATTGGAGGGTCGGCGCTGGAAGGGTGAAGCTGCTCAAGACATGAGAACCGACTGCCATGGCATCTGTTATGGAAGAGCCATAGAAATAACCAAAGTCCGGCGTGCGAGCCAGCACTGTATCGCCTTGGAATAAATGAAGCTTGCCCTGCGATCCAAAGAGAACTTTTAACGGGTTTTTTGAAACGACGTCGAAGCCTTCAATACGCTGATCTGCAGTTAACGAGTTGGACGTGACGAAAGAATAATCCGAACCATCATACCGGTAGTTGTGCAGCTCGCCGCTGGCATTAGCCAAAAAAATGTCTTTTTCAATAATCTGCATAACCTCGAACGGCCCCGGAATGTATCCGCGTAATTCTCTTGTTGCTGCGTCGAGGATATAGAGGTCGGTTGTGTCCATTAGTGCGAAAATTTCTGGGCCGGGTTTATTATCGAGGTCTGCCACCTTCAACGATTGAGTGCGGGGAGTAATCGGTGGTGATCGCCACTCCTCTGCTTTGGAGGCGTAGTCATAAATATAGAGCGCGGAGTCGTCTCTTCCGTTTGTAGCTGATCCGCCCCCCGCAATGATTTCCATTGTTCCGTCTCCGTCGACGTCGTAGGCGTCTACGCAACTTATCATACTGAGAAAGTTGCCGGTTCCGCGAGACCACTGGAGAGAAAATGAATCATTTTGGCTGTAATCATAGACCTCAATCGCGCTGCTAAAGCCGCCTACCGCTATCAGTATTTCCTTTTTCCCATCCGCGTCCACATCAATGAGTTTCAAATCAGATATATTAGAACCCGGGGATAATCCAGATGTCCTTAGTGTGCCCCGGAGACGCATAGTCAATTTGTCAAATACGAGTAATCCGCCACGGCTTGAAGGCGTGGTTACCACGACTTCGTCCTCCCCATCGCCATCCAGATCACCCGTCGCTACGGATGTGAAAGGGCCGCCGACTGGCGCATTTTTCCACTCAATAACCTGGCTGCTCGTATTCGCTATAAACAGCCCGCTGTCTTCAGGAGACGCGCGGTTTAAATTACTTGATGTTGCCCATATCAGTTCAGGTTTGCCGTCTGCGTCTGAATCAGCAACGGTAATATCGTACACAGTATGTCCTGGATTTGCAATAGACCAGATTACAGATTCTCCCAGTGCATCCAGGCCTCTTAAGTTTCCCCACTGAGACTGCCCCAGGATAATTTCGAGGGCACCATCACCGTCAGAATCCGCAATTGCTATCGCTGAGGCATCAATACCTGAGGCTCTTAACCATTTCTGCGTCTGGGTATCCACATCATACGCCCTCAACGGATTGCAACTCACAAGCTCATCTAAAGAGTCACCATCAAGATCGCCGACGGCCATATAATCTATATTGGCGTTGAGATTCCACTGGACCGACCGAGTGCCGCTATCGACTACTTTCCCGTTTGCGGTGACAATTTCAAGAGCGGGATCTGTATCCAACTGTCCAATGGCAAGACGAGCATTGCCCTGGTCCGCTAATTTCCATTGGAGCTGGCCATCGGCGAACACCGCGAGATCCGCATAGTTGTGTACCACGATTTCATCTTTACCAACGCCGTCAAGATCAGCCGTCCGCATATACCCGAGAGGCTGCGCCAGCGAGGCTGTGGTTGAAAACGCACTCAGATAATGCTTTGTTACCTGGTCGTAGAGGTGAATTTCCCCGTCGCCCAGCGCGACAATGATTTCCGTCCGAGAATCTCCCGTTACGTCGCCCGTGGCTATTGCTATAATGTTATCGACGTAAAACTGGCTTGTGTAAACAGGCTCATAGTCGTCAACGCCATTCCAGGCCAATGCCACCCAGTAATTCGATGAGTTTCGACTCTCACTGTTGCACAGGGTATAAATTTCAACTTCTCCGCCAATTAAAGTCTCGGCGGTAACTCTCTGGAAATGAGCCAGAGCGGGGTAATTCCAAACCGGTCGTAACTCCACCGGCTCGGCAGACAGTGTGCCGCCAGAAACAATGATTACCAATGCGATTGTTGCGGCGAAGTGTTGAGCGCTTATCTTAAATAAAGTCTTTTTGAGCATAGGATGGCGAAGCTGCGCGAATGCTGATAAAGTTCCATGGATTAATTTCATTGTTAACCTCTTTCAAAGGCATCTGCTGACTCTTAACGACGGCCCGAGGTTATAAGGTAGCCACCTGTTTGCGCATAATTTGGTTAGTCAACAAAAGGCATTCAGTGCTTTGCAAACTCTCATTTCAATCGGAAAGATCGATTGTGGCTCAGGCTTCCGCTTTTTTGGTTTTCCGGTCTTTATCTTCTGGCGGGGTGGCCGGAGGTTTTCCGGTTGCGGCGGGGTTGCGGCCTGGCATGGTTGGATATTTTATGCGCTGGTGAAAGCGGTTCTGTAGCACTCGCACGAAGGCTTCTTTGATAATCTCGAGGTCGCGGAACGTGAGGGGGCTGTTGTCGAGCTGGCGGTCTTCGTGTTTTTCTCTGACGGCTTCGTGGACGGCGCGGCGGATTTCTACTTCGTCGGGGCTTTTGCCCGCGAAGCGGGATGTGGCGATGGCCTCGACGGAATCGGCCAGCATGAGGATGGCGGTTTCGATGGAGCGGGGCTTTGGTCCGGGGTAGCGGTATTCTTCTTCGCTGATGATCTCGTCGGTGCCTTCTTGTTCCGCCTTTTTCAGGGCCTGGACGTAGAAGTATTTGATGAGGGTGGTGCCGTGGTGTTCGGGGATGAATTCGATTACCTTGGCCGGCAGATGATAGGCCCGTGCCAGTTCCACGCCTTCCTTGACGTGATTCTTGATGATGAGGGTGCTCATGGCGGGGGACAACTTGGAGTGGATGAGTTTCTGTTCGGGGGTGGACTGGTTTTCGGTAAAATAGGTGGGCTTGACGGTTTTGCCGACGTCGTGGAAATAGGCACCTGCGCGGACCAGAAGGTAATGGGCGCCGACGGCTTCGGCGGCGGCTTCGGCCAGGCTGGAGACGTTCATGGAGTGGTGGAGCGAGCCGGGTGCTTTTTCTTCCATTATCTGAAGCAGCTTATGGTTTGCGCCGGTAAGCTCCAGCAGGCGAACGTCCGTGGTTACCTGGAACAGGTTTTCGAAAGCGGGAAGCGCGCCGACGGCGAGAATGTAACACATGAGGCCGTTGACCAGGGACTGCAGGAATCCGGCGGTCAGATCTGGACGGATGGGGTTGAGGATCAGGCCTATGGCGACGGCGACCATGCAGTTTGCGAGGGCGATATAGAATCCGGTGAAAAGGACTTCGCGGCGTTCCTGCAGATTTCTGAGGCTTGCGATGGCGGTGTATCCGCCTACCAGCCCGATGAGGGTGTGGGGGAAGGTGAGGCCGGTGGCGACGGAAAATAATACGCAGCTCATGGTGGTGAGGACGAGGGCGAAGCGCTCATCAAACAGCATAACCGTGAGGATGCCGACCATGCCGGCGGGGAGGGCGAAGGCTCCGAGGATGCCGTAGTTGAGGGTGACGCGTCCGAGGGAGACCGCCAGGACAACCGGCAAGGCGACCAGAAGCACGGACCGCGACGTGAACAGCATATCGCGATTGAATCTGCGGGCGTAGAGGCCGGTGAACGCAATGGCCAGGAATACGATTATGGCGCTGCCGGCTGTGCGCAGGAGATCGTTTTTCTTTTCGCGGGCGTTTAACAGGCTTAAGGTTTCTATTGTATCGGCGGTTACGGCTTCTCCGCGACGGGCCACGACGCTGCCGGGTTCATAGATGCGCTTCGGGTTTACGGCGGCGATGGCGGATTGGAGCTGCTGTTCGGTTTTTTCCCGATCATAGGTGATATTAGGTTTGAGCAACTGACGGACGAGGTCCGCGTAGGCAGCTTTCAGCTCTGGAGAAACCTGGAAGGTTGCGAGGTAGGAATTTTCTGTATAATCGAAAGCTTCGCCGGGGTATCCCAGTACCATGCGAAGGCTGGGTGAGGTGACCTGTTGATTGTCGGAGGTGACCACCAGGGCGCGACCGCTTCGAATGGCGGAATTAAGCAGGCTCTTGTCTGCGCTGACGCCGCGCACTTCCAGAAGGTGCTGAAAGATTGTGGTCAGGTCTGAAGTTGTCCGGTGGGATGCCGCGTTGGCAGCAAGGGTTTTCAGCGTGGACACCTGGAGATCCGCTCCGATGTCTTTGCGCGCGGCTGCATATATTCCCGCAGGGTTTCCGGCTTGTCTCATGTTGCCGAGCATGGCTATCAGCGCGTTCGTTTTTGCGAGGATGGCCGGTTCGAGTTTCCTATCGAGGAAGAAGACTTTTGTCTGGCTGGCCTGAAGGCGCGTTCGTTGTAGTTTTGCTGCTTCCGCATCTGGTATGATGAGGCGGTACGGGGTGACTATATCCGGGTGGGACCAGTTGGATCCGAAAGGGGCTGTGGGGATTTTCTGGAACAGGTTGGGCGAGACGCAGATTACCAGTACGATAAAGACAAACGTCAGGGTGGCCCAGGCGCTTAGTCCCTTGTTTCCCTGTTTACGGCTACGGTAGCGGGTGACGCTGGAGGATTCATGGAGACGGGCCAGCAGCTTTTTGCGTCGGAGGGGGCTCATTCAGACGGGCGTGGCCCCCTGCTGCGATCCTCGGAGATAATTAAAGTTATGCGAAGTCGGGCTGGGTGTGGACATAGGAATTAGATGATGGGGATTGCTCACTAAGCCTCGTCGGGGTTAGGCGCAGGTGCGTCGGTTTGGGGCCACTGGGATTCTGCCGCGGCGTTCACGGGGGCTTGCTCCTGAAGAGCAGCGGCGGCGTCGGCTGCCTCGTAGGCGCGAATGATCTTTTGAACCAGTTCGTGGCGAACCACATCTTTCTGATCGAAATTGACAAACTCGATACCTTCGACATCCGCGAGAATGCGCCGTACCTGGACCAGGCCGCTTTCGCGGCTGGCGGGAAGATCTATCTGGGTGATGTCACCGGTGATGACGGCCTTGCTGTCGTAACCGAGACGAGTCAGAAACATCTTCATCTGCTCGACAGTCGTGTTCTGTCCTTCATCCAGGATTACGAAACTCGCGTTGAGGGTGCGCCCGCGCATGAAGGCGAGGGGAGCAACCTCTACGACGTTGTTCTCCAGAAGCAGGCGCACGCGCTCCGGCTCCATCATGTCGTGGAGCGCGTCATAGAGAGGGCGAACGAAAGGGTCAAATTTTTCTTTGATGTCGCCGGGGAGAAACCCGAGTCTTTCTCCGGCTTCCACGGCGGGTCGTACCAGCACGATGCGTCCGACTTCGTTAGCCATGAGGGCGCTGACGGCCATGGCCATGGCGAGGTAGGTTTTTCCGGTGCCGGCGGGGCCTATGCCGAAAACAATATCGCTGCGGCGGATGGCGTCCACGTAGCGCTTCTGGGTGGCGGTGATGGGTGTAATGCTGCGCTTGCCACGGGGCACCTGCACCCGGTCTCCGTAGACCCGTTCCATCTCCTGGCGGCCTTCGGTTTGGATGCCCTTCATTGCTGTGCGCATTTCCCGATTGGAAAGCCCGCCCTGGTTGCGGCTGAAATGCACGAGATCACGGATGAGGCCGACGGCTTTTTTTACGACGTCGGGTTCGCCCATTACCTTGATAGTGTTGCCACGGGGAATAACTTTTACGGAATATTCCGTTTCTATTTCGCGGAGCCGCTGGTCGCTTTTTCGCGTGAAATCCAGCATTTCATCCTGGGAAAGCTCGATGACCTGTTCGTGGGTCTGGCTCAATAGGTGGGTTCACCCCTTCGGAGTATATGAATGGACATAGTACTGATCAAACGCATGATCTAAGGAATTTTACAAATGGCGCGGCGGGGCATTCGTTGTGACCCAGCTGACAAATATGTGATCGATCTAAACGCCCTGCCGTTACGGGATCTCTGGTTCCGGTACGAGCGCAGGATGGTCTTCAATTTTTTCCACTTCGCGGAAACATAGGAGCACCAGCAGCGCAACGAACAGACCCATGGCTGACAGCACTGTCCATAGACCGGCGTAGTTTATGTAAGGCGGAATGGCTTCTGTCTTGCTGCCGGTGAGCTCTAGAACCAGAGGCAGAAATACGGAGGCCAGCACCGGTCCGACGCCAAGGATGACTATGCCGATGACGGTTTGCGCCGAGTTGCGGACGTCGCGGGGTGACACCCTGTCAATGTAAATATAGGTGCCGGCGAAGAAGCACGCGTAGCAGAAGCCATGCAGCGCCTGGCTGGAAACGACGAGCCACAGCGGGGCGGTCGGCATCGCCCAGATGGCATAACGGGCAAAGTAGGCAAATGCGCCCAGGGCGATAGTCCACTTAAAGCCGAGGCGGGTCAGAAAAAATCCAAGTACGGCCATCACGGCGATTTCGGCGAATTGCCCGATGCTCATGGCTGGCATGATGAGACTGTCTTTCAAGCCGCGCGCTGCTAGGAATGGCGACGTCTGGATGAAATAAATCTGATGGATCATTGAGATGATCAGGCTGGCAAAGACCAGAACGAGGACGGAAGGCTTACGGATGAGAGAAAAAGCTTTCGCGAAGGCGATGGATTCCACACCGTCTCTTTTCGGCGGGGTGGCCGGAAGGAAGAGGCAGTAGACCGAATATGCTATGGAAAGAACGCCGCTGAAGGTCATGGCGTCTATCAGACGACCGGTGACGTTAGGCAGCTCAATTCCGTTATAAAACGGAGGCAGTGCTTGCAGCTTGATGCCGGATTGCAACCAAACCATCGGAAATATCCATGCAGCGGCGATCCAGCCAAGGGTGCCCCATACGCGAACCTTCGGAAACTGGGTCTCTGTATTGGAAAGGTTGGCGAAGGTGACGCTGTTGGTAAGACTGAGGGTCGGCATAAACAAGACGCTGTAGAGAATGGAAAAGATGATCCAGCCGGAGTAAGTTGTCTGCTGGGCGAGGATTATCTGTACGATGCCGCCGGTCATAAGAAGAAACGCGAGGAACCGATCTGCGCGAAAATGGCGGTCGGCAAACTGTCCGGCGATAAAGGGAGCGGTTATGGCTCCCACAGATGCGCCGAGGCCGATGATCCAGCCTACCTGACCGGCGCTGAAACCTAATCCGCCGTCCGCAACCGGAGCCTGAAGATACCGGCCCAGGATGGGCAACCACAATCCCCAAACTGCGTATTGCAGAAACATCATGATGGATAACCGGGGCAGTGCGCCGCGGGGTGCGGATGTCTGAAGAGTCGCAGTTTGGTTCATGGAAGTGGTTCCTTTTTAGAAAAGAGTAGTTTCAGGGGATTTTTAACGGGTTAACTAACAGACGTACTTAAATATCAATAGAACTAGAGCATGCCGGGCGTTTGTGTTTCCGCCGGCGCGCCAGGCAGTCCAGGCAGTCCTGGAAGCTCAGGCAGGCCGGAGGCTGGTGTGGCGGCGGGCGCACCGGGCATCGGTGGCAGGGTCGGTGCGGCTGAGGCCGGCATTAACCCGGCAGGAGCGCCAGTTGCGGGTGGGGCTATGGCAGAACTGTCCATTACGGGAGGCATTGCGGCCGGGGTTCCATCTGGGGCCGGGACGGTTAATGCGGCAGGAGCTCCGGTTGCGCCGGGTGTCGGCACGGCCAGTACAGGCTTTTCGCCAGCCATCTGCTTGACAAGATCCAGCGGGGTCGGTGGCAACTGGGTAATACGGGCGGTTACGTCACCTGCGGGGTTGGTAACGACAATGATGCCGGCTCCGAAGATGCCAAGGCTATAGCCGAGGCGAGTGTTCTTCGGAAAATCTACCTTCACCAACACATATCTATCCAAGGCCTGACGCACGGATGGATCAGCGAAATAGCTGGTCTCATAAGTGTTAGCGGCCTTGTTTCCTGGCGCCGTGAAGAATACCATCACGTTTTTGCTCTGACCACGAGCCGTGTTGAGGGCGGCACCGAAATCAAACATCCACTGCAGATTGGCCGGATTGTACTGTGTAATTGAGGAGTTAATGCCAAACGGGGCTGGAGTGCCGGCAACAGCTGGCATGGCTGTGGCATCCGGCATAGACGACGGCATGGCAAAAGCAGGGCTCGTCGCAGGGGGGGGTTGTGGCACGGCAGGCATTGGTGGCATGTTGGACAGCGGTCCGCCGGGCAGTCCGGTTAACGCCCCAGAGATCGGCGTATCCGCTGGAGATGGCATGGTTCTTTCCGGGGTCGGCGTCACAGGGGCCAACGACGGCAGGTTTGGTACCGGATAAGGAGTTGCCATGGTGGTAACGATAGTGGTTTGCGTAGTGACGACGCCCTGTGCTGAAGGAAGATCAGGGAGCGTGGCGGACGCAGCCGGCGTTGACGCAGCCGAGGCGGAAGGCAAAGAGGGCAGACCGGCTTGAGCCGTTGCGGAATCTGACGCGGGCAGGGAAGGCAATGCTTCCACAAGACCGGGGGTGGCAGACGGTAATGTCGGCATATCGGCAACGGCCGGTGCTGGGGTCGCGGACGGTAATGTCGGCAATGATGGCATACCTGCGGTGGCAGGGGCTGGGGTCGCGGACGGCAATGTCGGCATATCAGCAGCGGCCGGGGCTGGAGTCGTGGTCGAGCCGGGTAATGTCGGAAGCGCGCCGACTGAGGATACTGCATCCGAAGTGGCTGGCAACGATGGCAACTGAGCGGCCGGGGCTGCGGGCGGGGTGGATGATGGGAGACTTGGAAGGGCGGCCTGCGTCTCCGGTGTGGCAGCGGCCTGCACCGCCGGTAGTCCAGGCATATCTGTGTTCTCGACGGCGGCAACCGCTGGCGCAGTTGGGATAGCGGCCGACGTAATCGATACGGCGCCTGTAGACGGCACGAACTTTACAGCGTCAGCATATATACGAGCGTTCGGCTCGTTAGAATGAGGCTTTTCGCCAGTAAGTGGGTCCGCAACTTCCACATAGCCGGTGCTTCCGGCGTTAAAGTTGAAGATGCCAATCGAATACCAATCGTTGGCAAGAGGCAGATTGCTCAGGTCACGTCCATTTTGGGTCAACACGACTTCTTTAGCGCCGTCCGCGGACACAACGTTGTATTTAATCTTGGAGGCGTTGCCTTGAATCGGGTAGGTAATGAAAATTTCATATTTGCCGGCGACTGGGATTTCGGGAGTAAAGCGCGCTACGCCAGCTTCGGCATTAGCGTCATTATACACGGATTTCGTAGCCGTCAAGCCAGGGGCCGTGCTCTTTCCGGTGCTCTCACTCCAGTTTCCCTGCACAGCGCTAAACCCACTGCTGTTTGAACCATCCAAAAAGGATTCGACGATAATTTCTTTGTCCTGAGACCATCCGGCTGTTGCGATACAGGCGAAAACCGCCACAAGAAGCTGGTGTTTAATCACGAATTCAAATCCTTCGCATAGTTGCTGTATATGCCAAAACTACGGCTCTGGTAAATCAAAAACAATTGGTTGTCTCGCGAGACGAATCTGTCTGTCTGTTGGCTTATGCCTGGTTGGAAAAGCAAAAAAACAACTGATTTAGATTTTGTAACGCAGACGGCACAGTGTTTAACCATTTGTGGCCTTGCAAGCACGGATTTAAAAAACTGCAGAGATATTTCAAAGTGGGAGTTCGGAGGGTAAGCCGCATCTGGCTATCGCATCCGCGGGTTCCCGGAATAGTAAGCAGTCGTTCTTTCCGACCAAAAACAAGATTTACATCAACGAGTTAAGGAAACTTTACCAGCAATGTTGTAGGCGGAATTGGTGTGGGCGGAGCGCATGGCAACGAGGATGTTCGTATTTCAAAAGCGGGGCTCAGCGCTCTTAAAGATTAGCAGTCGAAACCATTCTCTTCAATTGTAGGTCCCAGGTTTTATAACACCTTTTGGATTTTGAGTCTTATGAAATATGGAAATCAAACACTTCGGACACAAAAGAAATAAAAACAACATCGCAATGCACGACGAGCTCCTCCCCAGTTCCATGCCGCGCAAATATACGTATAATCCCATATGGGCGTTGCTGACGGCTGACCGGATTTCTCCGAAGTTTTCGAAACTTTTTACAGGCGATCCGTGTCAAACCCCGCCGCGACATAACTTACGCCTGTCGCTGCGGGCAGTTTCAAAAATAAAATGGCCTCACCGCCTTTATGCTTGATTCCGCCGGGGCTGTGGCACTTACAAGGAATGTGTGGGAAATGTGCCACATTAGCTGCGTAGATTCTAATCGGCAGGCGTTGTGAAAATCGAAAGGTAAAGACCCTTTGATGCAGGATATTCAGTTTGAGAGTGATGTAGAGCCTTGCGCCCGTATCAAAGTAATTGGCGTAGGCGGCGGCGGAACAAATGCCGTTGAAAGTATGGTTGCGAATGGCCTGCGAGGCGTGGAATTTTACGTCGTAAACACCGATGCCCAGGCATTGGCACGCAGTTCCGTGGCGTCCAAGATTCAGATTGGTAATGATGTTACCAGCGGACGCGGTGCAGGTGCCGATCCAAATGTTGGCGCCAAGGCAGCCATTGACCATAAAGAAGAAATTACCAACGCGCTTTCAAACGCCGACATGGTATTTATCACGGCAGGCCTGGGCGGTGGTACCGGCACAGGCGCAGCTCCTGTGGTGGCTGAAATTGCCAAAAGTCTAGGGATTCTGACGGTTGCGGTAGTTACCCGACCTTTCCGATTTGAAGGCCCGCAACGGATGCGCAAAGCCAATGAAGGCCTTGAGCGTCTGCGCGAGTTCGTGGACACCTGTATTATCGTCTCCAACGATCGGCTTCTCGAAGTCGTAGGACCGAAGGCCACGCTGGCTGAGGCGTTTACGGTTGCCAATAACGTGCTGGCAATGGGAGTCTCTTCCATCAGCGACCTTATCGGCGTACCCGGCCTTATCAATGTAGATTTCGCTGACGTTCGCACCATCATGAACGAGACCGGCGGAGCCGTAATGGGCGTCGGGGTTGGCAAAGGTGAAAACCGTGCCACTGAGGCAGTTAAGAAAGCCTGCAGCAGCCCGCTGCTTGACAAGATTGTTATAGACGGCGCTCGCGGGGTACTTATTTGCGTAACTGGCGGCTCCGACATGACACTGTATGAAGTCAACGAAGCCACAACGATGGTCTATGAAGCGGCCAGCCCGGATGCTAACATCATCTTTGGCGCAGTTGTGGATGAACGTCTGAAGGATGAAGTTCGTGTTACGATTATTGCAACCGGTTTCGAAGACAAGCTTCTTCGTGGCGAGGGCAAGATTGAACAGAAGAGTTCCGATGATCTGCGCGGCGGACCATCCGCCGGTTCCAGCCTGAAAGATCGTCTAGAGACGATACTTCCTAGTGGCAACCGGGCTGGATCTATGCCGGGTCCGAATAAGCCGTCAGGCGTAAGCAGCACTCCTTCACAGGGGCAAAACACTTACACTAAGCCTGTTGGCGGCGTAGCCACAGCGGAAAATCCGCCTACACCGACAGCGTCTGCTCTTTTCGGGGGAAAACCTCAAGAGAACCAGGAACAGCGTACGGGCGAGGTTTTTGATTTCGGACGCTCTGACAATCCTCTGCGGGGCAGCGGTTTTGAAGGGGCTGACATGAAGTCGGCGTCTCCGGGCGGTGATCAGAAAAACGACGCGACCGCAAACGGAAGCGCAAAACCTTCTGGTCAGCCTGAACCGCTTGACGATGAATTGGATACTCCGGCCTTTCTGAAACGCCGCAGAAACCTGTTCGAGTAGTCGTTCGACCAAGAACCAATTTGTGCCGAAACATCATAGTTATTAGAAAGGACGGGAGATTTTCTCCCGTCCTTTTTTCTTTTCCTGAAGCCTGCTTCACTCTGCGCCTTCGAGCCGCTGTGGCAAACTCTTTACCTGTAAGCCCCACTTCCGCTTACTTCGGCTGAATTGACTCCGGACGCTATTCCGTCGGCCATCAGCCTGAACTCATCAGGGCTGGTCGCGTAAATCATGGCATCTTCGAGCTTTATTTTTTTGCTGCGATACATGGCCAGCAGGCTTTGGTTGAAAGTTTGCATGCCCACGTGGCCGCCCGACGCAATGTGCTGTGACAATTCCAGGGTTTTACCCTCATGGAGGAGCTTCTTAATGATCGGGGTGGAAACCATTACTTCAATGGCTGGTATTCGGCCTTTTCCGTTTACATTCGGCAACAACCGTTGGCTGATAACTCCCTGAAGGGCCAGGCTTAGCTCCATGCGGATCTGCGGGTGGAGAAACGCGGGAAAATAGTTGATAATTCGTTCTACCGTCTGGACAGCGTCAATTGTGTGCAGCGTGCTGAGCACCAGATGGCCGGTCTCGGCGGCGGCGATGGCGGTGGAAATTGTTTCAAGATCGCGCATTTCACCAATAAGAATAACGTCCGGGCTTTGACGGAGCACGTGTTTCAGCGCGTCGCCAAAGCTTTTTGTGTCAAATCCGACTTCACGCTGACTGATGAGGGCCGCCTCATCCTGATGAAGAAACTCGATGGGATCTTCCACAGTCACAATGTGACATCGGCGTACATGATTGATATGATTTATCATGGCGGCCAGGGTAGTTGATTTGCCGCTGCCTGTAGTTCCGGTCACTAGAACCAATCCACGGCGTTTTTCAGAAAGCTCCTGCACCACCGGTGGAAGATTCAGATCGGTAAATCCAAAGTTGGGCGTCTGGATAGATCGAAAGACGAGGGCGACGCTACCACGTTGACGCAAGATGTTGACGCGGAATCGCCCGACACCGCGGACGCTAACAGCCAGATCCATTTCAGGGCTTTTCTTAAACTCAGCCACTTGCTCCGGTTCCATTAATTCGTTGGCGATTTTTTCGGTGTCGTCCGTGGAAAGCTCCGGGTAATCCGTTATAAAAATTTCCCCGTCGATGCGCAGACAGGGCCGCTGGCCTGCTTTCAAAAAGAGGTCAGATGACCCTCGTTCCATCTGTTCCTGCAGTAGGTCGTCTAACCGTTGACGTTCCATTTTTCATATACCCCGGAATTTAACTTTGCGGCAAACCGCAATTGTAACCAGGCAGTGAATGTCCGCTGATGTAAAGAGGAAACACAATTTCCGGAGAGGCGCGCGTTGAAGGGCATAAGCCGTCCAATTTACACGGATACGGATTTTTTTGAACGCATGGCGGGTTTATCTACTATAGCTTTAGGTTGCAAGGCCGATGCTGTGACATGGGTAGCCGCTTTAACATGGGTGGAGATAAGATATATCGGATGGAGAAACAGTGTCAGATACCGTAATGGACAACGCACAAACGGATTCCCTGCGCGACAGGGTGTTGAACATGGCAAAGCACGGCGAGGCAACCGATCTGCTTGAAGTCTGGCCGGAAGTCATTGCGGATCCGCCGACGGATCAGGACTTCTATAGCCAGCTTCTGCGCGCTCGTGCGACTACTTATGATCCATCTGCGATGCTTGAGCTTATGGTGCAGCTGGTAAGGGCCCTGGAAGAACGGCAAAAGTGGCAGGTGATCCTTCGCGTGGTAACTGCTGCAGCACCGCATTGGCCCGACAACGACGTCTTCCGCCAGGCCGTTCTGCTGGCTCTCCAGGATAAATATGTAGATCACCCAAACATTGATCGTATGCTTGAGGCCACAAGGCTGGAAGCCTGCGGCCCCATCGATCAGGGATTGAAACGGTTTCGCGCCCTGCTGCGCCTGTCTCCCGGCCGCGTTTTTGAACACGCCACGTGGGGCGTTGGCGTGGTGAAAAACCTTGATCTTGATCTTGGAAAAGTAACATTTGATTTTCCTGCGGAAAAGGGCCGCGTGCTGAGCCTAGCCGGCGTACGAGACTTTCTGACCTACCTTCCGCCGTCCCATTTTCTTGCCCGCCGCGCTACTGATCCGGATGCACTGACAGCGCTGGGAGAGGATGATCCAGCGGCGCTGGTGCGCATCATTCTTGACAGCTATAAGGGGCGCATCAAGCAGGGCACCATGAAGAGCATGCTGCTGGATGGCGTTTTTGCCGAGAGCCGGTGGACGAACTGGTGGACACGGGCGCGCACAGCCTTAAAAATGGACCCGATGGTCGACTTTGACAAAGGCGGCGCTCACGCAGAGATAGTTTTACGAAGCAAGCCGAAGTCGTTCGAACAGGAAGTGCAGGATCTCTTTTTCAGCCCGGACAGCGAATTGGCCGAGCGCATCGCCGCCATTCGCAAGCTGGAAGAATCGGCCGCAAATGCCAGCCCGAGCACGGATTCTCTTGGGAAAATGCTGCGCGCGCTCAACGATGAATACCGTCAGAAACGAACCGAGCTACCGGTAGCGGACCGGATCCAGATGGCTTACCTGGCCCGTGATATTGAACGCCTGGGCGAGGGTCTGGCCGCTGACACACCATTTATTCCCAGCCCGGAAGAGGCGCTGGCGGATGTGCAGGATGATTACGCTCCACTGGCCGAAATGCACAGCGAAGAACACGCCGGGGAAGCCTTGCGTTTTGTTATGGAGCGAGACGGCGACCGGGGATTTGAACTGGCGGCACACATATTTGCCAAAGCTCCGAACAAGCTGGCTCAGGCAATCTGGCGCACTCTTCATCCGGAGAAGCATAAGGACATCGCCATTCACGCGGTGCAGGCCCTGATGGAGCGCCCTCTTGCCAACCCACAGACATACTTCTGGGTGATCAAGCAGATCGGCGACAAGTCGTGGCCGCATCTGAAAGAGTATTTCCCGCTATCGCAGGTGGTGCCCGACGTGCTGGATAACCTGGAGGCGTGGGACAAGATGCTTGACCATCCATCCGTCGACCGAAGCACACAGGCGACGGCCAAGGCCTTGGTTTCCAAGATCAAGACTCAACTGGAGAGCAAAGGGTTTGCGATGTTGTGCGCCGCTGTGGAGGAGATGGACCTGGATGGCGCGCGGAGATTCCGCCGGTCGTTGCAGACTCATAATTCGCTACCGGAGAACTACAAGTCTGCTGCGGAACGACAGGTGGTGCTGACACGGCGCGACCTGGAGGATGATCAGGCGGCTCCCCTTGCCGGCGGCGCAAAAGCGCAGGTACACGTGCAGGAAGAGGGTGGCGGATTGCATTATTGCACGCCGCTGGCCCGTGAGATGAAATTTCGCGAGCTGAACGAGTTGATGACAGTGAAGATACCCGAGAACTCGCGCGAGATCGAAAAAGCGCGGAGCGAAGGTGATCTTAAAGAAAATGCTGGCTACATTTATGCAAAAGAGCAGCAGAAGCTGCTGATGCAGCAAAGCCTGGGGCTTCAACAGCTGCTTCAGACGGCGCGCATCTTTGATGCATCGAAAGTTTCGACCGTCTCCGTTCAATTCGGAGTCGCGTTCGTGGCGGAAAACCTTAAGAAAAATAACCAGGAAACATACACCGTGCTTGGACAGTTTGAAACGGATCCTGATCGTAACATCATCTCTTACCAGTCCCCTTTCATGAAGCAGTTTGTAGGCAAAAAGGTGGGCGACAACGTGACGATCAGCCATCCGGACGGCAGCGAAACGCCTTACAAGGTTATCTCGCTAAGCGATGCCCTGGCCGGTGGCGACTGGAATGTGCCTGAAGGAAACCAGCCAGCGGAAAATGCTTAATCTTGCCGGTTGGGCACCGTGGCAACCGAGGTCTTCTTTGAGATCCTGTCGGGCGATGGACGAAGTTCATAGTATGTATCTATTAAAACGTGGGTGTTCTCTTTTATGACTGATATTTCTGCGGGCAGCGAAGTTCGTGTTCGATTTGCGCCAAGCCCAACGGGCTATCTCCATGTCGGGGGCGCGCGCACGGCCCTGTTTAACTGGCTGTATGCGCGCCATACAGGAGGAACATTCCTGGTGCGCATTGAGGATACGGATCTTGAACGATCAACTCCAGAAAGCGTACAGCAGATCCTGGACAGCCTTGAATGGCTGGGGATGACGCCTGACGAAGAGGTCGTATATCAGACCCGTCGCGCGCCGGAACACAAGGCTTATGTGGATGCTGTGATGGCGAGCGGCCACGCGTATCATGACTACTGTCCGAAGGAAAAGCTGGAAGCGCTGCGAGAGCAGGCAAAGACGGAGCATCGGGCGTTTGTCTATCGGCGGGGCCTCCTGACGGAAGATGAAATCGAGCGTTTCAAAGCGAGTGGCGAGCCGGGGGTCATCCGACTCCGCGCGCCTGAGACGGGCAACACCGGCTACGACGATCTGGTGTATGGACGCATTGAGGCTCCGAACGAGACCATTGGCGATTTTGTTATCGCCCGGGCGGACGGGTCGCCTCTATATAATTTCACGAACGCCGTGGATGATATGGATATGGGGATTACGCACGTTTGCCGCGGCGAGGATCACGTGAGCAATACGCTCCGCCAGGTGCTGGTATACGAGGCGCTGGGCCGCCCGACGCCGCAGTTTGCGCATCTGCCGCTGATATTGGGGACGGATAAGAAACGGCTGAGTAAACGGCATGGCGCGACCAGCGTGATGCAGTTTCACGAAGAAGGGGTTTTGCCAGAGGCGCTGCTGAACTTTATGGCGCTGCTGGGGTGGTCGCCGGAGGGTTCGGAACCGGAAGAGGTGATGTCTCTGGACAGGCTGGTGGAGGCGTTTACGCTGGAAAAGGTAAACAAGAGTGCGGCCGTCTTTGATTACGACAAGCTGCACTGGATGAACGGAATGTACATCCGCCAACTGCCGAAGGAAGAGATTTACAAAGTTGTTGTTCCGGCGCTGGACGAGGCGTATGGCGCGGCGGGCGGACCTGGCGATGAACCGCCGGGGCGGGCGCAGTGGCTGCGGGATATTATCGATCTGGAGATCGAACGGTCGCGGACGATGAAGGATTTCGCCGTGAACCTGGATTATTTTTTTGCGGCGCCGACGGAGTATGAAGAGAAGGCGGCGAAGAAGCTGCTTTCGACGCAGGAACAGATCGACCGGGTGCGGCAGGTGACAGCGGAGATAGATAAAGCCTGGCCGGCGGGTGCGGCGACGCGGGACGAGGTTCATGATGTACTGGACGCGCACCTGCGTGCGTGGTGCGAGGCCAACGGTGTGAAGTTTGGACAGGCGGTCCACCCGGTGCGGCTGGCACTGACAGGACGCACAGCCTCTCCCCCATTATTTGATGTACTGTATAATGTTGGCAAAATAGATACAGTGGCGCGGTTGACCGCGCTGGCTGATTACGCTGAGAAAAGGTTGGTAGTATCATGAAAAGCATTTGTTTGACATCGATGAGGGCGGCGATTTTGGCCCTTTTACTTGCGTCGTCGATCGGTTTTTCTCAAAGTGCCATCGCGGCTGCGCCGGCGGAGGTAACAACGGTTACGGTTCCGCGCAACAATCCGGATTACGCCAAAATTTTTGCGCAGTTTGACAAGGGTTATAACAAGGGTCGCGGTGCAAGCGATGAAGACAATTCCAAGGGGTCGCTGGCCTGGCTGCAGAGCTACTTTATGTTGGGCTATATGCAGCAGTACCGCGCGACTGGCGACACGCATTGGCTTGATCAACTTGTGGAGCAGTTTGATCGCGTGCTTGCGAAGAGGGACGACCGGGTAGGGCGTCAGGATATTTACACCAGCGCACCACTGAAAGGCTGGGGAACGGCCACGTATGACAAGGCCGGATGGCACGTGTTTGTCGTCCACACCGGTATGATTTGCCAGGGGCCTGCAGAGTTTGTTTTTGAAGTGAAAGCGGACCAAAAGCTGCAGGATAAGTATGGTGCCGCAGCGGCTCGTTTTCTGAAGGAAATTGAGGCCATGGTGGCCGATGCAGATCAGTATTTTAAGGTTGGCGACGCGGCAAAGGGCGAGGGTTGGTATGCGGATCCGAAAACTGGGATTGTGCCGCTGAATATGTCGAGCGCCATGGGGACAGTATTGGTTCATTTGTACAGGATTACGGGCGAGCCGGCGTATCGTGCTCGTGCGACGAAACTGGCGACGTTTTTCAAAAATTGTCTGCGGGACAACGGAGCGGGCGGGTACAATTGGGCCTACTGGCCGAAGACTTCGTCGCCGGCCGAAAAATTTGCCACGGGCGAAGACATATCCCACGCAGCGCTGAACGTTGGTTTTGCAACGGCTTGCGCCGGAATCGACGCTGTATTTACAAAAGACGATCTGGATAAGTTTGCGAATACCTGGCTGAAGAAAGTCAGCAAGGGCAACGGCGAGTGGGCAGCTTTTGTGGATGGGACCGGTTCGGCGGTGAAAATGGGATACATCCCCCAGGCGGCAGGGCGCTGGCTGTCGTTGATCCCGCGACTGACCGACGAGCTTGCGACGAAGCTTTACGCGGATGTGATCGCTGCCTTCGCGGGTCAGGAAATCTATGTTCCGTCCCGGGCATTGGGGGTCGCAAACCTGGAGTATTATAAAAAGGTGCGCGAAGACGCCGCGCCGGAATGAAAGATCCCGCCACCAGGAAAGGCCTCGAAACCAAAGAAAAGCTAAAGGTTAAGCGGGAATACAAGTTCGACAATGACGTGCTCCCCGCTGGGCTGGCCATTCCGATGGATACGCCTCTAAGCGCCGCCAATGGCGTAGAGGTGCGAAACGTGACGAAGCGCTTTCGCATTTCTCAGGAGAGCATGGGCAGAATGTCGTCATTTCTGTTTCACCGGCTTATATCCAATGTCCAGCGCAATGATTTTTATGCCGTCAAAAACGTGTCTTTCGATATCAAGCGCGGAGAAATGCTGGGGGTCTTGGGGGTAAATGGATCCGGGAAAAGCACGCTGCTCAAGATGATCACCGGGATCACCGCGCCGACGACCGGCGAGATCAGGCGGCTGCCGCGGATCGCGCCTTTGCTTGATCTGTCCGCAGGATTTCACCCGGCTTTGTCCGGATATGAAAACATTTTTTTGAACGGTTCCATCATCGGCCTTCACCGGGAGGAAGTTCGGGAACTGCTTCCGGAGATTATCGACTTCAGCGGCCTTGAGCATAAGTTTTTGGAGGCGCCCGTTCGAACGTACAGCGCGGGGATGATGGCGCGGCTTGGTTTTGCCCTGGCGGTGGCGGTGGATCCGGATATTGTTCTTATTGATGAAGTGCTGGCCGTGGGCGACCTGGAATTCCAGGCGAAGAGCGCTCAGAAGCTGCTGGATTTCCGAGACCAGGGCAAGGCGATGGTGCTGGTATCGCATACGTCTGCGGCCATCAGCGAACTGAGCACGGAAGCCATCTGGCTGCACCAGGGCGTAATGGAAATGGCCGGTGATGCGCAAGAGGTTGTTTCCGCCTACAATGCGCACCTGACGGAAAAGGTGCGGCGAATGGGTCGCCGGGAAAACATGGTTGAACTGGAAACAAAAATTTCTGTGCGACCCCACGTAGTCCATTTCGACCACGCGCAACTGTTGAACGACAAAAACAAGCAGGCCACGACATACGAAACGAACGGTTCTCTTACGCTGACCATGCTTATCCGGGCTGAAGAAACCACTAAGCCGGTGGACCTTCTGGTTGTGTTCCAGTTTCAGACGGGCATTGTGGTGGAAGAGTTTTTTGCATCGGACCGCGGCTTTACACCGGTGGAACTGGGCACAGAGGCTTGTGAGGTTACAATGGTGTTTGAACCGCTGTTGCTGCTTGGGGGAGAATACGCCATAGAAGTATCAGCGTTTGAAGCGGGCGATCCGGAGTCGGTGCTGGGCATCAGCACTGAACTGCTTTTTAACGTGCAGAGCCAGTACTCTAATTTCGACGTCTATCCGGCCTTTCTCCCTGTGCATTTTGGTTTGGGCTAATGGAAAGCGTAGGATGGGCATTCCTGCCCGTCTCGAACCAGCCACAGAGAGATTATCTATCGTTAATCCTGACAGGCAGCGGTTGCTTTTCCAACTATGAAATTTCCGTATTATTACGTCCGCTGAGACAGGCAGGAATGCCCGTCCTACAACCTGGTCTAAAGCTATTCTGGTGGATATAGAAGCCGTTGAAGTCACCGTGTTGATTCCCGCTTTTAACGAAGCCGGCGCTATTGCCCAGGTGATTGCGGGCGTCGGCGTGGCGATGGCGGGAACGGGCAAAAGCTTCGAGATTCTGGTGGTGGATGATTGCAGCACGGATGATACTCCGACCGTGGCGGCTCAGGCAGGAGCGCGGGTACACAGGCATTCGGTTAACCAGGGCAGCGGGGCGGCCAGGCGCTCGGGCATCAGGCAGGCGCTTGGGAGGATTATCGTGATGCTGGATGGCGATGGTACTTATGAGCCCGCGTCCATCCCAGACATGCTGAAGTGGCTTCCAGAGTACGAACAGGTCAACGGCGCACGCACCAGCGAGCAGGGCACCTTTCCGGCGTTGCGGCGCCCGGCGAAGTGGCTTATACGCCGTCTGGCGATCTATTTGAGCGGACAAAACATACCGGATCTTAATACGGGGCTCAAGGCTTTCGAGCGGTCGACTATGATGACCTACCTGTGGCTTTTACCGGATGGCTTTTCATGCGTGACGACGATGACGCTGGCTTACATGACCAATGGCCACTCAGTGAAATATATCCCCACGCCTTATTACAAGCGCATCGGAAAATCAAAATTTCATCCCGTTAAGGACACGATCCGTTACGTAAATACCGTATTACGCATGTGTGCTTATTTCCGTCCCATGCGGGTCTTCGGTCCGGTGGCGGCGGTGTTTATTGCTATTGCGGCAGCGCAGAATCTTTATGGGCTGTTGTTTGATGAACAGACGTCCCTGGCTGGTACCACGATAGTGTTGTTTTGCACAGGCATGGTGATCGGCGCCATCGGCGTGCTGCTTGATGTTATTGTGTCTCAACGGAGAGAGTTGGCTAATAATGGAAAGTGTTGACGCGTCAGCGCGCCTCGCCGCGCTGCGGCGACGATATACAGATGAGGCGTTTTTGTATCTGCCCCGCCTGTTCCAAATGGTGGATCGCAACCCCTACAGTCCTACCTATGGCAGCTTTGATCGCAGTTACTGGCATTATCGAACCATGGACTTCCCCTGCGGTATGTATCAGGAATTTTCGCTGCCGCTGGCCCTGGCGTACGCCCATCCCTTTCCGGATAATCCGTATTATCAGGTGGACCGCGTGCGGGAGCTGGCCTTGGCGGGAGTTGATTATGCCATGCGGAGCGCCCATAAGGATGGGTCGTGCGATGATTACTTTCCCTATGAGCGGGCGCTGGGCGCGCTGGTGTTTTCTCTTCACGCGATCACGGAAACCTGTCTTGTCCTGAATGAGCGCCGCCCGGAATGGCTGGAGTTTTTCGCCCGTCGGGCTGATTATCTTATAAGCCACAACGAGACTGGTCAGCTTACCAATCACCAGGCACTGGCGGCGCTGGCGCTTTACAATACCTATATGGTGACTGGCGAAGAGCGCTTTCGCAAGGCGAGCGATGATTACCTGGCCATTGTGAAGCGGTGGTTTAATCCAGAGGAAGGCTGGTTTCAGGAATACGAGGGCGCCGATCCCGGCTATCAGTCATGCACAATCGCTTTTTTGGCAAAGCTTTATAAGAAAAGCGGGAACGCGGACCTGCTTAATCTTCTAAATCCCGCGGTAGATTTCTGCTGGCATTTCATGCATCCGGACGGCAGCTATGGCGGCGAATATGGCAGCCGGAATACATATCATTTTTATCCCCATGGTTTCGAGGTGATGGCGCCACATAACCAGAAGGCAGCGCAGGTGGCGGATCATTTTCTGACTCACTCACTACCCCGCCACACCCGCTATTATAACGATGACGACCGCATGTGCGCCCACTATCTGCATGACTGGATGCAGTCGTATCTGGACTTTTCGACCGTGCGCGCGGCGGCGCCACTGAGCGAGCGGGTGCCTTTTCGGAAGTATTTTCCCAAGGCGGGACTCGTCGTGCTGGACACGGGAGATTACCACGCGGCTCTAAATCTGAACAAGGGCGGCGTGATTAAGATCACCACAGCCGAAGGGCCGCTGTACAGCGATACGGGTCTTATCTGTAACACGGAAAACGGGCAGGTGCTGGTCAGCCATATGGTGGCGGATTACGACACGTCCGCCGATACCGATATGGAGCGCTACAGCGTGGCGGGTCATATGTGTCTGCGGAAAACGCGGCTGGCGACGCCGGCGACGCAGATTGCGTTTCGGCTGATCAATATGACGATTGGGCGGTTCTGGCCAAACTTTTTGCGGGCGACTCTTCAGAAGGTGCTCATTACGGGGAAGTCGCCTACTAAGTACAGGTTTCGAAGAGAGTTTCGGTTTGCGCCGGATGGCGTTCGGATCGTAAATCGACTGGAAAAGCCGGCCGCGGAACCGGCGCTGGTGTCGCTGCACGCGGGCACGGATGCCACGAGCATCTACGTGGCTAACAGCAATGTTTTTCAGAAAAGCGTGTTGTTGCCCTGGCATCCCATGCCGAAGCTGTTGGCGGAAGTAAACGCAAACAACGAAGGCAGTGAAGTGATTGACTTGCCTGTGCCGGGCAAGTAGGTTTGCGGGCATGAAGAGGGCCGTTGCAGCGTTTATCTCAATCGGGCTGCTTGCCCTGCTATTCTGGAATGTGGACCGGGAGGCGTTGCTTCAAAATTTACGCGCTACGCGGTGGGGCTTGTTTGCCGTCGCGATTGGTTTGTTTGTTCCCCAGGTTCTGGCTATCGCCTGGCGCTGGAAACGACTCGTGTCGCCGTTCGCGCCGCTGCCCCTTGCGGAATCGACGCGGCTGGTGCTGGCGGGAGCAACCATGAACCTGGTGCTGCCGGGGAAGCTGGGTGACTTGACAAAAGGGTGGTTCCTTGCGAAATCCGGTGCCATCAGCGTGCCGCTCGGCCTGGGCGTCGTGGTGTTTGAAAAGATGCTGGATGTGGCGGCGCTGGCTGCGTTTATGCTGGCGGGGGTTCTGCTGATATTTCTGGATGCGTGGGGGGGAACACAATTACCGTTGCCCGTGGGTAGCCTGCTGCTGGCCGCTGGACTGGGCGTGGCTGCGATGGTCGGCGTGGCCCTTCTGTATTTTGTGCCGCTGAACCGGTTGCCGGGGATGGGCAGGCTGGTGCGGAGCGCCGGGCGCAATGAACGGTTTGCCAAAGTTCACCGGCTGCTGCTGGCCAGTCACGCGACCATGGATGCGCTGCGGGCGCGGGATTCGAAGCGTTCGGAAATACTACTGTTCTCACTGATCATCTGGGCGCTTCACCTGGCACAAATCTATTTGTTCTTTCATTGCCTGGGGGCTGCCCCTGCGACTTCGGAATTTTTCGCCATGGTACCCCTGGCCATATTCGTAGGGCTGGTGCCAATCTCCATCGCCGGATTTGGCACACGGGACGCCGCCCTTGTCGCTCTGTTGCCAGGACTTCCGGCAAGCGCCGTTCTTGCGGCTGCCATGTATATCAATCTGCGTTACATCGTGCCGGCCATCGCCGGGATGCCGTTTCTGGCGAGATACGCCACGCTCCGTAAAGCCACCGGCGAGATATCGGCGACGGTCAAGCCCGCTGCGCCGAACTTATGAGAACTCAGCCTGCCTCTTTTTGGTAAGCTTTGAGATAACCAAAGCTCTCGATTCAACAATGCGTTGCCGCATTTCGGCGTCCGACAGGATCTGCGGACTGGCCACCTCCACCCACTGCCCCCTTGCAAAATGAGCGGCCTGCCGGATTCCGTCGCGGGCGACCAAGTCTCTGAACTCTGCCTTATCAACTTTCAAGTTCACCTGGTGGGGCGGTATCAGGGAACAAAGCAGAAAGATTTTATCCGCCACGAGAAAACACAGGTTGTCTTCCCACTTGATATCCTCGGTTGTGCCTGCCAGGCCCATGCAAAAATCTCTTAACGATTCAAGGTCCAATGAAGCCGATCCCTTGTTTTAAATCTGCCGGATAACGCCAACGACCTTGCCGGCCATGGAAAAGTCCGCCGTACCTTTTTGCACAGAGATAGGCTCCATGGTAGAGTTCTCCGGCTGAAGACGCCAAAAATCGCCTTCATCATAAATCCGTTTCACGGTCGCTTCGCCATTAATCAGGGCCACGCCAATTTCTCCATTGGCTACGGAAGGCTGATGCTTTACAATCACAAGATCGCCATTCATAATGCCGGCGTCCATCATGCTGTCGCCTTGTACGCGCAGGGCGAACGTCTGATCATCACAATGGAACAATGATGAGAAGTTGACCATATCGTCAAAATGCTGCTCTGCCAGGATTGGTTCACCGGCAGCCACCCGTCCTAGCAGTGGAATTCCGGGCTGCTGTTGCCTAGTGTGAGGAAGATCAGACATGAAATTGCCGCGAGTCTTTTGCAGGCTGTTGGTGCCTGTTTTATCCGCGAAGCCGGAAAAACTGCGAGCGCGTCGTCCGCCCCGCTCAATGACTCCGCCCGCTTCCATACGCCGCAGGTGGTAATCCACCGTGTTCGTGCTTTTAAAATCCATGTGGGCTGCAATTTCTCGCACCGACGGAAAGACTCCTGTATCTGAATGTTGACTTCTGATGAAATCCAGAATCTTCTGTTGTTTTTCCGGCAGCCTGGCCATGGGGTTCAATTCCTCTGTTCGGAGATAATAATAATGGTCACGCTTCGTGTTAGAACGACTGTTCTACTACAATTCAATAACAAAATGACAATTTAGAAAGAAATATTTCTTTAGTTGCACGATCACTAAGCTCCCTCATATTCGTATGCTTACGAAACGGCTCTTTTTTTGGACTTAACATCTTCCAGTACGCCGCAACGGCTGGTTCGCGAACTCGGCACTTTCGACGCCGTCATGCTGGGCTTGGGGTCTATACTTGGCACAGGCATCTTCGTCAGCGTTGGCATCGCAGCGGGGGTTGCGGGGCCGTCGGTTATCATTGCGATTGCACTCGCCGGTTGCGTGGCCGCTTGTAACGCTCTCTCAGCCGCACAGCTTGCAGCGGCGCACCCGCTGAGCGGGGGAACTTATGAGTATGGCTACAAATACCTGACCCCCCTTGCCGGATGGACAGCCGGATGGGTATTTCTGTTGGCGAAATCCGCGTCCGCCGCCACCGCGGCCCTTGGTTTTGCGGGATATGCACAGGCTTTAACCGGATCACCCCGAGCATCACTTACCGCTTTGGCCTGCGGCACCACTGCTGTAGTAAGCATATTTGTGCTTGCGGGAATTCGGAAATCCAGTGGCCTGAACCTGGTGATCGTCTCTGTCACCCTCGTCGCTCTGCTTGGCTTTATAGCTGCGGCCGGCCTGCACCAGATTCAGACCGGTGCATATACGGAGCACTTCACTCCGTTCTTTTCAGGCGACAACTTATTGAGTTCCACTGGAAACGTTTTCCATGCAACGGCCCTCATGTTTGTAGCCTTTGCCGGCTATGCCCGAATCACGACGCTGGCGGAAGAAGTAAGGAACCCAAAACGAACGATTCCGACCGCTATAATCGCGACCCTCATCGTTACGGTGGTTCTTTATATGGGTGTAACGGTGGCCGGCGTGGGGTCCGTGGGGGCAGATTTTCTATCAGGTTCCACCACGGCAGGCGCCGCCCCCCTTGCCGCGGCGGCTGAGCAATTTGGGCATCCGCTTATTCCAATACTGATAGCTGGCGGCGCAGCCGCGGCCATGCTCGGGGTACTGCTAAACCTCCTGCTTGGCCTGTCTCGTGTGCTGCTGGCCATGGGCAGAAGACGCGATATGCCTGGTGTTCTGGCCAGAGTCTCTGGAGCCGCCGTCACCCCCTGGCCGGCGGTATTGGTCGCCGCCGCGGCAGTGGCATCGCTGACGTTATTAGATAGCGTGAAGACGACTTGGTCTTTTAGCGCATTTACCATTCTGATATACTACGCCATTACCAATATAGCGGCTCTTAAGCTGCCGCTGGAGCAGCGCCTTTATCCGCGCTGGACCGCCGTCGCAGGCCTCGCGTCATGCCTGCTGTTAGCATTTCAGGTCGATGCTGATGTCTGGGTAGCGGGACTCGGAGTCATCGCCGCAGGCATTGCGTGGTATTATTGCGCACAATGGATAAAGCTACGAACATCGCCCGCTACGCCCATCCCCTGAGAAAGGTCTACTCGCCCAATGTTATCGCCAGGAAAACTTTTCAACACCGCAGATTCTCCATTCGTCATTCTTATACGCATTATGGTTGGCATGGTTTTTCTACTGGAAGGAATACAGAAATTTTTATACCCTGACCACCTCGGCGTTGGGCGGTTTATAAAAATTGGTATGCCTGCGCCAGAGATATTGGCTCCGCTTGTCGCGGGTATAGAAATTGGTGCCGGCTTATGCGTCCTGGTCGGCCTGTTCACACGACCCGCCGCCTTGGCGCTGTGCTCAATAATGATCGTGGCCATTGTTAGCACTAAAATCCCTATCCTGCTCGGGCATGGCTTCTGGGGCTTTAGTTTACGCAATTCGCCGCGGTATGGCTTCCTCGCCATGGCCCACGAGATGCGCACAGATTGGGCCATGTTGCTCGGCTCTCTCTATCTGGTAATCGCCGGCGGCGGACTTTGGTCCGTAGATAGCGGC
>JBBSQY010000041.1:0-29299 GCA_038243585.1 Candidatus Sumerlaeales bacterium | reverse complement strand
GTGTTTTCTTCCGGTTATCTAGCATGTCAGGGGGCAATCCAAGCTCTGTCCTTACGAGCCGATGATTCTCGTGTGCCGATATTTTTCGATCGTCTCGCACACGCTAGCTTAATAGACGGTGCTACGCAGGACCGGCGGAATTGGCGGTCGTTTCCTCATAACGATATTTCCTCTCTTGAAATTTTACTAAAGCGTAATCACCCGGCCGGCTGGCCATCGGCGCTAGTAATTACGGAAGGTGTGTTCAGCATGGACGGCGACCTTGCGCCGCTGCTTGAAATGAGCCAACTATGTGAAAAACACGACGCGCTGCTGCTGGTAGACGACGCCCATGGCACCGGTGTGGTGGGCGACGGTGGCGCCGGCACGGCGTCGGCTGCGGGCATAGCAGACAAAGCCCACGTCGTCCAGATTGGCACTCTAAGCAAGGCCCTGGGATCGCAAGGCGGTTTTGTTGCTGGACCTGAAGTGCTGCGCAGGTTATTGGTAAACACCGCTCGCACCTTCATCTTTGACACAGCTCTAAATCCCGCCGCTGTTGGAGCGGCACTGGCGGCCGTCGAAATTCTTAAACGGGAGCCTGAACGTCGTGAGAGGCTGCGCTCAAATATAAATCTTTTTCGACAATTGCTCAATCGCATAGCCTGCGATAAAGTAAACCCCTCCCCCATTATTCCCGTACTAATGGCTGGAGAAGAGAAGGCGTTAGAGGCTGCGGCAAACCTGCGGGAACAGGGTTTTTTCGTGGCTGCGATACGCCCGCCGACAGTTCCCCACGGCACGAGTCGGTTGCGGATCACCATAACCGCCGGCCACTCTGAAGAAAACATTCGTAGCCTCGCGCAAGCTATATCCATGCTTGAAACCGCGTGAATACCTGCAGTAGGATAGGCCTCAAAATACTATGTGTGGTGATAGCACTCACACTGATCGCCTGTACCGGCGAGGGAGACATCAAGCAGATTTCAACCCTGAACTACGCGCAGATGGACGAACCGAAACGTCTCGATCCCGCATTTGTTAAAGACCTTTACGAAGGAATTGTCAGCGGATTTTTGTACGATGGGCTGGTTGGTTTTGGGTCAGGAAGCGACGTTCACCCGGGACTAGCAGAAACATGGGAGATAACTCCTGACGGGCGAACCTACACTTTTCACCTGAGACCCCACACGAAATTCTCCAACGGGAAGCCCGTTACTTCTAAGGACGTGCGCTACTCTTTTACTCGCATTCTCCGCCCGGAAACCAACAGCCAGCGCAAGTGGGTGCTGGATCGCATAGTGGGGGCACAGCAGGTGATGGATGGAACCACGACTACCCTTACTGGTCTTGTAAGCCCCGACGCCCACACAGTTCGAATCACTCTGGAATCGCCGTATCCCCCGTTTCTCCTCATGCTGGCTATGCCCAACGCTGTCATTATTCCTGAGGGAGCCGCGGGAACAGACGCACCAGATTCCGCCTTTGACCGACGGCCTATCGGAACCGGGCCCTGGCTCCTGCACACATGGCTCCACGACCAGCGCCTAATATTTAAACGCAACCCCAACTTCTGGGGAGAAGGGCCGAGCCTTGAGCACCTTGTCTATCACATACAAACGGAGGATTCTGTGCGATACCGGCAATTTGAGGCGGGCAATTTTGACATTATCCAGGTTGGATTCCAAGCTCACAAGGCTTGGCAAAATGATCCGGCAAAGGCTCGATTGACAACCTCCATCCAGGAACTTCGGACGGATTACATCGGGATTATGTCGAGCAAAAAGCCGTTGGACGACGTGCGGGTTCGCCGGGCGCTTAGCCATGCCATTGACAATGAACTAATTTTCAGGGACATACAAAAGGGGCGCGGCGTGGTGGCCGGTGGGCCGGTTCCTCCGGGTATAGCGGGATACGCCGCGCCACCGCCCGCGTTTCCGTATGATCCGAAAAAAGCTCGCGAGATCCTTAAGCAAGCGGGGCAGGCTAGCATTGAACTGGACCTCTATTACCGTGAGGAGCCCCTGAATGGAGAAATCGCTCAGGCCGTAAAAGCCATGCTCGAAGCCGTTGGCGCGCGCGTGACGCTGGTCCCCCGTGATCAGGCAGCCCTGCGTCAGGCAATTCACGAGGGTGTCGCCGATTTGTTCCTCGCCAGTTGGACTCTCGATTATCCCGACATAGAAAACGCATTGTATCCACCCTTTCACAGCGTTAACATCCCCCGCCAAGGCAACCAAACGCATTTTCGAAATACGGAGGTCGACGACGTTCTGGCCAGCGCCCGCGTCGAGGGCAACAACGATAAACGTATTGTCCTTTATCAAAAAGCGGAAAATCTGGTGAGAATGCAGTCTCCGTGGATTCCGCTGTTTCACCGGAAAGTTTACTACGCGGTGCAGCCGAATGTAACCGGCTGGAATCCGGCCCTCATCTATAATGCCGACCGCTTTAACGAAGTAATAAAGTAGCACAGACGTCTCGTCTGTGCTACTTTTATCCTTTTACCGCGCCAGCCGTCAGCCCTTCGACAATCCGCTTTTGAAACACCATTACAAGTATTACCAGCGGAACTGTTACTACGATACAGGCAGCCATAATTGCCCCCCAGGGCGTTTCGTGTACCGTTGCTCCGCTGAAGTTTGCGATCACCACTGGTACCGTCCGCGCTTCCGGCGTGATGGTCAGGCTCAAGGCAAACAGGTATTCGTTCCACGCGGCGATAAACGTCAGCAGTCCGGTCGCCGCCAGGCCCGGTGAGGCCAGCGGTAATAGTATCCGCCAGAAGGTCTGGAACGGTCCCGCGCCGTCCACGTAAGCGCTCTCTTCAAGTTCCCGGGGAAGCGACTGAAAAAATCCCGTTAGCACCCACACCGTGAGCGGCAGAGTAAATAGCATATAGCTGAGGATCAGGCCAGCCAGAGAATTATAGAGACCAAGAAAAGAGATAATGGCGTGAACGGCACCAAGGACCGCGATCTGCGGAAACATTGTCATGGCCAGAATCAACCCAAGAACTATTCGGGCACCGCGCATTCGAAAACGTGCCAGCGCGCAGGCTGCCAGGCTCCCGGTTGCCAAAGCCAGCAGCGTCACGCTTCCCGCGACAATAACGGAATTGCGCAGCCCCTTAAGAAAAACTTCATCGGCAAAGATTTGCCTGTAACTTTCCAGCGTAGCGGGCCAGGGAAAGTAATCGGCGGGAATAGCGAACAGCTTCTCCGACGGTTGCAATGATCCGCTAAGAGCCCAGTAAAACGGAAACAGCGCATAAACGACCATCAGGAGGAGCGCCAGGAGATAGAGGATGCGACGCAGGATCATTGCTGGTCATCTCCGCCGGTGGCTGACCGTGCAGCTAGAAGGTAGACCACGACAAACGCAGCGATAAGCGCGAAAATCGTTACACTCGCGGCACTGCCAAAGCCAATTTTCCGGAAGTCGACCATCTGACGATAAGTGTAAGTCGCCATCGTCTCTGTGCCAAGTTGCCCCCGCGTCAGCACCCACACTGCATCAAACACGCGCAAGGCGTCTAGGGTTCGGAAAATGACGACAACCAGGATCGTAGGGGTCAGCATGGGCAGCGTAATGCTCCGAAATTGCTGCCACCACGATGCGCCGTCCACTTCCGCTGCCTCATAAGTTTGCCGCGGGATAAGCTGCAGCCCTGCCAGTATCAGCAGCACCACAAATGGTGTCGTCTTCCACACGTCCACCGCCACTACGGCCATCAAGGCCAGACCCGGCTCTGCCAGCCACGCCACCTTTTCCGGCAGCAGATGGAGGCGGGTCACTAGAATATCGTTCACTACGCCGTAGGTGTCCACCAGCATGTAATTCCACATCCGCGCTGAGACCACTGTCGGCAGAGCCCAAGGTACCAAAATCGCCGCCCGCAAAAAGCCCCGCGCCCGCAGTCCGCTTTGCAAGATCAGAGCTATGGCGATACCTAAAATCAGTTCGATCGTTACGCTTACGGCGGTAAACAGAACCGTGGTACGCACCGCCAGCCAGAACGGTTTGAGTTGAAACAAATCTCCGTAGTTTCGTAGTCCTACAAACCGTCCCGGTTCACCGCTTGCCATTCGGGCATCAGTCAGGCTGACGATAAAAGTCTGGGCCAGCGGATAAAGTCCGACCAGCCCAAGAATCACAAGTGCCGGAGCGAGAAACAGCCAGCCGGCGCGTTCCAGCTTATATTGCAGGCCGACTTTGCGCTTCATTGATCGAGCACTTTGCGCAATAGCGCGTCGAGGTTGGACAATGCTTCGTCCGCCGAATTTTGTCCCGTCAGGATTTCATGAACCGCCTGATAGTAGTAGGTACTCACCTCGTTGTAATCCACACCGACTACTTTGGATGGCCGCGCTACGGCATTGTCGAGCGTGTGGCGCATTGTGGGTATGAACGGAAACTCGCTGGCAATATCCGGGTCGTCATACAACGCCAACCGGGTGGGCAGTCGCGATGCCCCCAGGGCCTCCTGTTTCTGGCCGTGTCGGCTCGTCATATATCGAACAAGTTCCGTCGCCGCCGCGGGATTTTTGCTGTAGCGAGAAACCGCAAGTTGCCACCCGCCCAAAACTGCCGCCCGACCCGCGCTTCCCGCCGGCAAAGACGCCGTCCTGACCTTACCAGCCACGGGAGATTCATTGCCGTTTACCAGACTGTAGGCGTAGGGCCAGTTTCGCATAAATACTGCGTTGCCGGACTGAAACATCTGTCGACATTCCTCCTCGGCATAGGTAGTGACTCCCGGCGGTGAAATCGATCCCACCCAACCCGCCGCTCGCGTAAACGCCCGCCGCGCGCCCGGCGTGTTGACTTCAATAGCGCCTTCTTCGGCCACAATGCGCCCGCCGCCTTCGCTTACCTGCCACTCCAGCGCGTTACACGTCAGCCCCTCGTAGGCCATGCCCTGCCATACAAATCCCCAGAGCGCTGCCTGCCCGGCCATGCGTTCACCCCGCTGGACAGCAGCCGCCATCGTCGTCAGTTCGTCCCAGGTGGCAGGTGGTTCCTGGAAACCATATTTTCTTAACAAATCATCCCGGTAATAAAGCAGCGGCACATCCACGTACCAGGGAATCGCCAGCAGCTTTCCGTTGATGGTATTGTTGGCGATAAGCGCTGGCAGAAATGCCGCCGTTTCTGTGGTAAAGGATTCCGACAGATCAGCAAGGTGGTTCTCCAAAGTCGCGGGCCAGATCACATCCACCTGATACACGTCAACATCCGGTGACTCCGCCCCCAGATATTGCAGATACTGCGACAGCCGCTCCGTAGAACTTGCCGGCGCCTTCAGCAACCGAACCGCGTGCCCGGTTTCTCGTTCGAACTCCCGCGCCAGTTGCTGATCAACGGCGAAGCTGTTCGCACCTGGATCCAGAATGATTGTAATGGCATCGCCGGCGGAGTCTCTACCGCGACATCCAGTTAACAATATGCAAATGGACAGCAGTAAGAAAGCAGCACAGGCCGGTCGCCATTGTCCGTTTGCGTATTGTTTACTATGACGATGGACGATTTTAGCCATTTCGCAATTTGAACCCTCCGGGTCCACACAGGCGGGGCGCCTATGCTACTTCATTCCGGTGCTACTTCATTATCTCCAGTACGGCTTGGTCCTGCGCTTCCGTCGCAGCACTGGTTGGGGTGTAGTAGTTGTTCGCCATCATTGAGAATGCCAGGCGGCGACCGTTGGCTGTCATGTATCCGCTCAGGGCTCGCACTCCTCCGATGGTTCCTGTCTTGGCTTTGACGTTGCCTTCAGCCATGGTGCCTTTCATGCGGCCGCGCAGGGTACCGTCCAGCCCCATGATCGGCAGGCTTGCCTCAAAGACGGCAAAATCCGGACGGTGATACATATAGTTGAGCAGAGCCAGTGTCTGGCGCGGCTCGACCCGATTATACCGGCTCAGACCGCTGCCGTCAGACATATTCAGCGAGCGCGAGTCCACACCGGCAGTGGTCAGCATATCCTTTACCACCTTTTCGCCGTTGCTGAAAGAGCCAAGCTCATGGGCTTCGGCCCCAAGACCTTTAAGTAGCATATCCGCATAAAAGTTCTGACTTGGCTTGTTGATGATTGCCAGAATTTTTGAAAGCGGTGGAGAAACATGAGTATGCAGCAGGCTGCCGCGGTTAGACTTCAGATACTCGGCGATCTGCTTATCCAAGTCGTCAATATCCACAGCTTGCAGGCCTTTATTTTCAAAAAGTAACCGGTTCCCACTTCTCAAGGACCACTTGCGTTCCAACTCTTCCTTCAGTAAAGTAACCGTAAATAATGTTCCATTGTGGATTGAACCCCACTCCTTTACTGGCGCACTGTCAGCTTCAATGGTACCCGAAAGGCTGATTCGATTCCGGTCCCTTCGCTCAAGAACAGCATCTATGGAAAGGCGCGCCTCTTCTTCCGCCGGGGCGCTCGTTTCGCGATCATCATTTGGCACGACTTTGATATCGCCCGCATCTACAGTGTAATATTCTGTAATTAGTAAGTCTGTTACTTTCGGATGAGTCGGCGTAAGAAGAACGTCCCAGCAGTTTTCGTTTATGGCAAGACCGCTGTTTTCCGCCGCATACCACTCCTGCAGATAATCGGCTACCCAGGTGCTGGAGATTGGACTGTCGTCAAAGATATCGTCGTCGCCAATGATACGGCCGGTGATCCCCTTGATGCCCGCGCTAGTTATAGCGTCGGCCCACTCGGCAAGGATCGCGGTCGTCGGTTTATCGTCCAGGTACCGGCCCGAAATCGATGGGTCGCCGCTGCCAACGACAATGATGTCTCCATGCAGCATCCCTTGAGAATCTGTAGTGCCGGTGGCGTAAATTTTCGTTTCAAATTTGTAGTCAGCTCCGAGGGTGGAAAGCGCAGCTGCCGTGGTATATAACTTCATGTTTGAAGCGGGGGCAAAGCTCTTCTCGGCGTTACGATTATAAATGATCTTGCTTGTCTCAAGGTCCTGAACAACAACGCCCCACCAGGTGCTGTCCCACTTCGGATCGTCAAAAATGGCGTCAAGGCGCTGTTCCAGCGGCGCTCTAGCAGTGCCTGTGGTCGTAGCGTCAGTAATAATGATTTGCGCGGTCGCAGGGGCAACCAGCACGGCCATCATTGTAGCTAAGCTTAAGTGAGTCAAATTCATTCTGAAACTCCGATTTGGGCCTGACGCCCGATCTTTAAAAGTTTGGTACTATTCTGTGCGTAGCGTAAACAGTGGGTCTTTCGTGACCGGGTCATCGTTGCTCTCGCCGCCGTGCAGCTCCCGCGATCGACTGCGACTGGGTAATAATCCCTCTGGTCGAAACCGGATCATCAGCACCAGGATGACGCCATATAGGATCATACGCATATCCGGCACCCACGGCAGATCGCGCAACCATGATGCCCCTGACGGCCACCAGCCTTCCAAGCCGTATGATAGATAGATGGCAGGACTCTTCCTCAGCAGCTCGCCCAGGGCGACCAGCACGAAAGCACCTAAGACGCTGCCGCGTACTGTTCCCATTCCCCCCAGAACCAGGTAGGCCAGTACTGAGACGGACACCATGAAATCGTAATTGCGGAAATCGGCCATGGTGGAAAAGCTGACCTCAAAAGCGCCGGCCAGCGCACCGATGCCCGCACTGATAGCGAAGGCGATGGTCTTGTACCACATGGCGTTGATGCCGCAGGCTTCCGCCGCCACCTCATCTTCGCGAAGAGCAGCCCACGCCCGGCCCAGGCGGGAGCGCCAAAGCCTTTCTGTGAAAAACATGGTGATACCCAGCAGCGCCGCTACCAGATACCAGTAGAGGTTCCGCGTGTCGCCAAAGATATTAAAGACGAATTTCAGGTTTGTGTCCCGGGCGATGCCGAGGCTGTGCAGCCATGAGAAATCCAGCGTCGGACGGGGCACCCCCGGATAGCCGCGTGGGCCGCGCGTCATGCTGACCCAGTTACGTGCAAGCATGTTCACCAGCTCGCCGAATCCGAATGTGACGATGGCGAAATAGTCGCCGGTCAACCGAAGTGTCGGCAGTCCCAGTATCACGCCCCAGAATGCGCCGTGCAATACGGCGGCCAGCGCCGCGGTCCAGAACGAGAAATCAAATTCTTTCATCAGGATTCCGGCCGTATAGCTGCCTATCAACATGAAACCCGCAAAGCCCAGGTTTAGTAGACCGCAGTAACCCACGATAATATTAAGACCGAGTGCAGCAATGGCGAAATAGCCGGCTTTTACGATCATGTTAAGGCCCACGGAATAGGCCGAATTGCTGAGAACGGACTCCATTAGCGCAGGCACAGCAAGCACCACTGCGATATAAGCCACAATCAGCAGGAGGCGACGAGTTCTTGGTTTAAGGCGATTAGGCATGACGGGAGAGAACAACCATAACTAACGGTCAGCGCAAACAAAAAGAGTGTAAAAAGCGAGTTCAATGGGGCAACTCAGGATAATGAAAGCGCTTTTCGCAAGCCGCTCCTGTCCGGACCGCAGTGGACGGCTCGGTGTGCCATCCCTTACCTGAGTTAAAAGACGTTTTAGGTTTTTGTGCGGATTCCTATATGGGATATGCCTAAGCGGCGATTTGCTGTTTCAGAGGTTTTTGTGCCGCTCATGCCCGTGGGTGCTGGCCGCGCGAAGGTTTTTGCACGTTTTTTTTGCGTTTTTATTTTTGCGGGTTTAAAGTTCATAATGTAGTGGTCCGGGGATGTGGCCATTGATTTTGTTCTCCGTTGCTGGAATTGTTGCATTTAAAGGAAACAATAGGTGGCGGAACGGACAAGGGAATTCCCGCACGGGTTCTTAAACGAGTTTTTATAAGGATATGCAGGTCGGCTTTTCGGACGGCTCGGCGAGCCATCCCTAACTTTAATGGATAGAATCATAGATTTAACTTGCGGCGTTGTGTATGCTATTATTATACAAGCACTATAAAACGATTTAGGAGTTTCCTGTGGGTGATTTAGCACTTACCGGTGGCACAGCAACGCGAACGAAATCAATGATTGCCTGGCCGATGCACGGTCCTGAAGAGGAAGAACGCGTAGCGGAGGTTGTTCGCAGCGGAGACTGGTGGTGGGGTAAAAACGTCAAGCAGTTCGAAACCGAATTTGCCGCCTACCACGGTGCCCGTCATGGCATAACCTGTAACAACGGCACGGTCGGTCTCATAATAGCAATGAAAGCCCTCGGGATTACTGTGGGAGACGAAGTCATTGTTCCCGCCTACACTTTCGTCGCCAGCGCCACCGCCGTCACCTCATTAAACGCCATTCCGGTTTTTGCGGATGTGGTCCCGGAAACGGCGAACATCGACTTTGAATCTGCAGAGCACCTGATAACCGAAAATACAAAAGCTGTCATGGTAGTGCATTTTGCGGGACTTCCGGTGGACATGGACAAAGCCCTCGCCTTCGCAAAAAAACATAACATCCGCCTGATTGAAGATGCCTGCCACTCGTGGGGAAGTCAATGGAATGGCAAGGGTACCGGTGCTATTGGCGATATCGGCAGTTTCAGCTTCCAAAACAGCAAAAACATCACAGCCGGCGAAGGGGGGATCATTTTAACCGATGACGACGAACTGGCAAAAATTGCCCGGTCATATACCCATGTCGGCCGTTTTGAAGAAGGCGAGTGGTATAATCATTACCTATTGTCTGGAAATAACAGGATGACAGAAGTTCAGGCCGCGATGTTACTGGCGCAAATGGAGCGCTTGCCGGAACAGACAGATAAGCGGGAAGTGAACAGCGCGATTCTGGACGCCGGCTTTTCAAAAATTCCCGGTATGCTTATCCCACCACGCCCCGCCGCCGTTACCCGTCGATCATGGCATATGTACCTTTTTCGCTACGACGCAGAGGCCTTTGGCGGGCTGCCGAGGGAGAAATTTCTTGAAGCGTTGGAAGCCGAAGGCGTGCCTTGCTCAGGCGGGTATCTGCACCCGGTCTATAAAAATCCCTGTTTCCAAACCCTGAATGATTCTCCACGCCCGGAAGACAAATTTCTTTCCGATCTCTGCAACCAGCGCGGCATCCATTACAATACGGTTTCCTGCCCGGCCGCCGAACGATACTGCACCGATGAAATGGTCTGGCTACCTCACCGGCTGCTGCTGGAAGAGCAGGCTGATATGGAGCAGATTATCGAAGCGGTACAAAAAATCCATCGCTATCAAAGCGAACTGCTAGAACCTTCGGTCTTGTAGTCCAGAGCCTTTCAAGGGTGCTCGTCGCACCTGCTTACTGTTTTTCCATCTGGACAGGTTTCTCAAGAACCTTGTAAGATCGCTTCATGTCTACTAACCTCCGGCCCCGCAACTCTCTGCTTACCTTGGCGCGCATGGGCCGGTGGTGCGTCGTGGCGGGGGCAATTACGGCGGGAATTGCCGTTGTTGCTCCGCTTGCGGGGGAATCTATTAATCTGGCTACGGCCATTGCGGATTTTTCTCTGGCGTCTGATTATCAGACCGCCGATGGCCTGATTTTCTGGCAGACGCGGGTGCCGAGGGTTCTGACAGGTCTTATCGCCGGGGCCGCTCTCGCTTGCGCGGGTCTCGCATACCAGGCTGTGTTGCGAAACCCCCTTGCGGACCCTTATATCCTTGGTGTTTCATCCGGTGCGGCGATTGGAAAAGCTGTCGCTGTTCTGGCCCTGCCGGCGGCTCTCGCCACCCTGCCCATAGCCACGCCTCTCCTGTGCTTTCTTGGGGCGTTATTGCCGGTGATTTTCCTGGTCCGCCTGGCGGGCAACCACCGTCATTTTTCTCCTGTTACTCTTCTGCTGGCGGGGCTGATCATTAACCTTATTCTTAGCGCCGCCATGATGCTCGTCCAGGTGTTTGCCAATCCCGATAACGCTCGCCAAATCACCTATTGGTGGCTGGGGGGGCTCGATGTTGCGGGCTACCGCGCCCCTTTGTTTGCGCTTCCGCTGGTGGGCTGCGGTGTGGCCGTGCTGGCGTGGCGTGCCCGCTCTATGAACCTGCTCAGCGTAGATACCCTGACGGCCAGCCATTTGGGCGTCAATGTCGGACGGGAGGTTTTCTGGCTGCTGGGCGCGGGTACGTTGCTGGCGGCGACCTCTGTGGCGCTGTGCGGACCCATCGGATTTGCCGGGCTGCTGGTTCCTCATATCCTGAGACTGGCGGCGGGGCCGGATCACCGCCTGCTTGTGCCGCTTTGCGCCATCGGCGGCGCGGGGTTCCTGGTTTTGTGTGATCTGGTGGGCTGGCGCGGGCTGGAATGGCTGACGCTGGCGGGGGTTGAAATGCGCAGCGCAGGAGAAATACCTGCGGGCGTCATTACCGCGCTGATCGGCGGGCCGGTGTTTTTGTTTTTGCTGGTGCGAAGGAGGTAGCATTGGCGGGACGTGTGTGAAGTGATAACGATAGGATTGGTGTGGTGTGGGGTGGTGATTGTTTTTGGAAATGCTGACGGTTAGAGGTACACAGGCGGGACGCCTATGCTACTTCATGTTGTGCTACTTCTTTACAAATCATTCCTGTAAAACAAATGTACTGGATTTGTGACTATGCCTCCAAAACCGCCCGTCCGCCATAATCGCCGTTTTATTGAAATCCTCGGCGCCAGAACCCATAACCTTAAAAACATTTCTGTGGAAATTCCTCTCGGAAAACTGACCGTCGTAACCGGCCCGTCAGGGAGCGGTAAATCGTCTCTCGCCTTCGACACCCTCTACGCCGAGGGACAGCGCCGCTTTGTCGAAAGCATGAGCACGTACGCCCGGCAGTTCATCGAAAAGATGGAGCGCCCGGACGTGGATCACGTCCGCAACATTCAACCGGCCATCGCCATTGAGCAGAAGAATACGGTTAAGAACGCCCGCAGCACCATCGGCACGGCGACGGAGATTTCTGATTACCTGCGCCTGCTTTACGCCAAAGCCGGCAAGACGATCTGCCCCAACTGCGACATTGAAGTCCGGGAGGATTCCCCGCAGTCGGTGACGGAATATTATCTTAAAAATCACGACGGCGCGCGGGTCTATGTGGTCGCGCCGATTGCCCACAGTGTAGCTGTGACCGGCGACGCGCTGATTCGCGAGCTTGTGCGGGCTGGCTTCACCCGCATCTACACCGGAGTAGGCGACCGCCCCTTTATTGAACTGGACGAGGGCAACCCTGTTGTCCCCGATCATGCGCTGGACTCTAAGACGCTCCATGTGCTTATTGATCGGCTGGCTGTGTCGGCAGACGATCGCGACCGAATGTCGTCATCCATTGCCACAGCCTTTCAGGCTGGCCATGGCGCGGCGGAAGTGTACCTTGCGGACGGGTCTGCGGAAGAAAAAGCAAAGCCGAGGATCTTTCGCCTGGGTTATCGGTGTAACAACTGCGGTCAGGATTTCCCCCGTCCGGAACCGAATATGTTTTCCTTTAACAGCCCCCTTGGCGCCTGTCAGGAATGCGGAGGCTTTGGCCGCGTGACGGGCGTGGACTGGGACAAGGTGTTGCCTAATATCTCATTGAACCTTAATGATGGACCGGTCGCGCCGTTTAACTCGCCCAGCTACAAAATCAATTATCGATGGCTGACTAAAACCGCGCAGTTTGCTAAAATCCCTTTTGATGTTCCGCTGGAAGATTTGCCGCAGGACCAGATCGACATCCTGAAATATGGGATGAAAGGTCATAAGGGTATTGTTTCGTTTTTTAAGGATTTAGAGACGGAACGATATAAGGTGCAGTCGCGTATAATGGTGGCGCGCTATCGCGGATATACGGAGTGCCCTCAGTGTCGGGGAACCCGCCTGGCCCGCCCGGCCCACAACGTGTTTTGGGCGCCGGAGACGGCGGGATCGGCATGGCAGCGGCGCGCCGTCGGAGATGTTTCCCGATTGAGTATCAGCGAGTTTCTGGCGGAATGGGAAACCATCGAACTGCTCCCCCATGAGCAGCAGGCCATTGGGCGTGTCCATCGGGAGATCCTTGTGCGTCTGCAGTATTTGCACCGGGTCGGCCTGGGATATCTGACCCTCGACCGGCAGACGCGCACCCTTTCCGGCGGAGAGGCGCAGCGCATTAACCTGGCTACCGCCCTGGGGACAGCCCTTACGCAAACCCTGTATGTGCTGGACGAGCCGACCGTCGGTCTGCATCCGCGCGACAGCCGCAAGTTGCTAGGCATCCTGCGGGATCTTCGGGACAAAGGGAACACGGTTGTGGTTGTGGAGCATGACCCGGAACTGATCCTGGGGGCTGACTTCCTGCTGGACATTGGCCCCGCCGCCGGTAGCCACGGCGGTCAGATAATGTTTCATGGCACTCCGGAGGACTTGCTTAAAGACAAGAACGGAAGCCTGACAGCGCGCTATCTTAAAGAGCAGAGGGTGCCCGGCCTGGCTCTATCTGAATCCCAGCCTGAAGCCGCAGCAGCCAAAGGAAAAGCAAAAGCCAAACCGGCGAAATCGAAGGCGACTTCTCCGAAGAAATCAAAAACCGCCATTGGGTCTGCCGGTAAAGCGGAATCCTGTCTCCCTTGCCCTGAGCCGTTTATCCGTATCACGGGCGCCAGGGAAAACAATCTCAACAAGCTGAATGTGGACATACCGCTCAACTGTTGGGTCTGCATCTCCGGGGTCTCCGGCAGCGGAAAATCCACTCTTGTACACAACATCCTGTTCCAGGGCTTTAACCAGGCCATGGGACTGTCCTCTGAAGATGTCGGGCGGTTTGACAATATGGAAGGGCTGACTCAGCTGAGTTCCATTATTCTGGTGGACCAATCCGCCATCGGGCGATCCAGCCGCAGCAATCCCGCCACTTACGTCAAGGCATACGACCCCATTCGCAAGCTGCTTGCGAACACGCGAGAAGCCAAAAGCAAGGGCATCACAGAGACGTATTTCTCTTTCAACGTGCCAGGCGGGCGATGCGAGACCTGCGAGGGCGCGGGGCTAGTAACCTATGACATGCACTTCCTGGCGGAGGTCACGCTGCCGTGTGAGGATTGCGATGGGAAACGGTTCGGCAACCGGGTATTAGAGATTACCTGGAATGACAAGAACGTGGATGATATCCTGGGTATGACGGTGGATGACGCCAACGAGTTTTTCGCCGATCAACCTGCGGTTATTAAGCGCCTGCTGCCTCTGCGGGACGTTGGGCTGGGGTATTTGACCCTTGGTCAAAGTACAGCGACCCTGTCCGGGGGTGAGGCGCAGCGGCTCAAGCTGGCCAGCTACCTGTCTAACACGGGCGCGACGACGGGCCTTCGCACGATGATGATTTTCGATGAGCCTACGACTGGTCTCCACCTTGCTGACCTCGCCGTGCTGTCGCGGGTGTTTCGCCAGTTGACGGAGCGCGGGTATTCTCTGCTGATCATCGAGCATAACCTGGAAATCATCCGTCAGGCTGACTGGGTAATCGACCTCGGGCCGGAAGCGGGCTCGGGGGGTGGTCAATTGGTCGCATGCGGTCCCCCGACCGCGATAGCACAGGTGACAGAAAGTCACACCGGGCGATTTCTGGCGGAAATCCTTTAGAGTTTGAGACGGAGCATGCCGCCTGGAGATCGCATTTTTCGTTTTTCCTAACCACTATAGATGTAGTGCTGTACGGTAAAATCGATATTAATTATCTCTAAAAAGCACTGGAGATATTTTTGATTTCCTCTGCTATCAAAGCATGAAAATTTGATGGCACCGTCCTTGCCTTATACCCCCTCGTGTGAGAGAACACGAAGAGGCCACCGGTTAGCTGAACCCCGACCGGTGGCGAGAACTACCTCCTTAACAGCCCCGGGCGGCCTGAGCAACCGTCCGGGGATCTCTATTGTCTGAGGGAACGCTGCCGTCCCGGTTATGCGCCAGGAATCAAACCCCGGCCCGCTCTGACAGCGACGCCCACCGTTCCATTCCGGTATCGAGCTTTGCCTGTAGGTCTGTCTGTTCACGGGTAAGATCCTGAAGTATGCTATAATCGCTCGATGGCACGGACAGTTCCTGTTCGATCGCCTTTATCCGCTTTTCCCATTTCACGAAGTTTTCTTCCAGTTCCGTCAGTTCGCGCTGCTCTTTGAAGCTTAGCTTCTTTCGGGAAGTGCCGGGCGTTTCCTCCACGGCTGCGGCTGGTTTCTGTTCGGAGGCGGTGGGCTTGGACGCCGGCTTGCCAACGCCCATGTCCTCCGCAGCACGCGCAACCCGTGTCTGCTCGTAATGGCTGTAATCGCCGGAGTAGTCACGCAACACGCCGTCTCCCTCGACGGCCAACAGGTGATTCACGGTGCGATCGAGGAAATACCGATCATGAGACACCACCAGCAGGCACCCGCCGAACCCGTCCAGAAAATCCTCCAGCGCCTGCAGCGTCGGGATGTCGAGGTCGTTTGTGGGCTCATCCAGAATCAGGAAGTTGGGATCTTTCATCAGCGTCCGCACCAAATACAGCCGCCGCCGCTCGCCGCCGGACAGCTTGCCGATCACCTGGAACAGCATCTGGGGAGTGAAAAGAAAGCGTTCCATCATCCGCTCTGCCGACAGCACGGACCCGTCGGGTCCTTTCAGGTTTTCACCGCCGTCCCGTTTCACGTAATCGATGGCCCGCTCTTCCATATCCAGACCGGCGCTTTCCTGATCAAAAAATCCAAATTGGACTGTGCTGCCAAGCTCGATTGTCCCGGAGTCCGGCAGAATTTTTCCGCTGATAAGATTAACCAGCGTGGTTTTGCCCGCGCCGTTCGGTCCTAAAATGCCCATGCGTTCGCCGGGGGCGATGGTGTAGGTGAAATCCTTGATGAGGGTACGCCCGCCAAGGGATTTCGACACGTCTTCCATCTCGACAATCTTGCTGCCCAGGCGGCGCCCACCGGATTCAAATTTCAGCGCGTCCGCCTTGCGCATAGGCCCGGCTGCCTGCATTTCTCTCACGTTGACGACGCGATGTTTTTCCTTTGTCCGGCGCGCCCGTGCGCCACGGCTGAGCCACTCGAGTTCCTTACGGAGTATGCTTCTGCGGCGCTCATCCGTCCGGACGTCTGCCGCCTCCTGCTCTGCTTTCTTTTCCAGGTAATAGGTAAAGTTGCCTTCATAGGCCCGCAACTCGCCGTTATCCAGTTCGATGATCCGCTTCGTTACACGGTCCAGAAAATACCGGTCATGGGTTACGAGCAGAAGCGCTCCGCTCATGCGATTAAGATAATCTTCCAGCCAGGAAACCGTGTCCGCGTCAAGATGGTTGGTCGGCTCATCGAGAATCAGCAGATCGGCCTCTGCCAGCAGCGCGCGCGCGAGGGTCACACGCTTGCGGTAGCCGCCAGACAGGCTGCTCATGGACGCAGTCAGGTCTGTCACGCCAAGTTTGGCCAGGACCGTTCGCGCCTTGGTCTCATACTCCCAGCCCTGCATGGCGTCGAGGCGCATCATTACTTCTGCGAGGCGATCTTCGTCTACCTGGGTGTGTCCGGCTTCGAGGCGGCAGCAGAGCTCTTCATATTCCCTTAGTACGTCTGAGAGTTCCGTATGGGCGGAGAAAATGTGGTCCAAAACCGAGTGCGCTGGATTGAAGGCCGGGTTCTGCGGCGCATATTCAATGCGGGTTCCCTGTCGCACTGTCACCTGGCCGCTGTCGGCAGGCTCCTCCCCTGCCAGGAGTTTGAGCAGGGTGCTCTTGCCGCTGCCGTTTGCGCCGATCACGCCGACGCGGTCGTTATCTTCGATGCCGAATGAGAGATTTGTGAAAAGTAGCTTGATGCCGTGGGACTTGGTAACGCTTTGAGCGGAAAGTATGTTCATAAAAGCTCTGTTACCCGCCGCGGCGAGAAATGGTTCATGCCCGCTTTTTAATCCGGCTAATTTTTGTTATACGACCGCCACCCGATCTTCGCGGACTCGGGAAAGTAATATGGCGCCAGCCACGAGCATCAGCGTGAGAGCCAGCACCCCATCCTGGGTCCGACCGGTTATCAGGCCCACCTGGCCGACCAGCAACGGTCCGAGCAGAGCCGCGAACTTTCCTAACATATTGTAGAATCCGAAGAACTCAACGGCTTTCTCTGGCGGAATTAGCCGTGAGTAGTAGGATCGGCTAAGGCTTTGGACGCCGCCCTGGACCAGGCCGATGGCCACCGCGAGGCCGTAAAATTCACCGATGCTGTCCATACGCCACGCCCACACGCAGACCCCGACATAAACCGCCAAGGCTATATAAATGGCCCGCTTTGTGCCAATTTTCTGACCCAGGAATCCGAAAGCGATGGCGGCCGGAAACGCGATGAACTGTACCAGCAGCAATGCCTTGATGAGGTCATTGGTTTCGAAGTTAATGTCTTTGCCGACCTTGGTCGCCATGGAAATGATCGTATCAACAGCGTCGATATATAGCCAGTAGGCGATCAGGAAAATAACCACCGGCCGATACTTGCGTATCTCGCGAAACGTCTGCGCCAGCTGCTTCATCCCGAGACGAATCGACTCGCCGATTGGACACTCCTCGCACTTGCGATCTTTCACGAAAAAAGCCAGCGGCAAGCTGAACGCTGCCCACCAGACACCGACCGTTACAAATGACATTTTCACCGCCTCTGCCGGCCCGCTCAGGCCGAACCACTGCGGCTTTATAGTCATGGCGACGTTTATGCTGAAAAGGAGTCCGCCGCCAAGGTAGCCCATTCCGTAGCCCAGGGCCGACACTTTGTCGCTGCTGCGGCCCCGCGACAGATCAACCACCATGGAATCGTAAAAAATGTTGGCGCCGAGAAAACCAATGATACCAAGGATGAAGAAAAAGCCGGCCATTTGCCACTGATCTTGGGGAACGGTGGCCAGGGCAGCGGTGGCGATGGCGCCCATCCAGGCAAATCCCATGAGCATGATTTTTCTGCGTGCGCCACGATCCGCTATTGCCCCGAGCAACGGCGCACTGAGCGCTATAGCGAGGCCCGCGATGCTGTTTAACACGCCCAGCTCGTAGGTGCTCTGTGCCGGCTCAACGCCCTGACGCCAGTAATCATTATAAAAGATGGGAAAGAAGCCCGCAATGACTGTGGTTGCGAAGGCGGAATTGCCCCAGTCATAAAAGGCCCAGGAGACAACTTCTTTGCGAGACGACCGTTCTGTGATCATTCCAGTGGAGTTCATGGACCCAACTGGATTACAAACTTACGGGGTTTCAAGGGCAAAGTGGTAAGAAAGTAAATAGGTATCTCGCCGTTTGAAAAGTGATGGGAATTGGCACGCATCCGCATCACATGAAGAGCAGCCGGCAAGACGATTATGCGACTACTTGAATTCGCACATTTTTTAACGGTGCCTGTAGAGTTTAGCAGACTAATAGACTCAGACCACAGGGGTGATTAAAATAGCTTTACACGATACCGCACATAACGCGAAGAAGCCGCTTTCCGGATACCTTGTGGGAGTTCGCCGGCAGGGTGAGACCCCTCTGGATGCCCGCGAGCATCTGGACGAACTGGAAAGCCTGACGCAAACGTATGGCGTGCCAGTTGCTGGCCGCGAGGTCGTGACGCTGCGCGACATGAACCCGACTTACCTGATTGGTGGAGGCAAGGCGGAAGAGATTTTGAAGACATGCCAGGCTCTTGAAGCGGAAGTGATTATTTTTGATGACGATCTGACTCCCAGCCAGCAGCGCAACTGGGAACGTTTGACGAAACTTGCCGTCATTGATCGCCGCGAAGTGATCCTGGGAATTTTCGCTGACCGCGCCAGCACCAGCGAGGCGCGACTGCAGGTGGAACTCGCCAGGGCGGAATACAGTCTGCCGCGGCTGACCCGGGCCTGGACGCACCTCGAACGCCAGCGCGGCGGAGGAGGATTACGCGGTGGCGCCGGAGAGGCGCAACTGGAAGTGGATCGCCGGCTAGTGCGGAGACAAATTGACCGACTGAAACATGACCTGAAACACGTCCGTCTGGTGCGGGCCAACCAGCGCCGGCAGCGGTCAAACCTTCCCATCCCTCAGGCTGCGATTGTCGGCTATACCAACGCCGGAAAATCATCCCTGTTAAACGCTCTCACCGGTGCAGGTGTTCTGGAAGAAGACAAGTTATTTGCAACCCTGGATCCCACAACCCGAAAGCTGATACTGCCGAACAACCAGACGCTTTTGCTCACGGATACTGTCGGATTTATACGCAAGCTGCCCCACACGCTGGTTGAAGCTTTTAAATCCACTTTGGAGGAATCGCAGACGGCGACGTTCCTGGTTCATGTGCTGGATGCCAGCCACCCGAATGCGGACCATCAGCGAGTTGCTACGGAGACCGTGCTCGGGGAGTTGAAAGCGCTGGATAAGCCGACGGTTCTGGTGCTTAATAAAATTGATCAGGTCGAGGATCGGTCGATGCTCGCGCAGCTTGCGGACGGCTATGATTATGCGGTGGCGACAAGCACAGTAACCGGAGAGGGACTGGAGCAGCTTGTGACTATTCTGACGGAACTGGCCGCTCATAATATGCTCTGGGTGCGGCTGTCATTGCCTGCCGATCGTCATGATCTCGTCTCGATGCTTCACCGCGAGGCCCATATCGAGCGTATCATTCATTTGGAGGATGCCACGACATGGATCGAGGCAACTATACCACAAAAATTACGACCCCAGGTAATTGAATATCTCACCCTTGAGATCCCTGAAGCGGCACTTGAACAACCAGTACCGAGCGGCGATGAAATAGATCACAAAGATTAAAATACAAAGTGCAGCAAACAAAACAAATCTAATCAAAAAAGCGCCTGGCTTTTCTCAGGCGCTTTTTTGCTGTCGTTTATCTTTGTGGCTTCAGCTATGCTTTAATTAGCTAGCTGTCGCTGTTCTTTGACTTTTTGTTGCCACTGTCTGCCGAGCTCTTTGATTTTTTAGAAGAGGATTCTTTTTTTACAGCAGGAAGATCTTTCCAGGTGGTGTGGGCAACTTTCAAATATTTCGAATCAGGGAAGCGATCCGCATAGGTTCCGAGTAACTTATGGGCTTCATTGGTTTCGCCAAGATCCGCCGCGAGGATGGCGCGAATCAGGGTATAATAATCCTTGTGCTCGGAGTCGGGAAATCTGGCTTCGAATTCTTTGATCTTGTTGTAAGCCTGGCGGCGCAAAAGATCGCTGTCGCGATCCACGATCAGCGAGACCATTTTCACATATGCAGTATCGCTCTTGCCAAACTGGTTTTTCGGATCCTTTTCGACCACCTTGGAATACATGGCCCTAGCTTCTTTTTTGCGATCTGAAACGAGTTTGCTGTCGGCATCCTTCATCCAGCGTTCAATGTCGCTTTTGGTTGCGCCGGCAGAAGTCTTAGCCGTTTCGTTATAATCTGATTTCGCAGCTTTGGTTGACTCCGACTTTGATTCCTTTTTGTCCGAAGAAGCCGTTTCTTTCTGATCGCTGTAGGTGTTCGATGTTTTAGTTTTGCTGTCTACTGATTCAGACTTCCCCTCAGCCTTGTCGCTTGGTGCTGGCGTTTCTGATGTGGCTACGCCTGCCGCCTGAGGTGCTTTGTCTTCGACCGATTTAGTGGCGGCGATGTTTACAGGTTTGGTAGATACGGGGGTTGGCTTTGCCCCTACATCATTGCCCTGCATTCGGCGGATAGTGGCCAGTGGATCACCTTCGGCTGTTTTCGGTGCGGCGGCTGGGGCGGCTGCCGGGGCTGCAGCTTGCGGAGCGGTGGATCCTGTTCTGCTAAGAAGTGGTTTAGGCAGCTGATCGGTAGAAAGTCCTGCAAGACGAGATTGAATTATCGGCGGAGCGTTGGCGCTTGCCAGCACGATTTGTGGCTTTGCAATTTGCTTCCGATCATTCTCAATCTTGAACGTTTCTGCCGCTGCAAGCTTTGTTGTTTCGGCGGGTCTTCTTGTCTCGGCTTTCGCGGGCGGTGTAGCGTCGGCCATTTCAGCTTCTTTTGGAACTTCGCTGTCCGCATCCAAAGGTTTCTTAGTGGAAGCTGATGGCTCTGTCTCGCTACCTTGGTCATTGGAAGTTGGATTGGCTGTGGCTTCAGCTAATTGCTTCAGTCCAGATCCGCCCTGAGTGGAACCGCCGAAACGACTCCTGCGATCAGAGGTGGGTCCGGAACCCATAGCGTACACACTGCTGCCCTGCAACTGGGCGTCGCCCGTATTGTAAAGACTTCCTGTTGGCGCGCTTTTACCGTCTTTGGAGTTGTTGTTCTTTGCGCTGGTGTTTAATGCGACCTGTTTAGATTCACCTGCTGCTCCAGACAGCAGCATTTCCGGTTGAGCCTGCCGTTGTGCACCGCCGGTGGCCTGTTGTTGCGGCTGGACCGACGCGGTTTGCTGTGGTTGGCTTTTTGCAGCCTGTGTCTGTCCGTTCGCGGGCTTCTGGTTTGCCTGCGCAATTCGAATGCTGTCTGCTGCGCCCTGCCAGATGCGGTCGAGCGTGCCTACGAGCTCTTGCGAGCGCATGAAGCCTTCTCGCTTTTCCATGATGCGGGCGCTGCTATCCAGATGCACAAACGTGGGGTAAGCCTCGACGCCATAAGCGCTGACGAGATCGGGACGGGCATCGCCGTCTACTTTAATTTTAACAAAATTATCCAAGCGGCCGATTACTGCCGGATCGCTAAGGGTGGTGCGGTCCATTTGCTTGCAGACGGAACACCAGGATGTGCTGAAATCGACGAAAATGGGTCGACCCTGTTGCCGAGCGGCTTGTACGGCCTGCTCAAAGTTATCATACCACCCCGGCCCAGAAGCAAAGGCCATCGTAGAAACACAAAAAGAGAGACTCCCAGCCATTATGGCGGTCAGGGACGCGAGCCCGCGCACGCGATTAATCTTCAATACTTAACTACCTTTATTGATTTACTTGAGGTTACCACAAAACTCAACTTGAATACCATAGGATAACACATGGACTATGAAACCGGGGTGCGTCAAAAGTTCCCAATCCACAGGGTTAACTTTCATATAACGGGCGAACCAGGCTGTGATTCCTGTCTTTGGTACGGATTACTTGTGTAACGTTTCCAACTCCACTTTGCTTATCATACCCTGAAACGAAAAGCTCTGTGGATAATCTCCGACAGGTCCGCCCTGATCCCATCCTACAGTAAGGGCTTCAGTCGGGGTTTCAAGCAGTGGTCCATAAAACTGTTTGGTTTTCTCAGCTGAGTCATTGACTTTAATCGTCGCTGTTCCGTTGCGCTCCAGTCGTGCTGAAATCGTTACCGGTCCTTCTGCGGCGATATGCCCTGACGTCACATCCAGGAGCTCACGCTCACGACGAACCACAAAATGCGCATATCCGTCCTTTAGGTAGAGTGCGTATCCATGGGCTTCTGCGCCCTGGGCCACGATCACACCTTGGGGCGCGAGCTTTGAAATATGAGCGGTGATGCTGACTCCGGCGTCGGAAAGGGCCGGCGCGTATTCCCTCGCATACACATCGCCCGTTTCCAATTCAAGCCGGCGCGGCGCGTTTTCAGGATCGGGGGTGCGCGTGCGCAATCGATGAGCCCCCAGCGGCTGGACTTTCGCGCGCTCCGCGTAGTTTTGCCACTCAGATATCATTTTTGATACGCCGCCATAATTGCTGATCGCGACATTGTTCATTTCGGCCCGATCCGCTTCCATGTCGTACAACTCCCAGGGTTTGTTTGCTTCCGCCACGAGCTTCCACTTCCCCCAACGGACTGCTCTGTTTTCTTCATGCTCCCAGAAGAGGGGCTCGTTGCGGGTGAAGAGGCCAGCTCCGGTCAGAAGCGGAACAAGGGATTTCCCTTCCATCGGAAGGATTTTTATTCCGTCGCGCTCTGTGGGATACTGAGCCTTGCTCACTTCAAGAATGGTCGGCATAATGTCGATCAAGTGCCCTGCGGTTGACACGACTTTACTTCCGGCGCTTTTCATACTGGCGGGCAGGTGGACAATGAGCGGCGTGCTGATGCCGCCCTCGTGGGCGTTCTTTTTCACCAGGCGCAACGGTGTATTTGACACGTTTGCCCATGCAGGACCATACCCCAAAAAGCTGTCGTCGGGCCCGGCCATTACGCCTGCACCGGTTTTAACTACGCGACCGTCGCGGGTCTGCATCGGAGGCAGGGTCCGGGTCTGGAGTTCGTTCGGCCCCATGACGTGAACGTTGTCAGGTTTTTTATGATTGTTGTGAAAAAACTCCTCATCACATCCACCGTTATCCTGGATATAAAGCACCAGAGTGTTCTCGAGCTGTCCGGTTTCTTTCAGGTGGTCGATAATCTTGCCAATCCCAGCGTCCATGCGAGTGATCATTGCTGCGTAGGCTTCCATGCGTCGAGCTTCCCAGGCTTTATCTTCCACGGCGTTCCAGTCGCCAGTGGTGGGGGCGACAGCACCCACGTTGGAAATAAGGCCGAGTTCTCGCAGGCGCTCTATTCGTTTGTCGCGGATGGCATCGTATCCCACGTCATACTTGCCGCGATATTCTGCCAGCGAGTCTTCCGGAACATGGAGAGGCCAGTGGGCCGCCGTATATGCCACGTACATAAAAAATGGCTTATCCGCGTCGCCTTCCTTGTGTTCTTTAATGAAGCCGACGGCGTTGTCGCTTATGGCATCCGTATAGTAGAAATTATCCGTCTTGTATTCCGGATCATTTTCCGGCGTAATATAGGTGTTGCCCCGGCAAAGGGTCGCAGGATCATAGAAACTGCCATAACCGGCCAGGGTGCCGTAGAACTTATCGAAGCCGCGCTGAAGCGGCCAGCCAGTTGGATCGGCTGGATCAGGTTCTCGCTCCGCCATGTGCCACTTGCCGGTCATATACGTGCCGTAGCCGGAGTCGTGCAGCACCTCCGCAATGGTAACGGAATCGCTTGTCAACCGAGTGGAATACCCGGGGTAGCCAGTGGGCCATAACATATGACCGATTCCCGCCTGGTGCGGGTATAGGCCCGTTAACAAACTGGCGCGGGAAGGGCAGCAGCGGGCCGTGTTGTAGAACTGGGTAAATTTTGTGCCGCCGGCGGCCAGGGAATCCAAATGTGGAGTGCGAATCTCTCCGCCAAACGCACCGATATCGGACCAGCCAAGGTCATCCGCAAGGATGACAAGAATGTTGGGGCGGACTGGTTCTGCCACAGCAGCAGATGGAAATAGCGCTGCCAGCGCAATGTTAAGTAAAATGGTTTTTTTCATGTCATGGATCCTGATCAGGGGGATAGTATTTTTGTCGATCCCACCGGCCTTTCTGGTAAAGTCTTTAGATTATTATAGATATCTTCGTTTTCAAAATCGGTTTCTGGTACAGGCAGGAATGTCTATCTTACGGTAGCGATTCATTAATCAATCGTCTCTACTGTGACTGTTCCAAGTTTGCCCCGGAAGGGGAACTCGCGAGGATATTTGCCAACAGGGGTTTCCGAATCGAAACCGGCGCTGATGCCCTGTGCCGGGGTTTGTCTAAATCCGCGAAAGGCGCTTGAGAAATCCGTCCGTTGATTCCCCATTTTAAGCTGGGCATCACCTTTAGCTGTTAGTGTATAATTGATGGTGAATGACATTTCCGGCAAGGTCGCTTGAGGCATTCTATCCACGACTTTACTAAAGCCTGCGGTTGTTACCAGATAAAGGATCCCGTCTTTTACGTACAATGAAAAGCCATCCTGGCTTGCCCCCTGCGCCACTATAACACCTTCTACAGGCCCGCTTAAAATTTCCGCAGTAATGCTCACTCCCTTACCTTGCAGTGCCAGGCTCTTTTCCCTAGGCAGCGCATCCCCCTGCTTCAGCACCACACGCTTTGCAGTTCCTTCCGGTGCTTCTTTCTTTTCATCCCGGCGGTCTCGCCAGCCACCAAGGGGCAGCACGCGCGAACGCGCAGCCCATGCATCCCACTGAGCGGCCATCGACTTCACCCGGTCCGGCTGCTGCTTTGCAAGATCAGTCATCTCGCCCCGGTCAATGCTCATATCATAAAGTTCCCACGCGCCTTTTTCTGATACGGCCACAATCTTCCACTGCCCATCGCGAACGGCGCGATTGCCCTCGTGTTCAAAAAAGATGGGTTTGTCGCGCTCAATTGGCCCGACATCTGTAAGGGTTGGCGCGAGAGACACGCCTTCCATAGGCTGCACTTTTATGCCGTTACGTTCGGTCGGATAAGCTGCGCCGGTTACGTCCAGACAGGTTGCCATAATATCGATCAGATGTGCCGGTGTGCGCACAACCTGGGTGGCCGACGTGGGATGAATCCGCTCCGGCCAGTGGGCTATCAGCGGAGTGCTGATGCCTCCTTCGTGGACGAAATGCTTGTAGCTGCGAAACGGACTATTGGACACGTTCGCCCAGTTTTCCTTGTACGCGCGATAAGTATCCGCCGGGCCGGGCATCACGTTGGCGCCTGTGAGAACAGGTCGGCCATCCCGCGTCTGCATGGGCGGCTGGGCCCGGGTTTGAAGTTCATCGGGGTTCATGGGCTTAAGAGATTTTGCATACTTCGTAATGTCGCTGAATCCGTCTTCAGCGCAGCCGCCATTATCCTGCAGATAAAAGATCAGCGTGTTGTCCAATTGACCCGACGCGCGAAGCTGCTCTACGAGTTTGCCTATGCCCTTGTCCATTCGCGTCACCATCGCCGCATAAGTTTCCATGAGCGCGGATTCCACCTGCTTGTTTTTCACCTTGTCCCACTCGCCCACTGGGGCTGCCGTTTCTCCCACCTCGGGGATTAGGCCCATTTCTTTCAGCCGGGCGAGGCGCGCGGCGTGGGGCGCGGCATATCCGCTGTCGTATTTCCCCCGATAGGGAGCGATGGCGTCGTCTGGCGCCTGTATCGGCCAGTGAGCCGCCGTGTAGGCTAGATAAAGGAAGAAGGGTTTCTCTTTGGATTGTGCATGGTGGTCGTTCAAGAAGGTGATGGCGTTGTCTGACAGAGCGTCTGTGTAATAGTAGTTCTTCGGCTTATACTCCGGATCGTTTTCCGGGGTGATGAGAGTTTCGCCGCGGCAGAGGGTCATCGGATCATAGAAGTTTCCGCTGCCGGCGATGGTGCCGTAGAACTTATCGAAGCCCCGGCGGATGGGCCAGTGTTCTGCGTCCTTTTTGGGATCGTAGGTCCGCGGGGCCATGTGCCATTTGCCCGCCATATAGGTGGAATATCCCGCGCCGCGCAACACCTCGGCCAGGGTAACGCTGTCGCTGGTCAGGTGGTCGCCGTATCCGAGATGAGGCGTTTGGTAGATCAGGTGGCCGATGCCGGCCTGGTGCGGATAAAGGCCCGTCAGCAGACTGGCGCGGGACGGGCAGCAGCGGGCGGTATTGTAAAATTGGGTAAACTTTTTGCCGCCGGCGGCCAAGCTATCGAGGGCTGGCGTCTGGATTTCGCCGCCGTAGGTGCCAATATCTGAAAAGCCCATGTCGTCGGACATGATGATGACAATATTTGGACGAGCAGGGGGGTCGGTTGAAGCGGCATTCTCAGCGGCGGCGCCCCCGATTGCCGGAAGCACCACGACCGTTAAAACCTTTAGCACCACGATTTTTAAGCAACGCATAAGCAGCCGAATCTCCTTACCCGAGGGTGCGTTAAGGAGAGGCTGTGGCGGCTACACGTGTCAACAGTAGAAGTCGTATAGGCGGGACGCCTATGTTACTACCTGATTTACACAGGCGGGACGCCTATGCTACTTCATCAATAGAGGGCTCCGGTGACTTTGGTCACCGGAGCCTTTATAGTAACACCACTCACTCAGCGCCTGGGCCAGCGCGCCGATCTGAGAAGTTAGCGTCCGTCGTTGTCGGCGTCGCCTGGAATTGCTCTCTCTACACGATGCCATGCATCTTTGGTCGCATGCTTGGCTTCGTCCCAGCCGAGACGGCTGTTGCCTTTGTTGCGGTCCCAGCCGGTTCCCAGTTCTGAGTCGGCGTCGTCAAAGCTGCGATCCTGGTATTTCGAGCGGTTTTCCCAGCCATATTTGTAAGCAGGCAGGTAGTCGTCTTCGTAGCTGTAATCATTGGATGATCCAACATAAGGACGCGTGGAGTAATTGTCACGCCAGTAGCCCTCTTCAACTGTCGGGTCGATGCCCTCGGCTACGCCTTTGCCGACCAGACCACCGGCAACAGCGCCGATAGCGCCGCCAACCAATGAGCCCAGAGGACCAGCCACGGCACCAATGGCTGCGCCGGCTGCTGCTCCGCCGACTCCGCCCACGCCCGTACCAACGGGATGGGATCCATGAGCGCCGCTCAGTGGATCTTTGTTCAGATCAACTTCTTCACGGTTTTCATTCAGATCACGGTTGTTGTTTAAATCTCTGTCGCGGATGTCTTTATCGTCTAACATAATAGTTTCCCTTCAAAATGGTGTTCGGCAATGTTGCCTTTGCTTGATAATCATTGGCAAATGCTGTGCCAATTTTTGTCAGGATAATAACATTTTAACTGTTCGATATAAACCTGAAAGTTTTCCACTATGAGTAACCATGTTAATCGGAACGAAAAGTTTGATATTGAGGACCTGCGTCTCATTGAAGCCGCCGGGGCTGTTCGCCTTCGGGCTTATGCGCCTTATAGCAAATACCTGGTCGGCGCGGCCGTGTTGGGCGAGGATGGTGTCGTTTATGGCGGCTGCAATATGGAGAACGCCAGCTATGGCCTTTGTATGTGTGCGGAGCGGGTGGCCCTGGGTGCGGCCATCGCGGCGGGGTGTGGGCGGCCTACTGCGATTGCTGTCGTAACCGCCGACGGTGGCTCGCCATGTGGGGCTTGCCGCCAAGTGCTGGTGGAGTTCAACCCGGAGATGCGCGTGATTATCGCCGCGGAGCAGGGGGCGGCGGAAACCTGTCGCATTACGACGGCTGCAGAACTGCTGCCGGATTACTTTAAGCTCTAATCGATTGCGTGTTTCTGAGCAGTCACGCCCCTCCCGACTCCTAATTTCCCCGTGCCTTAAAAATGTCATTGCAAATTCTTCCGTCGCGTCGGGAAGGTTGCCGCAATGATCGCAAAGGTTTTTACATATGTGGTGCTGGGCGTCGATGCTTATTGCGTTGATGTAGAGGTCCATTTTGTCCAGGGGCAGATGTCGTCTTTTAACACTGTGGGCCTGCCGGACGCCGCCGTGAAGGACAGCAAGGAACGTATCCGCGCTGCGCTGACCGTTAGCGGGTATTTTCGCCCCCAGGGCCACGTGACTGTGAACCTGGCCCCGGCTGATCTTCGCAAGGAGGGCAGCGGGCTGGACCTGCCCATGGCCATCGGGCTGCTGGGGGCTCTGACGAAGATCGACGCGTCGCAACTGCGCAAGCGCGCCATCACGGGGGAACTGGGCCTGGATGGCAAGGTGCGGCCTGTCGCCGGAACCCTGAGCATGGCGCTGGCCGCCCGGGACGACGGCTATGAAGAGTTCCTTGTTCCCATGGAAAACGCCGCCGAGGCCGCGGTGGTTGAAGGCATCAACATCATCCCGGTCGCCAGCCTGCGCCAGGCGGTGGGCTACCTTAACGGGGAAGACATGATCACGCCCCACAAGGTTGATCTGGAGACGGCGTTCCAGCGGGGAAACTCTTATGCGGTGGATTTTTCCGAGGTGCGCGGCCAGGCGGGGGCTAAGCGGGCTATGGAAATCGCGGCGGCTGGTGGGCATAATTTGCTGCTGATCGGACCGCCTGGCAGCGGCAAAACCATGCTGGCGAAGCGACTGCCTACTATCCTGCCGGACATGACGCTGGAGGAGAGCATCGAGGCGACGAAGATCCATTCTATCGCCGGCCTCATATCCGCGAAGGAGTCGCTGGTCTCCACGCGGCCGTTTCGGTCGCCTCATCATACGATTTCTAATATCGCGCTGGTGGGCGGGGGCAGCATTCCGAGGCCTGGCGAAGTCAGCCTGGCCCACAACGGCGTGCTGTTCCTGGATGAGATGCCGGAGTTTGGTCGCCCGGTGCTGGAAGTGCTGCGCCAGCCGCTGGAAGACGGGTCGGTTAATATCAGCCGGGCGGCGATGAGTCTGACTTTTCCGGCCAGGTTTATCCTGTGCGGAAGCAGCAACCCGTGCCCCTGCGGTTACCTGACCGATCCGGCCCGCGCCTGCCAGTGTCCGCCGCAGGCGGTGCAGAAGTATCGCAACCGCCTGAGCGGGCCGCTGCTCGACCGCATCGATCTGCATGTGGACGTGCCGGCGGTGCCGGTGCGGGAGCTGTCGCGGCAGGGCGCCCCGGCGGAAACCAGCGCCACCGTCCGCGCGAGGGTCATCGCCGCAAGGCAGCGCCAGAACGAACGTTACCACGACCTGCCCGGCATCCACTGCAACGCCCACCTGGGGAACCGGGAAGTCCGAAAGTTTTGCGAACTGAAGCTGGACGCCCAGGAAGAGCTGGAAAACGCCATGACAATGCT
>JBBSQY010000040.1:0-31640 GCA_038243585.1 Candidatus Sumerlaeales bacterium | reverse complement strand
CGATAATCGTCACCAGGATACCGATGATAATGATCGCGATAAGAAGTTCCACCATCGTGAAGCCGCTTTCGCGGCGGTTGGCTGTATATTTCATGGTTCCTGCTCTCATCAGAATTCCACCATCAAGTCGTCATCTTTACCAATGACGCCAAAGTCAGTAGGAGCACTTGCAGCGGCTCCCTCACGGGTATATGCGTTTGCATCCACCGGCCTAGACCCGTCTCCTGCCAGGCCGTTTGGGCCAAGGCAGTAGATTGCCGAAGTAGGAAACTCGTCCGTTACCGCCGGATCGGCACTGTTGCCCGTGGGGGCGAAGAACATATAAGGGTTTCCCCAGGGATCAACGGGATAGCGGTTGTCAACATGGTCGTTAAATCCATTGTCTGAAACATCCTGTATGGCCGCCCGATAGCTAACGTTTATGCTGGCCAGCAAAACGTCAGCAAGGCCATTTGCCAAGAGGTTCTCATAAGTAATGGAACGTTGGAAGGCGATATACGGACCGCGCCAGATGGGATTTTGTTCCGTACCCGCAAAACGCACGCGTTCGGCATTGTCCAGCATCACACGGCGGGTTTCAGGCGGTGTAACGCCCGGGGTCGGCTTGATATACTTAAAGAAGGGGACTTCCTTGTCAACACCTCCGGCGGGGTTTGTTAAGTAGCCAAATAGCTGCACATTATCCAGATCCTCCAGGCGGGCAAAGACGTCTGTATCGGCCTGAACCACCTGTTGCGCCAGCATCAGCGCTCGGAGGTCGGCCTGCGCGGCGGCGACTTTAGCGTCTTCCACGCGGTTGCGGAAGATAGGGAGCACAATCAGCGACAGAATGGCAATGACCGCCGCCACCATGGCAATTTCCACTGCGGTAAAACCCGCGTCGCCGCGAGGCGCAGCTGTCTTGAGAGTTCCCTTTTTCATTTTCACTTTCTCAAGCATCATCATAATTCCGTTCCTTGGGCTGTCAAAACTCAAAATACTTATCATCGGATCCGGCTTCACGCATATTATAGTCCGTTCCACCGTTAGGCGTTACAAATAAATCCAGGCGTGCCTGATTGTACAGGGCTGGTCCCGTAGTGAAATACGGTTTGCCGGTAGTACCATCAACCGCTTCCGTGTAAAGACGACCGGCAGCGCGACCCGAATTATTTATATCTGCTGGGGTCGCATCCCATCTCAGGCCGGGCACCTTGTTCCGTCCGTAGCTTACGATGCCGGCGAAATAGTTAGGCTTATCGCCCAGGCTATCGTTGGCCCAGTCAATTACCGCAGGCGTGCCAGGAGCGGAGTTCGCAGGAGGCTCAGCCTTAATGAGGTAAGCCATGTAAGGCTGTCTAAATGGATCGGCGGGCCAGTCAAACGACTCTGCGCCGCCCGAGGTTGGGAACCGCATTTCCACGTACTTGTCGGGCATTGACCCGGACATATACTTCTCGCCCCAGTTATTGGTAATCTTTGTTCCCATGTTCGAAGCGGGAGTGGCAACGCCGAACCAGTCAATAGCGTCCGCCGAAAGATTTTTGGCTTCCGGGGCTGTGGTGCCGATGACCCGAAGAAACTCGTCAACGCCGAAGCGGAGAAAACAAATTTTCGGAAAGAAGCCCATGTCATCATAAGCGAAAGACATTGCCGTCGCTATGCTCCGGGCTTCGGCGAGGGCTGCTTTTTCTTTTTCGCGGTTGAGCTGTTCAACGACGTTGAAAACAGCGAGACCGGCGAAGATGGCGATGAGAGCTGCCACCACGAGCATCTCGATAAGGGTGAAGCCGCCTGTGCGTTTTGTCGGGGTCATTTTATTTTTCATAGTTTTTGTCATGGTCGTCTATTCCCGCTAACTATATGACCTCACATGAAAAAGTGTCAACAAGCGAGACCACACATTTTTAAGTGATGGGCTTTCGTCATCATTTCCGGGCAGGAAATCACCGTAAGGCCAACCCGGCAAAGGCTGCACGGGCAAGCCTAAAATGCGTGCGGGCGAAAAGAAATATTTTGGTGTGGGTTGAATTGTGGGTGCCGGGGCAAATTTGACACGAAGACTCGAAAGCACGAAGGAAATGCAAAAGCAAGAAAAGCGGGGGAACGGTTTGCGTTTGCGTTTCGGACGGCTCGGCGAGCCATCCCTACCTTAGGGTGATGGCTACTAGCGCGTTGCCCAGGGCGCATTGGTTCAGCAGGAGTTCCTTTGCCCTGGCGGCTGCTGCGGCTGCGCCGGTTTCTGTGCCTGATCCGCTGGCGGTGGAGGTTCTAATGTTGCTGAAGCCAGCCCGCTCCAGGGCCAGGGTAAGGCCTTTGGGGGAATACAGGTGAAAGTGGTATTCCGGGATGAGCATGTTCCAGCGGGGGCCGTGAAGGCGCGCGCGCAGAGAACGGACGTTGGGGGTTTGCAAAAGAAGTTGTCCCCCTGGACGGAGCAGGCCATGCAGCCGCCTCAGAAATTCGTCTGGATCAAGAACATGTTCGATGACGTCAAGGGCGACTACAGCGTCAAAGGGAGGCAGAGCGGTGACGTCTATTTGCATTATGTCGCCGACTTTAATGGTGGATCCCGGTTGATGGCGGCGGGCCTCGGCCGCCAATGGTTCCGACATTTCAATGCCTGTGGGATCCCAGCCGGAGTGGCTGGCCAGGCCCATGAGCCGCCCGGTAGAGCAACCGACATCGAGGAGGCGGGGCCGGGTGGCCGGCGGTTGCGGCGGCGACGAGGGCGGGCAAAGCAGCGCCAGGCGGCGGCGCAGGTAGGTGAGGCGTCGGTCGTCTATCGCAGCCATGCGCAAGGCGGTTTCTTCCGTTTCAAACGCCTGGTTGGTCTCGCGGGCAGGCAGCGGATGGAGCTGCATGGAACCACAGCGGCGGCATTGGACATAGCGGGCAGCGGCTGTTGGGGCGGCGGGAAGGGAATCCCTCTGGGTGAGGCGGGCGCGGCAGGCCACGCATTGAATGCGGTCGGCGGTTGGGGTGGTGGGCATGATGAAATTGCTGCGATATTTGACGCAGGAGCGCAACAGGGTTTTTTAGTCGGAATTGTCGGACATTGCAGAACCGTCGGACCTCACGGAGGCCACCACTTAATTTGCCATATCGCTTAATCCCGCCTATTTGGCGTCGGTTTTAAATACGTTGTCAATTCCATGGTAAAAGCGGCGTTACGTAACATCTGCCGTACGGAACTCCTGGCGACAGCTTCGATCCAGCGCCGGCGGAATTCAAAGGAGCATTACTTATGAAAAAAGAAACTCACCCGGACTACGAGATGGCCACCATCTCTTGCGCGTGTGGCGCGGTATATAAGGTTCGCAGCACGAAGCCTGAGCAGAAGCTTGAAATCTGCGCTGCGTGCCACCCTTTCTTCACCGGCAAACAACGGTTTATCGACACGGCCGGCCGCGTGGAAAAATTCCGTCAGCGTTACAACACGAAAAAAGAAGTACCCGCAGAATCTACAGAACAAGAAGCAACTCAAGAAGCATCCGCCTGATAAGCGCAGTTCGCGCTGCAGGCCAATGATTTTAATGGAAGTACCTTTTCCGGGTATGGGGCCGTGCCGTCTCCATATCCGGGTTTTTTTGTTGAGCGGACGGCTCGGCGAGCCATCCCTGGCTGGACTTAGCGGACGGCTCGGCGATCCATCCCTACCTGTATTTTTTCATCAGAACCTCCTGGCCCTTCATCACGATTCTTCTTGCGCGCGTGTCTGAATTTTGCAGCCTCAGCTACAGTGTCAGCTTGCTGTCCAGCAAACCGACAGGATGTAGCGGTAAAGTTGGTGGTGTATAAAAATGGGTAAATTTAAAGTTTCATTTACAACAGCTCTGTTTGTCTTTTCGTTTATCATCTGTGTGATAGTCGCAGTGGCGTTTGTTGATCGCGCGCCTAAGAATGATTACGACTCCTTTTATGAGGACGATCGCGCGGGAGAGAATCGCGATGATTTCGATCGTCGCGGCGATTCTGACGGCGATGATGACTGGGGCCGCCGCAAGCCGGCGAATCCGGACCAGAAGAAATCCGCCGCGGCTGAGTCGTCTCCGACGGCAGACGAGGCGAATCTCGTCGATCTTCCGGTAGCTCCTCACCTGGCGGATTCTGTTCAACAGGTTGCCACCCCGCCTCCGGCCGCCGTTGTCAATCCCATGCAGGGCCGTGACCCGGAAGACATCGCGCGAGCCCTGATGGGGAAAGCGGGAATAGACGCATCCATCCAGGCCTCGACTGTTCCTGGTCTGGCCGTGCCTCCAGGTATGACAACGCCCGTTGGGGCTGGACAGCAGGCTCCCGCCCAACCCCGCTACACGCCTGCCGCTTTTCTGCCGCTGCAAAGTAATATTGGACCTGGCGGCGGAGGACCTCCCGGCATGGGCAGTGTGCCACCGCCCGCCACTGGATATCAGGGTGCTACGGGTAGTGTCGGAGCCGGCGGCCTTTACGCGACGCCAAGCCTTGGCAATTCAACCAATGCCGCAAACAAATGGGACCCCGTCCAGGCGAAGCCGACCGCTTCCAACATGGTCGGAGTGCGCAGCTTGCCTGGCGGCCAGCAGGACGGCATGATGATTAGTGACGGACGTTCGGCACCCGGCGCCGCGCCGCCGCCCGGATATGAAAATGTTATCACTCAGCAAGGCTCTGCTACGCCTGGAACGCCGTCTTCTGCCCCTCCGTCGTTATCAACTGGACCTGCACCGACCGGGTTAGGTGGGCTTGACCAGCCTCTTCTGCTGGCGCCACAACCGCAGTCTGGAGCAGAAAAATGGGATCTTCCTCCGGCCCCCACGCTTAGGCCGCCTCCGATCCAGGATCCTGACCGACGGCGATCCGATGCGGAATCGGAACCTTCCGAAACTGAGACGCCTGACAGCCTGAATCCTGACGGATCAAGCGGTCAGGCGCTTGCTGTTTCAGGGGATAAGACGCCTTCGGATGAGCCAGCCGTTGTAGCACGGGTTAAAGAGAAAACGCTAACGATGGATCAGGCCCTGCGGCTCGCGGAAGTGAGCTTTAAAGTAAAAGATAAAACCCTGACTGCTGACCAGCGCAAAGAGGAAACGAAAAAAGCCGCCACGGTATGGGAGGAAATCACCCTCGCCGCAGCAGTGGCCACGGAAACCGGACTTAGCGTGTCTCCACCTGATGTTGAACGGTACGCCTCTATGCGGCCCGATTTTGAGCCTGCGGACTGGCAGGTTGCGATGAACGAAAAAGGTTTCTCTGAAAAGGAAATCCGGGAAAATCTTTCCGATATCGCTCTCAGCGAGAAGCTGGTAGAGCAGCAGTTCGAGAAGGAAATTGGCGCGGATGAGATTCGCAAAGCCTATGAAAAAAAGCCGTCTCAATACGCAACGAAGCGCGAGGTTCATCTGCGCGAAATTTTCAAGGAAAAGCCGGAAGATGATAAGCAGGCCGAAAAGATAATAGCCCAGATGCGCAGGCTGCAGAGACAGGCAGCCGGCGGCACGGATTTTGGATTACTGGCGCGCCAGGCCAGCCAGGCGCCGACCAAGGTAAAGAGTGGTGATCTTGGCTGGATTACGCCGGAACAAGATGCGGACGAAGAGCGGGACAGCGCCATATCGAAGCTTAAGCCGGGCGAGGTGACCGAAGTATTGGAAGAGCCCGCAGGGTATCGCATCTATAAGCTGGTGGATGTTCGGGAGGCGAAAAACGATTTCGAAGGCGGCAAGGATCTTGTCGTGGCGGAGCTAAAAACACCTATTAGAGAAACCTGCTTTGAAGAGTCTCGGGAGAAGCTTGAATCCGGGGAACTGGTGAAAGAAGAAGTTCAAACGGCTTCCTCAGAAAAAGTAAAAGTTGGCTCTGAGAAAGCCGAAGTGGCCGTAGCGCCAGAGACTGCCCCTGACGACCAGGTCAAGGCGGCACGTCGTGAAAGGGCGCAGCAGGTGATGGCCGAGGCTGCCAGACTCAAGAATGCTGCGAAGAGGCAACAACTTACTGAGGCTATGCCGCAGGAGCCGGGCGCGCAAAACCAGGTGCTGTATGCACCTGGAACCCAGGTGCAACAGATGGCGGGCGGTCAGCCGCCTCCGGCCTATCAGGCAGGAGGACAGCCTGCCGCACCGGTGCAGAATCCGCTCTCCATGCCAGAATCGGTTAGTGTTAATTATCCGCCCGGTACTACGAACGAAGTTAGCGCCTACGGGCAGAATTCAACTAACCAGGCTGCCTGGCCAGCAGGGTCTGCTCCCATGGACCCGAACGCCGCCCTTCAGGCTGCCGCGCTCCAAGCGGGCGCGCAGGCACCGCCCACTGCAGCGCCTACTCCTGAATCCTTTAAAAGTAACGGGTGGGTGGTTACCAAGTCTACGGAAGGGGATATTCCAGAGAATCGGTCTGGGGCCGAAGGCGCCGCAAGGACCACCGCGGAACCAACTCCTGGAAATGTGCCGTCCGGTTTTGAGGGCAGCTCGGGCACTGCAGATTCCCAGCCACAACGGCAGTCAAAGGGACTCGTCGGCAGCGTGAAATCGTTTCTTGGCGGATTTCGCAAGTAAGAACATTCTCATACAGGCTCTAAGCCCCACTCCGGGCGAGAGCAATCCCGACGACAATAATTACCGCGGCGATGATTCGCCAGCGGGTCGGCGGCTCCCGGAGAATGACCATGGATATTGCGGCGGCGAACAAAACGCTGGATTCTCTGAGTGCGGCGACCATGGCGATGGGCGCGACAGTCATCGCCCATATAACGATCCAATAGGCGGCGATGGACATGAAGCCGCCGGCCAGACCGCTGCGCCAGTATGGCATAGGGGTAGAGCCTTATTTAGATTGTATGGATTATTCCGGCTTTTGTCGGAGTCTACAATACGTTCTGATCTATCTAATTCTAACGGGAAATTCCTTTTTGGGATGTGCGGAAGTGAGTTCCGCCAGCTCCGATATCCAGCAAAAATTTTCCCGTCGATGCATTACCTGACACGTGACATATAACTATCTTCGGACCGAGGGAGCCTGATTTATTGATAACGTGCCTGTACAGCATATTTACACGTCGAAGAGATTTTCGGGTGATTCTGATTGGAACGCTTGCCGTGTTCGCCGCCGCCCAGGCTCGAGCCTTCGATCCAACCACAGGTGATTTCTCCAAGCGGGATCCGAATCACGTTCGCATCCTCTGCTGGAACGTTCATAATAACTTTATTTACACGACGGCGGACGACGGAGCTTATCGGCGAGTCATCAAGGCGGTAAATCCAGACATTATTGGGTTCCAGGAAATGGAACACTCACTCACCGTGGCTCAGATTAATGCGCGCCTGGTTTCCTATTTCCCCGGCAGCACGTGGCACACTTATTTGGGAAAAGCCGACGGTGGCGTTGACGGCGTCAGCAATCGCAATGTTATCTCATCGCGGTTTCCTCTTTCCATGACACGACAGGATACCGTTCCCACCTCAGACATCCGTGGTGTATGCATGGCCATGATTGACCTGCCCAACGCAACCTATAACAAAAATCTATACCTGATGGTGGCTCACTTTAAGGCGGGTGGCGAACCGCTCGACCACCAGAAACGTCAGGAGCACGCTGACGCAATCATCAATTGGATGCGGGATGCCCGCACGGCTGGCGGCAGTATTAATCTTCCCGCCGGAACTCCCATAATCTTTACGGGCGACACAAATATGGCGGAACGGGGCGATGCGCCTCCCTATCATCCTCGGAAAACCCTGCTAGACGGCACAATTTATGATACCGCCCGCTTCGGGACGTCATCACCGCCAGACTGGGACGGCACAGATAATTATGATGCGTCGCCTTATGATTACAATAATGGTCTGCCCTGGACTCATGGCAGTGCCAATCCCGTCTCTCGCATTGACCGCTTCTACTACACCGATTCTGTTGTCCACCATACCGGAGGTTTCGTGTTGAACTCCCGCACCATGACCGCCGCCGCACGCTCCGCCGCCGGAGGAATCCTTGTGAACGATACATCCGGAGCCTCTGATCACCTGCCTGTAGTGACTGATTATGCTTTGGGGCCAGACCTGACCCCGCCGGGTCAGCTTGTGCTTAACGAGTATAACGCCAACGACATTGGAACGAATGACAAGACGTTCCTGGAGATTAAAAACGTGGGAGGGCGGGAAATTAATCTTAAGGGACCAATAGACTACTGGATTAAAGAATCGGATCCCCTGCCATCAGCAGTTCCGACTTTGGAAAACGAGCAGTACGCTTTCGATCTTCTGGGTGTGGTACCTCCTGGTGGACTCTTCGTAATCTATGACGAGGCGGGTCAATCAAGCGGCATTAAAGACCTGATACAATCAAGGCTGCCGCTTACCCAGCGACAAAACATCCCCGGATTCGCTTTGGACAATGATAACAACACTGCCGCGGCGCTCGTGGAACAAACAATGACTCGCCGAGATGCAACTTTTGAAACAGTTGTGGAAGCGTACGGCTGGGCATCTCCAGATCCATCCGCGGTAAAATATTTTCGCCTGGATAGCGGGAACAATCGCTTGATCACTCTAGGCCCCGCCCAGTGGACCAGCTACTGGGCCAACGGGGCGGCATCTGACCTTTCCGCTTCACGCAACGCAGGCGATCTCACTCTCAATAACTACTCTGCATGGACAATTCCCGCGTCACTAACACCCGGTCTGGAAAACTCTGCAGATACACAAATCGAAGATTGGATGATGTATTAGTCGGAACTCAGACTGGCTCGAACCCGGTAATTAAGGGAATTTGTAATAGCAGATCAAACTTCTGTTATAGCGGCTCAGTCGTTGGATGTTACCGCCTGCTCAATTGAACCATCTTTCGCCAGCCGCTCCTGTCGCCGCACTTTTGCTGCGGCGATAAAATCGCGAAACAGGGGGTGGGGGATTAGCGGCTTGCTTTTAAATTCCGGGTGGCTTTGGACACCGATAAACCACGGATGATCCCTGAGTTCAATCATTTCAACCAGGTTCGTGGCGTCGTTCATGCCGCTGATAATCATGCCGTGTTCTGTCAACTTGTCAACAAACCGGTTGTTCACCTCATAACGGTGACGGTGACGCTCGGTTACCTTCTCTGTACCGTAGGCACGATGACCGAGAGTTCCGGGCTTAATGGTGCATTCATAGGCCCCCAGGCGCATGGTGCCGCCCATTGCCTGTATGGATTTCTGCTCGGCCATAAGATCGATGACCGGGTAGGCGGTATCTTGTTCCATTTCCGTGGAATGGGCGTTGTGGAGGCCGCATTCATGGCGGGCGAATTCAATTACGGCAACCTGCATACCCAAGCAGATACCAAAATAAGGGATCCGGTTGCGCCGGGCGATGCCCGCTGCTTCTATTTTGCCCTCAATGCCCCGTGCGCCAAAACCGCCCGGGATGAGGATACCGTCCATGTTCTGCAGTTCCATATCGAGAGCGCTGGTTTCGAGGTCTTCCGCTTCAATGCGATGAACCTTTACCTGGACGTTGTTGGCGTAGCCGGAATGGCGCAGCGCTTCGTACACGCTCTTGTAGGCGTCCTGCAGGTTGATATACTTGCCCACGAACGCAATGTCTACATGGTCGGCGCGGCTGGCGTCCACCTTATCGGAGAGCTGTTGCCAGCCGGAAAGGTCGGCGGTTTCGAGGGGCGGAGTAATGCCTAGTTTTTTCAGCAACACCTGATCAAGATTTTGCTTATGATACACCAGCGGCATCTTGTAGATCTCGTCCACATCGTAAGCCTGGATAACCGATTCAGGTTCGACATTGCAGAACATGGCAATCTTTTCGGCAATCTCTTCGTCAAATGGCTGTTCCGTGCGGCAGATCAGAATGTCAGGTTGAATGCCGATCTCGCGCATTTCCTTGACGCTGTGCTGGGTGGGCTTGGTTTTAATCTCACCCGCAGCCTTGATATAAGGCACAAGTGTCAGGTGAACATATAGGACATTCTCTCGTCCGACATCATAAGGAACCTGACGAATAGCTTCTAGGAAGGGCATAGCTTCGATGTCGCCGACCGTGCCGCCAATCTCGGTAATGACCACGTCGTAGCCCAGGCTGCCGAGCTTGTAAATGCGGTTTTTAATCTCATCCGTGATATGAGGCACGACCTGTACGGTCTTGCCCAGATACTCGCCGCGGCGTTCTTTTTCAATGACGTTGTAATAAACCTGACCGGTCGTCACATTATTGAGCCGCGACAAAGTCGAATTCAGGTATCGTTCATAGTGACCCAGGTCGAGATCGGTCTCGGCTCCGTCGTCGGTCACATAAACCTCGCCATGCTGGTAAGGGCTCATGGTGCCGGGATCTACGTTGATGTATGGATCGAACTTCTGAATGGTGACCTTGAGGCCGTGGCACTCAAGCAAACAGCCAATGGTGGCCGAAGCCACCCCCTTGCCCAGAGAGGATACAACACCGCCGGTTACAAATATGTACCGGGTCTTATTAACAGAATCACTACGTCGCATGGCAGGGTATACTCCCTTGGGGGTAGATCATTGAGAAAGAATGCGGGGTGGGGTGATTTGACGATGGTTTTATGGGAAATTGTTAGGCTGGAGGTGATTGAGAGCATAATGAAATATTATGCAATGACCCGGTTTTAGATTATAGATACCAGCTCATAATATGGATGATAATGCGATATTTGAAATCTTTCTATGCTTATTTAGTAATGCTTATTAGCGGAAGGTTAATCTTATGAAAACGACAATCGATATTCCCGATGTAATTATGGAAGAAGCCGCGAGTTATGCAAACGTGAAAACAAAGCGTGAGGTTATACTGACTGCTTTAAAGGAGTATAACCAGAACCGGAGGGTGGAAAAGGTGATCGCCATGATGGGTACCTTCAAAACTATAATGACAAACGATGAAATTGAGGCTATGGAAACACAAGAAGATTTATGAGCGTCGTATTGATTGATACGTCGATATGGATTGCTATTTTGCGCGAGAAGTCGGATGAGAAATTGGCGGAACGCTTCCAGCGGCTTCTTCGAGAAGGCAGGGCTGCTTGGTGCGACATGATTCAACTCGAAATATGGGCCGGCGTTCGTGGGGCGGAAGAGCGAAAAAACCTGCGGCATATCCAAGGCGTGGTATACGATCTCGAGGTAAGCAAGACAGTCTGGAAGATGGCTTTTCACACTGCGGACAAGGCCCGTTCCAAGGGAATCACGGTTCCTGCCTCGGATATCCTGATACATGCCTGTGCCCATGAGCATAACGCCGAAATCTGGCACAGCGACAAGCATTTCGATGCGCTGGCGAAGTTATAGCGACGTTACTTAATCCCGTTCCTGAGCCAGCGATTGCTGGTCTTCTCTATACTTCTGATTGCGAAAGATTGAGCGCCGATCAACTACCAATCAACTATCAGTCAATTACCGTTTTTATTAATGAACAGCTGACTGTATTGCACTTATGTTAATGGAAGTAGGCGGATTGCCGTATTATCCTGACAATTACCAGTCAACTACCGATACGCCTGTTGCTCCTGCCCATAACGGCGAATTCAGTTTAAATTAGCAGACGCCGGCAGATGCGGTGCATCCATTGTGATGTAGCGAAAGCGAATCTTTAATTAATAGCTTTCAAAATTGAGCAATTCTGATAGAATTGCAACCTTTTGCCCTTCGGCAGGCACTTTACCAGTGAGACAGAAATCTGCGGTAAACGTCAGCCTTCCTATGAATCCTACTTTTGATGACCACCTTGAAAACGATGAGTTGCTAAAGGGCTTACGCCAATCCGAATCGCAGGCATTTGATATTTTATTGGCCCGATTTGAGGCTCCACTTTACAGATTCTTTTTCTATGCCCACGGGCGGCATGATCGAGCAGAAGATGAGTGCGGCGAGACGTTCGCTCAGCTCGTGCACTTGTTTCCTAAAATGCGCGGTGAACCGGAATCGCTGCGTTCGTTTGTGTTCGGAGTGGCTCGAAACGTTCAGCGCCGCGGGTGGCGCAGTAGATCGGAAGCACAACTTGACGCGGATGAACTAGCCAAAGTACCGACGCCGGGACCATCGACATTTGAATCCGTTGTCCACCGCGAACAGGTGGAGCAGGCATTGACGCTGATCAATCAATGCAACGACCCCGAACGGCAAGTGCTGCTGCTGCGATTTGTGGAGGAACTCAAACTGGAGGAGATTTCCGTGGCCCTGGAGATCCCTCTTAACACTGTGAAAAGCATCTTGCACCGAAGCTGCGCACGGCTTCGCCAGCAGATGCAGGCGAACGAAACCAGTCATGGGAGCAGAGATAAATGAATCTGGATGGCCGAAACTTACCCGATGATCCGCAGCAGGCGGATGCCGACCATATTGCGGATGTACTGAGGCCTCTGCGGGAGTTGGGGCCGCCGCGGTCGACGCAGGAGGGCAACGCGGCGCGCATAGCCGTGGAACTAAGCAGGATGAAACCGGGAAGGCGTATACGGGACCGGTCGTGGTGGCAAAAACGCGTTACAGTGCCGTTGCCGGTGGCGGCGATGGTCATGTTCGCGCTGGTGATTTTGTCTTTTTTGCAAATGTGGAACAGCGGCAACAGAGGCCATATCGGGATGGCCGCTACCCAGGAAAACCGACCTTCCGCAGCGAATCTGCCTTCCCCTGTCGCGCCGGAGATTTCAAAACCGAATTCTGGTTTTGTCGCGTGTGAGCCGGTATTTTACCAGGAACATACAGTCATAGCGGGATTGGGAACAATTCGCTCGATTCAATATTATAAATGTGAAAGTGAGCAGCAATGAACAGCGATCTTCTTTCAAATAGGAAACTCGATTTTTGCCAGCTTCGTAACTTGGCGTTGGGTTGTATCGTGGCGAGCGCCGCAGCTGTGAGCACTGGCCAGACCACTGGTACGGCAAATGTCGTCGAAACAGCCGAGCGGAGCACTTACCAAACTTCAGACAGCCAAGCGGCAGTTACGCCGGCTTCGTTTGACGATGCGGCCTCCACTGAATCAAGGATGCACCGGTTGGATGTAAGGTTGTTTTCCATAATTCCCACCGTGGGCATTGCAAGCTACCGGGATACAACCGGGCCAGGTTTCATGATTACAGGGCTTGGCGGAATGGTCGGGCCAGCTTACACTGATGAAGAAAGAAGTTTTGGGGTGCAGATACGGCCGCAATTTATAGACGGAAAATTCGGAACGGCGGTTAAGCTGACTCCCTGGCCCGCGGATGCGGTCATCCAGGACCGCTCTTTTCAAGTGGACCTTTCGAGTCTGGACGCGAAGACGGTAGAACTTGGCCATGCTCCAGATGGCCGAGTTTATAAATTAAGCCTGGTGCCGAGCATGGAAATTAAGGCGCCGGAAGTTTCCGTACCGATCGCGGATGCGTTTAAAAAGGTCGAACAAATGACATTTGAAAATTCCGTTGTCATATTAAACTATGATTCTTACGTTGGTACTATCTTAGGAATGGGTGACACAGAGCGTGCTTATGTGGATATTCCCGGACTTCTCCGGGTAGATTTTTCGCTTGTGCAGCTTGTGGGATACGAAAAGATGGGCTCGCTGAAGGGTGGGCGAATCGACCTTAGAGTCTCCGAGGAAAATTCCCTCCAGATTTACAATGTGCTTTCCGGCGCAGGTAATATAATTGCCGATGGTCCTTACGAAGTATGGGCAAAATGGACTCCGGCAAAAGAGACAACTGCTGAGGTTGTTCGTAAGACCTTGGCCATGTATGAGAAGGAGAAACTCTCCGGCAACCCCGTGGTGGACCGGCCGGAGATGAAAGCAATTCTGGAGCGCCTAAAACGGGGAAAACCTATGATGAGCTATGGCAGCGCTGGTCTTTCAGATTCGGAGCGGGTGGTGAAAAAATAGGGCTAGTTTAATCGCTCTATGCTTTCCGCTTTGCGCGGAACAGCTTCGCGCGGGCCCTTGTGCTGCCTCGTTTGTAGGGTTGGGGTTCGGGCGCGCCGTCTTTTGCGAGTTTCTCCGCTGCCTTTGCTGCTGCCGCGCCGGATAGTCCGGTGACTGCTGCATGCACCTGCGCTGCCGGCAGTGCGGCACCGCCGCTGAGGAATGTTTTCTCCAGCACGATCATTCGATCCCGCAGGTTAGCGGCGAGTTCAAATTCCAGTTTTTTGGACGCATCGCGCATCTCCTTGCGCAGTTCCTCGATAAGCTTCGGCAGGGCGGAGATATCTACATAGGTTGACACGCCTTCCGCGGCCATTGGGAGATCGCCGTAATCCGCTTCGTAGATCGTATCCAGAATGTTGGTGATGTTTTTTCTGATAGAGCGAGGCGTGATGCCATGTTCATCATTGTAGGCCAGTTGTCGCTCGCGGCGCCGAGCCGTTTCCGCGAGAGTCTTTTCAATGGCGTCCGTTATGCGGTCAGCATACATGATCACGTGGCCGTTGATGTTTCGGGCGGCGCGACCGGATGTCTGAATCAGGGCCGTCTGTCCGCGCAGGAAACCCTCCTTGTCCGCGTCGAGAATCGCCACCAGCGACACCTCCGGCAGATCAAGCCCTTCGCGTAGCAGGTTAATCCCGATCAGGACGTCAAACTTACCCATGCGCAAATCCCGGATAATTTCCGTCCGTTCGATGGTGTCGATATCCGAGTGAAGATACTTCGCTTTGATGCCAAGCTCAGTGATATATTCCGCAAGATCCTCCGCCGACCGCTTCGTCAGGCAGGTAATCAGCGTCCGCTCGCCGGCCTCGATGCGCGGACGGATTTCGCCGACGACATCCTCCACCTGACCCTTTGCCGGCTTGATCGTAATTTCCGGATCGATCAGTCCGGTCGGGCGGATAATCTGTTCCGCCACCAAGCCCATGCTGCGCTCCAGTTCCGTCTCACCCGGCGTCGCGCTCACATAGATCGTCTGGCCGATGCGCTCGTCGAACTCTTCGCCCTTAAGAGGTCGGTTGTCCAGGGCGCTGGGCAGGCGAAAGCCGTGCTCCACCAGCATACCTTTGCGGCTGCGATCGCCCTCATACATGGCCCGCACCTGCGGCAGGCTTACGTGACTTTCGTCCACGAACAGCAGGAAATCATCCGGGAAATAATCCAGCAGCGTAAACGGCGGCTCGCCGGGATTGCGTCCGGACAGATGGCGGCTGTAATTTTCGATACCGCTGCACGTGCCCATCTCCTGGATCATTTCCAGATCATAGCGCACCCGCTGATCCAGGCGCGTTGCTTCCAACACCCGCCCCTGCGAATGCAACTCATGCAGGCGGTCTTCCAGTTCCACTTCGATGGTGCGAATGGCGCGCTCCAGCTTCGGACGCTCCGTGACATAATGGCTGCCGGGATAGACGACCGCACGGCGCAGACGCGTTTTTTTGTCGCCGGTAAGCGGGTCTATTTCATAAATGGATTCGATCTCGTTTCCGAAAAACTCCAGCCGAAACGCGGAGCGTTCTTCGTAAGCCGGGAAGATGTCCACCACGTCGCCCCGCACACGAAACGTGCCGCGATGGAAATCAAAATCGTTGCGGCGATACTGGATTGCCACCAGCCGTTTCAGGAAATCGTTGCGCGGTTCCTTGTGCCCCTCTTCAATAAACACGCGCATGTGCCCGTAATCCGTCGGCGAACCAATGCCGTAGATACACGACACGCTGCTGACCACGATCACGTCGCGACGCTCCAGCAGATGCTTCGTTGCGGCCAGGCGCATCTTGTCCAGCTCGTCATTAATGGCGGAGTCTTTTTCGATATACGTATCGGTGCTGGGGATGTAGGCTTCCGGCTGATAGTAATCGTAATAGGATACGAAATACTCGACGGCGTTGTCGGGAAACAGCTCCTTAAATTCGCGGTAAAGCTGGGCGGCGAGAGTCTTGTTATGGGCGAGGACAAGGGCCGGCCGACCGGTGCGATTGATCACCTGAGCCATCGTAAAGGTCTTGCCGGATCCCGTAACCCCCAGCAGCACCTGATGTTTTATATTACGATCAAGCCCGCTCACGAGGCTCTCAATAGCCTTAGGCTGGTCGCCTGCCGGCTCGTGCTCGCATTGCAGATTAAAGGGGGTTTCTGTACGGGTGTCCATCGGGTGAGATATTGCGCAGCGGAACGTTTGTTCCATGGGCGGCGGGTTGTTTTTAAAAGGTGGGGATGAGGACCGTTAAGAAGAAATCGGACTGCACTGCCGGGGGGGGCGACCTCGCGTTGCGTTTATGCTATGGCCAGCGGAGCACGTTTAAATATTGAACTTTCAGCAATATCCAAGGCAATTTCCTTTTGAGCCTGCTTATCCGATGGCCAGCCAATAACGTTTGCATGATTCGAGTTTTCAGGCAGGGGCGCTGCAACAGTTTTTAATCCTACGCGTGCAAAAGCCGCTGCTGCAACGTCGGCACGTCCGACTAACGGTCGCTTTACCTGACTTGCAACCAATTGTCCGGCTAACCAGATTTCGTGTTCGTTAAGCCTCTCATGCCGGGTTACTGAGAGTTCTACATATTTGTATGGAATGAACGGATCGGGTTTTATGGTGCCGTCGGCGCGGAGGTGTTCCTTCTTAAATATATATCGCGCCAGTTGCTCGTCATCCTCGACAGTCGCGGATTCTATGTCAACACTCGCTTCCCGGTGAGACGGCGGACAATCTGCACCACATCTTCTGGAAGCCGACCATTAAAAGGCTCTGTGCCTGACCGTTTGCTTTGCCCGATGTGAGCGGCGTAACAGAGCAATCCTTCAGGACTAACACTTAAAGACAGGACGTTTCGTGGCCCCTCGTACCATTCAAACGTCAGGTGTCCGTCGGCCTCCGCGCCAACGGAGGGCAATGGAATGTCAAAAGGTAGAGCAAAAGCCAGACGGCGGGCCAAATCAAGAGTCTCTGGGATTACAGGTGAGGCTCCATACCCATCCCAGTTGGGGCTACCGCATTCCTGCGTTAATGCTTGTAGCTCACGCACGGTTTGCATCGATCGAAATCGGACTGTATCTACCGTGCGCCGTGACGTTCTAAAAGGCGAGCCTGCCATAGCAGCATAATCTGACGCTTCGTTGGTCGCGGTTGTCACTTTACATCCTCATTGAAATTCGGAGTAGCCAAATTTTCCCAGGGGCTTATGCTTCCGACTTCGAGCAGGTTCTGAGATTCAAAAAAACTTAACTGTTTAATTAGCAATACGTCCCAGGCACCGTCGGCCAATATATAAAACTCATCATCGCTGAACCGTATCTGAAGTCTGGATGTCGAGCCTTTGGTATAACTAAAATCCATATTGCGGATCACCGCGCCGTCCAGTATGCGAAAAATAATTACTCGGGCTTCTGTCGATAGGGGCAAAGCAAAGCTTTGAAGAAACGCCTTGTATTTAAGCTGACCCGTCTCGCTTGAGACCAGGGGGTAAAAGTCCTTTTGGTTGCTGTACAGGCTATTGTACGTTAACTCAGCCAACTGGAAATCCGATGCAAGTGCGCAGGCACGCTCATCGGCATCGTCGCTATTAAACAACCAGCCCATGCCGGATTCTTCCAGGAGGCCGCGAAGTTGAGAGGGTTGGTTAGAAGACAAGGCCTGTCCTTTGCCGTTGGTGTAAAGTTCATTTCAAAAAACCTACAACTCAAAAGCTATATCAGTTCAGACAAACTCGCCACTTACGTGGCATCTTCTCGGTTGCGAAAAATCCTGTTTCCCACCAGGTCTTTGCTTTGCTTTGCGCTGTCGCCCACTGCCTACCCCTGGCTTAGCTTCACCAGCGCGTCCGCCACCTGGCTGATCGCTGGATATCGGTCTTCCGGTTTCTTTTCCAGGCACTTGAAAATGATCTGCTGGAGCGCCAGCGGCACTGTTTCCGTCATGGGCGGGGGCAACGTGTGAAGGTGATGATATTCAATGTTGCCGTCCAGGAAGGGCGGCTTGCCTGTGGCCAGTTCGTACATGGTTGCGCCGAAACTGTAGATATCCGTCCGGGCGTCCACATCGTCGCCCATAATCTGCTCTGGCGACATATATAGAGGAGTCCCGATAATCTGCGATCCGGACCGGGTGGAATCGCGCCCCGCAAGCAGTACCTTGGCAATGCCGAAATCCGTAACCTTGACCTGGTTCGAATTGGTTATCATGATGTTGGCGGGCTTAATGTCGCGATGGACGATAGACTGCTGATGGGCATACTGCAGCGCGTCGCACACCGGCCGCGCGATGCCGGCGATTTCATAGAGAGGAAGGGTTTTACGTTCCGCGAGCACGGTTTTCAGATCTACGCCTTCGATAAACTCCATCGAAAGTATCTTCTTATTTCCATACTCAAACATATCATGGATGCGCACGATGTGGGGGTGAGAAAGGCGTTTGGCCGCGCGGGCTTCCCGTTTAAATCGTTCCACTGCAGATGGGTCAGTCGTCATATAATCGTTCAGGATTTTCAGGGCAACTATTTCTTCAAGCACCTTATCCCTTGCGCGGTAAACGATGCCCATGCTGCCCCGGTTAACCTCTTCAAGAACGACAAACCGGGAATCTTTCAAAGTCAGGAATATCGACGGGGTCAGACTGGCTTCCCGGTTGCCTGCTTCCATCCGGATGATGCCCTCAATCTTTTTCAGTCGATCTGCACCGTCCCGGAATTCCGGATCTGCATTGACCAGATGCTGAAATACGACCTTCGCGTTTAGTAGCTGGTCGGTATCTTCCATGTCCGCAGCCAGCCTGTACAGGATATCCTTGATTTCATCCGACGGGGGAAGCTGCTGAAATTTTTGCCATGCCAGGTAATGCAGTCCCTTTTGCCAGAAGCACAAACCAAGGATCTTGAGCGAGTGTCCGCGATAGGATTCATGCTGAACAAGGCGCTGAAGAATGTTAATGGCCTCGTCTACCCGCTCGAGGCGCACGAGAAGTTGCACCAGTTTGTACTGAGTCGCAGGATCATCTGCATGGGCAAGCCTGCGGCGGTATAGCTGAATCAGATTATCAATCTCGTCGACGCTGCCGGAATCATTTGTAACCCGCTTTTCCATACTGCGAATGGCGGTGTCGACGCCTTCCTTTGTTCCGGCGGGCGAGGTAATGGGCTGCGTCGAGTTGACGTCGTTGGGAAAACGAGCGTGGAATTCTTTTTTCAGCTGGGAAATGCGTTCAGAATCCACGGCAGGAGCTTCCGTCATGATCTTTAGCAAAGCCCTCGCGCCGTCGCATTCACCCAGCGTCATCAGGATTCGGGTCGCGCCTTCAGCCACCGTATAATCAGCAGGATTCCGGCGCACATACTCCTGCAGTTCCGAATAGGATTTTAGATAAACTTCATAGGAGGTGGCCGAAGCTGCCTTATCTCCAATTAACGATAAAGCTTTTATAGCCTGCGGCGACAAGCCCGTGGCATTGCCTGGCTCTGAAGAGTTTGCGCCAGCAGAGCTGTCCAATGCCGGTTGAGTTCCATCCTGTGATGCTGGAGGAGTCGCCGGGCCGGGCATCTGATTGGAGGCCGGAGCCACATCGGGTGACATTGAAGCGGCGATTGACTGCGGCACGTTGGCAATAGGCGCGACAACCGAGGCTACCGAACTATCACTGTTCCGTAACGTTCTCGCACCGGTTTGATCGCGCTGCGGCTGCGAAGCCGCCTGCACGCCTATTGGGGTGCCCTGCTCAGGAGAAGACACCCTCTCGCCCGTCCGTGTGCGCCGGCGCTTGCGCCTTGCGCTTACCGCACCGGTCGCGCGCTCACGGGCTGCCTGAACCGTGTCACCCTCGCCACCGAGAGACAAGGTCAGGCTCTGTTGTTTCCGCGTGGCCATATCCTCTGCCACAACCTCTACCATGCCGTCCGCGTTAATCTGAAACGCAACCTGCACCCGCGCAGTGCCTGCTTTCGCCGGTGCAATGGATGTCAGGGTAAACTTGCCAAGGGATCGATTCTCTGAAGCCTTTTCAGATTCGCCCTGCAATACGTGGATTGTCACCATTTCCTGGCCGTCTTCCGTGGTGGTAAACAGCCGGCCCACTTTTGCAGGGATGGTGGTGTTTTTTTCGATAACCTTTGTCATCCGGTTTTCTGAAACTTCAACTCCCAGCGTATGCGGGGTTACATCCAGCAGGATGACTTCTTTGAGTTTCCCGGCCAAAACCCCCGCCTGGGTGGCCGCCCCCAGGGCAACAATCTCGTCGGGATTAATCCCCTTGAAAGGCACAACGCCAAAGAGTTCCTCCACCATGTCCTGCAGAAGAGGAATGCGAGTGGTGCCGCCCACCAGAATGACTTTGTCAATTTCGGTAGCCTTTAAATCGCAATCGGCTAGCGCGGCGCGACAGCATTCCAGACTGCGTTCCACAAGGTGCTCGATAAGGTCTTCAAAGTCCTCCCGGCGCACCGTAGTATCCAGATGCAGGGGCGAACCGTTCTCCTGGGCAAGAAACGGCAAATGAACCAGCGCCTGGGGCGACAACGAAAGTTCACACTTCGCCTTTTCCGCCGCCTCCGTTAGTCGCCTCCGGGCCATGTCGTCGGGCTCAAAGTTAACGCCGGTGTTCTCCTTGAAACGATCCAACAGGAATTGAACGAGTAAGGAATCAATATCGTCGCCGCCAAGGCTGGTGTCTCCCTGGCTCGTCAATACTTCAAAAGTTCCGTCCGAAATTTCGAGAATCGTCATGTCGAAAGTGCCGCCGCCAAAGTCGTAAATGGCGATACGTTCCTTGGTTTCCTTGCCAAGGCCATAGGCCATCGCAGCGGCGGTCGGTTCGTTTACCAGGCGCAGTATCTCCAGACCGGCCAGCCGTCCGGCTTCGCGGGTGGCCTGGCGCTGAAGATCATCAAAATAAGCCGGCACCGTTACAATGGCCTTGGTCACGGTTTGGCCCAGATGGTCTTCGGCCGCCTGCTTCAGCTTCATTAATATAAAAGAAGAAATTTGTGCCGGGGTATACAACGCATCATCAATACTGACAACCAACTGAGAGTCTGCCGTTGATTTTAAGGTATAGGGGGCGTAGATGCCCGAGGCTTCGATATCCTGGGGAGTGCGACCCATCAGACGCTTTATGCTGTATACGGTTCGTGAAGGATTAACCGCGCCCTGCCGCCGCGCTACGTCTCCAACCGTAATTTCTCCGCCCGCAAGAAACGAGACCACGGACGGGGTCCGGGTGCTGCCCTCGCTGTTGCTGATAACCTTCGGGCTTTCTCCCTCAAGAATTGCCACAACAGAATTTGTGGTCCCGAGATCGATGCCTATGATGTATTCGTTATCCAACAACTAAATGGTAACCACCTTTTCAACCAAACCCTGAACAAAGTATGAAGATTGATAAGAACTGCAGTGCCCGTGTCGGTAGTGTCAAGGGCGGTTGCGCTTTACAAAGGGGTTCAACTGCATATATTTTTATCCCCACGCAATGCCCCCTCCATCGTTGTTTTCAAATGGTAAAAATAAAAATTTTCTGTTTTTACTTAAGTTACAGCAAAATAACTCTGTAACTTTATAAAATCAGTGTGAGACATATCGATCTATGATAAAGATAAAAGAAGTAAGATTTGCCGGCTGGTCGCAGTGTCTGGAGCTCTCCAACGACGTTGTGGAACTGGTTGTGACAACTGAAGTCGGGCCCCGCATCCTTCATTTTGGCTGGAAGAACCAGAATGATAAGCTGTTCTATATTGACTCCGAAACCAAAGGTGTCACGGGCGGCAAACATTTTAAACTTTATGGTGGGCACCGCTTTTGGCATGGACCGGAAGTCAAGCCGCGGACCTACGTGCCGGATAACTCAACCATAGCCCACGAGTGGGACGGCAAGGTTCTTCGGCTTATTCCAGCTGTGGAGGAGCTTACCGGGCTTCAGAAAATTGTGGAAATTCGACTTCACGAGACTGACCCCAGCGTCTCCGTTTCTCACCAGCTCGTTAATCACGGGCAGTGGGAGATCACAGCGGCCCCCTGGGCCTTGACAGTCCTTGCTCCTGGCGGAACAGCGATCATCCCTCAAGAGCCTTTTGTGCCGTTCCCGAAAGCGCTGCTGCCGGCGCGGCCGCTGGTGCTGTGGCAATATACGGATATGTCAGACCCTCGTTTTAAATGGGCCGCCCGCTACGTGGCTCTCGCGCAAGACCCATCCCGCAACGACCAGTTAAAATTCGGAGTACGCAACTCCGTCGGATGGGGATGCTACATCCTCGGGAGCAACGCCTTTGTTAAGAAAGCGGTATTAAAACCCGACGCGGAATATCCAGATTTTGGCTGCAACTGGGAAGTTTTTACAGATGCCAATTTTTTGGAACTGGAAACCCTTGGTCCCCTGGCTCCTCTCAAGGCTGGCGAAACCGTCTCCCACGAAGAAGAATGGGCGCTAAGCAAGTTGACGCCGGGCGTGAGCATTGACGAAGCTTATCAGCACGTGCGGGACCTGAGTTTCGTAACGGCGTAAGGCTCTGACTTGAGCCCTGATAGTCCTTCTTCGCAAGCCCCTTCCCCGCCGTCTACCGCCCACGCCATCCGGGCAATGAGATGGTCGCTGCTGGGAAATATCGCGCAGCGCCTGATTACTTTTGGATCGGTGGCCGTGGTCGCGCGACTGCTCACCGAGACGGAGTTTGGCGCCTACCGTCAGCTTTTGTCCGTACACCTGGTTGCGTTTGTTCTCCTGCCCCTTGGCTTTGATCAGCTTTATGTGCGCGAGGTGCGCTCCCGTCCGAGTTTCCTTTTATTGCTGGGGGGCGCGCTCAGCCTGATTTCCGCGTTAATCGCGGTTATCTCGGTGGCGGGCCATTTCTTGATTGTGCGATGGCTGGACTTTGGTCCGTGGAGTGGAATGTTGTGGCTGTTTCCCGCCGTGACAGCAATTCAGGCGCGAAAGCTGATATACAAAACCGATCTTGCGGCGCAGTTGGATTATCGCAAAATCAGCATGGGAGAAACTCTTTATGCCTTCGTCGCGGGTGTGGGCGGAATCATTCTTGCCCTCGTCTGGCCTTCTGCATGGAGTCTTTATATTTCATATGGCTGCGCCGAAGTGGCGGAACTTTACTGGTTGCGGCGGGGATCTAAAATATCCATTCCGCCAGCGTGGGAATCGCTCCGGGCCTTTCGCCGGAGCGGGTGGGAGTGGAAGCGTTTCAGCCTGTTCCACTCTGGCAACCAGGTCCTAAACGCCCTCGGCGGAAACGCCCCGGTAATCATTTTCGGGGCTGCCCTTTCAAAAGCGGCCGCCGCCGCGTTTTCGATGGCCAGTCTCATGGTTACGGTTCCGATCTACGTGTTAATCGGGGCGCTGCACCGGGTTACATTTTCGGCGCTGGCGGGGCGATCTCGACAGCAGCTGCATGCGCCGGTGCTGGAGATGTTGCGAATGTCTGCGGCCTTTATTGTGCCGGTATTGATATGGGTGGCGGTCATGGCGGAGCCGCTGGTCGAAATATTTCTGGGCCAGAGCTGGGTCGCTTCTACGGCACCGGTGGCGCGGCTGCTCTCCCTCTACTGCGTGTTTGCCGCGCTCTTTTCCCCCGTTTCCTCCCTCGATATTCTGCTGGATCGACCTGACTACGGCTTCTATTGGAACCTTGTGGCTACCGCGATCCGAGTGGCGGCAGTGGTGGTGGGGCTGCGTTTCGGAGTAATGGAAGCCGTGATGGCTTATGCGGTTTCGTCAGCCGTGCTTTGGCTGTATTGGGGCATGATGCTGGCGCATCTGTTGGGAGCCGGGCAATGGCCGTTTCACTGGACCTGGCTCCGGATGACGCCGCTGTGGCTGGTATTCGCCGGCCTGCTTAGTTTGGTTTCCGGGCTTACTGGTGATCCCTGGACGGCGCTGATCGCCTCATCTGCACCGGCAATTGCTTATGCGGGTTTGCTGATGCTGGTGCAACCTCACTTAATCCGCCAGGGCCTTCGCCTGGTCCGCAGAAACTAAGGCCGCGGACCAGGCGAGTGTCGCTATTGTCAGGCCGGTATGGCTGCCGGAACCGGTACTGCTGTCGCGCGATTTTTTTCCACAATCTGGCGGGCCACTCTTCGCCCTGATTCCAAGCCGCCGTTCATATAGCCGGCAAAAGCCATGCTGGTATGCTCTCCGGCAAAATGAAGGCGTCCAATGCCCTCGTGGAGTTTGCGGGCCACGGTGGTTACCTGGCCTGGCGCAGGGAAGGAATAGCCGGCCAGAGTCCACGGCTCCTTTGGCCACAGCATAGGCCGCGCCTCTTTCACACCGGCTTTATAGCCAGGGTACAGTTGCTCCAGTTCTTTGCTGTAAGCGGCCTTGCGGACATCTTCGCCCATCTCAGCGACTTCCGCAGCCTTTGGTCCGCCGGTAAACGCGGTCAGGCAATGACCCGGCTCGTTGCCCTGGTTGTCGGTGCCATCCCAGGTCCAGCCGACGACACCATTTCCGATGGAGTAGGGGCTCAGCTTGTTGTCCAGCCAGAAAGCCGTCTCAAACCGTGAGAAATACTTAACCGCCGTGCCCATCTGGGTCGTATAGTCGTCCGGCACGTTCATGGAAATCTTCGACCATACCGACGGCGGCACCGCCAGTACGACTTCATCAGCGTCAATGGTGCGGCCATCCCTGCACTTTACCGTCACTCCGGAAGCAGTCGTGACGATGGAGGTGGCGGCCAGCCCGAGGTTAACCCGCTTGCCCAGATGGTGCGCCAGTGCCTGGGCCAGTCGCATGTTGCCGCCTTTACAGCGGTAGACCTCGGAATCCGTCCAATACTTGTCGCCTTCGCCGCCCTTGATGGCAGACAGCATTCCCAGGTACGACTGCTTTTTCACATCCACGGCGTTGTCATTGGTAAGCATAGCCGCCAGGGCGCGTTTGCACGTATCAGAGACAGGTTGTTTCTGAATCCAGTCATCCACGCTCATTTTGTCTGCGAAAAGCGCATCGACGCTCAGCCAGGGCTGGGTGGGATCAAGCACTTTTTCCGCGTCGGCGTTCATGAGTTTTAACGATGCATCCATCTCTTCCCAGAGCGCCGCTGCTTCTTCCATTCCCAGGAGTTTGCCATCCAGCGCGATGGGCGCATCCAGTTCTTCGTCTTCCGTGACATCGATGAATTCCAGCCCGAACACACTGGCGTAATGCATCCATGCATGGTGATTTGAGCCGATCAGTTCGCCGCCTAGTTCAACCGTTTTGCCCTTGATGAAATCGCCGGTGGACAACACCCGGCCAGACACTCGATTGCGCGCCTCAAGCACTGTCACATCGAAGCCGGCGGCGGCCAGCTCATAAGCCGCCGCCAGACCGGCAAAGCCAGCTCCGATGACGATCACACTCTTGCCGTTCGGTTTGGCGTTCAGCGTTCCGGTCGTGCCCCAGTCATTGCTGGCGGCGTTGCCCAGCACCGGAATTTGCGAAACCGCAAAAGCCCCGACGCCTGCAGCCATCATTTTCAGAAATTCACGCCGGGCAAGGCGGTCGGCTTCATGGGCCGCAGGGTCGTTCATGCGCCGCAGGATGCGGTAAAAAGCGCTCAAAGTATGATCTCCATATGAGGGATAATGAAAAGCGTGGCATGGACACCTGGCCCATGAGAAACGGAAAAGCAGGGAATGCGGCGGCCGACGGGTTTACTCGTCGTTTGTCGGTCCTACGCCGATCAGCCACAGCTTGAAGAAATTGGTGATTTGCACCTTTGTCAGCTTGGATGCGTTCAGCTTATAGGTAACCTTTGAGCTGGATGGAGTTGGCTCGTCGCCACCGCCGGCAATAAATGTATCAACATATTCAATGGTGCCGGTCAACGTAGGCAAGGAGGTATCCACGGCGAAGAATGCGTCTTCTTCGCTCATCTGGTCAAATGCGGCGGCTTCCGTCTGCGGCGCCTTGTGCTTGTCTTCGTTAAAGCGAAGGTTGAAAACGTATGAACCTTTGCCGTTGGCCTTGCGTTCCGGATCCTCTTCCCACTTAATGGAGCCGGTCATTACGTCGTTAACTTCCTGGCCGTTCAGGTTGTAGTTAAACTTGATGCCGTCAGTGTACCAGTTGCCCGTCTCGTAATCATACACAAGCTGCCCGTTCACGGTGGTGCGAGGATAGCTGGTCGCGGGGCCTTTGGCGAGCACCACGCTCTGGAACTTCATGGGATCGCTTTTCTTGACCTCGATCTTTACTTCGCGTCCGCCAATAATACGCTTAAATATCTGGTCGCTGAGCGTTCCTTTGTCGGAAGATTTTCCAACCATTTTACCGCCAAATGAGTCCTGGAACGCAGATGCAGATCCAATGGCGTCCACAGCGATACGCAAAGGACGCTGTACGGAGGACCCCCCCGCTAAATTGTATACGCCAGTCTCAGGGTTAATGGGGGCGAACCCGACCCACTTGCCCACTTCGCGTTTCTGCTTCAGGTCATTGGGATTGCGAACTACCAGTTTTACGTCAAAGCCGAGTCCGGCTTCCTGCGTTACCTGTTGCAGATACTTGCTTTTCAGGACTGGCTGGCGGGTGATCTTGCCATTGTAATTGGTGGTCTGCGCCACATCGAGGTTAAACGTGTACTCGTCCTTTGCCCCTTCGTTAGCTACGCCTTCGGCATTTACGTCCGTGCGGGTTTTAAACACGATGTCCATAGTGCCGGCAATGACGCCGTCTTCGGTCACAGTTGCGGTTCCTGTGGTCTGGGCAAATGCTGCGGGGCCGGCCATCATCAGAGGCAGGGCGAGGAATAACGGAATGAACTTTTTCATGTGTAGTTGTTCTCCTGGAATTTGTTGTTCGGGCGTACTTGCCGCACCGGTTGGAATCAATATATTGATCCCGTTGATGTTGATTAAATTTCAATATCTCCGGATCATCAAAGTCAACTGGGTAATTGCAGACAGACTGCTTTCGAACCAAATAGGCAGTGATCTTCCACGGCCCATCGCCCTAGAGCTGCTGTACCAATCTTGAGGCAACCCGTAATTCGTCCCTGGAGATTGCCTTATTCGGCGTTATTTACACGTGACTTTACCCCTTGACGCGGAATACCTGATGCCATATAAGTATTCCAGAATGCGTATTTGCGAAGTATCATTATTGGGGTAACGCCATTTGCGGAAGGAAGTATCAGTTTCCATGTTTCACCCAATCACTAATTGCGGCAGAACCGCGCGCAAGCACGCTCTTGTCCTGCTCGCGACAGGTTTTGGCATCCTGACGTCGTCTACAGTTCAGGCCCAGCCGTTTTCCCTCATCTGCATGCCCGACCCTCAATATTATACAACCTCAAATCATCCCGTCCTCTACGATATTTATCGCCGCCAGGCAAATTGGATCCGTGACAACAAAACCGCGTATAACACTCAGCATGTGATCTGGCTGGGAGACCTCACAAACGACAATACCTTCGCCCAATGGGGCACCGCAAACGCCGCTTATACAATCCTGGACAACGCGAACGTTCCCTATGCCGTAGTTCCGGGCAATCACGACTACAAAACAAGTACCGGATGGCCGGGGGCTAACCTGAGAAATCTTGCCCTCTATAATGCCGTAGTCGGTCCACAGCGCTTTAATACCAAATCCTGGTATGGCGGAAACATGGGCGAAACCACGGATCATAATGAAAATAATTACACTTACTTTTCGTCCAACGGGCTCGATTTTCTGGTGGTCGGACTGGAATATGCACCGCGCAAGGAAGTGCTTACCTGGGCGAACAACCTGATCAGCAGTCACCCCAATCACCGGGTTGTCATCTTCACGCACGGATATATGACAACCAGCGGGAATTACGGCGGACAGGCCGGATCGGCCGCGGGAACGGTTGGCGCTGCGGGCGCGGAAATTTTCGACGAATGCGCGAGTCGGCATAGCAACGTGTTTTTGGTTGTTTGCGGTCACGTAACGGAATCTGTGACCAACACGAAGTATGGTGTCGGCGGCAACGCCATCTATGAAATGCTGGTCGATTACCAGGGCGAGAAAGTGCTAGGAACCGGAAACAATCTCGGCAACGGCTGGCTGCGCATAATGCAGTTTGACCCCGCCGCTAACAAGATAAACGGAAGCACGATAACTGCTGCGCCCGGAGATCCGACCATTTTTACTAACGGGATCAGTGCCCTCTATAACGGACCTTATTCTAAGAACCCGCTCGGCGCGGACCATTTGTTCTCGTTGAATTACAACATGACTGCCGCGACTCCCCCCTATACCTATTTAAACCGGAGCGTTGGGTTCCATGCCATGGGCATCAGTAACGATCTGAACAGCGATCAGCTTGACCCGGATATTGGCCAGGCGGATAATGGCGACTGGGCAGGCGTATGGGAAGAGGACAACGATAACAACGGCATTTACCATCTGTTTGCGCGAGGTTTTGACTCTGACGGCAACGTTCGTTTTGCAAAAACCATTGTTAACACCGTGGGCGTCAATTCCATTAACGCCGTTAATCCATCTATGGCAATGCGTCCGGATGGCAAGTTCGTTTTGGCATGGCAGAGCGGTACCACAGAGATCAAAATGCGATCGTATAACGCAGATGGAACACCCACAGGCGCCGCCGAACAGGTTGTCACTTCCGTAACAGGTCCGGGAACTGTTACGAATCCTGATGTCGCCGTGGATAACGCAGGAAATTTCATCGTAGTCTGGGCAGACGACGCGGACGGCAACGGACTCTTTGAGATCCGGGCTCGTGGCTTTAACGCGAGCAACGTGCCGCGGTTTGCCGCCAAAACCATTAACACGGTCGCCGCCGGACAGCAGGTGAATCCGGTTATTGCCATGGCGGGCAACGGTAATTATGTAGTTGCCTGGGAGGACGACAGTTCCGGCACATGGGACCTGGGCATGAGAGGTTTCCTCGCGAATGAGGCCGAACGCTTCTCACAGATCTTCGCCAACGCCACTACCGTAGGAGAACAGATCAGCCCTGACATCGCCATGGACGACACAGGCCGCTTCGTGGTCGTGTGGGAAGATGATGCCGACCTGAACAGTTCCTACCAGATCAAGGCGAGGGGTTTCACGCCAGTGGGTGCCGAGCTATTTTCCGAACGTACCGTCAATGTTATTTCTACCGGGAATCAGATCAATCCTGCTGTCGACATGGATTCCCTGGGCAATTGGTATCCCGTCTGGGAAGACAACGGCGTTAGCGGGTCCGGCTATCAGATGATGTCCAATGCGTATAACATTACAGGTTCGAGGCTTAATGCTGCTGACATAAGGGTAAACCCGGTGACTGCGGTAACCCACAAATTCGGACCCGAGGTCCGTAAAAATCCGGTTGTCAGCGCTCACAAAAGCGGACGTTACCTAGTGGTGTGGGCAGACGATATGGACGGCGACGGAGCGTTTCAGACCCTGGCGCGCGGCGTGGCCGGAACCGCGAAAAGTCTCGTGGTCAAGGCGATCGACGGCACCGTATCAAGATCGGTCAATGATGCGTTTTACGCTCCCAACGCAGCCGTCACTCTAACAGCGACCGGTGCGCCGGGCCATTCTTTCATGAGGTGGACCGGAGACTTTCCGGCAGGCCTGCAATTCGCAAATCCTCTGCCGATCACCATGGACACCAGTAAAGTACTTACTGCTCAGTTCACAGGATCGACCAGCGTCGGCGACTGGCAACTTTACTAACGTTCCGGACTGGAACCGCGCCGCGCTACGGGATCAGAGAGGACGCATCGTCTGCAACACCAGCAGGCGTTCCAATTCCCCTCTGCGTTCCGGACGCAGGGTCAGAACAATCGTGCCGTCTGTCTCCTGAAACGGAACATCGCTTTCGTCGACAAGATATCGGGCCGTCCGCAGCCTGGTCGGGAGCCGGATAGTGACCGACGTGGTTTCAGCATCCAGCACGTGTACATAAACCTTGTCACCCCGATGGGTCGTCACGCCCCAGGGTTGAGGCGCAACCGGACCGCCGCGCGTCGCATAAATTGACTCGCCATTCTTCGCCAGCCACATCCCGATCCGGCGCAGCCTTTCGGCGAATTCCGGCTGGATCCGCCCATTAGGCATCGCCCCCACATTCAGCAACAAATTGGCGTCGATCCCCGCCGCCCCCACCAGCGAGTGGATCAGCTCACGCAGCGATTTATAATCGTCGTCAGTCAGCCGATATCCCAGGCTGCGATTGATCGTATTAGAGACCTCCAACGGGACGGGGCTGTACTCAAGGTCATCCGAATTCCCCGTCTCCATCTGGTCCCGCGAATTCAGGTCAGGGGTCTGCTGGACCCGCATTTGAAAATCCTCACCCGGCAACGGCGCCAGGCCATGATTATTGCCAATAAGCGCGCCAGGCTGCAACTTTCGGATGATCCCATAAGTGCGCTGTAGCTGCGCCTCCGCCCCCGGTCGATCCATCCATCCGTCCAGCCATACGCCATCAATCTTACCATAATCGGTAAGCAGTTCCGTCAGTTGCGCATCAGTATAGTTGAGAGGCGTCGTTGTGGCGTCATCATCCGCCGCTTCGACAATATCGGCGTTTACAGTCTGTGCGGCCTCAGGCCCGACCAACTCCGAAAAACGCCAGTCCAGCTGCGAATAGCCGAGGAATAATTTTATCTTTTCCCGTTTGCACTCCTCCGCCAGCTCCTTCACGACATCCCGGGCAAACGGCGTCAGCTTCACAACGTTCCAGTCGCTGGCCTTCGACCCCCACATGGCAAATCCATCATGGTGTTTCGCCGTAAAAACAACATAGCGCATCCCCGCCGACTTCGCAAGGCTCACCCACTCCGCCGCGTTAAACTCAGCCGGATTAAAAAACTGCGCCAGCTTCTCATAATCCGAAACAGCCAGTCGCCGCTCCTTCATCACCCCATCGCCGTCACACAAAACGCTCGAGATGCCCCAGTGGATAAACATACCAAACCGATCCTGACGAAACTCCAGCGTCGATTCCGGCAAAGTCAAATCAGGATTCTCATCCGCCGGATGACCACCCCCCACCCCACACACCATAAGAAATGCAAAACACAGAAAAGTCGAAGACAGGTATCGTAAGCACATAATCAAAATACAGATACAGCCACCAGCATTTGCAAGGACAGAAACACAAACCGCCAACCCGCCATCTTCCCGCAAACAACCAAGACCAACATCCTGGAGTGCGGTGATTCATCACCGCCTTAACCCGAGCGGAGCGACCACCAGGAGAAACACGTAACTTATTGAAAAAGACCGCAACACATACAGTGCTGGGCCAACCCCCTGGATTCTGCGATTAAAGAAGCAGCATAGGCGTCCGGCCTCTGTCAGTACAACAGACATTCCCGCCCCTCCCAGACCCGCCCCACCGTTCCACTGCCTTCCCGCAAATAAGCAAGACCAACATCTTGGAGTGCGGTGATTCAGCACCGCCTTAACCCGAGCGGAGCGCCCACCCGGAGAAATACGTACTTATTGAAAAAGACCGCAACCACACATCAGCCTGGGGCGAAGCCCCAGGAATCTGGGACTAAAAAAGATGCACAGGCGTCCCGCTACCCCCAAAAGTTCAGGACTGAAAGCCCGACGCATTAAACCGCACATTATCGGATGTCAAACAGACCATAAAAGGTCGGCCCCGAATGGGTCGCAGAGAACTAAGCCGGAACCTGGCTATAGACGCACCACACTAGTGCCATACGTCGCAAATCCGTTTAATTGGTGCCTGTCCCGAATGGCACTAAGTTAAAGGTTTCTTGTATCGGCTCCGGTGAAGACATTCCTTGAAATCCTTTCTGGGTTTCGTCAGTCTCTGATAGTTTTTCGGTCTTCGTTTCACGGCGCGCGGT
>JBBSQY010000039.1:0-32548 GCA_038243585.1 Candidatus Sumerlaeales bacterium | reverse complement strand
GGGACGGGATTAAGGCTCCAGGATTTAGGGAAAAAAGTAAAATCAGCTGCGTCGCATTTCGTGTAATCGCCGATCACACTATGGCGTTTTTCAATTCCGCTATGGGCGTAGATGCGCTTTAATAATCCCACAGGAGGCGGCGCGGCGGAAGCGTCATTATCCGCAGACGCAGATAATACCTTCCCCATAAACGAACACGCCTGTTCCTGCGTGGCCACGTGGGTGGGAACGGCAGTGCCGATTCCGAGAAGAAGTGTCGGATGATGCGCAACGGCCTTATAACTTTGCTTAGGATGGCTAACAGAAAAATGATTTGTCTTAATGGAGACGTCTTGCAGAAGCGAACTATCGAGACCGATTGTTTTGGACATAAAACATCTAACGGTCAAAGCGTGATAAGTTCATTAAACAGGAGCATCGCTCTACTTCTAAAGCATTCCTGCTAATCGACTCGCTTGTGCGCAACCGCCGCTGTTCCCCAGCCGATGAGAAAAAATAATCCACCAATTGGCGTGATGCGGCCAAACCATGGATTTCCAGTCAATACTATCGTGTAGAGGGTGCCGCAAAAAACAACGATTCCCACAATAAAGCAGATTGCCGCGACGTTTAGAGCTCGCGGAGAAAAGCGCTTTACCGCCAGTGAAAGGATCAGCAGCGCAATGCCATGGATCGCCTGATAACGAACGCCGGTCTCCCAATTGGCAAGGCCCTTCGCATCAGTCACTTTCTGCAACCCGTGAGCGCCAAACGCGCCAAGCGCCACGGCCAGCCCCATAATTACAGCACCTGTTACGAAAAGGCGCCGGGCATCCATTACGCTTCCGCTACAAGGTCGTAATAATCCGCTCCAACCACTTTCACCGTGGCGAACTGCCCTGGTTTTAAATCCTCTACAGAGTGAATCGCCACTGCACCGTCAACGTCCGGAGCGTCAAACTCGCTGCGACCCACATACTGGTCATCTTCGATCTGCTGCTCCACCAGCACCTTAATTTCCCGGCCTACCATATCGCGGTTCATCTCCAGAGACACCTGCTGCTGCATGGTCATAAGCCGGTCATAGCGCGACTTCCGCAGCCGCCGCGGAACCTGTTGATCCATGATCGCGCTTGGTGTGCCCTCTTCTTCCGAAAACGGAAACGCACCCAGACGATTAAACCGGAGCCGCTGCGCGCCGGTTAGCAGATAATCGAACTGCTCTTCCGTCTCGCCCGGAAACCCGGTAATAAACGTAGTGCGAAGCGCCAACCCTGGGATTGTGGCGCGCAGGTTTTCAAGCGCATCTAAAGTCTTAATTTCCCGGTGGGGGCGCTTCATGCGATGAAGCACTTCCGGGTGAAGATGCTGCAACGGCATATCGATATAACGGCAAACTTTCGGGCTGGACTGAAACGCGTCCATGAACTTTGCGTTGAGCCCGCCGGGGTAAAAATAAAACAGACGAATCCAAAAATCTCCCGGCAGCACCGATAGTTCGCTCAGCAAATCGGCGATGCCATATTCGCGGCCATAGATGTCTTTGCCGTAGTCGCTGGTGTCCTGCGCGACCAGGTTAATTTCTTTTACGCCGCGGCCAAGAAGCAGCTTTGCTTCGGCCAGCAGGATCTCTTTTTTCACACTGCGCAGGCGGCCTTTAAAGGAAGGAATCGCGCAGAACGAACAATTATGATTACACCCGTCCGCAATCTTCAAGAACGCATGAGGTGCCTGAACGCCAAGCTGCATCCGCGGCAAACCGCCTTCGCGTACCGCCACAACCGGCAGTTCCTGAATCAGATTATACGGGGATGACGCGTCGGCTGGCGATTGCACCAGACTAATGACCTTGTCAAATTCGCCCACGCCCATGAAGCCATCCACCTCGGGCAGTTCCTGCACCAAAGTTTCCCGGTAGCGCTGGGTGAGGCACCCGGCCACAAACACACGACAGCGGCCCTGGCCGTTTTCTTGACGCTCTTTTTTGTGGTCGATCCACGACATGATGCTTTCGAGGGACTGCTGTTTCGCGGATTCAACAAACCCGCAGGTGTTGATAAGCACGGCGTCCAGATCCGAGTCGGGATTACTGTCCGCGTCTACCTCCGCACGAACAACCCGCGCACCACTCTCGGCCAACAGGCCGGCCATGTATTCGTTGTCGACAGTGTTCTTGTCGCAACCCAATGTAACAATACCAATTTTCATAAGGGGGAACCTCGGACAATTGCAATAGGCACGAATTTTGATTCACCTGCAGTAAAATGTAAAATCGGTGTGACAGATTGTTTGAATCGACACAATAAATGACTAATGGTTTTTCCAGTTACAAAATTCTAATGCGTACTGTTCTTTGCAAGCAGGCGATGGAGCTCAACCAGTGAGATCTTCTGAAGATAAATTAGCAGCAGGCTCACTTGAGTCTTATCCTGATGACCATTCACGCAGGGAGTTCCTGTTACGAGCCGGTGGCGCGGTCGCGGGCGCAGCTTTTATAGGAGTCACCAGCCAATCCTTCGCGGCCCCTGAGCGTAGGAAGGTGAAATTTGTTGGCCCCCTATCCAACGCTGAAAGAAAATCCCGCCGCAAGAAAGTTTATGCTCTCAAGAAGCGCTTGGCACTGCAGGAATACAAGTCACCAGTGGTTCCTCTGTCTCTTAACGGTGATGAGGCCGTATATCCTAACGGTATCGCATGTTTCAGTAAAAGTCTTCCTCATGATGAAAATGGGATTGCGGATCCTGCTGCGCTGCAGGCATTTCTGCAGGCGTGCCAAGCCGGCACCGCCAAGGCTTTTGAGGATGTACCTGCGGGCGGAGGCCTGCTTCAGTTTAAAAATCCGATGGCTGGTTACGGGTACACACTTACCGGAACAGACCCTCATAACACCTATTTGCCACCGCCCCCCACTCTTGCTTCTGCTGAGCAGGCTTCTGAAGCAGCAGAAGTTTATTGGCAGGCATTGTTACGTGATGTACCGTTTTCACAGTATGCGAGAAGTCCCCTTGTTCAGGCGGCATGCGATGATCTTAATAGGTTTAGTGACTTCCGTGGTCCTCGGGAGGGAGCCGCAGTTACGCCTCAGACCCTTTTCCGGAGCACAATCAGGGGCGCGTCAGCAGGGCCTTACCTTTCGCAGTTCCTGCTTAAGGAAATGACCATGGGTCACACCCCGATGTCGCAAATGTACCTGTGCGCGGAGCCGGGCAGCGATTACGTTCACACTTGGGAGGAATGGCTTGCCCTGCAGCGGGGAATAGTTCCGAGCCTTGATGTTCCATTACAGCCAGCCAAGCGTTTCCTGACGACCGGAAGGGATGTGGCGCACCACGTCCATCTGGATTTCCCTTACCAGACAACTATGACGGCTGCCCTTGTTATGGCTAACATAGGTGTGCCAGTCAATGCTTCTAATCCATATCTTGCGATGCCGAGGCAATGTGCGTTTGCCACATTTGGGCAGGCAGACGTGATGGCGGCAATTGCTCAGGTATCAACGCTTGCCCTTAAGACAGCGTGGCGTCATAAGTGGACGCTTCACCGCCGCACCCGTCCAGAAGAATTTTGTGGACGTGTCCACCGCAGATTGACGGCCGGACTGGATTTTCCTGTTAATACGGAGTTATTGGGCAGCAGAGTTCTGGAAGAAACCTTTTCCCGGACAGGCTCGTACCTCTTGCCGCAAGCGTTTCCCGAAGGCAGTCCCGCGCACCCCTCCTATCCGTCAGGACATGCGACTTTTCTAGGGGCCTGTGTTACAGTTTTGAAGGCTTATTACAACGAAACCCACGTTATACCTGACCCCGTGGTTCCTAGCGACGATGGACAACTCTTACTGCCGCATCAGGGGCCTCCTCTTACAGTGGGATCTGAGCTGAACAAACTGGCATCAAACGTGGCATTCGGCCGGAACTTCAGCGGCGTGCATTGGCGCACAGACGCGACAGAAGGCATCCTTCTTGGTGAGCAAGTAGCTATCAGTATGCTCAGAGACTTTAAAGCAACTTACAGTGAGCAGTTTCAGTTCCGATTCAGCTCGTTTAACGGTACAGTGATAATCATTTAATAGCAAGGAGGCAGACTGGCTTAAATATGCGGTGCTAAAGCTCGCCCAAGGCCGACAGGACTTAACAAGTCTATGTTCAGCAAGAAAATAATGGTTGGCCATAACACGGGTCCCGCTAACCATCCATCGTAGGCAACCACATTTGCCTGCCGGGCCAATCTTTCACTTTTTCTATCTCATTTAGGAAAGTACAGACATGCATTTCTCAAGCATTTTCAGGACAACGATGAGCCGGTGCGCCTTGCCCGCTATTCTTTTTGCGGCCATGCTATCCCAGCCAGCCACCACCTTCGCCCAGACGCCGGGTGCAGCTGATCTCAGCATCGTTAAAACAGCCGCAGTTAATCCTATTACTAGCGGTGACATTCAAACGTATACGATTGAAGTCACCAACAACGGGCCGGATACTTCTTTTGGCACAGTCGTAAATGACAGCCTTCCATCTGGAGCCAACATCCAGTCCATCACCGTAACAGGCTCTGCTGATCCCGCAACCACCAGTATTTCCGCGCTTGGTGTGGCCAATATATTCCTCGGAGCAATGCTGCCAAATAGCAATGCCACAATTGTTATCGAAGCTGAGGTCAACGGAAACGGCAAGAACATTAACACTGCTACAGTCCGTACCGCTGACGGCTGCGACCCAGACCCTACAAACAACTTCTCGGCTGTCGAAGTAACGCAGTCCGCTGGTGGAAGTGGCCCTGGCGCAAACCTGGAAATTACAAAGGTTGACCGGCAGGACCCAGTTCCATTGGGTAGCACAGTTACCTACGACATAGAAGTGACAAACAGTGGACCTGCTGACGCGGAGAACGTTGTTATTACGGAAAAACTCCCCTCTGGAGTAGATTTTGTTGGCGCGACCTCAAGCAATGTCGCCGGATTTGTTGAACTTGAAGGAATTGTAACATACGTAATTGGCACGTTGGCCGATGGCGAAACAGCCAATGTAACGGTTACAGTACGCCCTCGCGTTGCCGGCCTTATCGGCAATTCAGTAAGCGTACGCAGCAGCACAAATCAATCCGGCCCACTCACCAACAACACTGTTACCGAGTATACAACGGTAACGGGCGGCGCAGTTTGCTCATGCTGTGCGAATCAACCGGAAGTGGACCTGGCCATAACCAAGACGGATTCTCCTGATCCGGTTATTGTCGGTCAACCTTTGACCTATACGATTACCGTCACAAATGTAGGAACAACCTCCGCCACAGGTGTCATGGTTACAGATCAGTTGCCAGACGGCGTAACTCCTGTTTCTGAAGCAGTCACCCCGACAGGCGCATGCAGCCGTAACGGACGTACTGTAACCTGTGGTCTGGGCACGATGCTTCCTGGCGCTTCTTCAGTAATAACGCTGGTTGTAATCCCAACAGAAACGGGCAATCTTTCTAACACTGCAATTGTTCGTTCGAACGAAGCAGACAGCGAAACCAGCAACAACAGCACATCCAATGTTGAGAGCCAGGTTCTGCCTGATCCAGCCGTGATAACCAATCTTGCCATTGATAAAGTGGCAAGAGAAACTGTTGCAACCGTGGGACAAACAGTGACATATGATATCATCGTCTCCAATATTGGCGCTGTGAACGCGAGCCAGGTTATAGTTACAGATGTTCTGCAGGACAACGTGACATTTGTAAGCGCTAACCCGTCTCAAGGCGTTTGTGTCCGCAACGAATCCACGGTGACATGTCGCCTGAACGGCATAGCCCCAGGCGCAATTGCCAGCATCGTGTTGCAGGTACAGCCGACTATTACCGGTCAGCTATCAAACACGGTAACAGTGCAGAGCAACGAGTCAGATGAGGAACAGGCGAACGATTCTTCCACTGAAGTAATCGATGTTGTTCCAAACGGACAGATCCCTCCAGCTCCAAACTGCATTGACCTGACAGGTATGTTTAAGATGCCTCCTTTCCTTGACTGCAGGACCAACAAAAAAGGGCAGGCCAATTGCAATCTGCTGTCGTGGTTCGTGCTTCAGAATCTTGGCGATATAGACGCGAAAAAAGTTACAGTTCGATTCGTTCTGTCTGAAGATCAGATTCTTGACGCAGGCGACAAAAAACTTCGCGGCTACAAGTTCAAGAAAGTGGCGGCTGGTGCAATGATCCAAGTCGACCCTCGTTTCAAGAACAAAAAGCTTGATGCTGCTGGCAAATACATCATTGCCATTATCGACGAGAAAAACAAAGTCGCTGAGTGCAATGAGGACAATAACACCATCGTTAGCCCACAAATCCCTGGAATGTTGTAGCAAGCAGCTGAACTATTAGCGGTTATACTAGCGGGTTGTGCTTCGGCACAGCCCGCTTTTTTGTTATTTTGCTGTTTGTGCGCTAACACAAAGTGACTTGCTCACTTGCTTCAATGTACTTTCGTTCCTTCAGTTACCGATATAAGGTGGTTTCAACGCCTGGACAACTTCGAAAGGCTTTTGTGCTCCTTCAGGAAGTTGTGAGCGTGGAATCCCGACCCTGTCTCCGGTTGAAAGAGAGGGTACCGTGCAGCGGTTTGAAAGGCTGAATGAACTTACCTGGAAGACCCTGTGGGACTGCGAAGGGTAACATTGAAGGAGTCGATGATGTTGATCTGGCAATGGTCGGATTAGTAGATGTCCGTTTGCGTCAATTTGTTATGCTTGCTTTACCGCCCGTAAGCGTCGCACCGGTTCAGCCAGCCTGGAAGCCATTGCTTTTCGTTCCGCGCCGGCGGGCTGTTTTTCACTCGACGGGTCAGCACCGCTTTCGACGCTGCGGCGAACGCGCGAGGGGCATCGGCGGCGTCTGAAGGGCGCATTTCCATCAGGACCTGGAGCAAGCCCCAGCCCTGGCCGTTATAACTCTCCTCCTGTTTAAGCCCCTCGCCCTTAAAGTTAACGTAATCAATCATGGCGTAGTTACCGGCGGCGGTTTGGCCAAGCAGTTGCATATTTGCAGCTACCTGGGGGCCCCGCTGACCCGCAGCAGCCTGCATTTTTGGTGCGGCGGCTTTCAGTCGGGCTATGATAAACTGGGTTTGTTGAGGAACCGTCTGCGACAGCAGCGTGCGCAGTTCTCTTTGACGGGCAGAGTTTTTGTCGCGAAGAAAAGCGGCGCGATCAGGCCACGGGCAATCGGGCGTCTGCAAAAGCCACCCGGGAACCGTTACGCCAGACTGCTGTAGATACGCAATTAGCTGCGGAAAGCTCTCCTCAAACGGGCCGGTTTTTCCGACAGGATACCAGATGAAGTGGCCGATCCCGAGCGAAGCAAAATCCTCCCCTGTATTCCAACTGGTCAGTCCTTCCACAGTGCCGTCACATTCGCTCTCCCAGATGCGCTTGCCGATACGTTCCAGATCGGCTGCCCCAAGCTGCGATTGAGGCTGAGCGATAACGTTCTGAGCGCCGGGCAATGTCATAAGCATAAGCGTCACCCCGGCTGCGATCAGCCGAATCGCCGGATGAATTATCGATCGCGGAGAAGAAAGAATGGTAAGGAAGCTCATTAGAATAAAAGCCTTTCGGTTATGCGTTGCAGAAGATTTACAGGGATTACCGAACATAGCTGAAAGTTGTTTATCTTTAATTTGTAGTGACCTTAGTCACTAACGCAGATAGAAGGATCGACAGTATTGCGCGTAGTCATATTAGGATCAGGAACAAGCGCCGGAGTTCCCACCCTCGGTTGTGGCTGCGCCGTTTGTAACTCCCCAGATCCCCGAAACAAAAGAATGCGGGCCAGTATCTACCTTGAAGAAGGAGACACTCGTATACTGGTTGACTGCGGGCCGGACTTCCGCACCCAGGCGATCCTCCGGGGCATTCGCGACGTGGATCATCTTCTGCTAACTCACACCCATTCTGATCACGTTAATGGCCTGGACGATCTACGGTCCTACAACATGGTGCACGGCCATCCTATCTCAGTATACGGAACAGAGTTCAGCCTTTCCGACATAAAGACCCGCTTCGCATACTGCTTTGTCCCCCCGCCCCCCGGCGGTGGCATCCCGAACCTCAGCCTCCATACGATCAGCCCCGGTCAGCCCGTGCGGATTGGCTCCATCGATGTGCTTCCACTTACCGTATATCATGGCGCCATGCCGATAATCGGCTTCCGTTTCGGGCGCTTTGCTTATTTCACCGATGTCAGCGCAATGCCGGATGAAACCGTTGCCGCACTCCAGGGCGTAGAAGTTCTCATCACAAGCGCCCTGCGCCATCACCCCCACCCCAGCCATATGAGCCTTAACCAGGCTATCGACGTATCTCGGCGGATCGGCGCGGCAAAAGTCTGGTTTACCCATATGTGCCACGACCTCGACCATGAGATAACCAACCGCACATTGCCCACCGGCATGGCGCTGCTCTATGATGGAATGGCCTTTGAAGTATGAATCTTCAATCATAAGCTGCCAGTTTGTGTATGTGCTTTGATATTTACGCACGATGAGGAGAGTCGCGCTTGCGCCTGAGTCAAATTTACGCCGCCAATAGTCCCGCAGTTTCGGTTGAGTTTTTCCCCCCGCGATCTCCAGAGGGGCAAGCCGACCTCGCCATGCGGATCGAAGAAATTAAACGTCTCGGACCAGCATTCTGCTCCGTCACCTATGGCGCCGGCGGCAGCAATCGCGATAGCACCCTCGATTGGGTTCACCGGGTAAAACATGAGTTTGGCCTCGAGGTGATGTGCCACCTGACCTGCGTCGGACAATCCCGCGCAGAAATTGACGACGTATTTTCGCGGCTGGAAGCCGACGGGGTGGAAAACATCATCGCCCTTCGAGGCGATCCGCCAAAAGGCGACGCTGCCTGGAGCGCTCACCCCGAAGGGTATCACTATGCAGCAGAGCTGGTCGCCGCGGCGACAGCGCGTGGATTTTCCGTAGCGGTGGCCGGGTTTCCGGAAGTTCATCCGGAGTCGATATGCCGGGAAAGCGACATGAGATTTCTAAAAGAAAAAGTGGCTGCCGGGGCGGACGCCGTGGTCACACAGCTTTTTTTCCATAACGAGGATTACTTTCAATATGTAGACCAGGCTCGCCGTGAGGGAATTACCGTCCCCATCGTGCCAGGGATCCTCCCGTTTCGATCCGACGACGAACTGCGGCGCTTTACCACCAAATATGCCCGCACCATGAGCGGACCGGCGCGCGTGCCTGAGGATTTGGAAAGATTGATTGCCGCCACCGAAGGGGATCCAGACAAACAGACTCAATTGGGCATTGACTGGGCTGTACGCCAGTGCGAAGAACTGTTGAAAAGCGGCGCGCCCGGAATACACTTCTACTGCATGAACAAAAGCAGCATGGTAGAAGCCATAATCACAAGGCTACGGACCAGCGGCACCCTGCCCGGATAAAGGCGTAGGATGGGCATTCCTGCCCGTCTCGAACCAACTTCAACAAACAACCAGCCCGACACCTGTAAGTTCATCGGTTATTTTTCAAACTACAACATGAGATTAGTTACGTCCACTGAAACGGGCTGGAATGCCCATCCCACACTCTACCTGAAAAGATTATGGGGAGCAACCAAAAACTGGTGGAGGCGGTGGGAGTCGAACCCACGTCCGCGGCTCATGCCGAAGAAGCATCTACAAGCGTAGTCGGTTAATTTTTTTGCTTTTATCCTGAAAGTACGCCGGCCGACAGGCCACCCCTCAGGACCAGCCCGAAATTTAACCTAAGCGCGCGGGCCACGCGAGTCGGCGAGCCTGTAAGAATGACGCCCGGTTCGGAAACCACAGGCAGGTCTCCGGCGGACGCGCTACCCTAAACGGTTAAGTTTAGGCAGCGAGTGCGTAGTTGTTGTCCGCAGATAAAAGCGGTGCACGATGATTAACGAGGCAAACGTACATCCTCGGCTTGCAGCCTCTCCCACAAACAAGCCCCGTCGAAGCCGTTACGCCCCCCAGGTACATTGTCGCAGAATTGCTGATGTTTTAGTACATATGATCAACGGCTTCATTCGTTCCTAAACACCTCCATTTTGGATAAAGGGAAAATTAGGAATTTGAAAACTTTGGGCTTCCTAAAAACAGGCATTAAGTTTTTCCTTGCCATCGTTCCCGCCGAGCAGACAGCCTCTTTTCAATGGTATGCTTTTCCTCTTCTATGCGACAGAGAAAAGTACTTGTACCGATTATTGCCCAGGCTTGCAAGGCAGTGATTCAGGATCTGTGACTGGAAAAGAATGGCTGAGCAAAACGCCTATGCGGTTCTCAACATCCGCAAAGGCTCCACGGAAAAAGAAATTAAGCAGGCCCACAACGAGCTTGTAAAAAAGTTTAATCCGGAGACCCATCCGGAACGGTTCATGGTGGTCCAAAGGGCTTACGAACGCCTAATTGATCCTGAGCAGCGGGCCAAAGAGGATGCGTTTACCTATAACTATGTCGAGAGCGACTTTAATTGGGCAGACGAGGAAAAAGTTGAAGAGGAAGAGGCAGTAATTGAAGCCCGCGTTCAACAGATGCAGGAAAGCATCGCTCGGGGAAATCAGGACCCGGAGTCGCGCCAGCAGCTCATCCACAACTTGCAGCGTCTGAGCTATCAACAAGCGCAAAAAAAGCAGTGGACACAGGCAATCGGGAGCTGGCTGACGCTGCTTAAGTTAGACCAGACCCACCAGCGGGCAAAAAACAATCTCATGAGCGCATATCGCCAGCTCGGATACAATTACGCCCTGCATGATCTAAATGATGAAGCCGTTCGTATGTGGGAAAACGTGCTGAAAATGGATCCTGACAGCACGGAGACTGTGCATAATCTGGCGCTGGCGGCAGATAAGCTGGATGATCAACAGAGAAGCCAGCGATATTGGGCAGAAACCATTAAGCGTTGGAAAGAACAACTCGACCAAGACCCGGCAAATCAGTACCTGCAACAGTGTCTTGTGGAGGTCCATCGCCATCACGGCGGCAAAGCTCTCGAGCGTGTTCAAACGCCGGAAACTAAAGAAGAGGCCATTGAAAGCTATCGCTCCGTTCTCCGAATCAACCCGGACGATTTCGATGCCCAATACAACCTGGCTGCCGCCCAGATGGAAGAACGGAAGTTCGACGAAGCCATTCTTCTGTTAAAAAAATTACAAATTGAGCATCCGCGCAACCTTGATATTGTCAACCAGCTCGGTTGGGCTTATCTGAATTCAGGAAAATTCGAGCTCGCCTTTAACACATGGCGACGGGGCATGGCGGCAGACCCTAAGGCATACGGCATCCGTGATTCTGTAACCCGGGCCCGCATGGCCGTAGGCAAAAAACTTAAAGACAACGGTCACTACACCCAGGCACTGGTGCATTTTAAAGAGCTGATCAAACTCATGCCGGACGCGTGGGAAGTATATCTCGAAATAGCAGACACAATGATGCGCAAGGGTGACAGGCGCACCGCACTGGTAGCATTTCAGAAGGTGCTTGAGTATGATCCGAAAAACAAACAGGCGAAGCGGGCCATTTCCGATATCCGAATGAAATCATGACCTGGACGATGAACCAGATCTTCCGAAGGGAATTCCCCCTTGCCGCGGTCCGGCTGCCAATCTACCTATCTCCCAGGCAGATCGGGGAAGATGTGCGCTCCATGGCTAGTGCAACGCTCAGGGAAAACGAACGCCTGAGTCAAATGGCGCGCGACCTGGAGCAATCAACGGGACGGCCGGAAGAACTGGAAAAAATGATGAAGAACCTGTTGCCAACATTGGATGGTTTTGATCGGGTGCTCCATCTTGGAAGATCATATCCACAGACGGACGTGGTTGACAACTGGCTGAAAAGCGTTGAAAGCATCTATTTCCGGTTGCTTAACACTCTGGAAAATTATGAACTTTACCAGATGCGCGCAGTCGGTTCAAAAGTTGATCTTAACCTGCACGAAGTTGTGGAATACCGCCCCTCGACTGATCACGTGAACGACACGATAATCTACGAGCGGCAAAAAGGTTACATACTTCGGGGCAAACTTTTACGAGATGCAAAAGTAGTAGTAGTATATAATGAGAAGGAGTCGATGAGCGTCTGATGAGCCGAATCATGGGCATTGACCTGGGCACCACCAATTCAGCAGTTGCAGTTTTCGAAAAAAACGGCCCAATGATAGTGCCAAACAATCTTGGAGAGCGTACCACTCCATCTGTCGTGGGGTTTTCGAAAAACGGCGAAATCCTGGTTGGCAAGAAGGCAAAACGTGGTGCCGTGATGAACGTCGGGCGGACCATCTTCTCCGTTAAACGTCACATGGGCACGGACTTCCGCGTCGACGTTGAAGGAAAGAAATACACGCCGCAGGAAATTTCCGGCATGCTCCTTCAGAAGCTTAGGTCGGACGTGGAAGACTTCTTCGGAGAAACCGTGGATCAGGCGGTTATCACCGTACCTGCCTACTTCACCGACACTCAGCGGCAGGCAACAAAAGACGCTGGGGAAATCGCCGGTCTGAAGGTTCGCAGGATCATCGACGAACCAACTGCAGCGGCGCTGGCCTACGGCCTCGACAAAGATAAAGATCAGATTCTACTCGTCTACGATTTCGGCGGCGGAACTTTCGACGTATCCATTATTGAAGTCATGTCGGGTGTTTTCCAGGTTCGCGCCATTCAGGGCGATACCAAGCTGGGCGGCGATGATATCGACCGCACAATTATGGAATTCCTCATCGAGGAATTCCAAAAACAACACGATATTGATTTAAAAAATGATCCAATAGCCATTCAGCGGCTGCGCGAAGCAGCTGAAGAAGCAAAAATCGAGCTGAGCGAACTGAAAGAAACCCATATTCTCGTGGAAGCCGTTTCCATGAGCGACAAGGGCCCTCTGACGCTGGAAACAACTCTAACCAGGGAACGTTTCGAGGAATTGATCGGCGACATCGTCCGCAGCACTATTGAGCCGATGATGAAGGCGATTACTGATGCAAAGCTGAAGCCTGAAGAAATCGATGCTGTGCTGCTGGTTGGCGGCACTACTCGCATCCCGCTGGTCCGTCAGCTTGTCCAGGAAAAGCTGGGCAAACAGCCAAGCCGCGACATCAGCCCAGAAGAAGTTGTCGCCATGGGCGCTGCCGTGCAGACCCTCACCCTGGCACCTCTCGCAGGTGACATTAAAGAAACTCTCGGCGCTCGCTACGGCAAAGAAGATATTGTCATCATCCATAGAACACCGTTTTCGCTGGGTGTAGGTCTGCAAAACGATCAATTCGCACCGCTGATTGAACGTAACAGCACTTACCCAAACGAAGCAAAGGACATTTTTACTACCACAAAGGATTTTCAGGACGCCATCAGCTTCCCCATCTATGAAGGTGAAGACACAACGGCCAGCGAAAATACCTTCCTTGATCTCCTTCGCATCGAAAGCATTACTCCTGCGCCCCGCGGTGTGCCGCGCATTGAAGTCACATTCAAGCTGACCGCCGATCGTATCCTCGAATGCCGGGCGGAAGATCTCGCGACTGGGGTCGAAAAGAAAATCACCATCGCCGCCACCGGTGAACGACTGTCTTCTGACGAAAAAGATCGCATGGTAAAGGAAGCGCGAGAACGCGTGACCGGCATGATGCAGTCGCGCATGGAACAGTCAACGGTGGATGAGGCAGGCGGACTGGCCACCCGCGCCGAAAGCATTGCAACAAAACAGGCAACGCACCCCCTGTCGAACGACTTAAAAACACAGGCAATGGAATTGCGTCAATTGATGGACCAGGGGGATCGGGATGCCATTGAAGATAAAATGGACGATCTCATCCGAACCATGACCGAGATGGAAGCTGCTGGATAAAATGCGAAATCGCGGGCCGGGTAATAATTAGTACCTGGCCCGCTTTCCAGCCCGGGTTTCACCGTCTGAACTTCACCCTTTTTTACTTATAACTTGCCAGCTTCACCGCGTAAAGCAATGCGGCTGCCATACTGCTCTCATCGGCCAGGTTCTGGCCAACCAGGTTGAACGCCGTGCCGTGATCCGGAGAAGTTCGGAATATGGGTAGGCCCACCGTCACATTGACTCCCCCGTGGAAATCCAAAGTTTTCACGGGAATTAGGCCTTGGTCATGATACATGGCCAGTACGAAATCGAAATCTCCCTGCAGCATCCGATGGAAAACAGTGTCCGCTGGCAACGGTCCGGTAACTGCGATCCCCTCGTCTAATGCCGCGGCCACTGCGGGCGCTATAATAGTAATTTCCTCAGTTCCAAAATGCCCACCCTCCCCCGCGTGAGGGTTTAGCCCGCATACTGCAATACGCGGGTGCGATTCTCCGGCCGCAGTCGCAAACTGGCTAATCATTCGCAAACTCTTCAGTATGGCTTCAATGGAAATTAAAGCGGGAACATCCTTCAACGCCACATGAATCGTCTGAAGCACCACCCTCAGCCCGCCCCCCGCAAGCATCATTCGGACAGCCTCCACTCCACAGGCATCGGCCAGCAATTCTGTATGTCCGGGAAACCCCGACCCCGCCGCGAAAAGAGCTTCCTTGGAGATGGGAGCTGTGCAGATGGAATCCACTTTCTTCTCAAGAGCCGCCTGCGTCGCCTCTAATATATATGCACGGCTGGCCTTCCCATTTTCAGCGCTTATGCCGCCGATCAGGAAGCTACCGTAGTCCAACGTCGGCTGCCACACAGCGACCGCATTTCCGAAACGATTTGGGACGGCCTCATCGACCGCATCAACCCGGTGGAACGGCACACCAAGATTTAATCGCCGCGCTGTATCCCCCAGCACTTTCAAGTCGCCAACGATGACAGGAATCAGTGCTTGACGAACGTCGCTCCTTGCCAGTGCCTTCAATATTACTTCCGGCCCAATCCCTCCCGGATCGCCCATTGTAATGGCAATACGTGGCTTCACTGCCGGTTCCCAAACCATCGAGGGAACTGACGCTGCTTTGGAGTCGGCGACGGAGCTACAGGGGTAGGCTGATATTGAGTGGGAGCCGGAGCAGCCAGCGGCGTTCCAACGGTCTCAGTCGGCGCGCCAAGTAGTAGAGTCGCCGGTTGTTTCGGCTGCGTCGGCATTGGCACCGCAACGGCACTGCCGATCAATGCTGACTTATAGTTTTCAGGCATAATTCCGGCCAGGCGCTGGTCAAAAACCTGCAAAATTAATTTCCGCCGCAGTTTCGCCAGCAGTTCCGTTTTTGCCTCGAAAAATTTCTCCTCACGCAGAGCGCTTCTGGCCCCGCGCTTTCCTTGCACATAAAAGATATTTGCGTAACCCCCCGCTATAACCGGGGCGCTTGCCTGCCCGTTATCCAGATCCTGAATAGCCGCGCGTACCTCGGCGCTCAGCTTGTCCGACGCCATATAACCCATGTCTCCCCCGTCCGCCGCGGCTCCCGGCACCTGGCTAAATCGGCGTACCCCCTCTTCGAATGAAATCCCCTCAGTTATAATCTGAGCCACCAGGCCCTGCGCTCGCTGACATGCCTCCTGCGCACCGACACTCTCATTTATGGGAATTCCAAGCCTGCGCAACCGATAGCTCTGAACAGCTTCGCCGGCCGCGCTCTGCTTTGCGGAGTAGCCTTCAACGTCTGAGTCCGACACCGAATACTGGGCGTCCACCACGTTGTAAACCGTATAGTCCACTTTGCTTTTCTTAAGCAGCTCCTCTTTAAGCTGGCTAAGCGATATGCCTTCCTCGGCGAGTGTTTGGTAAAATAGTTTTTCGGAAGTAAAGTTGGACCTTATCTCCCTGACCATCTCTTCGACCTGCCGGTGAAGTTCTTCCTCTGGCGGAGAAATCTTTAACCGCCGCCCCTCCTGCAGAAGCAGTTCTCGATCAAACATACTCTCCACCGTCTCTGTAGTGGCCACCGAAAAAGGGCTGGCGGCCATCGTGGTGAATCGTCCGTTGATGTCTGCAACGACCTCGGCAAGATCGCTTTCCGTCATTATGCTGTCATTTAATTTTGCGATGGTTCTATCAATAAACCGAGCAGAAACGTGGTCAGGGCTGGCGACGGCCCACAGACAAATTATTAAAGCGACTGCCGGGAATAATCTGTTCGAGCTGGAGAGCAATTTCTTTACAGGTCTCATTATAACGGGCATACAGTGGAAAAGGATATCTGTTTCCTTCTCTCTCGGCACCCGTCTTCAACTAATGACAAACAGGCGGCCAGGCTTACGACAAATAACGCATTACAGATACTACCGTAAAATTTGCACAGGAGCCGAAGTTCGATAGTCCTGCGAGGGCGTCCTGCCGTTACGCTTCTGAGCATGGAAAAACTTTGCTGCTCCCATTATGGCATCGAGGCTGTTTTGAGGGCCTCGCTGCAGGCGCATCTTAATTTTTTCGGCTTCGGCCTCGCGCGCAGCCGGCCCAAGTCCGCGCGCTTTTGTATCCGTCGCGACCATAGCGCTTGCTGCTGCTCCGATATCCAGCCCCGCGGATAAACTTCTGTTGTTGAAAGCGTTTTGCGCCAAGGCGGCACCTGTAGCTGGATTTCTTTTGATCGAAAAAGCGCCCTGTCCCAGCCCCATTGGCGACTGATACCCGGTTTTTCCCCCTTTTCCTGAAAGAAAAATCAGGTACTCTCGACCGACTTGATACCTGGGCATCCCGGGCAACGCGGTCGTTCGCCCCAGCCGAAGCTGCTTCCACGAAATTACCTGGCTGGTTTGCACTTCTCCAAAAACCGGATTGACAACCGTACCTGTCACTAGATCACAGCTGCCGGTTTCCGACGTTGTCGCAGTAACGTCATTAATTAGAACGACAAATGCCGATTCCGCTGTTTCGGACAATTGGGCCAGGTTCTGAGCTATCAGTGTCGTTGCCCTGATAGAATCCGGAGCAATCACAACAGCCATAATCAACAGCGCGAGCCGAACCACAGCAACCTGAAGCGTCCCAAATTTTCCATTTATACTTATCATGTCTGCTAATCCCATTTCTCAGTACAGCTCCCAGTCAGATACGTGCGAGGCGGTCCCCGTCATCTGTTGAACCGCTCGCCCCGCATATCCGCCCGATGCCGGGCTGTTCGTTACTTGAATTGTTGTCAGGCCGGGTTGAAAACCTGGCTGCTTTGAGATTGCCACGTTCAAGGTGTTTGCATCCACTAACGTGACATTATCGACTCCTATGCCCGGATTGGAAAACGCTACGGATGGGGAACCGCCTGTCGATTTGAATCCCCGACCCTTGATTTGCACAACTCCCGCATCCGGGTTGATCTCTCCGTTGTCGGCGCCCTTTACGACCAGGCCGTCTCTGTCACTTACGGAAAATAACAACCCTAGAACATAGTCAGACAGCGTAACGCGTGGGCTTTCCCCTCCAAGAAATGGATCCGGGTAGCAAACCCCGATATAGAATTCGCCCTCATGCGGAGCACTCCCCATGTGCGTAGAATCAAGAGAAAGCGAGAGTGACGGAGCTCCAAACGCGGCAACTGTCGTCACAATACGATGCGTTTCCCCATCTGGCCGCCATTCGAATACTGAGCAATCCAGAATCACGCTCTGACCCTGGATAAATACCTGGTTCAGCTCCACTCCTGCGGGCGGCCTTACCCGGTAAAAATCGTAGTAAACACCGTAGAATCCTAGATCCTGAGGGTTCATCTCGGTGGGGTCAATGTGACCTTGGATATAGGTATATCGTCCCGGAGTCACCGGCACGAGTTGAGCCGTCAGTTCGTCCGTTCCCGTATCGACTTCTGTCACAAAGTCGACATCTTCTATATCATTAAAACGCAAATTGACGTCAGTGAAATGGCGCGTGGCCGGATTACCAGGAACTTGAAACGTAGTGCTGACTAGAGCCGAATCCGACGTGGACTCAAATCCCGCCTCGTTAATAAATTCAGGCGCGCCGGGCATGATGACTGGCTGCTCAAGTTCAGGTCCGACGCTTGACAACGTGTTGAATGCGTCGACAAGCGGTTCAACATCAACGACCCATTGCGACCCGGGCGGAAGAGAGGGTATCAGATAATTGCCTGACGGAGATGTAATCGCATCAGAATCGGCATAGCCGCTGACGCATGTTATCATGCTGGTGGGGTCGTCCGCGTTAAACGCGACGATATTAGCGCCATCAAAGGGTAAATTGTCAATGGTACGGATACTGCCCGAAATCGATCCATGGGACGCCGCCAGTGCGGCATCTGGATATAATGACGTAATCCATGCCTTATCGTCTGTTTCCAAGGTGCTGATCTCCGGCATAACAAATGGAAACATCGTTGGCACACCCCTCAAATCTGGAGGGTGGCGGGGTTCTGATACTCCTCCAATACTCCCGGCATCAAATCCTGTTTCGCTGAACGCAACAGCAGCCTGGGAATGGTCGAGGTTCAGCATATGTCCAACCTCATGGGTAATGACTCCCTGGTAGACGTCGGGATCCAGGTCCGGCGCCAGTCCTCCGTCTACGTCGCCGTCTATTAGACGACCGTTTAGCACCACAATCCCCTCGCTTAAAGGGGTCGGAGAATAATCATCCGGTATGGTAGGCCCGGCCCATCCGGCAACCGAGAGACTCATATTCGCTCCCAGGGATTGGTCCGTATACGTTCCAAACTGGTCATAGATGATGGCGGTAATTCCGTCCGGAGTTTTTCCGTAATCGGCATTAGGATCAGCACCCTGTCCGTCGCCGTGATCTTCGGAAAGATCTGGGCCGCGCACAAACTGCACGGCGCTGCCAGAAATATTGGTGGCAGTCCATTTGCTCATGGCATTAAGCACGAAGGTGTCTGCCTCGGATTTTGACAATTTCCCCAGGGGTCCCTGGTCAAGATTCACCGTTATGGGGCCAACCCATTTAAAAGGCTGACCGGTAGTGTCGACGGCCAGGTAGCCGCCCGCTGGGGCGGCGGACGTTGCAACCACCACGGCCAGACCAGTTGCATAAGTTGCTGTCTTTATTAGGTGTTTTTTGAAGAAGGCTCGCATTAAAACATCCATTCCATCGGGCGCTTTAGCTTACGACAACGTGAAAGCACCGTAAGTTAATTCCGCACATTATATACAAGCCGCGTCATGGCGCATTTTTTGCCCCTGTAATCAGGCACATCAGTTAAGGATAGGACACTTATGGAAAAGCGGCAATTCGGGAAAACCGACATGCAGGTGAGCCTGCTGGGATTTGGCGGAGCGGAAATCGGATTTGAGGGTGCAGACCTGGATAGGGTCTCGACGCTTTTGAACAGTGCACTGAACGCCGGGCTGAACGTGATCGACACGGCGGAGTGCTATGAAAACAGCGAGGAACTGCTGGGCGATGCCATATCCGGTCGTCGGAATGAGTTTTACCTGTTTACCAAGTGCGGTCATGAAGACCACGAAGGTGGCAAAAAGGGCGTATGGGAGAAGAGTTCGCTTTTGAAGAGCATCGAACGAAGCCTTCGTCGCCTGAAAACCGACCGGCTTGATCTGGTACAGTTGCACAGTTGCAGCCTTGAAGATCTTCAAAAAGGTGAAGTGATCGACGCGCTCATGGAAGCTCGCGACAAAGGCTACACGCGTTATATCGGATACAGCGGCGACGGCGCAGCAGCCAGTTATGCCATTGAGTGCGGACATTTTGACGCTTTGCAGACCTCTGTAAGCATAGCCGATCAGGAAGCGATCGACCTGACAATTCCCGTCGCTACGGAGCGGGGAATGGGCGTTATTGCAAAACGGCCGATCGCGAACGCGGCCTGGCGTACCGGATCGAAACCAGAGGAGGCATATCACCAAGCCTATTGGGATCGTCTGCAGAAGCTGAAATATCCATTCATGGATAAGCCTCTGGAGGAAAGCGTCGCCACGGCGATGCGGTTTACGGCGACCATCCCCGGTATCAGCACCATGATAGTGGGAACGCAGAAGCCAGGCCGGTGGGGAGAAAACGCCCACAGTCTATTTCAGGGACCATTGCCCGAGGAGGAATTTGAAGCAATCCGGGCGCGGTGGCGTGAAGTGGCGGAGAAGGACTGGACAGGCGAGACTTAAACGAAGTCGGGGGACGATGGACCTATCGTCGGCATGACGACAGAGCTGGCCTGTAAGACGGTTTTGCTGGTTATAATTAATTCGGCCTCTTCCATTGGTATTATTGCACTTACAGGACGCGGCGCTTTGGTATTTAAATCGGCCTCTCCGACTGATTTTAAATGACTTAGTTGACCAAAGAAGCAAAGCGCATCATTTTTAGTTTCAGTAGATACCGGTACTGGACTTCTTTTGACCTGCGGCAGGGTTGATCGCGTTGGGACGGGTAGAGTTTTCAAAGAGCGTGTTTTGTAGTCGAGATTTGACTGATTGAGGCTGTTATAAGCGCAGTCGTTTTAGTGTCGCTATTCCCGCACGGGAACTTAAATTAAAAAATGACGACACAGCTGGCCTATAAAAGGGATCGCACAGGAAAGTTGAACGTCGCCACAGCGATGCGTTTTTCGCCTACCATCCCCGGTATCAGCACCATGATAGTGGGAACGCAGAAGCCCGGCCGGCGGGGCGAGAACGCCCACAGCCTGTTTCAGAGACCGCTGCCGGCGGAGCAGTATGAAGCGATCCGGGCGCGGCGGAAAGAGGTGGCTGGGCCGGACTGGACGAGCTGATGTGATATAGATACAGCTGGATGATCGATCCAGCAGGTCGTCCGGCTAACCCGGAACTTCAGCCTTTTCGTTCGGTAGCTGCTCCAACAAAATATCTAGATTAATGTGTGGGTTTGCAATATCCAAAACCACTTGTCTAATGGGGGTGCAGCACCCCCGGCTGGACGCGCGTTGATATCCGATCTTCTCTGCTCCCATAGAAATGCTGTTCAACCCTGCGCCAGGCACGTGATGCAGCGTGTATCGGCCCTGCACATCTGTGGTGGCGGATATTTCATGATGTTCGGGAGAATTCACCGTAACTCGAACGCCAGAAACTGGTTTACTGGTGTGAGCATCGCAAACCATGCCGGAGATCTCGTGGCCGGGATAAAGGTGGAGATTCACCTCGGCGGAGGGATTGGAAGCGGACAATGTGGCACCAGAGGGATAAGTCCTCTTAGAATCAAGGCCTGACACCGGGACTTGCATTAATTGACCATTACGTGCGCTCAAGAGATACTGACCCGGCTCAAGTCCGGCAAATCGGTAGCGCCCACGGAAGTCTGAAACTGTAGTTAACTGTCGTATGTAGCTGGACCGGTGGCTAAAGAAAGTTGTTAGAACGGCAAGGGGTGGCGAAATTATAGTAGCAGAGATACTTGTTTCCGGCAGTACTTCGTTGGTTCCGTAGCGAAGCGCCATCCCGCGTATTTCAAATGTACCGGAAGTCATTGTAAACGTAACGTCTGTCGCAGGGGCGTTAATACTTTGAGTGTGGGTCACGAGGCCTGGCGCAAAGCTCTGGATCACATGGTCGCCCGGGCCTAGGGTATCGAAGGTAAATTCCCCAGCGTCGTTTGTTATCTGCTCTTCAAACACATTTAAATCTCCGCGTTTTGAAGCAGTAAGAAAATGAAACTTTTGCGGTCCCGCAAAATTCGGACGCGGTCTGGTTGCGAGTACACGTACCCCCGGAAGAGGGGTGTTGTCTGATAATCTGATACTGCCGCTGACTACGGCAGCGGGATTTAAGATTTCAGGAGGAATTATTCCTGGATGGGTGTTAAACGTGACGGAAAGCGGTACTGTTACATAACCGGGCATTCTCACAGACATTTGACCGGCAGTAGCGCTTAGGCCATCAAATGAAAAAGTTCCGTCGCTCTTCACTGTTGTTGATGTTCCGCGCATCATACTAAACATTTCGGGCCAATCCACGAGGGCCCCTGTGGCTGGTTCGCCACCTGGCAGAAACACAGTCCCCGTAATAGATGGATCGCTACGCGAGTAATTCATTAGTGGGAGCGCTTCATCTGTTAAAGGGGTTTCTGCGCGGATTACAGGTGCGGAAAAAATGATAAATATTAGCGCAATAGAACAGGTGTAGGCTGTAATAAATAGGTTCAAGGCGATCCTCAGACTTTCATTGTGGACAGCTCGAATAGCCATTCCTACCCAACAAGTTCAAGGGGAATAGCTACCAGTAGCACTTGCCACGGTTAAACCTCTTGCACCCGCCTGGGCACTGCGCCGGCCGGGAATCACGTCCCCACTACTTGAGCCAGATGGTTCCTGCTGGGTGATCTTGCAGGCGGATGCCTAGTTTGCCTAGTTCGTCTCGGATGGAATCGGCCATTTGATATTGTTTGTTGTCCTTGGCCATTTTCCTCGTCTGGATAAGAAGTTCTACCAGGGCATCGGCCATGCCGGCGTCGGAGGAAGTTTCGAACATCAGCTTATCAAGGCCTAGGCGTTCCAATAGGTTATGAATCAAGGCTACGCAATCGCCCGCTTCGGTGGCGGCTGCCTGATCGCCGCGGGCAAATTTCTGGCGTTCTTCGTTAAGGAGGGTGACAGCTTCGAATACTATTCCGATGGCGCGTTGCGTGTTGAAGTCGTCGTCCATGGCTTCGTCGTAATCTGATATAAATTTTGTCGTTGTGGGCGGACGGCTCGGCGAGCCATCCCTACCGACTGCGGTTGGAGCGAGTAGCTTTTCGGCGGTTACTACTGCTTCCCGGATTCTGTTGACAGCGCTTTTGGCTTCTTCGAGGGCAGCTTCGCTGTAGTCCAGAGGATGTCGATAGTGGCCAGACAGCAGATAGAACCGCACCGTGCCTGCGTCGTAACGCTCGAGCACCTGGTCAATGGTGAAGAAGTTGCCGAGGGACTTGGACATCTTTTGCTTATCGATGGTGAGAAAGCCGTTGTGCATCCAGTATTTCACGAAAGGTTTGCCGGTGCATCCGCAGGATTGAGCCCGCTCGTTTTCATGATGAGGAAAAACGAGGTCCACTCCCCCGCTGTGGATGTCGATGGTCTCGCCCAGGATGGCCATGCTCATGGCGCTGCATTCCAGGTGCCAGCCTGGCCGGCCTTTGCCCCAGGGGCTGTCCCAGCTTGGCTCTCCGGGCTTCACGGATTTCCATAGAGCAAAATCCAGAGGATCTTCTTTTATGTCGCCCAGTTCAACCCGGGCACCTTCCAGCAGGTCGTCGATATTCTTACCGCTGAGTTCCCCATAAGCCTTAAACTCACGAACGCGGAAATAGACGTCGCCGTTCTTATTATAGGCGAGGCCGCGTTCGATTAGCTTTTCCACCAGTTCAATCTGCTGGGGGATGTACTCGGTGGCTTTCGGGTGTACATCAGCCCGCTGCACGCCAAGAGCGTCGGCATTTCGAAAATAAGCCGCGATGAATCGCTCCGCCAGCTCATCCCACGGCTCATTGTTTTCGTTGGCCCGCTTGATAATCTTGTCGTCAATATCGGTGAAGTTTTGCACGAACTTGACTTTATAGCCGCGATATTTCAAGTGGCTGCGGATGGCGTCTACCACCACGAAATTTCGGGCGTTGCCTACGTGGAAGTAGTCGTATACGGTAGGTCCGCAATTGTACATCGTCACCTGGTCGGGAGACTGCGGTTCAAAAACTTCTTTGGCGCGGGTGGCCGTGTTGAAAATGCGAATGGTCATCAGGGGCTTTTGTTCTTTTGTATTTTAAAGGGGTAAGGTTAGCGAGCAGCGAGACGTGTTGTTACATTCGCGTATCTATCACGCGCACGGCAATGCCCGCTAACATAACGATAAGCCCCAGAATGTTATACTCCATCACCATCAAAACGGCAGCGAGGGTCAGCAGGACAGTAGACGCCAACAACATTCCCCAGTGAAGGGGGGCCATTTTTGATCCGCCGCGTTTGTTAGTCAATACCTGGGTCTGCGTCTGAGAGTCCACGTTTTATCGCTTTCCGTTTATAGTAATAGGCACAGCAAATCTCCCGTGCCAGAGACTATACAAGAGAAACCGCCAATGCATAGAAAGAAAGTTCACAGAAGAGCACTTGCGAATTACAGACGTGCGGTCGCCAATAGCCCTAGTAGCTGCTGCGCTGGTACATGTCGTAATCGCCGTTATAGTTTTCTGTTCTCGGGTGAGAAACATGGCCGTAGATGTAGCGGTTACGCGGCTGCGAAACACATTTGTGCACTGGGCGAGTGAAGCCGTGCTCGATGCCGCGCCCAAGGGCGTGGAACGGATAGGATATCAGGCGAAACGGATGCGCGCTGTCGTCGGAATCATAGCTGTGAGCGGACGCGGTTGATGGGGTGAGCGCCAGAGCGGCAGCTACCACAAACGCCATTCCTGTAATTTTGACCAGTTTCATGCACGAGCCTCCAAAAGTCATTCAGTAATGGAAGAAATTCAGCATGGCCCATGGACAATGTAAAGTCTAAACTTTTTCTTCCTTAAAGAATGAAAAAGCGGGTTAGATCACACTGATATGTTATCGACAAATCCAGGAAAAGAAGAGCACGACCTGCTTCACATCAGGTTTGGCATCCGAAGCGCCAGGCTCTGTTCCACGGCAAAAGCTTCAACAGTCTTCCTTAAATCCTGCTCCGCCGCGTCAAGGTCTGAAAATATTTCTGCTCGGAACTCACGCATACCGAGAGCAAAACGGTTTGGCCAAATGCCATCCCAAATTAAATCCGCACCATCAAGGGCTGAAAAAAGCTCATCAATCCGATCAACGCCAATATCGCCATGATCATCCGCCAGGAGAACCACACGTTGCACGGTTGCACGGCTGAAAACGCGGCGGAAGGCGTCGCGGCAAACCTCCGTTTTCACGTCAGACATCTGGGCGGCAAGTGCGAAACGGGCAGCCATATCCGGATCAACATCTTCCAAAACCTCCCCGGCTTCGGGCGGATCGTGAAATACGTACACAGCGGCGCCGTGCCAGGTTTTCAGTTTCTCAAGCAGCGCCATGACAGGCGCCGCCGCGCTATCTTCCGGCGTCTCCGCAAGGGTGGCCAATACGATAAGCACGTTTTCAATCTCTGGAACAGGAATCCAATCACTCAATAGATGTTTACTCTCGTGGGAATTTTAATCGACGAACTAAAACTGGCCGCAAAAATGCTTACTCTGCTGGAATCGTAATGTTTTGTGGTAACTCTGGAGGAAAAAATGGCGGCGGAACCTCAACTACCGGAAACTGAAACCCGATGGGATAAATGGAATCGGATAGCGGATAATCCCCGGTGGAAGATTATCTCGGAAACCAATGTGCTGGCGAGCTTTCTGCTGGCGGCCACGTGCATTTATGGATTTGTTCAGTTGGCCGACGAGGTGATGGAAAATGAAACGGAAAGCTTCGATTCCGCCATTTTACGCTGGTTCCGCGACCCTACGGATATGAGCCGCACCATTGGGCCATCCTGGCTGGAGGGGGCTGCGCTGGATGTGACGGCCCTTGGCGGCACTACCGTACTTATTTTTGTCGTGCTGGTGACCCTGGGGTTTCTATGGTTCGCGAAAAAGCGAAAGGCGTTATTTCTTATCGGGGCGGCGGCTATCGGGGGTCAGATTTTTAATTCGGCTCTCAAAGGGTTCTTTTCCCGAGCGCGCCCGGATGTGGTGCCGCACCTGGCGGATGTGCATACGGCCAGCTTCCCGAGCGGTCACAGCATGATGAGCGCTGTAATATATCTAACGCTGGGCGCGCTTCTCAGTCGGCTGGTAGTGGGCAGACTCCTTCGCGGGTACATATTGGGTGTGGCCATGCTGGTAACAATATTGGTTGGGCTGACGAGGGTGTATCTGGGCGTGCATTATCCGACGGATGTCCTGGCGGGATGGGCGGCGGGGCTGGGATGGGCGTTGATATGTCTGCTGGTTGCGCGGATATTGCAGCATAAGGGCAAGGTAGAGCAGCCGGGTGAAAAGACCGAGAACCCACTGCAAGGGTAAATACAAAAGGTTTACCCTGACACGTCTATTAATTTTGCGGTGGTAATTGAACGACACAGGCGAGACGCCTATGTTACTTCAAAAGGGCGACGCCTATGCACCTTCAAGCAGATGAGCGGCGCTCTGGTCTACCAGCCATGTGGTGTGGGTATCGCGCAATAACTGAGCAGGATATTGACTGACATTCAGCTCTCCATTGAGCACCTGGGCCAGGGCCGCGGCTTTTTCTTCTCCGGTGACCATCACAATCCGTTGCCCGGCGGCCAGCAACACAGGGGGTGTGATGGTGATTCTCCATGCCTTCATTTTCTCGACGTAGTTCGCCAGGACCGGGGCTTTTGCTTCTTCCAGCGCGGCGGTATTCGGGAACAATGATGCGGTGTGGCCATCATCTCCCATGCCTAAAAGCACCAGATCAAACGCAGGGACTCCAGGATAGCCGCCGTTGCCGCTGGAGTCCAGATTATCCAAGAGCTTTGCGGCGTAATCTTCCGCCGTCGCCTCCGCCGTGGCGAGTTGAGTTTGCATGGGGAACTGTTGTGCCGAGGGTACTGACGCCGGATCAAACAGCGTTTCCCGGATCATCCGGAAGTTGCTGTCCGGATGATCGGGAGCCACGAACCGTTCGTCGCCCAGGAACCAGAGAATGTGGTCCCACGGCAGACGGCTTGTCCACGGCGGGCTACTGAGCATCTGGTATAAGACCTTCGGAGTGGAGCCGCCGGCGAGGGCGATGGTGAATTGAGTTTGAGAATGGCCGGACGTTGCAGACTCATCTGATATTGGCGCCGCTGCTGCCGCACTTATCAGTTCCGCGGCCCGACTGGCGACCGCGTCTTTATCCTTCAGAATTTCAATTGTCAAAGCGAAGCACCCTCTCTATCAGCAACCCGGTTTCCACCAGGTGTGGCCGTCTCTTTCTATCAAATCCTCCGCCGCCTGGGGACCCCAGGATCCAGAGCTGTAATTAGGAAATTCCCGCGGCGGAATGCTGTTCCAAACGTCGAGAACTGGCTGCACCACCTGCCAGGAATTCAATACCGTATCGATGCGATGGAACAAGGTGGCGTCGTTCATCATGCAGTCATAGAGCAACGTTTCGTAACCCGTCGACGGCGTAGCACCGAGGTCACTGTAATTAAAATTCAGACCTACGGGCGACGTTCGCAGGGTTGGCCCTGGCGTTTTCGCGCGAACCTGGAGAGTGATTCCCTCGCAAGGCTGGATGTGCATGAGCAGCCGATTCGGTCCGATGCGGCTCATGCGAGAACCCCCATACAATGGCAGAGGCGCTTCGCGAAACTGGATCATGATCTGCGTATTCCGATTGGCCATGCGCTTTCCCGTTCGAAGATAAAAGGGCACACCCGCCCAACGCCAATTCTCGATTTCGAGTTTAAGCGCCGCAAAAGTTTCAACAGGGCTTTCGGGGTCGACACCTTCCTCACTTCGGTATGCGACGGCCTGATCGCCTTCCACCGTACCCGAGCTGTATTGCCCTCGCACAGCGTTCCTCAGCACGTCCTCGCTCGACATGATTTTTATGGCTTCGAGGACCTTCGTTTTTTCCCGCCGGACGCTCTCTCCCTGGAGCGAAGTCGGCGGCTCCATGGCCACCAGGCTTAGCAACATCAGCATATGGTTTTGCATCACATCGCGCAGGGCCCCAGCGGATTCGTAAAAAGATCCCCGGCGTTCGACACCGATGCTTTCCGCCACTGTTATCTGCACGTGGTCAATGTAGCGGCGGTTCCAGATTGGCTCGAAAATGCCGTTGCCGAAGCGAAACACCAGGAGATTTTGTACGGTTTCTTTTCCCAGGTAATGATCAATGCGAAACGTCTGCTGTTCCGTCAGCACGGCAGAAAGCTTGCGGTTCAGTTCCACAGCAGAATCATAGTCCGTGCCAAAGGGCTTTTCAACTATCACCCGGCGCCACTGACCGTTTTCTTCCTTCACAAGGCCATTCTTGCCAAGCGCATTGGTTATATCGTCAAACACTTCCGGGGGGACGCTAAGGTAATAGAGATAATTGCCGCCGGTTTTCAGTTTTTCGTCCAGATCGGCCAGCCGGCTTTTTAAGGTTTTGTAGGTCGACGCCTCCGTATAATCCGCCTGCTGATAAAAAAGGCGCGATTCGAACTTCTTGAGTTCAGCCGGATCGATCTTAACCGTCCCGTGTTGCTTTAACCCCTCCGCCATTTTTTTCCGAAAAGAGGCGTCTGACATCTCTGAGCGGGCAACGCCCAGAACGGCAAACTCATCGGGCAGCAGACCGTTTACCTGGAGGTTATAGAGAGACGGCAACAGTTTGCGCTTGGCTAGATCGCCAGAAGCACCAAATATGACAACGACACACGGCCCGGCTGGACGTGGATTGCCGGCTTGTTCTGGGTCATGAGGCTTCTCATGTATAGCAGGTAGTGGCTGCGATTTGGGCTCTTTTAGTACTTTGGGTGACATTGTCGGATCCTATGGGTGCATCGGATGTGCGGCTGATTAAACAGGGGTATGGGCTTTTTTCTCGAGAGGTTTCTCGGTATGACCGCCAAACTGGAATCGCAGGGCGGATAGAAGGCGATCTGCGAAAGAGTTTTCCTGACGTGAGCGGAACCGGGCATAGAGCGCGGCCGTGAGCACATGAGCAGGAACGGCTTCATCGATGGCCGCTTCCACCGTCCAGCGACCCTCCCCGCTGTCCTGAACACGGCCGTTGTAGCCATCCAGCGTGGGCTGCTGCGTCAGGGAGATTGCCGCGAGATCAAGGAGCCAGCTAGACACAACGCTCCCCCGCCGCCAAACTTCGGCGATGTCACCCAGATTCAGGTCATATCTCAGTTCTTCCGCTAAAGCTGTGCTGTTAGCGTTTTTCATAATATCAAAACCTTCCGCAAAGGCCTGCATCATTCCGTATTCGATACCGTTGTGAATCATCTTCACAAAATGTCCGGCACCAGCAGGGCCGCAGTAGATGTAACCATTATCCGCCGTGTCGCTAAGGCCTGATTCGGCTCGTCCAGGGGTTACTTCTATGGTTCCCTGACCTGGAGCGAGAGTTTTGAAAATTGGCTCGATTCGCTTAAAGGTTTTTTCTTCTCCGCCAATCATCAGACAGTAGCCGCGCTCAAGCCCCCAAAGGCCGCCGCTGGTCCCGACGTCCATATAGTGAATTCCGGTTGGCCCCATGACCTTCGCGCGGCGAGCGTCATCCTTATAATTGCTGTTGCCGCCGTCGATGATGACATCGTCAGGTTGGAGGAGGTCGGTCAGGCTCTGAACGGTCAGCTCCGTCGGCCCGCCGGCGGGCACCATAATCCAAACGGTACGCGGTGCGGGCAAGGCCTCTACCAGTTCTTCCAGGGAAGCCGCAGAGGTAACGCCGTACTCCGTCAGGGCCGCAGCGGCGGCGGGATCCCGGTCGTAACCGACAACCTTGTGACCGCCCTCTGTTAGTCGGCGCGACATATTGGCGCCCATGCGCCCCAGCCCGATCATCCCGATTTCCATAGAACCTGTTCCTCGTCTTTCACGATAGTTAAGTTAAGTGCCGCGTTAGCGGACTAAGTCTCAATGGAATAGTTGCAGCAGGTTTTATTCCGGCGCGAAAATGGACTCTATGGACTCGATGGACAAAATGGACCTTATGGACTTTTTGGACCTGTTATATTTTATATCCGTTATGTCCGGATCGTCCATTTTGTCCATCATGTCCATAAAGCCCATTTCTCCTTGACCGCACACCTGCAATCCCTCATCGGTACCTGATCCAACACTGAGAGTTCCAGCCTGACAACGCCCCCCGACCCATTGATTCTTCCCCATGGTGGTTATCGTAGCCTCATAAGCTTCCAGGTTGCGCAGTTGGCATATGATATAACCGTCCGCTTTTGCGACCGTTACATCCATCCTTATAGCCGCACAAAAGATCAAATGGTGCAGGCAGCGCGCAGTGGAGTGCAAAACATCGCAGAAGGAAGCAAGGCGTCAGCGACGTCAAAAAAGACTGAGATCAAGCTGACCAATGTAGCCCGAGCATCACTGGAAGAGTTGAAGCTAGACTACGAAGATTTTCTCCGTCAAAATGGCTTGGTCCAATGGCCGCCAGATCACAAATACCGAAAGATGCTGGCGGCAAAGCGCTTCCGCACCGCGGATGAAGTGGCTGCATGGATACAGTGGATATGCCTGGAAGATGAACTTCATGGACGAGATGGACAGAATGGACAATCTGGGCTAACCGGCCGACACTCATCGAACGATTCGCTGCGGGCGAGGCAATCTTCTGTGTATGCCTGCATGGCCGCAAACGCGTCGCTAACGTTAATTGAAATTGCGTGCAACCTGCTTACCCGCCAAATAGCGACCCAGGCTAAAGCCTTCGAAGAAAAAGGAGGTTTCACCGAACGCCTCTACCGGGTAAGAACCTCCAAAAGAGAAAATCCGTAACCCGGAAAAATCATAAAAATCATTCATTAGCCACTACCCATTGGCTTCAAAAGTCGATAATGTCCATAAAGTCCATTCAGTCCAAAAATCCGCAGCACGGGGCGCTTTTTTTACACCTGGATAAAACACGGCCCGACCAAAGTCAGGCTATCCTGTTAAAGCTTCGCCTCGGCTATTTCATCCGCAGGGGCGTATCCCCACTTTTTCAGATCCTGGCCAATGACCGACTGCACCAGTTTCAGATCATCCGGGCTCAGACGCGTGCGGCCCCGCCCGATGCTGCTGGTGTTGATGGGCTTGGATATGTTTTGATGATGGTCCTGAGTAAGCACATCGTTTATCTTTCCCAGTTGAGCCGTATCGTCCAGCATTGTCGGATCATAGGGCAGACCCAGAAACTGACAAACACCGGGAACCACAGCTTCCGGCGTGCGAGCCAGCTCTTCATAGCGAACCACATGCACCCGGTCCGAGTGCCTGGCTGTAAAATCACCGATGGCCGTAACGTAGGACTTCCAGCGCTGCGACGCGAACTCCAGGTTATCATAAAGTTTGTTTTCTTTGCCACTGGCCACGCTGTCCACGCCGTCCCGCAGCATATGGATAAACAGCGCATCGGGAAACACCTGCAATATCTCGTCCATGGCAAGGCTGTGGGCCGGGGTTTTGTCTGCCCAGCGCACACATTCAAGCCCATGCACTTCCGCGTGATATCGCACGATGGCATCGATTACCGCAGCCAGGTTCCGCTCTGGAGTCTTTGATTTTTTCAGGCGCGGCAACAACTCCCGCAACGACATTTCGAAACGCACAAAGCCGGTGTGGAACTCGAACATTCCCAGCACAAGAGTCAGCAGCTCTGTCCACTCCAGGTTTTGGTAATTCTTCCACTGGTGAACCACCTTGCCCATCACTTTTGTCTCCGGCGGAATGTGAAGCCCCGGCGACGTCGCCAGTATCCGGCGCATCAGAGTGGTGCCGCTCCGCGCAGCTCCGACAATAAAAAACGCCCCATATCTTTCCCGGCCGTGAAGCGGATACCGGGGTAAAACGGCGGTTCTGATATTGTGGAGTAATTGGCTCATGTGTTACGGGTTACCTTTCGAATTTGTAAAACTAACCGGCGTCAGCCGGGAGATATCCGGACCGTTCAAGCTCCGGCCCGATAATCGATTGCAGCTGCAAAAGCTCATCCGACGAAAGGCTCGCCCGCCCGCGACCAATGCTGTTTGTGCTGATGGGTTTCACGGCATTCAACATATGATCCTGGGAAAGCAAGTCGCTGATTTTGTTCATGTGTTCCGTGGTTGTCAGCATGGATGGATCATAATGCAGGCCGAGAAAATCGCAAGCCGCGGAAACCACTTTTTCCGGTTGCTCCACCAATTGCTCATATCGAACCACATGGACAAGACCGGGATGCCGCAATCCAAATTCCCGCACAGTTTTTCCATAAGTGGCCCAACGGCGAGCCGTGATCTCCAGGCTGTCGTCCAGGCCGCGAGCTTTCCAGCTGGCGATGCTGTCCACCCCATCGCGCTGCATATGGATAAACCGGGCATCGGGAAACGCCTGCAAAATCTCTTCCATGGCCGTGCTGTGACCGGGAGACTTATCCGCCCACCGGAAGCAATCCACATTGTGCACTTCCGCGTGATAACGAACAATGGCGTCAATAACCGCCGCCAGGTTGCGGTCAGACGACTTCCACTTTTTAATCCGTAAAAACAGCTCATAAAAATCAAGGTCGAAATGGTCTTTGCGATTATGCGTGGAAAATGTGCCAAGCGCAAGAGTCACCAGATCCGGCCAGCTCAAGTTTTGATACTTCTTCCACTGCTCGACCACCTGGCCCATCACCTTTGTTTCCGGCGGGATGTGCAGCCGCGGCGAGGCAGTCAGAATGCGGCGCATCAGCGTAGTGCCGCTCCGGGGCGCTCCCACAATAAAGAAGGCGTTATACCGCTGCGAACCATGCAGCGGGTAGCGCGTTAACAGGCTGGTCCTGATATTGTGGATTAGACGGGTCATCGAGTGGTTGTTACCCTCCCAAAATACAATTATTGATTTCCGGCCCGGCCCTTGATCATCCCTTTGTAAAAATCTGCCGTCATTCTTCCAATTTCAGCCCATCCTGGCTCCTGAACCGCCGCCTTCCCCAATATTCCCAGTTCGCGAAGCTCTGCCGGGGTCATGGCGCAAGCGCGCGCAATAGCCGCAGCCAGAGATCCATCCTCTTCTGGTTCATATAGCAGC
>JBBSQY010000038.1:0-32862 GCA_038243585.1 Candidatus Sumerlaeales bacterium | reverse complement strand
CTGGGGCAAGGCCCTACCGGATCTAGACACCCCGCCTATGACGGGAAAAAAATTCGATTTTGAAGCGGACATTTCTGCTCCCGCAGTCGTTTTTCGTGGGCAGGAAGCAGGCCGGAGCCAGGCGAAAATTCTTTTTAGTATGACTCAGGACAAAACACCCCGCGTAACCGAGCTTCAAAACGTGGTCATTCAAGGCAATCGACCCGGTCTTGGGCGTATCATTGGGAATGGTCGGATAGAATCCTTTGTCTGGAGCCCGCAGCAGTTTCCTCGCTGGGAAACCTCTCTCGATGTACAGTCCATGCCTCTTGAAAGCATACTGACGGCGGTTTTTCGCGAGCAGCCTAGGCTGCAAGGAATGATTACCGGAAACGTAAGCCTGCAAGGTATTGGAAACAATGCGCGCTCTGTCGCTGGCCGTGGATCCGGCTTCATGCAAAATCTGGAAATCGGGGGAACGGCCGTAATTCGGGAACTTGGTCAGACCACAGGGCGAAATTTTGGTGGTAAACTGTTTCAAACAGCACAGGCTGCAACCTTCGAAGTGGGCAATGGCGCGATCAGCAGCCGCGATCTTGCGCTAGACACCAACGGACTTCAACTGGAGATGCGCGGAGATTATTGGTTCTCCGGCGACCCGTCTAAGGGTATTGCGCCTAAGACCATTGACGGGACGCTCCGTCTGCGGCTGTTTAAAAGCGTATTTGGAAGTATTCCTATCATCGGCGCGGTCGCTGATCTTGCGGATGAAATATCAAACGCATTGCTTCTGGCTTTTCGCATATCAGGAAGCGCGGAGCAACCTCGTATAACCCCAGTTCCGTTGCCGCTGTTCCAGGGCGGTACATGAATAGATATATCCAGGCGTAAGAATGACGTATGTAGCAATCGCCTTAAGACGCCGGCAGATTATGAGGATTCCGAAAATGAAACTGCAAGAAATCGTGATGTTGTTTGGTTTAATGGCTGCCGTATCGCCGGCTGTTTCGGCGGAAACTACTGGTGTAGTAAAGGGACAGGTCAATTTAGTGGGCGCAGCGCCCGCTCCAACCCAGTTGAAAGTTTCAGGCGACAGCTTTTGTGAACAGGTTGATGCTAAAAGCCCCCTTCTTCGAGAAGACCTGATAGTAAACTCTAATAACACCCTTAAAAACGTGGTCGTTTGGATTGACAGCGGTGGTCCCGATTCCTATTATAAGACCACCAAATCCAAACAGCCGGCTGCCCTTACCCGTCAAAATTGTGGGATGTATCCGAGGGTACTGGCCTTGCACACAGGTCAACCACTTCATATTCGGAATGCAGACCCCACTGTACATAACGTAAACGCACAGCCACAAAAGAACCCCCGCTACAACAAGACCATGGTTCCCGGCGCCCCCCCAGTTTCTGTAACCTTTAATAAGCAAGAAGTTGCCATTAAGCTTAAATCTGACATCCATCCCTGGATGGTGGCCTGGGTTGCGGTGTTCGATCATCCCGGCTATACGGTAACCGGCGACGATGGCAGATTTGAAATTTCTGATTTGCCGCCGGGGGATTATGTGCTCAAGGCTTGGCACGAGAAGTTTGGTGTCGCGACAACCCCCCTAGTCATACAGCCAGGATTGCCTGCGGAAGTTCTTTTCAACTATACCGTTGAAGGAAGCAAAAACGGAACGCAGGTGGCGGGGAAAGACTTCAACACCAGCGCAACCATGGGGCTGTAACTCACATTTGACCGGGACTTTCTAATTACGCCCTCGCTTAAAGTCGGTGTCTACAATATCCACGGCGGCGTCGGCACCGACAGGATCATCAACTTGCCGCGCATAGCCAGGGTGCTGGAAACTGCTGCGCTCGATATAATCGGCCTGAACGAGGTCAACCGTGACAGCGTTGACAAAAGTCAGGACAAGTCCTTAGCTTCGGAGCTCGGGCCTGACTGGACTGCTATCTTCGGAAAAACGATCAACAAGCCGCTGTGGGAATACGGAAATGCCATCCTGACCCGGCTTCCGATTATTTCCAGTGAAAGCTGGGCGCTAACCGATTTTCCCGGCCAGGAATTGCGTGGAATGGTGAGGGTTACCGTTCAAAAAGACGACTCGGCATTTCATGTATTTTGCACCCACCTCGGGTTGAACAGTGAAATGCGTAGTCGGCACGTTGTCGAGATCCTTTCGATAATGAGCCGGTTCACGAATGCTCCGCGAATCCTGGTCGGAGACTTTAACGAAGGTCGCGGTAGCGCCGCAGTGGAAGCCGTCGCTGGAAAGCTCACAGATCTGTGGGCTGCGTACGGCATTGGCCCCGCTAAAACGTTTTCCAGCATCGCGCCGTTTCGTCGGATTGACTACATTTGGACGGATAAGGAATTGGTTGCAACAAGTTGCTACGTCGCTCGGCATCCTCCGGTCTTCACGGCGTCAGATCATTTTCCGGTCTTTGCGCGTCTTGTACGGAGCGCCGATATGCAGCACGGGGCAAGGAATATTACAGCTCGTATTAATGGCCATGATCTACTGTGCGGTAGAATTGCCATGCCGCTGGAGTCCGGCGCGATAATGTACAACTCATTAGTTATGAACCCGGCAACCGGTCCCGCCGACGACACCACCTGCGAAAATCTTACCCTGAAGGTCTTAACGACCATTTACCAACAAAGTCTGTCAAAAATCCTGGTCGGAAAATCTCCTCCGGAATGGACACAGTTACAGCGATCGACGGGCAAAGCGCCATTTGGCGGCGTAGAACAAGTTGGCGTGCGGAAATTGTGGCGCCAGCACAGCGAGCAGCTTTTCAGTTACCAACATAAGATTGACCTCTCACCTTCATCATCGGGTTGCGAAGTATCCGCTCGAATTAAAACTTTAATTACCGGCGGCGGCTCATGGCGCTTCGGGCTACTCCAGTCGTCAACCGATCCCGCCCCAGGCGTCAATTTCAACATCGAGATCAGCCATGATGCACGCAATCGGCCCCGGCTACGTCTTCTCGCCGGAGAGCGTGAAATGGCAAGCATTGTACTTGCCGAGCGCGACGTTGATCCGTATGATTGGAACGTTTATACACTGGAGTTGCAGACTGAGCCCCACGACCAGTTTACGAAACCCGTTATGATTGCGGTGGCAATAAATGGCCGACGGGAAATTAGCATCCCTATCCTCCCTGGATCTCCAGTTTCCGGTAAGAAGTCTACAACTTCAATAGTCCTGGCCACGAAAGGCCGCTCTGATGCCTCCTGCGATATCTTTATGGAAGGTCTGACAATGCGTCAGTGGGTGGAAATTAAAGCAGACAGCATGCGGCCGGTAAAGCACGAGCCGGCACGTGAACTCGAAGTTGCGAATTTGGCGAACGGACAACAAACAACCATCCCATCCACAATCGCAACCTTTGACACGGCTGATACTTTCGACGCTGTTACCTTCGGCGTAAATGTAAAACTAGCCGCCGACAATAATGCCCAGTTGCAGATGGGACTTGCGTTTATCCAGAATCCGCAGAAAGAAACTGCAGACGCGATCTGTCTGCTCCAGATAAACGGGACCGAGGGCGTCATAAACCTTAAGCTGACTCACGGCAACACAACTCTAGCGGAACAACTCGTGAGCCCATCTGAACTTGATCTTAATCGCTGGAACCACTACGAGCTTAGTATTCGCAGACTTCCGCCGTACGCCCCTATTATAAAAGACGGTCTTATCTCGTCATGGAAAGGTTTTTTCTGACCTTGCTAACCATTAACGGCATGATTATCCGGTGGAACTTCCTGCTTCCTCCACGCCTGCAACAATAGGTATAATATTTGCCTAGTATCGCTCCACTATGTCTGCATTGCCACCTATTAAATCCAGCGATTCATGCGGTTGTTCAAGCCGCCGCTCTAAAGCCGACCCGAAGATGGTGGCTAAGTGCAACGGTCTACAATATGTAATGGATGATCAGCCGGGCATAACCCGCAAAAAATCCGGAACTGGTTTCGGGTACCACGATAGCCGCGGGCGCATCATTAAAAATCAAGATATATTAGCCCGTATCAGGGCCTTGGTCATCCCGCCGGCGTGGAAAGATGTCTGGATCAGTCCATTGACCGACAGCCATTTGCAGGTAACAGGGATTGATGCCCGAGGGCGGAAACAGTACAGGTACCACGAAAAGTGGCGGCTGGTGCGGGATCAATCAAAATACGAAAAGCTGATCGGGTTTTCCCGTTGTCTCCCAAACATAAGAAGCGCCGTCGACATTGACTTGAAAAAAGACGGCCTCCCCCGGGAAAAGGTTCTGGCGACTGTTGTTCGTCTGTTGGAAGCAACCTGTATTCGCATCGGTAACGAGGCATACGCCCGTGACAATGCAAGTTACGGGCTTACAACCATGCGACAGCACCATGTCACTGTAAGCAAGTGCGAGATTCGCTTCAACTTCACCGGGAAAAGTGGCAAAGATCATAACATAACATTAAACGACTGCGCCTTGGCCGAAATCGTGAAAAATTGCCGGGCCCGCCCTGGGGATTTATTGTTTCAATACACGGACGAAAAGGGAATAGACCGCCGGGTAACCAGCACAGATGTGAATCGTTATCTGAGAGAAATATCCGGCCAGGCGATCACGGCCAAAGATTTTCGAACTTGGTGGGGGACTGTCCTCGCAGCTCTTGCGCTTAAAGAATCTCCTCTTCCCACATCAGCCGCAGCTGCGAAGCGTCATATATCGTCGATGGTAAAGCAGGTTTCGACCCATTTAGGCAATACACCCTCAGTCTGCCGCAAATGTTACATTCATCCGGCGGTAATGGAAGCCTTCGCAGAAGGACGCGTACTTGGACGCATCATGAAAAGCATCGACGGTAAAGCAGGCGTAGCTGACCTGTTGCCGGAAGAAAAAGCGCTAATTCGCTTTCTCAAGAAAGAATGGCAAAGCGCATAGGCTTATGCATGCAATTATGTTCGGCCATGCTGAACTCTAGCACACTTGGCTAGGCGTAAATACTGCCGTTTACTTTATAAATAACGACATAGAAAAAGCCGCAACGGATAAATCCGCTGCGGCTTATGAGCCGTTGTTAATAGTCAGGCCTTATTTGTCGATTGCGTCAGCTACGTCATTCTTTGCGTCGCCATAGGTTTTCTGAATTTTGCCTTCAGCTTCCTTTTTAGCGCCCTTTGCTTCCGCAGATTCGTTGTCGAATGCGTCTGCAACGTTTTTCTGAATTTTGCCAGCGACTTCTTTAACCCGGCCAGTTACCTGATCTTCGTTCATGATAAGCTCCTATAATTTCTGATTTATTGTAACACGACTTCTTACCCTAACACATTGGCAAACACTATGCCAATTCTGCAGCATTAATACGGGTACAATTCTTGTTTTCAACGTACTCAACGTCTGCCATCGGAGTGCATTGAATGATTAGCTTAACAGATTGGAACCGCATCATATACGCCGCATGGGCGCCATTTTATGACGTCCTTGTGATGGCTCTCGAATCCAAACGAAAGAAATCTCTGGAACTGGCGCGGATCAAGCCCACCGAAAACGTTCTCCTTTTGGGTGCAGGAACGGGGCTAGACCTGAAATATCTCCCCCGGGATGCTTCGGTAAGTGCTGTGGATATCACTCCCGGCATGATCAAACGCCTTAAGAAGCGCTCTGACGACCTTGGGATGAAGGTAAATGCCCAGGTTATGGATGGACAGGCTCTTGACTTTCCGGATAACTCTTTTGACGTGGTTGTCCTCCATTTTGTGCTTGCCGTAATTCCTAATCGATCGCTGGCCATAAAGGAAGCCGCTCGGGTCCTTCGTCCCGGTGGACGCGCGGTGATTTTAAATAAGTTCGCAAAAGATCTTAGCACACCCTCGATTGCTCTTCGGATGACAAATCAAGTGGCTCGCCTGGTCATTACCGACATAACCTGTCAACTAGCCCCGATAGTAGCCGCGTCGGGTATGACGAAAACTTACGAGGAAGAACTTGGGGTAGGTGGATTTTTTAAAATTGCGGTGCTGCAAAAAGATTTTGTCCCTTCGCCCCAGCCACCGGAGAAAGGAGAGCCGATGCCAAATCCCATTAACACCCGAACAGAAACTGCACTAAGGCTTAAGTCGCTCTCTTTCGCAGCAGCTAGTGGCGATTAATCCAGTTCTTGAGGCTCGTTTTCCAACTTCCAGTCGCTTACGGTTTCTATAAGAACCTCTCCGTATTCGGCCAGCTTATGCGCTCCAATTCCCGGTAGTTTCTCTAGCTCATCAAGATCTATCGGTTGTTCCCGTGCGATGGCAACCAAAGTCGTATCAGGCAAAACCATATATGCTGCAATTTTCCGCTCCCGGGCCAGTTCCAGCCTGAGTTCACGCAATGTTTCAAATAATAGCGTCTGATTTTCGTCGAGCTCTAGTGCAGTTCGCGAACCTCGTTCACGGATTCGCTGCTGTCTGGATGGTCGATTTGCTTTAGTAGACGCTGGCAATGGCGATAGTTCAACGCTCTCAGCTCCACGAAGCACTTTCCAGCCTTCGTCGCTGACTTTCAACACTGGAAAATCGTCGTCAGACCTCAGAAGCAGACGTTGAGACAGACACTCGTCCACCCATCGGCGCAACTGTGCGGCGGTATACTCCTTTAAAAGCCCATAAGTGGACAAGGAGCAATGCGGCGGCTGCACATTATCCGAGTCGCCGCGCAATACTTTTATCAGGTAAACAATGCCAAATCGTTCCTGTAAACGTATGACACACGAAAGAATTTTCTGGGCAATGATTGTGCTTTCCGGGTGTGCAATCGTAGTTTTTGTGCCGCTGCAATTATCACAATTCCCACAGTTGCCGCGATGCCAGGACTGACCAAAATACTCCACCAAAAATTGATGGCGGCAATTGTTTAACGTCGCAAATTGATCCATCTCCCGAAGACGTTCAAGCCGCTTCTTTTTCATGGCTTCGTTTAGCTCATCCTGAGCGTAAATTCGTCGCCACTTGCCGGGATCGCCATTTGAAAACAGCATAACACATTCCGCCGGAAGTCCGTCACGCCCCGCCCGACCTGTCTCCTGCTGGTAATGTTCTATGCTCGCCGGCATCGCCCCATGCACGACAAATCGCACGTTAGACCGGTCAATCCCCATCCCAAATGCCACTGTTGCGACCACCGCGTCCAACCGCTCCGCCGTAAAATCTTCCTGCACCCGCTTGCGCCGCGCCGCATCCAGCCCCGCGTGATAGGCCGCCACCTTAAACTTCTTTCCTGTCAGATACTCCGCTAACGATTCCGTGTCTTTGCGGGAGATACAATAAACAATTCCTCCCTTGCCAGCGTGAGCGCGCAGGATGTCTTCCACCTGGGTTTGACGATCCACCCGCTGTTCCACACTATAATGCAGGTTTGGTCGGTCAAAATCTCCAACAATGATAACAGGATCGCGCAGCAGGGCCTGCTGCACAATATCAGCACGGACAGTTTCCGTCGCCGTCGCCGTCAGCGTGCAGATGGGCACTGTCGGAAAACGTTCTCGCAGGACTTTAAGTCGACGGTACTCCGGGCGAAAATCATGTCCCCAGTGGCTGATGCAATGCGCTTCGTCGATTGCGAAAAACGAGGGCGGATTGCTGCCAATAAAATTAAAAAACCAGTCCGACAGCAAACGCTCCGGGGCTACGTACAAAAGGCGAATCTGATTCTGGCGCCATCGGCTGATGATCAACTTAAAATCATCCTGCGAGACGGTGCTGTTTAGGTACTCCGCCTCCACCCCTAATTGCCTCAACGCTGCAACCTGATCTTGCATCAGGGAAATCAGCGGCGAAATGACCAGCGCCCGTCCCCTGGTAATTGCTGGTAGCTGATAACAAAGAGATTTTCCTCCACCGGTTGGCAGAACCACAAGGGTATCACGCCCGGCATCGATAGCGGCAACCGCTTCCGCCTGATCAGGACGAAATGCGGAATATCCCCAGTACTGCTTTAAAACGGCGAGAAGCTTTTGTTGGCGTGACGTCGGTTGTGGAGTTTCAGGACCCAATCAGTGAACCTTTATTATGAAGTAGCATAGGCGTCCCGCCTGTATATCCCCAAACGTCTTCCACATCGAAAAACTTGAAACCAGATATAATAAGCACACCCCCAAGCCACACGAATAGCTCGGAGTAGCCGGGCACTAAATCGCCGCCCTGGGCAAAAGCGATAAGCCTACGCGGGAACCAACCTACTCTCTATCGGGTGCTACGCACCACCACGGGAGTCCTGGTCTCTTCCATGTCATCGTCAGCGTTCCTAGCGCGCACATCCAACACCTGCTCGCCGTCCGGCAACGCATAACGGATAGAAAAGGTTCCGTCATCACTCAAGTCGACCGGTCTGCCCTGCACCGTAACCTTCGCGTCCGGTTCCGTGGCACCATACAAAATCAGTTCAGTATGCACCTGCAACCAGAAATCCTTATGACGCATGGCCGATTCGCTGGAGAAAATCCCGCTGCTGAGTGAGACCCTTTCTCCCGGAAAACCGCCCGTCAGCTGCCGGTGGACGTGACGAAGAATTGTTTCGCTTGAATTCTCGGTGTCGCCGCGGAGGAACTTCTCCAGATGCGCACCTGTGCCGCCTCCTGAAAGGCGCGTAATCTTTTCAAACGACTCTTCCACAGTCATCCATTCGCTGTCTAACTCCTCGCTAATGGAGTTCGGCGGTGTGTTGACTGGATTTGAACGACACACATGGGTGTAGTTGTCGCTACCATCGATCATTCCCAGTTCCGCACACCAGGCCTCGTTTGCCTCTGGCAAATGGACATACCAGCTTTTCGCATCGGCGGAAACATCAACATCGAAAAAATAATGAGCCGCTTCACTAGGCCAGTCTCTACCTGTGACCTTATAAAGTCGGAGTACAAACTTCTGCGAGGATCCGTTTCGGGGAATAGACATCGCATTACGTGTTTCATCGTTAATTTCCCAATACGCAAATACCCATTCAGGATCACGTACCAGCAATACGATCCGTGTATCCCCATACTCATCAGGCACATCTCGAGAAGGCTGTGGTGGAGGAGGGCCGGGATTACTAACTTTTTCAGTTGGAATCTGCTTCTCGGTGCGGGCACCAGATTCGCTTTTTGCGATGAGGTCTTCGGAATTTGTTAGATCATTTAGAGACTCACGAACGTCCTCAGACGTAACATCTGCTGTCAATGCTCCAACTTCCGTTCTCTTTATAGCGTTCTTTGAACGGGATGCTGAAGATGTCTCATTGACCTTTGGATCATTGACCTTCAGATTGTTTTTGCTGGCCGTAGGGGGGCGTGGTGTATCGGCTGGCTTCGTTGACGAACTATTCAGTTTCTTAGCGGTCGCTGACTTACGAATTGTCGCACCCGCAGATTTGCCAATAACTTTGTCCGCCAATTCTTTCACTGTTCCCGTAACAGCATCTGCCATCTTCTGGACGGTAGATCTTTTTTTACGCACAACGGGTTTCACCGCTTCGGCATTGGTATTTTGACTAGTCGGGTCCACGTTACCCTGCGGCTGATCCGATTCAGCACCTAAATTTTTTTTAATAGCCATTGATGGTCTTATTTTTCCCGTTTTATGCACAAGGCTCTCGTGCAAGTACTATGCCGAAGCAGTGGCGGCTTATCCGCCAAATATGTGCAATCATCCCTGAGTTAATATAGCCATGTTGAAACAAAGACAAAAAATTCATGCGCCTGATAGGGAAATACCTATAGTTCACGACATTAACAAACCGTGTTGTGCATGCAGTTCTTTCAAGGCCTAACTTGTCACATGAACGCCGTGATTGTGCGCACCTCGCGGATAAATCCAATCTCACATCAAATCTCTGTGTTTGCCTTTTTACGGCAGCCGAATCGTTATGGAAAAACGCAAATTTGTGTCAGATACAGGGCTTATGCATTAGTCGTGGGTGATATAATTTATCCGTTTACCCTATTGTTAATCGGATCTCACTTTTCTTTCACTTTAAAGAAGGCAGAAGTAGTTGGCAGTTCGCAAAAACTAAACTATGTGATTGCTGAAAACGCCATAAATTTCAGGTTAGCGAAGTGTAGCGGATAAATCCCTCAATAGGTCGTATTGTGGTGATTGCTTAGTCACAAAAGAATTTCCCGTCAAATACGTTGAATGAAAACCATAAGATTTCTCAACCAGTTTGCACTTGTAACACAAGTTATGGCAACAACTGGAATGACTTTTAATGGAGGCGCCGTTTGCGACTGAATTACATTACCGCAGGTGAATCACATGGTCCGCAATTGACGGCAATTATTCGCGGCATTCCCGCCGGGCTCCATATAGCTCCAGATGACATCAATAACGATCTCTATCGCCGCCAAAAGGGGTATGGTCGCGGACCCCGCATGAACATAGAGAAAGATACCGCCTTGGTTAAGGGTGGCGTCCGAAAAGGCGTATCACTAGGGTCGCCGGTTAGCCTGGTGGTTGAGAACCGCGATTATAAAAACTGGGAACCATTAATGGCCCCGGAGCCAGGCGAGATGCCCCCCCAAAAGCTGGTCACCCGCCCGCGGCCCGGCCACGCCGACCTTATAGGCGCTGTAAAATTTAACCACTCTGATGCCCGCAATATCCTTGAACGCTCCAGCGCGCGCGAAACCGCCGCCAGGGTGGCAGTTGGTGCAGTCTGTCGCCGGTTGCTGGCCGAACTTGGCGTTACAGTCTATAGTCATGTTGTTAATCTAGGTGGGGTTAAAGTCAACCCTACCGGCATGACGCACCAGGAGATCATTGACACTGTCGAGCAAAGCGAGTTGCGGGTAGCTCGCCCGGAAGTCGAAGCGGAAATGAAAGCCTTAATTGACAAAGCCAAAAAAGAAGGCGATACCGTCGGCGGAATTTACGAAGTAGTGGCTCTCGGCGTACCCATGGGTCTTGGCAGCACAATGAACTGGGATGAAAAACTGGACGGACGCCTTGCCCAGGGACTGCTAAGCTGTCAGGCTATTAAAGGCGTTGGCGTCGGAATGGGATTTGACGTAGCCGACACCCCGGGGAGCCGCGTCCACGATCCTATTGGATTCGACTGGAACCTGGCAAGCGAGGCCGCCCGTCAGGCTCACGCCGATGCAATCAGCCAAAGCGACGATGAACCCGGATCACCAGGTCACAATCCAGGCTCAAAGCCTTTGGAGAAGCGGGTAAGTATGCCAGGAGAACCTGCTCCTGGCCGTGGTCCATCCGGTGGATTCTATCACCTCTCAAACAAAGCCGGCGGCATAGAAGGCGGCATGTCCAACGGCGAACCTATCATTATGAGGGCAGCAATGAAGCCAATTGCGACCCTGATGAAGCCCCTTCAAAGTGTAGACCTCCATTCTAAAGACACCTTTGACGCTGTGCGTGAACGCAGCGATGTCTGTGCGGTTCCTGCGGCGGGCGTAGTTGGCGAGGCCATCTTCTGCTTTATCCTGGCCCAGGCGTTCATGGAAAAGTTCGGTGGCGATAGCATGACGGAACTTCTTCGAAATTACAACTCGTATGTTCAATACATGAAGGATTACTGATGCCTACCAATGTCATCCTTATAGGAATGATGGGCAGCGGCAAGACAACCGTCGGCCGTCTGGTCGCTGAGCGTACTGGACGGGAATTTATCGATATGGACGCCCTTATAGAAAGCCGTCTGAGCAAACGAATCGTAGAAATTTTTTCAGAGCAGGGCGAAGAAGCGTTTCGTGATCTCGAAACCGAAACGCTGCAGGACGTAGCCGGGTCCACCCACGCGGTAATCGCGACAGGCGGCGGCGTAGTCATAAAACCCGGTAATCGGCGCCTCCTTCAAAGCATGGGCATTGTAGTCTGGCTGGATGCGCCCCCGGATGAACTCTTAAAGCGCATCGGCGACGACGAAAGCCGGCCTATGCTTCATGGACAAAATCCCCTGAAACGCATGGAACGGCTCCTCAGCGACCGAAGAGGATTCTATGCCGACGCGTCTCACATTCACTTGGACACCACAGAACTTACTCCAGCGGAAATTGCCGATCGCGTTAGCCAGGAACTAGGCCATCGCGATCAGACAGACAGCCAGGTTTATGCGAGTATTGTCGCCATCGACGGCCCGGTCGGCAGTGGTAAAAGCGCCCTGGCCAGCCATCTGGCAGCCGAACTGGGCTACACTCATATCGATACCGGTGCAATGTACCGATGTGTAGCCTATGAAGCAATTCAGCGAGAAATCGACCTGGCCGACGCCGGCGCCCTTACCACTCTCGCTCATCGCATGGATATCCGTTTTGGAGAGAATACCAGCAGTGGAGATGCCGCAGACGCCACCTCGTTCGGCCAGCGGGTATATCTTGAGGGACAGGATGTGACCGACGCCATCCGCAGTCCGGAAGTCTCACGCAAAACCGCGCTCGTCGCCAACGTGCCCGGCGTGCGGGCCGAGCTGTCAAAGCTTCAGCGAGAACTCGGTTTAAAAGGACGCGCGGTCCTGGAGGGGCGAGATATTGGAACCGTGGTCGTGCCGGAGGCCGTATGGAAAATATACCTCGTGGCGTCTCTGGACGAGCGCGTTCAGCGAAGGTTTTTGCAGTATGAACAGCAGGGGAAACCGGTGGATCGTGCTCAATTGCGACTGGATATTCTCGACCGCGATAAACAGGATCGAAGCCGCTCTCAGGGCGCATTAAAGCTCGCGTTGGACGCAACGGCGTTCGATACAACGGGTATTCCCCTCGATGAGGTCATTGCCACCTTGAAAACCCTTGTCCAAAGAGAAACAGCGAATGTCTAAGGCCAGCCCCGGCCTGAATTTTTGATACAAAATCAGCCGGCAATGGATCCGAATACAGCGCCATCAATTCCGGGTTACAACCCGTTTTACCATCTGATGCGAGTCCTGCTTTTGATCTTGAGCAAGTTGTACTTCAGGTTGGAAGTTGTCGGAATAGAAAACCTCCCGGCCAAAGGGGGAGTGCTGCTGGTCGCCAACCACGCAAGCAATCTAGACCCCACTACCGTGGCGTGTGGATTAAACCGCCAGGTGCATTTCCTTGCCAAGGAAGAATTATTCCGCGGGTTACTAGGCAAATTCCTTCGCCGCTTGAACGCTAACCCTCTTAAACGCTCCGGCGTTGACCGAAAAGCGTTAAGGCAATGCCGGGAAATATTAATGCAGGGTCATGTCCTGTTAGTTTTCCCTGAGGGCCAGCGAACTACAACAGGAGAGTTACTTGATCTAAAGCCTGGTGCAGCGCTGTTTGCCGCCCAGACAGATGTTCCAATCGTGCCTGTCTATATCGCAGGTAGCGGAGAGGCTATGCCACCAGGCGCAAAACGCATCTGCCCACGCAAGATCACTGTACGCATAGGAAAACCATTTCGCTTTGACCACAGAGACGTGTTATCAATGCGGCAAAAAGACTTTTATAAGACAGCCTGTGACATAATGCTCAATAAAATCCGAGAACTAGGAAAAAGCGCGTACCGAAATCCGCTTGGTCCCTGATTAGATTTCGTAGCTATAATCGCTGATTTAATTAAGTTTAGTCAATGCCTCTGCTATGCGTTCAACACCCTTTTTCAGCTTTTCCATGGACGTGGCATAGCTGAAACGCTGATGTTTCTCCGCGCCAAATGCTACGCCGGGAACGATGCTGACGCGCCCTTCTGTCAGGATATACTTAGCCAGGCTCATGCTGTCCTTAATAGGTTCGCCGTTAAACGATTTACCGTGCCACGCACTGAAGTCTGGAAACGCGTAAAATGCTCCATCCGGCATATTGCATTTAACATTAGGCAGAGCATTAAGAGCGCCCACGAGATACCCTCGGCGCTCGTCGAACGCCAGGCGCATCCGCTCCACATCCTCGCTGGTGTTCTTCAGCGCCTCGATTGCGCCCCACTGTGCGAACGTCGTGGCATTGCTGGTGCTGTGGCTCTGAAGCTTGCTCATGGCCGAAATAATATCCGCCGGCCCCGCCGTATAGCCCAACCGCCAGCCCGTCATACTAAAAGCTTTGCTAAAACCGTTCACAGTCAAAGTGCGCGCAGCAATCTCATCATTGGCCGACCCAATGCTGAAAGCTTTCGTTCCGCCATACACAAGCTTTTCATAGATTTCATCGCTGATGCAGATAATGTCTTTGCGAACGATCACCTCGGCCAGCTCGCGCAGCTCAGCCTCACTGTAAACCGCTCCGGTCGGATTGCTTGGGCTGTTAATAAACACAGCGACCGTCCGTGGAGTAATTGCCGCTTCCAGCTGATCTGGCGTCATTTTGAATCCGGCCTCCGCTGTGGCCTCCACTATTACCGGAGTACCTTCTGCGGCCCGAACCATATCATAATAGCTGACCCAGTACGGCGCTGGAATAATGACTTCATCACCGCGATCCACAATGGTCATAATCACATTAAACAGAGAATGCTTTGCGCCGACCGACACCAAGATTTGGCCTGGCTTGTAAGTAAGGCCATTATCTTGCTGCAGTTTTTCAATGATGGCATCTTTCAGTTGCGGCAATCCGCCGCTGGCCACATATTTAGTCTTGCCCTCATCCAGTGCCGTCTTACAGGCTTCCTTAACCTGGGTCGGTGTATCAAAGTCCGGCTCGCCCGCGGCAAAATTAACCACGTCTATGCCGTCGGCCATCATGGCCTTCGCCTTGGCGTCTATGGCCAGAGTTACTGATTCCGAAAGCCCGTCAACGCGAGCCGATATCTTCGCCACTGTAGAACTGATCCTGTTCAAACTGAAATGAGAAGCGACCCGAGCATGTGTCTCTCGAGCCTCTAACTGCGACAATTGCCGAACGGTATTGATTATTCAGGAGCGTAAAATAAACGCGGAATTCTTTCGGTAAAATGGCCCATGATCAGCATAGTCGATTATGGCATGGGAAACCTCCAGAGCGTGATGAAAGCTTTGGCTAGCACCGGGACCGAAACAAAACTTATAACCACCCCCGAAGAAGTGGCGACGGCGGAAAAATTAGTGCTGCCCGGAGTGGGGGCCTTTGGCGACGCCATGGAACACCTTAATGCCCAACGTATGGTGCCGGCCCTCCGCGATTACGCGAACACTGGCCGACCCATGCTGGGAATCTGTCTGGGAATGCAGCTTTTTTTTGACAAAAGCGAGGAAGACTCGGATATATCCGGCCTCGGGATCTTTTCCGGTGTCGTAACGCGGTTCCCTCGGGATCTCGGACTAAAAGTGCCTCACATGGGTTGGAACACGCTAAAAGTGTCTCCCCAGAGCCAGCTCCTGGCCGGCCTTGGCGAAAATCCGTATGTCTATTTTGTACATAGTTACTATGTCGCGCCCACAGAACCCGCGGTGACCGCAGCCACAACCTCATACGGAATGGATTTCGTCTCCGCCGTAGAACGCGGATCCGTCAGTGGCGTACAATTCCACCCCGAAAAAAGCCAGACCGTCGGCTTGAGAATCCTAAGAAACTTTGCAAATCTGAAGTAGCATAGGCGTCCCGCCTGTGTAATCCCGATCGCAACATATCGCGTTACGCCTGTAAAACTTGAAGTAGCATAGGCGTCACGCCTGTGTAATCCATTGTCCGTCACACACACCCTCCGCCCACGAACCCCCATTACTTCTTCACTTCAAAAAACCCTTATTTTTTAATTGTCTTACGAAATTAACCCACTCATAAGCGCTACCACCATGGCAGATATAAAAGAAGAGTATTATTTCGGGTTTGTACCCGACTACGAACGCGACAGCCAGATTATCGACTGGAAAGTGTACAACACCGTTCTAAACGTTGTGCTTACGTATTCTGCGGTAGAAACCCGCATGGCAAACTTCCTGTCGAAATGGGATCTCTTCCCGTCGGCGTTTAACCTGATGGTAATACTTGCACGTACAGATGGTCAGGGAATGCACCTGAGTCGTATCAGCGACCTACTGGCCGTCAGCCGGGCAAACGTTACTGGCCTTGTCGACGTACTTGCCCGAAAAGGCTTTGTCGAAAGAAGCCAGAGCCCGACTGATCGGCGCGTGCGGCTGGCGGTGCTCACCACAAAAGGCTCTGAGTTGATTCAGACGATAATGCCGCAATACTATAAGTTTAATGCCGAACTAGGCACGGACATAGACGATGACGAGTACTCAGTGATGGTTAAAGGTCTGTCCAAACTTAGACATACTATCCGGAACGAATCGATTCTCGAGAATGTTTCTACCGTTGAAGAGACTACCAGGGAGCTTGTCTGACCCAATTTTCATACAGGCCTGATCTTTGCCGTGCAAACATTCAAACATTGCGGATTGCTCAGTTTTCTGACAATACCTCATTTCTTTAATGGAGACACTGAAGTCATGGCCAAGTGGAAAAACAAGTCCGACGCTGGAAGTGGCCGTATGCCGGCTAGGGGCGACAAGGTAAATAGCAACGATTTTGAACTGCCTCCAGTGGAAGATTTCCCCGAAGACGACGCGTTTCAAGATGAATTCTCGGCCAGCACTAACGGTGACGATGCCGCTTCGGAAGCGGATGACAAAGAAAACGGCGACTCAGATGATATCCTTCTGCAGGAGCTAGACGTTCCGGATGCGGACGGAGCGGATGCGCTAGAAACCGATGTCGATTTTGACGAAAGCGCCGACGATAACACCGACGCTCCAACAATCACCGAAGAATTCCTGCGCCAGTTACCAAAAGTCGAACTCCATTGCCACCTTGACGGCTCACTTCGAATCGAGACCATTCTTGAGCTGGCGGAACAGCAGAAGGTTCGCCTGCCCGCCTCGGATCCGGACGCCCTGCGCAAACTGCTGGTAGTCGGAGAAGACTGCCGCAGCCTCGAACAATACCTTAAAGCTTTCGAAATTACCCTCTCGGTTATGCAGGATGAAAAAAGCCTGGAGCGCATTGCTTACGAACTTGTGGCAGACGCTGCCGACGAAAACATCCGATACCTTGAAGTTCGTTATTCTCCCATATTGCACACGCGAAAGGGCCTGCGCTTGAGCCGAATCGTGGACGCGGTAAACGACGGTCTAAGCCGGGGCGAACGCGAGTTCGGCGTTGTGACTGGCGTAATCATCTGCGGAATGCGCAACATCAACCCGGAGGTCAGTTATCAACTGGCAGAACTTGCCGTTGCCTATAAAAACAGGGGAGTCGTCGCCTTTGACCTGGCCGGCGCAGAAACCGATCATCCTGCGAAAAATCACCGTGAGGCGTTTTTTCTGATTCTGCGAAACAACATCAACTGCACCCTTCACGCTGGAGAAAGCTACGGCCCTGAGTCCATTCATCAGGCTCTGCATTACTGCGGAGCCCACCGCATCGGCCATGGCACGCGTCTAAAAGAAGACGGCGATTTGCTGAACTATGTGAACGACCACCGCATCCCTCTGGAAATTTGTCTGACCTCGAACGTACAAACCCGCGCCACAAAGTCCTTCGGCGAACATCCGCTCCGTTTCTATTATGATTACGGACTGAGGACCACCCTCAACACAGACAACCGCCTGATGAGCGACACGACCGTGTCAAAAGAGCTGCTACGCGCCCACACCCACCTCGGTTTCGAGATGGACGAACTGATCGATCTGATCATTTTCGGATTCAAAAGCTCGTTTCTGCCCTACCGCGCTAAGGTCAAAATGCTGAGCAAGGTCTACGACGAATTCAGAGCCATGGGATTAACTGCCAGGACCCAACGCATCTGTGATCCGGAAGATGGCACGGAGAAGCTGTAGTTAGCTTTAAATCTAATAAACTGCTTGGGGAGCCGAGCTTATCGATCGGCTTCTCGAGCAACATTAGTGCTCATGTCTGTGCTACCATTCTGCATCAGGTTACCCGCCACGGCTTTTGCGGTTCCCACAAAATACAAACTCCACCCCAGCACCCCAAGGAATTTCGCGGCATCCTCTACAAAAGCCCTCGTGGCGCTATCGGTAAACACTTTTTTAGCGATACCCCGGTCCGCAAGCACTCCAAATGCAAGTATTCCGCACGCTACCAACAGCTGTGGCCAAGCTGTTTTCCGCAGTGTGGACCTGCTGCTATATACAAACCACATCGCGAACAACCCGTAACCGCCAATGACAAACTTTTCATTTGGCTCTATCCCCGTCACTGAAGACAACATGGCGTATTTGGGAAACACAGCCTCATGAAACATAAAAAGATCGTCTAGCATAAGGATGAGCGTAAAAACACCAGCCTTTAGAAAAAACCGCGCCCACTCCCCGTTTTTATCCCATTGCCCCGCAAACCACGCGGCAAACAAGGCTACATATGCGCCGAGCGCCCAGGTGATTACCGTGAGGTTGGATAAAAATCCATGGTAAAAAGGACTTTTATGGATCTGCGCCGGATCAGTGGTCAACTCACGAATGGGGATGTAAAAGGCTTGGGACAACCCCCACAACAGGGCAAGCAAAGCGAGCCCTGCAGCGTAAAAAACAAACGGAAAACGGGGATTGCGCATAGAGGTTGATTCCCTGAAAAAATTACCTGGTAAGGTGAAGCACAAACACGTTACCTTGGCAATCGTACTGGCAATAGTAAAAATAAAAAAAATGGTAATTTGCACGAGTCACTAAAGCAGCTAAGTAAATGTTAGGTTAGTAAACCGCTTTTCGCTTTTAAGTGCAGACTAAGCCTCACTAAAGCCAATAATTAAGGATTACGCTTGCACCAGTTTCGCTAAATGAGCCTGGTTTTCCTTTATGATAGAGATGGCTGAAGATGGGTTAAACATGAAGCGATCTGGTACCGCAGGCCTGGTAGAGCCAGTTCAATCCCCATGGCAGGCGCTTCGTGCTGATGTGCCTTCCGTTCTGCTGGCCATCACGTTACTTTTGATGCCGCTGTACCGCACTCGCGTTCTCGAAGATTCATTCAATACCCCGAAACTGGCGTTCGCCATGGTGCTGGCTGTGCTCACGGCCATCGGATTGCTGGCCCGGCCACAGTCTTTTCGTATGAAGCTGCGATGGTATCCTGCTCCGTGGCTGCTCGTAGGTTTGGCCGTGTGGCAGGCGGTAAGCGTATTGTGGGCAGAATCAAAACCCCTCGGCGTCGACGGCACCGTATACTTTGCGACATTCGCGGTGCTGGGCTGGTTGTTTTATCGCGGCCCCAGGTCTGTGGTTGCCCTACGAGGGTTATTTAACGCTGGAGCCGCAGGTGCGGCCTTCACCGCCGCCTGGGTGCTGATGGACGACTTCACCGGAGGTGCCGGATCCCTCGTGGCCCGTCTCCCGGACTGGCGCGGATATCTGGCCGCCGGGCTGGGTAATAGCGGCCACATCGCCGGAATGGTCGGCATGTTTTTGCCATGGGTATTGATGAATTACCTCCGCGGAAATGGTAGCGAAAACCGACAACTAAAGCCGCTTCTACTACTACCGGTAATTGCTATCATGTTTGCGGCAATGACCGTGACCTGGTCCGTTGGCTCCGCAGGAGCGACAATTTTAAGTTTATTGATCTGGGCGGTTGTAGCCTGGCGGTGCACAACGACTGGTTTGTTTCGGTGGGGGAGACTGGTTGGTGTTGTCGCCGTCGGATTCATCGTAATCGCTTTCTATTTCATACCTAACTCGGCAAACCCTCACAAACCGTCGTTGTTGAAACAGGCTTTTGGCAGCGAGCGGTGGGAAGCCGGTTGGCCCACCCGAGTGGTCATCTGGAAAACCACCATGCAAATCATACAGCAAAATCCGATGGTCGGAACAGGCTCGGGGAATTTTACTTATAGTTACACCAAACAGGTCGTACCGTCAGTGATAAGCGACCCCGTGTTACAGCCATACTCCGGGGCCTTCACCAACGACGCACATAATGATTACCTTCAGCTCTGGGCCGAAGGGGGAGTAGTGTCTCTGGCCTGCTGGGTCGCCATCTTATCTACATTTACCGTAACCATCAGCCGGATGTTACGACGCATTCAAGACGACGACAGCGCTATCGCTTTAATAGGTGCGGGTGCGGGAATGACGGTTTTTGCCCTGGATGGCTTAATGTCTTTCCCGATGCGGTTGCCGGCTCACTTTACCATGGCGGTTTTCTTTTTATCTGTGCCCGGGATTCTGCTGCGTTTGCAGGCCACGCGGGCGGCAGCCGCTTCCGCTGTCGTTAAATTTACTATCGCGGAAGACCAAAAATACAGACGTAGTCTTCGCGCCGGCGGCATGGGTATATTACTTACCCTGGCTGCTTGCGTATGGCACCATGGACACCGGGTGGTGGCCGAGTTTTACCTGAAATCTGGACGTAATGCCGCGGAGTCAGTAACGGTAAATGTGGGCTCGCAGATGGCTTCGGTCTGGAATGTATGCGATCAGATTTATCGGCAGACGCTTCAGGCTATCGCCGCCGGCGCACCCGAAGAGACTTGGCGGGGCGGGCTGGAGCAGATGTCGGCTCTGGCCAACAGTCCAGCTATGGACGACGCTCGCCGGCTTTTCCAGAAGTCTCAGGATGCAGATCGTTGGTACGCCAACGCAGCAAGTCGCTTGGCGCAGATAATGTTGTTCCAGGGCGACTTCGGTGCCTGTGTCGAGGCGTCCAGACGAACGCTGCGCACTCTCGAAGCTTATGAGATTCATGAACGCATGGGCGCCGCCGCCTTCTTTTCAGGGAACTACAAAACCGCACGAGAGCATTGGCTGGTGTGTTTAAATCGTCGGCCAGAGATGGCAGAGTTCTATAAGGCGCTGCTATCAAGGCTGCCGAAGTGACCGACGAAGAATTACAAGCGACAAATTATCAAGCACCCATAACTGGCCATAACCTGACACCTGTAAAAACGGTGAAGCCGGGGCCATGGTGGCTTCTGTTGATTATTCTTATTGGCGCGGCGGCAGTGCGGTGTTGGAGGTTAGGCAATCTGCCCCCCGCCATGTTTCGCGATGAAGCGGAAAAAGCTCTAAATGGCTGGTTCCTGCTTAATCACGGCGTGGACGCGGCCGGAAGGCCGTGGCCCGTTTTTGTAGAAGTTTTTGACGTAACGACGTCAGCGATTTATCAGTACGCGACCATCCCTTTTTTAGCTGTCGGTGGCCTGAACGAATGGACGGCGCGGTTGCCTGCAGCTCTCGCCGGGGTAACCACGGTGCTTTTTACCTGGCTGCTATGCAAACGGGTATGGGGTTGGCAAACCGCTGCGTGGGCGGCCGGGATGCTCGCCATTAGTCCGTGGCACGTGCCACTGAGCCGCTGGGCGCAGCAGGGGGCGTTTCTGCCGCTGCTCTTTGTGATGGCTGCGTGGGGCGTGGCGGGATTTCTAAAATCACAACCTGAGAATCGCGAACAACAATTCGACAACAACCCACAAGTTGGACCAGCCGTAGCAAAGTGGGGTAGAACTTTCGGCTTACTATTTGCTGCCGCGTGCGTGGCTATCGGTATGTACGCTTACGATCCGGCCCGGCTCTTCGCTCCGCTGTTGGGTCTCGCAGCCTTCGCAATTTGGTGGCGCGTCTGGGTTCGGAGATGGCCAGCCGTGTGCGCTGCAATGCTTGTCTTTCTGCTGTTTGCCTCGCCGGTAATCTGGCTCTTCGCAACGGAGCGCGAAGCGGCGCAGGCGAGGTTTAACCACCTGAGCGTATTTCAGCCCGGCTCATCCATGGGACAGGCAGCCTTGGCTGTTTTTCAAAACTATATTTCTCATTTTACCCCCATGTTCCTGCTCCTGCGCGGCGATCAGGAACTCCGTCATTCCAGCGGTGTCGGAATGCTTAACATGGCCGAACTCCTCTTTGCCGCAATCGGTGCAATTATCACCTTGCGGCACAAATCCCGTTGGGGCATGTTCATCCTGCTGTGGATGTTGCTCGCCCCCGTAGCGGCCAGCCTCACCCGCATCGGCGTGCCCCATGCGCTGCGAAGTCAGATGGCGCTGCCGGCATGGCAAATATTGGCGGCGGTCGGAATTACCGGCGTGGCTACCCACTTCCCACCCATAAAGCAGAAAGCGTTTCACCAGGTAATCGCCCTGGTTGTACTGCTTGGGGCGCTGCCATTTTTCATCAGCTACTTCGGGAGCTACAGCCGCCAGTCAGCCATTAACTGGCAGTACGGTGTTAAACAGTCTCTTCAATTCCTTAATGATCCACCAACCGAAAACAGCGAAGTGTTTTTTCATAATATTACCGGGGCCGAATACTTGGCACCGTTTTATCTCAAGATGGATCGTCCTTCATATCAACATACGCTCCGCGGTCTCAGCCGATATCACTTTATGCCCTTTCAGTTTCCCGATCGCGCACCCCTGTCAGATGTCTCCAGACCGGCCGCCTGGATCACCCCCCCCGGATATACCTGGCCATCCACCCTGTTTCCTGTCCCCATTACCGCGCCCGCTAGTGAACAGATGGCACCCGTTATGCTAATCTATCTGAACTCACAGCTTCTCGAACAGATAAAGGAACAAGCAGGCAAGTGACGACGAGTGCAAGAATTGGACGCCGGGTATGGGCACCACCGTTACCTCCCGAAAATTTCGACGATCGCCTTCCACGGGGTTTCTTTCACAGGCCGACACTGGAAGTTGGCGCAGACTTGATAGGTCAGTTCATGTTTTCTCAGCACGATGGCATTATCACTGGTGGGCGCATCGTCGAGGTGGAAGCCTACTGTGGCCCCGCTGATCTGGGTGCCCACACCAGCGGTGGGCGGCGTACCCCCCGCAATGAAGCAATGTACGGCCCCAAAGGCCACGCTTACATCTATTTGATCTACGGTATGTATTGGTGCATCAACGCCGTGTGCGGCCCGATAGATCAACCACAGGCCTGCTTGATTCGCGCCCTCGAACCCGTAACAGGCATAGACACCATGCGTTTGCGCCTGAACGCGCAAGACGCGCCCGCAAATACCCTATGCCGCGGCCCCGGTAAGCTGTGTCGAGCCCTCGCGCTTAACAAGGCCCATTATGGGGTAGACCTGTTGCATGACAGGGTTTTTCTGTTGCCGGGAGGTCTGGCAGACGGAGAAGAAGTCGGCACATCGCCCCGCATCAATATCGATTATGCCAAAGACTACATAGATAAACCGTGGCGGTTTTACCTCAGGGGAAACCCCTGCGTTAGCGGCCCCGCCCGCCTGAGGAAGTAACGTAGAAGTAGCATAGGCGTCCAGCCTGTGTAAGCCGCCCGCCAAACACGCTAATCTATTCCAATCCTCGTGTTACCAACCCCATACGCCCCCCGAAAGCGTGCAAAAATCCTCCAGCAACCGCCAGCACCGTAATGACCGAGAAGTGAAGAAGCGACAACGCGACAGCCTCGCTGGCTGATACCCCAGCCGAATAGAGGAGCGCCACATACATTGTCTCCCGCAGTCCAATCCCATTAATTGTCACCGGCGCCAGGTTCGCCAGGCTCACCATCGGCACCGTCACAAGCAGTATAGAAAATGGAATTGCGAGTCCCAGCGCCATACCCAGATTGTAGACAAGATAAACATCAATAAGCTGAGTGACCGCAGAGATTACGAGAGGCAGCGGAAGCCAGAACCGATAACCATGCAGTTCCGTATGAAAGCGCTGAACCTTCTGCAGGGCCATCCGGAAAGCCCCGTGCAGGCGGGACCGGTTCGGATGAGTCTCTTCAAACTTTATTAATTTCCAGGCCCGGCCGTAAACAACCTGGCTAAAAATAATAAGATTTACTGCCCCATAGCCCGCCAACGCCCCAAGCAGCCAAAGCCGACAATCCGTCAGCCACATGTTCCTCGCTGAAAATTTATAATCCCCGGGCCATTCCAACTGCCGCGGCCATAAAAAAGCTGAGACAACACCAATAATAAACAGCCCGGCCAACCCAGTGTTCCTCTGCATGAAAGCGCTGGCGGTGGCCCTGGCTTTTCCGCCCGCCTCCCGCGCAATCAGCAAAACCCGGACAATGTCTCCACCAACAGCTCCAGGAAAAAAGTTGTTATAAAACATTCCTATAAACGCCGCGCGTACGGCATGGAGTAACGGGAGATTTCCGCCAATATGACTGACCAGTCTCCGCCATTTCCAGGCCGTAATAACTTCACCGCTGATCGCCAGGAAGACCGCGAAAAACAGGATCGACCCGTCTGATTGCGCAATGAGCTGCCATACCTGTCGCAGGTCTGCGTGACGGGAAAACAAAAACATCAGAAGCGTGATACCGACCAGAAATCGGACGCCGATCTCCAGATGTTTTTTAAACGGTCTTCTCGGCGCTGTTGAATTCATGGGTTTTGATTGGTCGGAATGCGACGCCATTAGCCACAATTAAATCGCTAATTCCAAAAAGGACAACTTCGTTAAAATCTGCACTGCATCAGTTAAGGTCCCATGCGGGAATATCCAGCGTCATTATACCGGGCTAAAAGTCCATTCGAATGGAAAATAACTATAAGGAGACGACCAAAAATGATTACAGCCGGCTATCGCGATTTCGTTGACCAAATGCTAATTATAAAAAAACAGTCAAAAACGCGCAAATACGCCGCTTAGCCAGCACCCACGGGGCCAAGCGCCCAAAAACCCCGCGCCATTAGAAACCCCCGCTCAGCCGCCTCCCATAAAGGAATCCGCCATAAAAACTAAAGCGTCAAAATCGTCATATTTTCCTTCTTTTTACGGGTCTTTGTGTCCTACACTCCCTGGAGATTTCCGTTGTGCATTTTCTTCTACGGAGTCGACGTAGATTGTCGTTGCGCTTCGCTAGCCCATACCTGCCTGTAATCTGCCATGGAAACCACCGACACGAAGAACACCGACTGGACTCAGCTCCTCACCCGCCACTTTGGCTTTACAGAATTCCGCCCCGGCCAGGAACGCTTGCTCCTTGCTCTTGAAACCCACGGCCGTGCCCTCGCCGTTTTTCCCACCGGTGCCGGAAAATCCCTCTGCTTTCAGCTGCCGGCCCTCACCTACGACGGCCTGACCCTCGTGGTCTCTCCGCTCATTGCGCTCATGAAAGACCAGATTGATTTCCTTCGCAAGCGCGGCATTGAGGCGGCCCGGCTCGATTCTTCTTTGACATTCGAAGAGGTGTGCGAGATTCAGGATAAAATCCGTGCGGGAACCTTAAAGATTCTTTATGTTGCGCCAGAACGCTTCAAGAATGAGCGTTTCCTGGAGATGATCGGGCAGCAGAAGATTTCCCTTTTCGCCATAGACGAAGCCCATTGTATTTCGGAATGGGGCCACAACTTTCGCCCGGATTATTTAAAGCTCACGGATACAGCCCGCGGCCTGAAGGCGGAGCGCATCCTGACCCTCACGGCGACCGCCACGCCCGAAGTCGTTGAAGATATCTGCAAAAGGTTCGATATCTCGAAAGAGGCATCAATCGTCACCGGCTTTTACAGGGCTAACCTGAAGCTGGCCATCACCGGAACCCGCTCCGCTGACCGTGATTCCTTGCTGGTAAAGCGCCTGCGAGCTCGCCCTGCCGGCCCTACCATCGTATATGTAACCCTCCAAAAAACCGCAAATATAGTGGCTGCAATGCTGCGCGCCCAAGGCTTCGCCGCCGACGCCTATCACGCTGGCATGAAGACCGAGGAACGCAATGCCGTGCAGGAGCGCTGGATGGCTTCGGACTCCGGCATCGTCGTTGCCACCATCGCCTTCGGGATGGGCATCGACAAAGCGAACGTCCGATATGTTTATCACTACAATCTTGCCAAGAGCATTGAGAATTACAGTCAGGAAATCGGCCGCGCCGGCCGTGACGGCGCCGAGTCCATCGTCGAAATGTTCGCCTGCGCCTCCGACGTCCCAACCCTGGAAAATTTCGTATACGGAGACACCCCGCTGGAGAGCAGCCTGCGCGAACTGGTGACCGATCTCTTATCGCGCGGCGACACTTTTGATCTGAGCATGTACCATCTTTCCGATCAACACGATATCCGCCAGCTTGTGCTCAAAACCGCCCTTACATATCTGGAACTGCTGGGCGCCATCCGCGAGGGCGCGCCGTTTTACGCCGGATACAAGTACACATTGAAGCGTCCCGCACAGGAAATCATCGCCAAATTTCCCGGCGAGCGCGGCGAGTTCATCCGCGCCATATTCGCACAGGGGCGGGCTGCTGCAAAGTGGACCCATATCAACCCTGAAGCGGCAGCCCAATCCATGGGTCAACCGCGCCAGCGAATCATTACCGCCCTGGATTTTCTCAATGACCAAGGCGACATCGTGCTCGAGGCGTCCGAAGTGCGTAGCCGATTTACGCGCCAGGAAAATAGTCCACCAGCACAGGAGCTGGCGGATGAACTGGTGCGGCGATTCATACATCGCGAAGAGGCCGAAATCCAGCGCATCGGCAGACTTATGGAATTTGTTAAACATGAAGGCTGCCACTCCAACGCCCTCGCCGCATATTTCGGTGAACACCGCGCGGAGCCATGCGGCAACTGTGCACAATGCATGACCGGCCGCCCCGTCACAGTACCCGCGGAAAATACACCGCCGCCAGTGATAACCGGCTCCGACCACGAAGCTCTGCGCCAGCTTCAGGACGATCATCCCAACGCCCTGGCACACCCTCGCCAGGTGGCCCGCTTCCTATGCGGCATCCCAAGCCCTGCCCTTTCAAAAGCAAAGCTCTCAAAACATCCCCTCCACGCCAAATGGCAAGATTCCCATTTCCCCGACGTCTTGGCAGCAGTAGGAGACCTTTATAGGTAGGGATGGCTCGCCGAGCCGTCCGAAGCACCCATAAAATCTTTAACTGCTCTTGTCCGGAATCCGCTGCCTTAATCGTTATAAAATCAGGTAGCGCAACCAAAGCTGATATTGCCAAATACATTAGGAAATAACAGAACGCCCGCGCAATAAGGAAACACAAAACACATGCTGAAAAATCTTCTTTGGGGTATTCTGGGACTTCTCATAGTCGTCCCTATAATTGCCGGCCTTGCCTGGCTGAAATATTCCCAGTTTCAGGCGATGGGCGAAGCGGCCGAGCAAATGGTTGTGCCGCCGGAAATTGTGAACAGCTTTACAATTCGCGAAGACCAATGGCAACCCCGCATTTCCTCTGTCGGATCCGTCGCAGCGGTTCGCGGCACTATGGTAAGCACTGAAGCCTCCGGAATCGTTCGGGAGATTAACTTCGAGGCCGGGTCAGAAGTTACAACTGGCGCTCAGCTTGCTCAGCTTGATGTTGATATTGAAAAAGCGCAGCTTGGAGAAGCCGTCGCCGCAGCGGATTTGACTAAGGTATCATTTGGACGCGCCAAGCAACTGATCGAAAGCCGCAGCATTGCTAAGGCCGAATTCGACACTGCCGCCGCAGACCTTAGGCAGGCACTGGCCCGGGTCGACAACATTAAAGCCCTCATCGCCAAAAAAACCGTGCGTGCACCATTTGCCGGCAAACTGGGTATTCGATCTTTCAGCGTAGGCCAGTTTCTGCAAACTGGAAGGGAAGTGGTTTCCCTGCAGGCCCTTGATACCGTGTATGTGGATTTTTCCCTTCCCCAACAGGGGTTGAGCGATGTCGCGGAAGGCCTACAGATTGAAGTGACAACCGACGCCTATCCAGATCAAACCTTCAGGGGCACAATTACGGCAGTTAATCCCGACATCGATCCATCAACCAGGAATGTTCGCGTGCAGGCGACGCTGAATAACGCCGATAAAAGACTGCGACCGGGCATGTTCGCCGCGGTCGATATCATCACGTCCCGATCCGAAACAGTGTTGTTTATTCCAGAAACCGCCGTCCAGCACGCTGCCTTTGGCGATTCCGTATTTGTCATAGAGAAAGATGAAAAAGCTTCCGACCCTACAACCACGTCTCTGGTCTTGCGCCAGCAGATAGTCCGGCTGGGCGCGAGGCATGGCGATTTTGTCGTGGTAACCGAAGGTCTAAAATCCGGCCAAATAATTGTATCGACGGGGGTTTTCAAACTCCGACCAGCGACTTCGGTACTTATTGATAACAAGCTCGCGCCCAAGTTTAGCCTTCAGCCTGATCCTGAAAACACGTGATCAATTGAGTCATCCTTTTAGCCCTCAAGCCAGTCCCCGATGATGAAGTTTACAGACATATTCATTCGCCGTCCGGTGCTGGCCATTGTGGTCAATGTGATAATCATCCTTGCGGGATTACAGGCGTGGAAATCCCTGAGCGTTCGGCAGTATCCGCAAAGCGAGAATTCCTCTGTCACGGTCTCCACCATATACGTGGGAGCCAGTGCGGATGTAGTACGTGGATTCATCACGACAGCCATTGAGAGAGCCATCGCGTCCGCCGACGGCATCGAATACGTCGAGTCAAAGAGTCTTCAAGGCCTGTCCGTGGTCACCGCTCGCCTGAAAATTAATTACGAGCCCACAAAGGCGTTGTCGGACATCACCGCGAAAGTCAACCAGGTACGTAACGAGCTGCCCGCCGAGTCTGAAGTTCCCTCCATCAGCGTGCAGTCCGCCGATTCCGAATTTGCGTCCGCGTATCTGGGTTTTGCATCGGACGAACTTTCTCAAAGTGAAATAACCGATTATTTGGTTCGCGTGGTTCAGCCCCGCCTGGCCGCCTTGACCGGCGTGCAGCGCGCGGAGATTCTTGGCGCCCGCACGTTCGCCATGCGCGTATGGTTGAAACCCGATAAGATGGCTGCATTAGGCGTTAGCCCGTCAGAAGTCCGCGCCGCTCTTGCAACTAACAATTTCCTCGCCGCTGTCGGAAGCACTAAGGGAAAATATGTGCAGGTGAATCTCACCGCAAACACTGACCTACACACCGCCGAGCAGTTCAAGCAACTGGTTATCCGGGAGGAAGACGATACAATCGTGCGCCTTCAGGACATTGCCAACGTCGAGCTTGGCGCAGAAGACTACGATACCGAAGTTCGATTTTCCGGCCAGACTGCCGTATTTATCGGCATTTTCCCATTGCCCAACTCCAACACCATTGACGTAGTAGGGCGTGTGACAGAAGAACTGGCGGCGATAAACAAAGAACTGCCGGCTGGATTGAAAGCCAGCGTCGCTTACGATGCATCCGAGTATATCAGCGACGCCATCAGCGAAGTCGTTCACACCCTTATTGAAACCCTGCTGATAGTCATCATCGTTATCTTCCTTTTTCTTGGGTCCATCCGCTCCGTGCTGGTGCCGGTACTTGCAATACCGGTTTCTCTGATTGGCGGCATATTTCTCATGCAGGTATTCGGCTTCACCATCAACCTGCTAACGCTGCTTGCTATAGTCTTGTCAGTGGGTCTTGTTGTAGACGACGCCATTGTCGTGGTGGAAAATGTAGAACGCCATATCCGCGAGGGTAAATCACGCATGGAAGCTGCGTTAATCGGTGCGCGCGAACTCATCGGTCCCGTCATCGCAATGACCATCACTCTTGCCGCTGTTTACACCCCGATTGGCCTGCAGGGAGGTCTCACCGGTGCGTTGTTTAGAGAGTTCGCTCTAACTCTGGCCGGCGCTGTCACTATTTCTGGGATCGTGGCACTTACCCTTTCGCCAATGATGGCCTCCCGGCTACTCCGTAGCGCAGACAAAGAAGGTCAGGGCTTTCCCGGGTTCGTAAATCATTTGTTCGATAAGCTCCGCAGAGGCTACGGCGTAGTTCTTGATCGAACAATTCGCGGTCGATCTGCGGTCTATGCCGTCTGGATCATCCTGAGCCTCGCAACGATTCCAATGTATATGTTTTCCGCCAAGGAACTCGCGCCCGTGGAAGACCAGGGATTCATGTTCGGCATCATTAACAATGCAGGTAATGCGTCTGCCGACCAAAAGAGCCACTTTGGGCGTGCCGCTGAAAAGGTGTTTCTCGATACTCGCGAAATGCAGTCCACGTTCCAGATTTTAATGTCGCCGTCAGATCCATTCTCCGCCGCCTCGGGCATCGGTGGATTCAGCGGGATGGCAGTAAAGCCCTGGGATCAGCGTTCTCGCTCCATACGGGAGATCGTTCCCGAAGTTCAAACAAAAATGTCCGCCATACCCGGTCTTCAGATATTTGTAAGCCAGCCATCTGCTCTGCCCGGCGGCAGCAATTTCCCTGTGGAATTTATTATTGCCTCCACCGCTGAACCAGAACGCATGCTGGAGTATGCAAAAAAATTGCAGGATAAAGCCATGGAAAGCGGCATCTTTTACTTTCCGCCAGAGATCGATTTGAAGTACGATCAACCCCAGTCCCAGATAGTGGTCGATCCGCAGAAAGTCGCCATCCTTGGCCTGAACAACGCCCAGGTCGGAGCCGACCTGGGAGCTGCAATAGGGGGAAATTACGTAAACCGGTTCAACATCGACGGCCGCGCTTACAAGGTCATCCCTCAGCTTGAACGCTCCGAGCGCCTGAACCCGGATCAATTAAAGGATTTATATGTTACCGGCCCGGATAACCAGCTTGTTTCCCTCAGCACAATAGCTACCATTAATGACACCGTAGTGCCCAGGTCGCTCAATCGCTTTCAGCAGCTGAACGCTGTCAAGCTTTCCGGAATGACCGCACAATTGGACAAAGGTCTTAAAGTGCTGGAAGATGCTGCGGCAGAGATTCTGCCGCCAGACTATATCATTAACTATACCGGAGAATCTCGCCAACTCCGTACCGAAGGCGGCAAGTTTCTTCCCGCTTTGGGGCTGGCCATAGTACTGATTTTTCTTGTCCTTGCCGTCCAGTTCAATTCCTTTCGCGATCCGTTTGTTATTCTCATGGGATCCGTGCCCCTCGCGATGTTCGGCGCGCTTCTCTTCACATTTCTAAAAATGCCGAATCCCGACCAGCCATACTGGACCGATAACTGGACTACTACCATGAACATCTACGCGCAGGTCGGCCTCGTGACTCTGGTGGGTCTCATCGCCAAAAACGGCATACTCATCGTGGAGTTTGCCAACAAGTTGCAAGAGGAAGGCTACAATAAAATGGCCGCCATCCGCGAAGCGTCCATGACCCGCCTGCGCCCGGTCCTTATGACGTCCGTAGCCACTATAGCCGGCCACTTCCCCCTGACTTTGGTAGACGGCCCGGGAGCCGAAGCCCGAAACTCCATCGGGCTGGTGCTTGTCGGAGGAATGACCATTGGCACAATTTTTACCCTGTTTGTAGTACCATCACTCTACATACTGATGGCGAAACAGCACGGGTCTGCTCAACAGAGCGAGTTGGAAATACACTAATTGGAATGCAAATACGTATCAAGCCATTCTATCGCTTTATCCGCCATTGGAGGCGGAAAGGTATGGCCCTCGTGATGATTGATGAACCCCAGACGAGTCGGTTCCCCGTACAGCTGGTAAACATGATTTGCAGCGGTGATATAGGGCCAGGTGCGGTCACCGTCGGCGGCACGTCCGGTTTCACCGCCAAATATGAGCAGGGGACGTGGAGCAATCAATCCCAGAAGTTCGTGATGGTCATGTTTGAATTTGACGCTTTTCGTTTGTGGTCCTAAATACCAGTTGGCATCCCAGTTTGAAAAGTTGAGGCCGATACCACCCTCGCTAAATACTCCTGCCGCGACTCTGGCGTCAAACGCCATAAGATAGAGTACCTGCTTAGCTCCAAGAGAATGGCCAATCGCGCCAATTCTAGTGGGATCGACGCCCGGAAAAGTGGACAAAACATCAACAGATCGCATTCCATCGGCAAGCATGGTCGCCATGCCTGTACTGTCTGGATGCCGTATACGGGCTGCAGCAACGGCTTCGTTCCAGGTGGTTTTTTCGTTAATAAAGTTTTCCGGGCAGATCACAACAAAGCCATGCTCCACAAGGGGAAGGGCCAGATGCTGATCAGGCCTGCCGCCAGTACCGGCGACAACTTTTATGCTTTCTTTGTTTGTCGGATGAAATGCAACAACGCCCGGCCGCACTGTGTGAATATCGCCCGCCGGACGCAAGATATAAGCGTTAACAAACCGCCCGGGCTCCGCGGCGTAACGAACAAGAGTGCGCGAAAAAGTGGAAAGGTGTTCTTCAGAAACCGTCCGTAGTTTAAATCCGTCCGATGGAGCCTGAGGCAACGGGCCGAGGATTTTCAGCCAATCCTGGCGAAGTTGCGAACGATGCTTCTTCCATAAAACCAGCTTACTGTCATTGCCATTATCTTTGGTGAGCAGTGGCTCTAGATTATGGGTACTATTAAAAAGAATAGCCGGGGGTGTCGTGACTTTATCAAGCCACGACACATCCCCGGCATAAGTTACTGAAGCTATAAAAAGAAGTGAAAATAGAAAAAAGCTTTCACAGCGTTTTATTAAGCGGATGCTTTTTCACTTTTCTGATTCTCGAGAGCGCCTTTTGCGATTTCAACGTACTTCCCGAAAGAAGCGGCGTCAGTAATGGCCAGGTCAGACAGGATCTTACGATCGACTTCGATGCCGGCGATGCGCAGCCCGGCCATGAAGCGGCTGTAGGTGATGTCTGAATTGCGGCTCGCAGCGTTGATGCGGGCGATCCAAAGTTTGCGGAACTCCCGTTTGCGTACCTTACGATCCCGGTAGGCATAGGCGAGAGCACGTTTTACGGTTTCATTGGCATTTTGAAAAAGCTTACGCCTGCCGCTGTAATAGCCTTTGGCGAGCTTTAAAACTTTTTTGCGCCGGCGACGGGACGCCGGGTTATTAGTAGCGCGTGGCATACTGTGTCACTCCTGTCACATATCTTTTAGGTGATAAGGGTACTCTCGCTGTTCGAAAGAGACCCGGTAAGCATGATCCCATGAGATCATGCGGTGTTACAGCCCCCTATTTATAAGGGATCAGTCTCTTAATCTGGGCGGCCTGAGTATCAGATACATACCCGGTCCCGCGCAACGCACGTTTGCGCTTCGTTGACTTTTTGGTTAAAATATGGCTTTTAAAGGCCTGCTTGTATTTAACCTTGCCGTTGGCGGTAAGCGAAAAACGCTTAGCCGCGCCGCGGTTTGTTTTAATTTTCGGCATTGCCG
>JBBSQY010000037.1:0-33342 GCA_038243585.1 Candidatus Sumerlaeales bacterium | reverse complement strand
CTTGAAAGCCTGCCTCTTGTGATTATAGTTTGATTCGATAACTAACCATAACCACTGTGAAATCAGGCTTTCAAGTATTATCTTTTTGATTTGTTAATTTAATTGCGCTTGTTTGTGGTCTAGAGTACTGGAATGCAGATTTGTAATATAATTTGCATGTATTCTCTAGTAGCGATACACAATTTGAAAGGTAAGGGGAATCTTGTAATGATCTCAAAACATTTTTTTAGAAGCAATGCTCTCACGTGGGGTGGGGCTATTGCGGCAGTTTGTATTGCAGGCGCTTCATCCGGGCAAACTGTTACAGTCGACGCGGCCAATGCCTCGCCCAACGGCACAACAACTTTTAATACGCTTCACGACGCGGTTGCCAGCTTTGCCACCGGAACGGGATCTAATGCGGGAAATATTGCGGCTAACGTCATTAATATTGCCCCCGGCACACCCGTAATTGATAAAGTAAACGCCGATATCGAACATCCCACCGCAGCTATGACTATCGCGGGCGATATGACGATTCAGGGTGCCGGTGGTCTGGCTACATTAGCGGGTCAGCCTCTGCAGAACGGCGAACAGGTGCTTCGTGAGACCAATTCAGTGAACAGTCCTCCTGTGAGGCCGTCCTTTGCCTGGCGTCAGGCTGGCGTGTTAACTCTCAAAAATATCGCATTTGTGCCTACGGATGCTACGATGCGTGGGTTGTTGCTTATAAAGTCACCTACCAGTTCCGATGACCTCACGGTTAATCTTGAGAATTGTGTGCTTACATCCAACAATGGTAGCAACTTGCCAATAGTTACTACCGGTCGCGAGCCCGCCCCGGATTTGAATGCGTCTGGCGTAGTCACACTGGGAGACAAAGGTGATGCAATTTGGGCTTTATCCCGATTTGAAAGAGGCGATCTTACCCTAAACTTAAAGAACACTGTCATCGCGTCGTTTTCCTCAGTTTCGGCCGGTCACAACGCCGATGGAATTATTGCATACATGAACGGCACGACCTCAGATCTGATTAACTGCACTGTTAATATCAACGAGGGGTGTGTATTTGCCAATATTGATGGACGCGCCATTCAGAATCCTTACGGCGGCATTGTTAATGTGAATGGTACGGCCAGCAACCCGGTCGTCTTTCGGGAAATCCTGGGAGCGCAAACCATTTACAACGGTTCCGATACCACTGGCGCAACGCAGCCAACTGCAGTCAACGTTAACTATGCGCGGTTCTTTAATATTACCGGCAACGCCATTTCAGAAGTCCTTGCCCGCGCGTTTGTAAATTCTGTGACCAATACCGTGATCGCTAATGGCCTTGACGATGGTATACGCCTGGCTGCAAGCGGCGCATTACCCCCAAATGGCGAAGCGTCCGGGACGATCACCATGGATAACCTTGTTATTCATAATGCTGGAAGCGGCGCAACGCCGGGCGGAATTTATCTAGCTCTGGCGTCGAACCGTATTTTGAATATCACCAACAGCGTATTTACGGGAAACGATAAACACGGCATCGTCAACAACGGGACGGGAACCGTTAATGTTTCCAACACCATTTTATCAACGGCTGGTGCCAATGCATTGCGTACTCCGCCAACCGTTGGTACGGGTGTTATTAACCTGGACCCTACCGTGACAAACCAAGCCGTCGAATACGTAAACATGACGGATCCATTCTCACCGGATTTCTTTAAAGTCGTAGGGTCAGCCGTAAGTGACTGGAGCGTCTACTAAGCGTTAAGCCAAAAAATGAGTTACTCAACCCCGGCCCTATAGGCCGGGGTTTTTTTTTGTTATTGCACTATCGCATCAATTCTGACGACACGACCAGTGAGCTCTTTTTTTTTGTATGATTCTGCGTTCTGCCGCGCTTTTGACTTCTATGAAACCAGGCCCAAGTTTAAATTTATGCAACATTTCTATTGACCAACTGTCATAGTGTATTAGGACAGAACGAGACAGGTTTATTATGCATATCGAGATCAATTATAAATCCGGCAAGCCGGCATACCTCCAGATTGTGGAACAGGTGCAGATCAGTGCCGCCTCGGGCACGCTGAGGTCGGGAGACCAGTTGCCGTCCATCCGAGATCTGGCGGAGCAGCTTCGCATCAACCGCAACACCGTCGCCCGCGCCTACACGGAACTGGATCATCTCGGCGTGACCGCCACCCGCCACGGCCTCGGCGTTTTCATCGCCGACTTTGCAAACCAGCTTTCCACTGCCGCGAGAAAGCAGCTCGCTCAGGAAGCCATCGACGCCGCCATCGTGCAGGCGCGGCATCTGGACATCAGCGACGAAGAATTTATGCGCATAGCCGAAGCCAGCCTGATAAGCTTCAACAAACGAAGAGGGGAGAGCAAATGATGCGTCAATTACCCGGAGGCTATTTCTATGAATGACTCAAAACAAACAGATCCCAGTTTGACTTCGGCAATTCAAAACGTCCCTGCCCTTGCTGTTGAGGTGCATGACCTCCACTGCGCATACGGGAAAACCGAGGCCGTTCGCGGCCTCAATCTCCGCGTTCCCGGCGGACGGTGTTACGGCTTGTTCGGGCGCAACGGCGCTGGCAAGAGCACCACGATCAAATGTCTGCTCAATCTGCTCCGGCCCCAATCCGGCGATATAAAAGTTTTCGGTTTGTCTCCTCAAAAAGATGATGTCGCCGTCAAATCCCGCGTCGGCTACGTGCCCGAGCATGTCAGTTTCCATCCGTGGATGACCGTCGCTCGCGTCCTCCGCTATCACTCCGCGTTTCGACTCCACTGGAACCACGACCTGCAAAGCCAGCTAACTGCCTGCTTCGACCTCGACCCAAAAAAACGCGTCGACGCCATGAGCAAAGGGATGCGCAGCCAGCTCGCTCTCATCTGCGCTGTCTGCCACGAGCCCGACCTTCTCCTCCTGGACGAACCAACCTCCGGCCTCGACCCAATCATCCGACGGGAATTCCTCCAAACTGTTATCGGTGCCTACATGGACTCTGCCCCCGGACAAAAAACCGTCCTGGTCAGCACCCACCTTATCGCCGAATGGGAAGGCCTGATTGATGAATTTACCATCGTGGAGAAAGGCCGGGCACGCATTACCATGCAGACCGACAAGGCGCGCGAACATTGCCGAAGAATCCACGCCCGCTGGCCCGGCACGGTGCCGGATCTGCCGGCGGAATTGGGCTATAGAGAACCCGACGAAACCGAAGGCGCGGCGCGGCTGCTGACTACCAAATACACCCCGGAACAGGAAGATAACTTACGGGCGCTCGGCGCGGAGACAGTGGAAGTCGAACCCCTCACCCTCGAAGAAATCTTTGTCGCCACTAGCGCTATGCCAAATGAGCAGGAAGGGCGGCGCGAGTTATGAGCGCCGTCTCAAATATTGCCCATCGCAAGCCGCACCCATGGTGGATGGAACTGGCGCTGGTGGATTTTCGCCATGCATTCTGGCCGTGGGTGGTATATATGACGGCTGTAATGAGCCTCTGGCTATTACCCTTGGGACCACTTGGCGCACCGCTAGATATTGATGCATGGCCGTGGATTGCGGCGACAGTCGGTCTCGTAGGTCCCGCCATTGTGGCGCGGGTTTTTTGTTCAGATTCCGCCAGCAGCACGATGGCGACGTTGCTGACATCGCCACGCAGTCGTTCCTCCGTCTGGTTTGTTCGAACTGGAAGTTTAGCCCTGATGCTCTTCCTTCCGGTATTGCTTTGCGCCGTCCCCTTGCCTCATCCATGGACGTCGTGGACACACACGGATCAGTTCTTAATGGCTGCAGCAGTTGTTACGTTAACAGCATTGGCCTGGTGCTACGCAACCGTCGGCGTCCTGCTGGCAATCCTCTTAAAACGCCCCTTGCTCGTGTGGACTGCCATATTGATTTCACCTCTGATCGTTTTGTTGCTGTTCGTACTTGTCGATGCAATCATTGGTTTAGATTTAGCATTGAAACCCGGAGATCAGCTTAAGTCTCCAGTTAACGCAGAGTTCTGGTTCGTTCTTGTCTTTGGAGCGATCGCTTATATCATCGCCTGGCGGCTCTGGCTTCGTCTGGAGGTGCGGTCATGATAGGATTGACTCGGGAACTTTTCCAGAAGGAACTGCGCCTGCAGCGCAACCCCATGCTGTTAACGCTTGCGGTGGTCGTTCTTGGAGCTGCCGTGTTGCTGATGCTTGCCGTCACGCGGCAGGACTTCGCCGGCTTCTCCACCGATGAACTACGCGCTGCGCTTTTCACGACGGGGCTTCTTCCCATGCTCGTTTTCATACTTCCGCTGATGATAGGATCTACCGCTGCGGCTGCAGAGAAAGCCATGGGCGTGTTGGCCTGGCAGGCCGCGCTTCCGGCTAGTGGCAGGCGAATCTTTGGGACTAAGCTCACGGTCGTCGCGCTGCTTTGCGCGGTTGTTGGTGGCACGCTGCCCTACCTGCTTCAGTTGGCGATCCCGGCTAGGGAATATTCAATCTTTTGGATTTTCCGCGACGCCTGGCCCGGCTGGACCGCGCTCCTTTGCGGCGCAATCGGGTTCTACTCCGGTTCCCTCGCCCGAGACGACTACCAGGGCCTCCTCATCAGCGCCGTACCAGTTACAGCCCTCATCCTGGTCATGTACATGGCTGACCCAAGCCGCCTCGTTTTCCCTGGGCCTTTCGGCTACTCGCAGGCGATTTGGAAAGACTGGGCGCTCGCGTTTCGTCTGCTGATAATCGCCGGCGTGTTCGCGTGGCTAGGAGCACGGCTTCTTGTCCAGGGCAAACAGCCCAGCCGACGGCAGCTACTATTTCACGCCGTCGCGTTGGTCGCCATTACATTTGGGCTGACCTTGTGGAATGTGGTGACAGAGAGATCGCTTATCCAGCACGCGGTATCTTATAATCATGGTAGTCGACCTATGATGTGGCAAATGGACGAAGAAAAAACCTCCACTTCCAGAGCGATGCAACTGGCAACCCTTCGATCGGAACATAATCGTGATTTCTCCGCTCGTCTGGAGTTGTTTCCTGATAAAAAACGGTACGACTCCCAATTGGTTTTCGGCGAGGCTACCCGCATTTCCTGGAGAACCTGGTCTTCTGCAGAGGATACTTCCAGGCACCTGTTTGCTGTGAACTACAATGGTGAAATCCATGAGTTTACCCAGTCGCCGGATCTTGAGCTGACGGGTTGGTCGGCCGACGGCCGGTGGATTCTCGGGTTGGATTCCGACCGTTCTCGAAAGATTATCTGCGGCCCTTTTGGTCTCGCAATCAGTTCAGCTATTATGCCCGAATCCTGGTTCTACCGCTTGCAAAGCAGCTTCAACTTTTCTATGGTTAAACCGACACAATCCACGTTTGTCATGTCCGGACAGGCTATTCCGGCAAACCCAAAAACGGAACCGGTCCTTAAATCCGGCAATGGACGTCTCGAAATAATAAAAAACGACAAGGTGAATCGTAGCTATCTCATTGGGCCAGATGATGTCGAGGTGTCCATTGGAGATCGTGGGATCATCTGGAAGGACGGCGGCAAAGAGCTTGCTCCTGCGGAGCGAAAGAAGCTCCTATTGAATTGGACGCAGCGTATGGATAACGTCTTTACTGTATCTTTAATAAATGACTCCGGCGCAACCTCCACTGCGATACTCAAGCCCACTGATAATTATGGAGTCTACATAACCGCCGGATGGGTGAGGGGAGAAGTGGACCAGGTATCATCCGACTATGGATGGGCCATGTCATACCGATCCGCCATATCCGATGATGGAAGTCCACGGGTGTATCGCCAGCTGGAGAGCCGGGCGCGGGCCGAGGCGGCGGAAACAACTGGCGCTCAACTTCTAAAGAAATGGGAGATCCTCAACAGTAGCCGCAGCGACGACGGCACTACGGTCATACTTATTGGCTGGCTTTGGGAAGTGCCAGTTAACACTCCGTCCGGCGATCCGCATATTTGGTTCAGTTACCGAAAGTTCAGCCCGATTTCAGCCGCCGAGAAAATTCTGCATGAGAATTTTCCTTATGAATCCGGCGTGATGGTTTTTAATCTCGAGACCGGCACGAAGACTGATATCCCCATACCCATGCCATGGCCGGCCGCGGCTACTATGAGCCTTCAAAGCCCTATTCCGCGGAATCATATGTCATTTTATGGGTCTGACTGGCCTGGCACTGTTTGGGATAACTCGCCAAAGCTGGTGGTGGTTCAGAATGGGTACGTGGCCATTGTCAGATTTAAAGGCGGCAAGCTGGAACCTGAATCCATGATAACCAACTACTCGTACATTCCAACTATTTATAACGATTCAACAGCGACGTTCATAAGTGAAGATAAACTTTTAACAACGGATGGAACGAGCATCTGGCTGGTGAATGCTTCAAGGTAAAGAAACTATATATGGTGGAATTTTTAAAAACTACCGCTGAGATTTGGTTCTCGCATGTCATCTGTCCGGCCATCCAACCCGTCATCCAGGCTGATAATGTCGGTTCCGGCGTCCGCCGCTTTTAATCGTCGCTTTAGCGCGGTAAAGAACGCCGCGATAATTAGAAGAGTAATAATGCCCGCACCGGCGTAGGCCCAAGATATCGGCATACCAAAGCCGATGTCGGCGTTCAAAATATATGTGAACGTCACCATAGTTATGAAAATGGCCGGCAGTACCGCAATCCACATGTTTTTGCGTTGCAACCCCAAATACATAGCCCCGATCCACAACGCGATCATCGCAAGAGACTGATTGGCCCAGGAAAAATATCTCCACAGCAGACCGAAATCCATTTGGGTCAGGGCGATGGATAACATAAACAGCGGGATAACGATCATAAAACGCGGTGCAATTTTTCGCTGAGACAGCTTGAAATAATCAGCAATAATCATTCTTGCACTGCGAAAGGCAGTATCGCCGGACGTAATTGGCAGCACGATAACTCCCAGCACGGCGATGGTGCCTCCGATTGCTCCCAGGGTAGTCATGGATATGCGTTGAACCACGCCCGCAGGCCCCGCCTCGGCCAGCACAGCGCTCAGCGATGTATCATGAAAAAGAGACATGGCCGCGGCCGCCCAGATCATGGCAATAATGCCTTCCGTAATCATCATGCCATAAAAGATAAAGCGGCCCTGATTTTCGTTCTGCGTAGTTCGGGATATTATTGGAGACTGTGTTGCATGAAATCCCGATAATGCACCGCAGGAAATGGTCAGAAACAGCATGGGGAAGATCGCGAGCCCTTTCGGGTGCATGTTGGTGAAATGCAACTCAGGGATTGAGTGATTGTCTGCAATGAGAACCACTCCAATGCCCGCCGCACTTAACAACAGCAACGCCCCGAAAAAGGGGTAGATTTTGCCGATGATCGTCTGGATTGGAAAGACTGTGGCAGCGATATAATAAAGAAATATAATAGCGATCCAGACGCTGGCCGTGAGCCAGCCGGGTGTCAAATTAGCCAACAGGTCAGCTGGAGCAGTAACAAATACGGTGCCTACTAGAAGCAGCAGCAATAAGGCGAATCCGTTAACAACATGTCTGAAAATTTTGCCTAGGAATTTCCCGGCAAGATCGGGCAGATGCGCACCGCGATTGCGAAGCGATATCATGCCCGTCAGATAATCATGCACCCCGCCGGCCAAAATAGCTCCAGCCACGATCCAGACAAAAGCCACAGGGCCATACAGCGCTCCCATGATCGGCCCAAAAATGGGCCCGACTCCCGCAATGTTTAAAAGCTGGATAAGCGAGTTTCTGTTTTTGCCCATGGGAACATAGTCGACGTCGTCGGCCAGTGTGTAGGCGGGAGTTTTTCGGGTTTCCTGCACGCCGAACACCCGCTCCACATATTTTGCATAAGTGAAGTAGCTAAGGACGAGCAGCGCGATACAGACAATAAAAGTGATCATTGTTTCTCCAAGTGACTGGGACAGGATTTAATGGATAGATGTAAATAGCAACGCCTCCGTCAACCAATGTTTATTGGTATGTGGTCTGGCACACCTCGCGCCGTGACTGGTATTTAAGTCGGGGTCGATTCTTAAAAAAAGAAGTTAAGGCCAAGCGTCTACGGCTGCGGCGACGGTTTAATGCGAGTTTGCTGCTGCATCCTTCAAAGAAGTTTTCTGAGGTTTAGGCCCGCGAGGCGTTTCCTTAGCCCGCAGTTCATAGACGTGCCCTGCCTCCAGCGTGACTCCTCTAACCAGACCCTCGCTCTTACCGCCCTCGTCGGCAATTAAGATGTCTCCGCTCCAGGAATCAGACGCACAGGAGAGTACGACAGTTGATGGGCCCATGGCACCGGCAAGTTGCGGTGGGGGCGGCTCGTCGGTTCCGGTTGTCTCACCGCTGACAAACTCCAGCCGCTTTTGTAGCCAACGGGCAAATATGCGGTTCGTGTCTAAACTGTGCGAGCCGCCAGCCCCATATAACAGCCCTGCTATTTGAGTTCCACCTAACGAGGTGCTACCGTCTGTTACCCATCCGAGAGCCACTATAAACTTATCTGCATCGCTGGCGCTGTGAAGAAGTTTCTTTGCAGTCGAAAACCGGAGCGGATCCTGTGATAGCGAATAGTAAAGAGAATCATGGTTCATGTGCAGGCCCATCAGATACCACTTTTTACCCTCCGTATCCCGTAGGATTTTTACGTCATTCACAGCCAGCTTCCCGTCCAGCGATACTCCCTCTAGGTGGAACGTTGATGTAGAGCCCGCATCCCCTGACGCTACGTAGACGTGACCAAAATTGCTAAAGTCGCCAAAATATAACAAGCTCCGGTCGCCGTTCTGGAGGAGAACGTTCATACCGTTAATGTCAGCATCGGGATAATTTTCGTAGCCGTGTACTTCAACGATGGCGCTCGGCGCGGCGATCAGGGGTGTTTCTGAAACCGAAAGCGGCAGGTGAAACATCCCTGGTTTGTTTTTCCCGTCGGAATCAGGATACACTGTACACATAAGAGTCATCGCACCACCGCCCGCTGCCGCGAACTGAGCGTTTACATTGCAAACATGCTGGAACGGGCCGGGGGCGACCACTGTCTTACGCTCTCCAAAGGTGCCGAAGTCCTTTGTTGTAGTTACGTAAATAGCGTCATGCCCCTCCTCGATTCCGTCCCACCCGCCATAGTATACATACCATCCCTTCTCTGGTCGAGCCACGGCAGACGGGGCATAAATATTACGGAACCGCCCAGCCTTTGGTTCCATAAGGGGGTGCCGCACATCTCGCACAAGATTTGGTGGTGTCTTTAACCAATAATCAGGGTTGAACTGGCCGGCGCCCACGCCACGTATCTCAATGGTTGCAGAATCAGAGGTTTGATGGGCGGTGTCGTGTATTGTGTAGGCGGCCCCTGCTGCGTCGGGAATTGCGCTACAGCACGCAACAGCAACCAGCCCAACTGTAATGTTTCGACATACTCGAGGCGCTACAAATAACAGGTTCAACGTACTTCCTTTCAGAATACCACATTAATAGCTCTATGCGGCCTGTCCCTTTTTTCTTGATAGCAGCAGAGTCTAATGGTGGTTAGCGGTTAAGTGGGTACGCTGCTCGAAGTTGGCGTGCACCCTTTTTCGTAATAGGCATGAGATGAGAGGAACTCTAATTGATGAGGAACAAACTGCTGGTTATCATAAGCATATCAGGTGCACTATTGCTAAGCGGATGCGCCTGCAACCCGGGTTATTTCGCGCCTCCTTATAAGCCAGCCGTCATTGGCTGCACTGTTGCGTTAGTTCCAACTCGATAGTCATTCCGATAATATTGTTTGCCTCTTTAGCGCAGAAAAACGGGTTTCTGATTAAGGCAAAAACAATGCCTATGTATTTTTTGCTTGCTATTAGGGCTCATGCGCTACACCAACTACATGTACGTAACCCTAATAGCTGCTGCATTCCAAGCTTTACATGATTTAAAGGAAGTCTCACTGGGCTTTTAGGGAAGTTAACAATTGATTAGGTCGCGGATGAAATTTGATTTTGAGAGGAAGTGGCGGGTTTGGCTTTAAACCCTAAAAGAACTGTCGCGCTTGATATTGGGTCAAGCGTCGTCAAGGCCGTTCAGATCCGCAAGTTAGGGCGTGGGTTTGAACTGGAGCGGTTTGGCGTGGCAGAGATATACCCAGGGGTGGACAAGAAGTCCGCCGGGGTGGATCGCCGTACCGCGCGCATCGAGGCCATTCGTCAGGCCATGAGCCAAGCGGGCATAACCGCGAAGCATTCTGTCTCAGCAGTCAGCGGAGAATCGATCATCGTTCGCTATATTCAACTGCCTGACATGCCGGAGAATGAACTTAAAGGCGCTATCCGCTGGGAAGCTGAAGATTACATCCCGTTCCCGCTGGAAGAAGTGAATCTGGACTCCGTGGTGCTGGGAAAAAGTGATGTTGGGGGGGCGTCAAAGATTGATGTACTGCTCGTTGCGGCTAAAAAAGATCTGGTTGCCGAACACATATCTCTTTTGAAAGCCACCGATTTAACTCCAGCAATAATCGATGTGGATTCCTTTGCATTTCTCAACAGTTTTGAGGCAAACTATATGCCGAGCGCCTCCGAGGTGGTTGCTTTACTTGATATTGGGTCTGAACTTACCAATATAAACATCTACCTGGGCGGCGTTTCTAGATTTTCTCGCGATATAACAGTGGCCGGCGACACTATTAACGCTGGCATTCAGCAGCGACTCGGCTGTTCTGTTCAGCGGGCGGAAGAACTTAAGCTGAAAGAGGGGGCTCCGGCGCCCGCATCAGAAGAAACTGCATCTGAAGAAATGGGTGGCTCATCACTGCTCGATACAATCCGTGGAACCGTCGAGCGGATAACCGGGGAAGATCTCGCTGAAGACTCTCCCGAGTACGTAGCCAGCCAGGTGATTCGCGCTACTTTGACCAATATTGTAAATGAAGTTAAGCGCAGCATACAGTTTTTCGAAAACCAGCCTAACGGCAAGCCGGTTCAGCGTGTCGCAGTCGGCGGTGGTACAGCGATTATGAACAACCTGGACAAATTTCTTAGCCAGGAGTTGAATCTGCCGGTAGAGGTCATTGATCCACTTCGTAACATCGGCATCGCCGGTTCGACAGTCGATAAAAAGAATCTGGAGCGTGTGCGCCATATGCTGGGCGTCAGCGTCGGTCTCGGCCTTAGGATGTTCGACTGATGATTAAAGTTAACCTCCTTCCCGCCGAATCCGGAAAACGTCAAAGCGCCGCGAAAAAGCAGTCCAGTCCAAGCGCTGTGCCGTTTTATCTTCTGCTAATGCTGCTTTATATGGCCGCCGCCGCAGGGGGGTATTTCGTCTATATGGAGAGTGTCGCTGCGGCAGCTGAAGTTGCCGCTAGAACGTCCAAGCGCGACGCCCTCAAGGCTGACGTGCAAAAGCGGCAGGCCGAATTCGAAGCAAACAATCTCCGCAGCCAGGAAATTGAAGAAAAATACGCAGTTGTCGAAACCCTGGGCCCCCAGAACCGAATTTTCTGGAGCGAAAAGATCAACATGATCGCCATGGCTCGCTTGAATCTGGCGGTGTATGTCACGAAACTCGAGCTTGAGGAACAGATCGACGAACGAGAGACACCGGAAAGCGTTGCGCGCCGCGAAGCGTGGGCCGCCGCAAAGGCGAAAGACGCAAAACTGGCCACCCCTGAGCCTTCGCCAGTAAAGCAGCCGATCATTAATCAAACCCTGGTAATAAGCGCGATTGCGTATGGCAATGACAGTTCTCAGCGTTTAGCCCAGATTCGTTCGTTCTATGAAAACTTAAACGCTGTTCAGTGGAAACGAGAAACGGGAGCGCAGGCGAAGTTTCTCGACCGAATGGCGTCAGAATTTGAACAGCTCCCACAGAAAGTGGACCGTGTGGCCGGAGTGGACGTTATTCGATTTGGCTTCCGGATCAAAGCGGACCCTCAGCTAGATCGCACCTCGGCCGATTTGGACGACTCTGATGTCGTTAAGGCTGAAGACGGTGGCGAGGACGGCGTCAGCATTAAGGCCAAGCGCAATGAGGAAGCGGAGGTGCTGAAATAATGTGGGATAAACTTACAGCTCAGCAAAAAGACGCCATTAAAGCAGGGTTTATCCTCGCGTTTGTGCTGCTAGGCGGAATTGCGACCTACTGGTGGAAGTTTACGAAACCAGAGATTGCAGCCGCCGAAACAACTCTAGCCACGATTGACAAGGAGATCGGCGATCTGAATCGCCAGGTCACCGAAATGGATGAAGCTGCAGCAAATGTTGAAAAGCTAAAAGAAAAACAGCGCCTTCTCGCGGAAGTCGCTGCAAAACTACCATCCACTGTGGCCCCGCAGGAATTCTACCGCGCATTAGAAGAAATTCTTAAGATTACCCGCATGAGTTATACTGAACTATCACAGCTTCCGCTGCTTGAACGAGCCATTTACACGGAAATTCCTTACCAAATAGTTGGCAGCGGCAGATACCACGACTTTGGTCAGTTCCTTAATCTGGTTGAGGAAAATCCTAATCGTCTTATGCGCGTCAAAACCTTTGTTATAGAAAACGATGACGCCCGACCCAGTGTACACCCCGTCAAGGTGCAGCTGGCTACTTTTAAATTTAATACGAAGGGTTGATTGAGCATATGTCATACATAATTCATTCTACTCCTTCCAAAACATGGCGAGGATTTTCCGCCCTTGCTTTCGGGCTGGTAATATCGAGTTTTTGTCATACGCAAAGCGTTGTCGCTCAAATTGAAATAGACGTACTGACAACGCCTACGCAAACCAGCGTTCAGGCGACTACCGCTCCTATAGAAACTGGATCAGGAGAAGGTGAGACCGGCTCCACAGGTCTAAAACAGGACAAATCCGCAGACGACGCCGCCCGTAGAATAGTGCCGGCCCCCGGAACCTCAATGAAGAGTACCGAAGACAGCACTCTACAGACCGAACAGGCCGTGGCAACTGAACCTTCGGTCAAGATTGACCAGGATCAGGCGGTTCTACAAGAAGGCGAGACAACCGAAACTGTGGCTGTAAAGAGCGGGGTTGAACTTCTTCGAATGCTGGGTCTGCAAAGGGAGAGCAAAACTGCTGTTGCCGGCGGACTCGAGTTGGACGAAAATACCTCTAACACCTTGTTCGACGTCGAAGCCGTTAAGCGACTAAAAGGTGAAGAACCGACCGTAGTCTATCGGGTTATAGTAGATGACACCCCTATGCCTGACCCTATGATCGTGCCATGGATTCGCCAGGCCAAACTCCTTCAGGAACGCTTCGACAAAGCAGTAAGCTTGCTGGGCGAGAACAAGGTGGACGAAGGACGCCAGGAAATGTTGGGCATTATTATGGATTTCCCCGATAGTGACCATGCACTTCAGGCGAAGGCAATATTGGCCAAGCTTGATGACATAAACAAGGCGCCCGCGCCTGTAATTGCCGCCCCGGTGGAAGCAACAACTGTAACTGTCGAGTTAAGCCCTAATATTAATGTGGGTACCGTCATTGTTGATCCTGCGAACGCATCGGGAAACCGTGCAATGATAGGCGGAAAAGCCTATCGTGTGGGAGAAGAAATTCGGAGCGAAGCAGGTCACCGAGTGATCAGCATCTCTGATAGTGTAGTGCAAATTGAAGTAGTGCAGTCTGGATTAACAAAAATATTTGATCTACCCGTTCGCCCCTCTGGGGCAAACAATTAAGAAAGGAAGCAGACCAATGCGCAAAAATTGGTTAAGTGTCCCCGTTGCCGCGGCCGTAGCCGCTCCGTTCCTGATCGCGTTGAATGCGCATGTCGCGCTTGCGCAGAGCAGTTTGTCGCCGGCAACACCCATTGATGAGGCTTCAATCTCCTCCATGGAAGCAGTTACGACTACAACGACCACGACAACGGGAACACAGGAACTAGGCGCCCCGCTGGGAGAAGCCGGCATTCCAGCCGATCTCGACAGTGCGGTCCCGTCTCCGTTACCGCAACCTGGTGCCGATACGCTGCTTCCCTTGTCTGCCATGGGCGATGACGCGTTACCGTCCTTGCAGGAAGCTCAGAACAATCCCTACTTGCGGGCCAATACCGCTGGCCTCGAAACCGGCCGCACAGAAGGTGGTCAAGAGTTTGGGGCATTTTTACCGCCTACTGTTACGGAAACTAATGATGTTGCCCAATCCAGCACCGATAACAAGTTGATCGGAATTCTCGGCGAGGAAGTTTATAACCGCCGGGTAAACATCAGCACTCCCGCCGATACCGACGTGGAAGAGGTGATCCGCTTGCTTGCGGAGCGCGCCGATTTAAACTTCGTCTATGGTGAAGGCGTAATCGCTGGTAGAATCACACTGAACCTGCGCGATGTTCCCCTGGGCGTGGCGCTGCAAAGCCTCCTGTCTACTCAGGATCTGGCGATCGTCCGTGAGGGCGAAAACGTTATGCGTATTGCCAAGCGTCAGGAAGTCAAGCCGGGGGTCACCGGTGATTTCCGTACCGTTTATATCAAGCTGAATTGGGTAGAGGCTGCTACGCTTCAAACGGCCCTTTCCAGTGTCAGTGGCACGGGTGGAAAAATTCACCCTCATCCCGAAAGCAATACGCTTATCATTTCCGATTCAGCTTCAAATATCGCGGTTATCCGCGACCTTGTAGCGCAACTCGACGTGCCCGAAAAACAGGTAATGATTGAGGCCCGCATGGTGGAGTTGCTCCTTACTGTTGGTCGTGACCTTGGTTCAAATCTCAATGTTACTCAGCTAGATAGCAGCGGAAATAGCCCTATACTGAAGGTTGACGGAGCCGGAGGCATAAACCCGGTTGACGGACTAATGAGCATGCTAGGCAACAGCGGTAACCCAAGTCTCGGTTTTGGTGGCGTTTTTTCAATTCTTGGCAGTGACTTTAACATTGGTCTTGCGCTGGATGGCCTGGAGAATAGAAAAGTTGTCAATACCATTGCGAATCCACGTGTTATTACGCTTAATAACATGCAAGCCAACATCGAAATTATCAGAGACAATCCTTATGTAGAAACCGGACAGGGACCTACGCAGGGGAGCACAATTCAGAATGTGGAATTCAAGCAATCCAGCGTTCGCTTAGCTGTTCTGCCTGTGATTACAAATAATGGCTATGTGCGCATGAAGCTTGAGCCAATGCAGGAAATTTTGAATGGCTCATTTTTAAATATCCCGATCATCGACACGAGAAAAGCCGAGACAAACGTAATTGTTAAAGATGAAGACACGGTTGTCCTCGGCGGCCTGCGGCAGATCAGTGCGTCGGATTCAAGGCGGGAGTTTCCGTGGCTTGCCAAGGCACCAGTGCTCGGATGGTTCTTTAAAAATGACAATAAGACCCATGAAAAGAACGACCTTATGTTGTTCGTAACTCCTCACATCATTAAGGCGCCACAGCTGACGCCCGCTGAGAACTACAAGTATACCCGCATCGACGCACATTGGGACTTACCTGATTACTTCTTTGATGATTCCGTGGATCAGCGGGAATCTCATCACCGCTTCGAGGCGGATATGGACCCTCGGAATTACTATCCTAATAATCTTCTGCTCCCTGCTCCCGACGGTGTTGAGGGTCAAGTGGATAGCTCCTTCGAAACCATCGGCAGTCTTTCTGCGGACGGCGACTCACTAAAATAACATCGTAGTAATAGCGAAAATTATAAGCCCTGGCGGAACAACTTCCGTCAGGGCATTTTTTTTCCCAAAAGAGAATTCGGATGACCGCATTCACTAAGCGGTTTGTCATGGTTAGGGTGGCGACATGGTTAGCTCTTGTTTGCTGGCTCGTGGGCAGACAGACGCCGCAGCCCCATGCTGAACCAGCTCTTTTTCACTCGGGTGGATTCCTCGATTAGTGCTGAGGAAACCACTGATAGAGGGTAAAGTAGACAAGCACTCCAGTTACGGAGACATATAGCCAGATTGGCATTGTCCAACGGGCGATGCGCCGGTGTTTATCCCACTGACGCCGCGAGGCGTGGTAAACCGTTTTGATCACAAGTGGAACAATTGCAATAGCCAGCACCAGATGAGTAAACAACAGCAAAAAATACCATGGTCGCACCCAGGCCGGATCGGTAAATCTGGTGGTACCATTATAGTACTTGTGCACCAGGTAACCGACAAGAAAAACTGACGATGTACATAACGCGGCGATCATGCAGGCGGCATGGGTGCGCTTATTATTTCGTAAGATGTTAATCCAACCGGCGACAATGAATACAGTACTGACGCTGTTAAGGACTGCATTTATAGCAGGGAGGTCTGATGGGGAAAATGCCATTACTTTGTAATTGGACCGTTGAAGGTAATTCGCGGTATGCCAACGTTTCCAGTGGCAGATTCGCCATCCCGTGAAATGCTAACAATATCGTTGCGTAGTTTTTCAAGAGCGACGTCGTCTTGCCCGGAATAATAGCCGCGGATATTGCGGTCGCGATCTACGAGAACAAACCTGTCACTATGTACAAACATATCAGCCACAGACTGGCCCTCGTTTTCGTCTGCACCCAGCTTAAATTCTTTAATAATATAATCATAGATAGTCTGGCGGTCACCAGTTAAAAAATGCCATCTTCCTTCGTCGGCTTTAACCGATCGGGCATATTGGCGCATTACGTCCGGAGTGTCGGTTTCTGGATCCACCGTAAGAGAAACCAACTTCACGTTTCCCTGTTCGTTCTCGATAAGCCAGTCTTGCAGCTTCTTCATGTTAAACGTCATCACAGGGCACTGGGTGCCGCAGCGGGTGAAGATGAAATCGGCTACCCAGATGCGACCGTCCAGTTGGGTGATAGAAAAAGAAGTATTGGTTTCATCCGTAAAAGTAGGTGCGCTTACCTGACCCAGAATGGGCGGGGGAGGAGGCACCTGCTTCTTGCGTAATTGTTGAAACAGCGCCGCGCCGATTAGGGCTATTAATACAAAAAATATAAGAGAGCCACCGATAAGGCGAGGCATTATCGATCGACGCCGGGCAATCCGCTGGTTTTCCGCTTCTGTGCTTTCAGCCTGACTATGCTGTGGGTTTAACGGGTCCTGATTTGATGACGACATATTATTATTTTCCATAATGTTGCGTGAAATATTTCTGTCCGCGCCGACGTCTGCGGGGATTTGTTAATTACACTTTATCTATGACCATCATGATGTAGATCAACGGCGAGTGAAAAAGCGTGGCCACGAAAACATGAACAGCGTTGGCGCGTTCGCGGTGGGCATACCACTTAAGGCAAAGCCAGATAAACCCGATTCCAGAGAGTCCCGCCGCGGCGAGATACCAATAACCGGCAAGCCCAAAGGCGACAGGAAGAAAAGTCATAAAGATGTATGCGATCCCGTAGATCAGATTTTGCCGGGTTGTAAAGCTTCCGTCTTCATCGTCGGCGGTTATCATCACGAAACCGGCTTCGCGGTAGTCGTCCTTATACATCCACGCCAGTGCAAGAAAGTGAGGAACCTGCCACAGGAACAGGATCATAAACATGACAATGGCGCCGCTGGTAATTTCGCCGGAGGCTGCCGCCCATCCTATAATCGGGGGCATGGCACCTGGAAAAGAGCCCACAATTGTGTTTAATGTGGTAACGCGTTTAAGGGGAGTGTAGACGTAAACATACCCGAATAATGCAACGGCGCCTGCGGCAGCTGCCAGAAAATTGGTGGTAAGGGCCAGGTAGGCAAGCCCAAATACGCTGGTAATCAGTCCGGCGATTAATACTGGGGTAGCAGCCATTCGGCCGGTCGGCAGAGGCCTGTCGCTGGTTCTTCTCATGAGCGCATCGATGTCTCGCTCCATGTGCATATTTAAAAGGAAGGCACCTGCGCAAACGATCCAGGTGCCAAAAAACACATGGAGCATTCCCGTGAAACTGACCGCGCCTACTGATCCCATGTAATAACCGGCCAGGGCAATTATTGCGGCAAGAAATCCCATCCTGAGTTTGACTAATACCATTATGTCGCGAAGCACTGATGTTTTAGCAATTGCTGTCGCTGAATCATTGATTTGGGGTGCTAGAGCTTCGTTATTCATGCGGGCATCTCCTGGGATTGATAGGCCCGACCCGGGGAAGGTCCAGGCGTGGAACGATCGAGAATCCGATAGGCGCGAATGGTGGACCCAAGCATCAGCGCCAGCAGTGTCGCGCCACCCAGCAGATGGGCAGTGGATACCAGAACGTGAAAAGTTTCCGCCATTTCAGGCTGGAGTCTCGCCCGGTTCGCGAAAATGGAAAGGATGCCGAAAACAATCTGATAAAGGACGATCGACGCAGCCCATATAGCGGTTCTACGCAGGGGAGTAACATCGCGGTAAATATGCCATGTGCGCAGATTAAACCAGATGACAGTGCAGATTACCGCAAAGGCTCCAGCGATGTGTGCGAGTAGATAGGGGAGAAACATATCCGTGGAATCATTGGAATGGCGAACACCCGCGCCCATGATGACCTGGAGGTAAACTACTAAGACCGTAAATTTCATCAGTGATAGGTAACCGCGGTTTGACTGGCGCAAAACCTGAGAAGTGGCCAGATCACGGAACCAGGAGGTACTGGTCAACACGGCGATGGCAATTGTAACACAAAAAAAGGCCTGGGCCAAAGATGCGTGAATCATGGATATGGCCGGGTGACGCATGCTTTTGATGATGAGGCCGCCAAACAATGCCTGAACGACGACCAGCGCAAAGGCTGACCAGCCAAGCCGTATCATGAAACGGCGCGGGTCTTTAAATTGGATACAAATCGCGAGGATGAGCGTAAGAATTCCTACAGAACCTGCGATAAGGCGGTGGCTATCTTCATATTTCAGCCCGCCTGCCCAGTACTTAGGCACCACGTGCCCCACAAACGTGGGCCACGTGGGATCTGACATGGCTGCCTTATTTCCGGTCACAAGGGCCCCGGCTAAAAGCAAAATAAAGGTGGCGACCACGGTGACCCTGGCCATGACGCGCACCACGGTCGAGGGACATACGGAGGCAATGCGTTCCGTCTGGCCGGTTAATATAAGATCCGCAGAGGGATTTCCGGAATTCTTCATTGAGAGGAAAGAGTTTCTGACTTCATGCGGGAAGTCCAATCATTATTGATAAAATTCCCGCCGTATAACAATCACAAAATTGACGAGCTTTCACCTCTTAATGATACTTAAACGCAGGCTAACTTATTTATTGATCTGAAGGGAGTTTGTGAAATCTTGCACAAACTTTTTGCAGGTAGCATAGGCATGTCGTCTGTTTCAGAGGGGGAGGCCGATAATTTAGAAGTCAATACTACCTGGTGTAGACAACGTTCCTACAGGCGGAACGCTTATGCTGCTTCAATTCTTCTATGCTAGTTCGACATACCCGCGATACACGATGTGAGCACTTCCTTGCAGAGTGACATTTGTCGCGCCGTCATCCCTAAGCTGAAAATCTATTGTAAGCCTCTCGCCGCCTGCGGTTTTGACCTGCACAGGCACTTGGGTCAGGCCGTGCCGCACGGCAATGATTGAGCAGGCGATACATCCGGTGCCGCAGGCAAGAGTTTCATCCTCCACGCCGCGCTCGTAGGTTCGCACCTCGAGCTCATGAGAACCAACGACCTTGACAAAATTGACATTTGTTCCCGCAGGAGCAAATTCGGCATGATGACGAAGATGCCGCCCAATCGACACAATGGCGGCCCCGGCGAGGTCATCCTGCATGAGAACAACGTGTGGCACTCCGGTGTTAAGAAAATCGACTGTCGCGTTCACTGTCTCATCTGCAATGACGATGGACTCCCGCAGACCGTGCGCATCGCTCATCTGCACGCGGACCTCATTATTTTCCAGCACTTCTGCTCTGTAATTTCCGGCCAGAGTTTGGAACGTCATTTCGCGCGGAGCAATACCTTTGACAAATGCAAACCGCGCAATGCAGCGACTCCCGTTGCCGCATGTCTCTGCTTCTCCGCCGTCCGCGTTGTAATATCGCATGCGGAAATGGGAGTCGCTGTCGGCATCTGAAGGCTCCACAAGAAGCACACCATCCGCGCCAATAGCCATCCCCCGACGGCACCACCCACTGAACAATTCGCGTCGGCCTGCTTCCGCTAATTTGCCATCCGTGTTGTCAATCACGACGAAATCGTTACCTGCGCCACTGAGTTTTGTAAATTCCAGTTCCATGCCGGTACCCGTTTCATAAAAAATGAGGAGAGATGTTTCCCTTGCACACACTATTCTTTCTGTGAAGAAATCTGCAAATTGTGATCAATCGAAAATTGTCATCGCCGCCCGTCCGTCGCTCGTGGATATTTAATGTATTGAACAGGACAGCTGCGACTTGCGCCTTGGCGCTGTTTACTTCAGTTTTGGGCGCACAGCCAGCTTCTTCTCCGCCGCCGGTGGCGCAGGCGGTGCCTCAGTATAATTCAAGCCATAATCCATTGCCGCTTGGAACCAATGCGGATAATCATCCTTTATCGCCGGGCACTCAGCGGTGGGATTACCAGTTGCAACCATATGTGGCTGGCCAGCCCCTTGTTCTGATGGCCATTAGCGGCGGCGGGAGCAGATCCGCCTATTATGCGGCCCGTGTAATGGAAGAGATGTCCAAAGTGCCTATGCCTGGCGTGCAGAACCAGGTGCTTTCCGACGGCAGACCAATGTACAGCCTGCTTGATACCGTAAAAGTCATTAGTACGGTATCCGCCGGCGGTCTTGCGTCATCATGGTATGTGACCAACTTTGATCGTCGCAAGCAGCCCGGCTTTTTTGAAGAAATGAAAGCGGCGGTATCGGTCAATCTGCAGTGGCGCACCTACGGCCATATGGCGCTGTTTCCACCCTTGGCGTTCCAACTGCTCGCGTCCTCGGTTACTCGAACCGATTTGCTCGCCGATGAAATAGACAAGTTGATTGGCGACCAGAAATTGACGTTCAACGACCTGCGGGCGAAGGAAACGCGTTTGGTTGACCCGACTCCCACGCTGCTGATTAACGGTACGGTTTATAACAGCGGTCAGCGGCTTGTGATGACCAATTTACCAGGCACGCGATTCCCCTCATTAATGGGCCCCGAGCAGGGAAATGTAGCAATGCCTGAAACTGACAGGCAGATACTGCGTAACCTCGTTCAGCCGCTAACTTTCGCGGATTTTGGCAGTGATATCGGATCCTATCCACTAAGCAAAGCGCTGGCCGCCAGCGCAGCCTACCCCATCGTTCTTGCTCCGGTTCCGATGCGAGTTTATCCAAACCAGGTGCCGCCGGAACTGCTTGGCCGGGTGGACAGAAAGCTGCTTGAGAGCCGGATCGCATATGTAGCCGACGGTGGCCTTTATGAAAACGAGGGTGTGGACCCGCTGCTGAGCCTGGTAAAGACGATAGACCGTGATCAGCCAATTCTACTGATCATCGTAGACGGCAGTGAACGGATGGAAACGCTGAAGCTGAAAGAGGGCAAGATTTTCGGCCCGTCGACGGTCATAGCACGAATGTATGATATCGGCACTTTAAAGCCGATGGCATACTATAACAGCCTATTGGGCGAATACCACAATCCGGAAGAGTTGGAAGTGGTGTTTGTCCGTATGGAAGGGTACGATGAGCCAACGCAGGATACGCTTCGCAACATCCCAACCCAATTCAAATTGTCGGACGACCATTGCGCAGCGCTGGATACCGTGGCAGTGCAGAATTTCGGACGGATGTACGACCCGCTGATGGGCGCCTATGCGCGGCTAAGCAACGCGGTTGCTTTGGAAAAACCGGGTTTTAAGAAAAAAAATTAAAGGTCTTTCTTCGACCACGATTTGATCGCCGGCTACTGGTACGTGATCGTCATGTACGGTCAGTGCGCTCATATTTCCATTTTCCCATTTATGTATAGTAACTGCAAATATACGAATTGCAATTTCCTGTGTTTCGCACGGGATGGAACTGCTATGAGGGATTATTTAATATATGATTACCAGTAGCGGGGGGAGCAGTTTAAACCTGAAATAACGCTCTCCCAATAAATGAATTGCACCTTTTTTGGCTTTAAGTCTGACGGCAAGGTCTTTCGCGGATCGCTTGGTTTCAATTTCTAAGCTGAGGGCGACGTTCGTCCCTTATGCGGGCGTCAACCGCGGGGAACAAACAAGACTCAGTGCGTATTAATAGAGTTGCCAATCAGTTACAGCGGAAGTGTAGATGAGGTTAAAATAATCAAAGCGGGCGGTTCTTACTGCGCCGCTCACTGGAGAAAAGGCTCCAATGCCTGCTTGCGGTTGCAACGTTGAAAAAGTTATCGGTGAGCCGACTGGCAACCAGTTTTGATCGCTTACGTTGCCCACATAGCAGTAACATTTACTGCCGCGGCGTTCAATCTTCAAGCGGACGTTGTTTCCCCACGTATTGGTAATTGTCACTCCAGAATATTGGCCTGCTTTTTCTACGGAGGCTTCAATGACGGATCCTCCTCCGAACAGGCTGCCCAGTTTAATATAATTTGACTGATCTTCCCACAAAATCAGGAAGGCTTGCTCATAGTTAGAAGTGGGCGCGAAATTAAGGCGAGTTTCCATACTGAAATCATCTAAGGGCGCGTACTGCAAAAATAAGTTATGCGCATCTGTGCGGTCGCTATACAAATCGCCGTTCTGCGTCTCTATTGCAAGCTGTCCGGACTGAAGGCTCCACCGGGCGGCGTCTTCACCGAAGGTGTTCCAGCGGGTCCTATCAAGAGCAGCAGCTTGAAAATCGTCACTAACGCCGGCAGCGCGAGGTAGAGCCCCCGAGGGTAGCGGTTGGAAATTAGTCGTGGGAGAGCCTGCTTTCAGCGCGAGGAAGGCGGGCTGACCCGGCGTGGGGTGTGGTGTAAACTCCAGGCGATCAATAGCTAACTGTCGAGCCCCGCCGCCCGCGAAAGTCAGGTGGGTATGGTAGGCGGTAAATAATTCCGTGTTATCCGGAGACAATATCGCGCTGTTATGACCGGGCCCCGATGCTGTTGACGTCTTCGCTATTATGGGGTTGATAGATGATTTTGTCCACGGCCCCAGCGGGCTGGTTGAGGTGGCATAGCCTATGGAATACTCGCTCTCCCAGAACCACCGCGCAGAGTACATCATGTAATACCAGTTGTTGTGTCGGATGATAAAGGGCGCCTCAACCCAGCTTCCTTCCCAAGGCTGGCTTACGGTCATGATATTTCGTAACGGCCCGGTTGTGGCGATCGGTGGGTTGGCAAGTTCAGTTACAACAATGGCTGAAGGGGAACTGCCGTCGCGTGTCGCGTAAAGATACCGTTTTCCGGTTGCCGGGTCCTGGTAGGGATGACCATCTATGTAAGGGCTTGTGGTGGGGAGAATGGGGGTGCTGACATCTGTAAAAGGCCCCAGGGGCGAGCTTGAAGTGGCGACACATATGTTGCGCTGATTCGACGCCGGGTTAAAAGCTGTGTAATAGAAGTAGTAAGTGCTGCCGGCCTTCATTACTTCCGGTGCCCAGAAGTCGCCTTGTCCCCAGGTTAATGCTGTTTTTTGCCAGCATAGGCCGCGGCGGGTCCAGTGTACTAGGTCCGTCGACGTGTAAACGGCAAACCCATTCGAGTCATAGGTTGTCCCATAGAGGTAGTAGGTCCCGTCATCTTTTAGAATAAAGGGGTCTGCAACAGAGACGTCCAAGGGGTTGAGGTAAGAATTTATGGTCGCTTGAGCATCGCTAATTTTTGCGATTGCAAAAAGCGTAACGATAACGAGGCCCCTCAGGACTGACATATAGTTCATGCAAAAGTACCTTGCGTTTTAAACTCTGTTTAGATAGATACCAGCCGAACCAATGAGAGCAAATTCAGAACATTACATACTGATTAGCACAAGCGTTGCTCAAAGTTAACGCTGCGCTTTTTCAATCACGTCCTGCAGCCGCACAGACTGACCGCCCTGGCGTTTGCTTTCGTCTGCAGCTTCCATAAAAGCCATCATCTCTACTGTGGTATCTATAGCGACAGGCGGGTTGCCAGTTTTGACGAACGATACTATCTCCTGAACAAGTGGACCGTACAGATCGCCAGTGACGGGTTTTGTATGTTCGATTCCTTTTGTTCCGAAAACAAGGGCGCCATAGGTGCTCTTGCCTTTACGGATGCCGCGGAAAGTTCCGACCCGTCCGTCGTTCCAGATACCGGTGACGAGGTCGTAGTCCGCGGTAGTCGTGCGGCTGACGCTTTCGCATCCGGTTCCCATCAGAGTAAATAGGATCTCTACGCCATGGATGCCATACCAGACAAGATCCGGGTGATGTTCCTCATATTCGCATGGGGAGTAGGCGGAGACGCCGGTAATGTCGCCAATCTTTGGGTTGTCTTTCAACTCTGTCACGCCGGGGAAAAACCGCAGGCTGGATGCACTAAAACAGGGGGTTCCTGATTCTTTTGCCAGACGCGCAATCTCGATGGCGTCTTTCAGGGATCCGGCCAGGGGTTTGTCTATGAAAACTGGCTTCTTAGCCGCGAATACGGGTTTTACTTGCTCAAGATGGGGACGACCGTCCACGCTTTCCAGCAAGACGGCGTCCACGTTATCAATCAGGGCAGGAATGGTGTCGACAAATTCTACGCCAAACTCGTCTTTAAGTTTAGCTGCAATTTCATCTACCCGCTCAGCGCTGGATTTTATGTCCGGGCTGCCGCCCTTGTATGCATGGGTGACGCGACCACCAGCCACATGGTTTTTCTCGTCGGGGCTGTTGAGGATTTTTGAAAACTGTATCGCATGAGAAGTATCTGTTCCGATTATGCCAAACTTAATAACATCGGTATTCGTGGTTTCCTGGGCAAAACATGCCATAGGCATTAAGCATAAGAGAAGAGATAACTGACGGAATCGCATGGAATGTCCTTTTGATAGTGCGGATAAATTTTAAAATCTCGAGTCCGGAAAATTACAGTTTCCTGACTGCATGGAAGTTTTCTTCTACTGGGCTTGCTCTGCGTCAATGACTTTCAGGTTCCTGCGAGATGTTTCGTCCCCGAGAAGGTCGACGGACCGCTGAAATTCCGTTCTCGCTTCATCCAAGCGGCCCAGGTTGTAAAGGGCCTGTCCCTTCAAGCGCGGCAGCCCAGGGTAATTCGGAGAAAGCTTTTCCGCGTCTACAGCAAAGTCCAGCGCCTGCCTGTAGTCGCCTTTATGCCAGGCGGCGTTGCTCATGCGCCCGAGATCAACATGAGCCATACTTTCACTGAGCACGCCCCACCAGTCTCCCCATGATAATATGACGCCCGCCAGCAGCAGGACCAGCGCGACGAGCTTTCGCGGCATTTTCAGGTGAGAAAATCCGGCAACCGAATATCCCGCCAGCGCAATCAGCGGGAAAGCCAGCGGCATACGCATCCGCCCGCTCGCAAAATAAAGAGCGATCCCGGCACTGAGGGCGACCATGTAAATAAACACCAGCTGATGGATGCGCCGCCGCCGGAATGGAACAAAAGTCAGGGTAGCAAAAGAGGCCATCGCGAGAGGAAATACAACACCAAACCGCCCGGGAAGCCAGCGGAGGATGGAGGAGAGATCCCTTTGAAGGTCGAATTCTTCATAGTTAAAAATTTCTTTATCGCTAAAAAGATAAATTCCTTTTTGTGCCATTAGCCTGGCCCATGCGAGAGGGTTGGAGCGAATAGCCGCGTTGGCACTCTGGAACCAGAACTCGTTGACAGCACCGTAGCGGGGTGCGCGGTCAAAAGCAGCTTTGTCTGCATCGCTCAAGCTATTCCTGTAGCCTTCGATCGCCAGGTAGTGTGTTGGGTTTGGATCAGACGTTTCCGCTAACTTGCTCTGCGTAAAATAACGGCCAGTAGCGGCAGGGTGGTTCGCGTAGTAAAAGCTGTAGCCCCCTTGCCAGGGCATCGTCATAACTTCGCCAGAAACCGTGAAATTGCGCATTGTAACTGCGGTTGCTGCAAATATGATCGGGAGAAGAAAGATTATGGCCGGGCGAAGGATTCGATGTGATTTCTTCTGAGCTGGGTTAAACGAAATAATAACCAACCATAACGCCAGAAACGGGAGTGCGACGGTAATGGTTGGTCTGACCAGCCAGGCAGCGGCGGCGAGGCATCCGGCATAAGCGGCCTCGCGGCTGCGTGGGCGAGAGCGAAATCGGGCCGTTAAAGCGGCGAGGGCGCACAACATCGCCGATTGAAAAAATACGGCCCAGAAGTCCAGCGATAGATTATTTTCAAGCCGGATAAGCGGCGCATACACGGCGCCGAGAAATCCGGCGACAGCAATGGCAACCTTGCGCCGACCTCCAGCGGGTGAAAGTAGGCCAGCGAGCCAGGCGACCATGCCAACCACCCAGGCGCCCGCCAGGTGCTGCACTGCGCGAACCGTCCACGGCCATGCCTCGCCGCTTAAGCTCATTATGGCAGCCATGATCCAAGAGTAGCCAGGCGCCTTAAACCAGGGTTCACCGTCAGTCACGCCGCTGATAATTGATCTGGCAGAATCGACAGCCTCACGCTCGTCCAGCATGGGCTGGTAAAACAGGGGAGACGTTCCGCCCTGTTCCAGCAGGTAGAGCAGGCGGATAATCAGGGCTGCAGTGAACCAGAATGATGGTCGAGTGAGCCGTGGGTGCAGCTTAAAATGGCTTTTTATTTTCTACTCTCCCGGTCGATGCTGGTCGTTCTGTGCGTTGGACTGCAATGCAATCTGTGTAATGAAGAAAGCAGGAAGGATTTGACACTCCCGCCTCATGATGACGAAATTATTTTTAAATTGGAAAAATTAGAGAGGCTATAACAATGCCGTCCGTGTCAAAATTTTTATGCTTTGCTGCCGCTGCAAGTTTGTTGTCCCTGGCTGGAAATATTAACGCCGGCATCAATTTGCCGGTGGCATATATGTCTCAACCGGACAACCAGACCTGCTTTCCGACTTCATTTATGATGGCGCTCGATTTTATGGGGCGCATCGATGATTTCTCTCCAGAAACCGTGCAGGAACTACATAAGTATTGTCAATACAACCGCTTCAACGCGCCGGAGATAGCCAGGCAATACGGGCTTTACGCCCTGCCCAGCTGGCACAACCTGGGCTGGACCCATGACACTGTTAAGCACGAGCTCGACATGGGGCGGCCCGTGATTCTCGGGGTCAACCAAGGGCGTCACGGGCATTTTGTTCTGGCAGTCGGATACACAGACGATGGTCGGGTTATTATAAACAATCCAACTGCAGAATCTTTTAGCCCCAAACTGGGCGGCGACCACAAGGTGGTGGACTGGGATGACCTGCTGTGGCGCGGCGGCGTCATTTTACGGCCAGAGCCTTTTCCAGAGCCGCCGCCTCTAAGTGGGGTTGCCATTGGCCCGGACGGGTTTCCACTGGAGCAGACGATCAACCTGCAACTGACTTCGGGTGAAGACGCTGAAGTTTCGTTTACGCTGGTAAACAATGGCCGGCAGGCATGGCCGGAAAAACTTTTCTTGTCGCCCGTAGATCCGGATAGTTCTCCGACCCGTGCCCTGGAGAGCATAATGGCCGAGGGATGGCTTGGGCCGGACCGGGTGACGGACTCGTTGTCGGCGTTGGCCCCTGAAACAACGCGCGTGGTGACTTTCCGCGTAAAGGCGCCTGATGTTTCCAAGACCACCACCGTGCTCGAGTACTACAACCTGGTGGACGGAGACGGCAACTGGTTCGGTACCCACTGGCTAGCGGGTCCCGGTCACCGGAATATGGGCGTGCGAATGATTGTGCTGCCGAAAGACCGTCCTGAGCAGAAGCTTCCCCTGATCGCCAGCCCGGAGGCGGGACAGCCAACGTTGCCGTGGGAAGCCCGGTATGGCAAGGTTGAGGTTGCCGACGACTTTACCACTGCGCCTCCAGTGGCGGGACCGGTCTTCCGGCTGCTAACGTCTGGCACGGAGACGGATACCGCCTGGCTGGGATCACCAGACTGGACAGATTATCGAATCGAAGCATGGGTCTGGTGTGAACTTCGGAAAAGAAAGAAAGCTGACGGCTGGGAACGCGTGGGGCTTTTCGCCCGGGACAACGGACAGCATGCTGCGGATACTAAGGACGAGGTAGAAATAGGGTACAGCCTGGCAATGGCATTCGACTCGGACGATGGAAGCATTCGCGCCGGGAACATTTTGAACGGCGGTATTGATGATTACCGAGATAAGCGGTTTCGTTTAAAAGAAAGCGGCTGGCACCAGTTTGCCATCACCTGCAACGGCTCAACAGTCAGCTACGAGTTGGACGGAAAGCCTTTTCATACGGAAAAAAACGTGAAGGGGTATGACTCCGGCGATTGCGGAGTTTTCTACAACGGCGCTTTCAAAGAATCTCCAGCTCCAGGGCAGGGGAGCAGAGGAATTACGTTCTCCGGAGTGAAGGTGACAGAGCCTTAATCAGAAACTCTAGCACTTTATAAGTTGGAACCCGGCTCAGATTGATATCTGAGCCGGGTTTTTTCGCGCTATTGGGATACCAGCAGGGCAACGGGAAACGCTCCCAAGTGATTCTTTATCGGTATTTTCAGATCGTTCGATTCAAAACTCTCACCGGTGAAGATGTTATGCCACCGGGTGGGAGCATTATCCGGCAGGCGCAGGGTTGTGTCACCCCAGAACGTTTCATCGATCAGGCGGTCTTCCGGAAAGTTCTGTTCCGCCAGCAGGCGTGGAACCACGGTGATTGCCCATGGCTGATCTTCTTTGGTCTGGGCGTAAGCCAGAACGTTCCCGGCAGCCTGCCCCTCCGCAAACAGAGGCACATAAACGCCGGACTGATACAGGTACTGGTATGCGCGGCGAAACGCGAGGCCTTTGTGGGTGACCATCATTTTAATGCGCCCATCCTTCCAGCCGGACATTAAGTCTGCAAGATAAGTCGGATCGTCCTGCCGAGAGATAATTTCTTCCAGCAAACGGGAGCGCAACGCATAGTCGACGGGGCGGCGGTTGTCCGGATCAACAAGATCGAAACGCCAGAGTTCAGTTCCCTGGTAAAAATCGGGAACGCCCGGCGCAGTCAATTTCATAAGAACCTGGCTGAGGGAGTTGTTGGCTCCACGGAGGGCGACTAACCGCGCCATGTCTTTGAAATCATTCAGAAATTTAGACGACTTAACTGGGTCTAACGCTTCCGTAATAAACTGGCTCAGAGCAGCTTCATATTCTTCGTTTACCTTTACCCAACTGGTCAGCACCTTGGCTTCGCGTGTCGCCTTAATCATATAGGCAATCATTCGGTCTGTCAGTTCCTTGGTATCCGGCTCTTCAGTAAGTGGCCATATCCCCAACAGAGTTTGGTAGAACAGATACTCGTTGCGGCCGGTGGGTACGTGATGGCCTTCCACCTGATGTTTGCGCCGGCTGTTGAGCCGGCGCCACCGGAAAATCGCCCGCTCCCATTCGCGGGGCATCTCACTGAGAACATTAATCCTCGCCCGCACATCCTCGCCGCGTTTCGTGTCGTGGGTCGAAGTGGAGATCATGCTGGCAGGCCACAGGCGCGCCTGTTCAGAACAGCGTTCGTGGAATTCTGTGACAGACACTCCAAAACGCTCCGGTTCACCGCCCACCTCGTTAAGAGATGAAAGAGGGAAATCCCGATAAAAGGCTGTATCTTCCAACCCTTTCGCCATCACCGGGCCGGTGATCTGTTGAACGGCCAGCACAAATTCCAGATGTTGTTTTTTCTGACTAGACGGTAGTTCATCAAGACCGTCTAACAGCAAGATCGACCCGATGAAGTCAAACAGAGTCGGGTCGGTGGCCTGGTTTCTGCGCTTGGCGATACGAATAGCCGATTCAATATAAAACCGGTCGTCCTCGTCCACGCTCGTGGAGTCCGGCCTGATGTAACTGCGGTACACCGGAAAAGCTGCGATAAACTCCGCCAGCGCTTCTTGCAGAGTCTGGAGGGTGAAATCGCGAGTGCGTCGATTCGTTTCAGAAATCCGGTCGAGCTTCCGAGCTAACGTGTATAGTTCGCCCGCCATGCTGTTGTCCAGGATGAGTTTTTTACACTCGGTCTTTAGCTCTGCATAGTTGGGACCGGAGCCCACAAACTTGCTGTAAAGGCTCAAAAATGCGTTGTTTTTTCTCTGATCGACAAAGACGCCATTGACCAGGTTTACGAATTCATATCCTGTGGTGCCGTGGACAGCCCAGTCGGGACGAATCCGCTCCTTATGTTCCAATATTTTTTCTGCGATGACCCACATAGCGCACGGACTTTCTTCGCAGTCGGGAATTGGGTTTGGAGATTCAAAACCTTGTCCGGCAATAGCGTTCAGACATCCTCTCTGAAGGTCGGTAAAATATTGAGGTGGGTTTAGGAGGCCATCAGGATGATCAATTCTTAAGCCGCGAATATCACCCGCTTGGATAAGGCTGAAAATAAGGGCATGGACGTGCTGGAATACGCTGGGATTTTCAACCCGAATAGCCGCCAGCTCGTTAATGTCGAAAAAGCGGCGATAGTTAATCTCATCGCCCGCCACGCGCCAGAAGCAGAGGCGGTATGTTTGATCTTCCAGAAAAAGTTCCAGCGTGTCGAAGGATTCCGGTTGGCCAGGGATCCCATTTACCTCGTCCAACACCGCATGAATTGTATCTCGGACCAGCGCGTTTTGCTTGAGGAGGGCTCGCAGTCGACGTTTGCAAACCTCTTTCTCCCGCTGTCTCTCCCGGATGCGGCATTCGTCAGTATCCTCACGCATCGGCAGGTGGCCAAGGGCGGTAACCACGCTTTCCAGCTCTATCAGGTCGTCGTCGTCGCCAGTCACTTTCATTTGCAATTCCGACAGCACCATCTGCAGAATCCTTACCCATGTGCGCGGTCCGGTCGGCAGGACGGTCTCATAGTAATGCACCAGAAACTCGCCGTCGTCGGAAAAGGAAACTTTGAACTCACCATTTTCGAGACAAATCCCGAACTGCTGGCCGAGGGTCGGAAGTTCTACACGATCATGCAGCTCCTCCTTGAAAGCTCTCCAGTCGATGTCGAAAAAATTAGCGTAAGGAGAGCAGGAGCCGTTCTCGAGAACATCCCACCATTGCCGATTGGAAGGGTCCATAATTCCCATATGGTTCGGAACCACGTCTACCACCATGCCGAGGTTTCGGCTTTTAAGGGCGTTAGAAAAAGATTTGAAGGCCGTTTCACCACCGAGGTCCGCGTTGACCTGGGAATGGTCCGTCACATCGTAGCAGTGCATGCTGCCTTTTCGCGCCGTCCAGATGGGGGACGCATAGATATCGCTGACGCCGAGGCGCTGGAAATAATCCGCCCATTGCTCCGCTTGATCGAACCGGAAGTCGTGGTTAAATTGAAGGCGGTATGTGGCGGTCGGGATGTAAACCTGGTGTTTTGTGCGGGAGCCGGATTCGTTTTGATTATCAATCATCAAGATTCACCTTTTGTTGCTGAGCGAGCTGCTTAAATAAACTAACCCAGTCTGCCGCCTGTTTGTCACCTGTCGCAGCAGCGGCTAATTTTTCGTTGTAGCGGGTTGGAGCCAGGCGGAAAATAACATTCTGCGCGAGCCAGAAGTTCACATTGTAAGGTAGATGAACGGCAAGCGTACCCATAGCCATTAACGCCTGCATCGACGCAGCTTCTTCTGTCCCGTCCATGAGGTTGCGTGCGCGGTGTTCGATCGCTTTGTCCAGGGCGAGCTGTACACCCTGGCCGTCCAGCGGAAGATTCCAGGCTTTGGCGTCGTCGACGAGCTGCAGAACCCGGCTTGGGTCCGTCACATCCTCTTCCAGTAATCTGCGCAGTTCACCTGCTATCACAAAACGGCCTACCGCGCGGAAAATCTCCGGTTGTTGCGCGCCCACAGTGGTAAGGAAGCGCATGAACGAGGCATTGTTGTCATATATAAGGCGCAGCGTAGCCTCAGCCTGCTCCAGATTATTACGCAGGATTTCTTTAATAATAGTTTGTCGTTCGTCTTTGAAGAGAGAGCCCAGCGAATAGGTGAGACCCCCCAGTTGCTGGTCCATGGTGCGAATCACCTGGGACAGATCCGAGTGTCGAAAAGCTTCCACTGCTTCCGTTACAAACCTGGTGTACAACCCATCCTCAATATGTCCGGCAACGCCCGCCGTCAAGTTGTGGTCGCCAAGGCGCAACACGCCGAACGTGATGTCCTCCCAGTTGTAGGTGATATTGCTGATTACGCGGGCGCGCCCGATGGCGAGGCACTGCTGCCCCCCCGCTTCGTAAAGCTGCCAGTCGTGCCGCTCCACCGTGAATGCATAAATGCGCTCAGACGGCTCTTCCGGCTTGAACAGGCTCGTGACCGCATAATGCGCGCCGACCCGGGTCATATCCACCGTCGAGGGCTTTACAAACTTTTCGTAAACAAAAGCCCCATCGCGATTATCAGGGATGTTGCTGCGGGCAGTACCCAGGCGCGCGATGAAATCCGGTTCAAGGTGCAGGCCAAGACATAGTTCGGCAAGCTGGATTGCGCGGCTTGCGTACTGCATGATCTGAACGGTTTCCAGTCCCGAGACTTCGTCAAAGAACCAGCCGCAACTGGTAAACATCAGCATCAACTGGCGCTGCAATTCCATCAGGCGAAGCGCCGTTGTCAGATCGGTTTGAGAAAGGGCAGATTTCGTTTGCGTCGCTATAAAATGTTCAACATTTTGGCGATCACGATTAAGCATGACATCCACATAAGCGTCACGCGCTTTCCAGGGATCGGTGAAAATTCTGCCGGCTGCCTTTTCAAATGCCGGATTGATGGCGTCCCGCAGCCAGTTAAGGCCAGTCCTTAATGGGTCGCGCCATTGCTGGCTCCATCCATGGTGCATGCCGCTGCTGCATCCACAGTCCGACGCCCAGCGTTCAATGCCGTGAGCGCAGCTCCAACTTGAATTGTTCACGATGCGCGCTTCCCACGTAGGAGGCTCGAGCTCAAGGAACTGGGCGTAGTTCGTAAGCTGCGCAAGATTGTTCGTTTCAATATAATGCAGCGCGTAAGCCAGCGCCATATCGCCGAATTTATGATGATGCCCGTAAGTTTCTCCATCGGTGGCGATGTGAAGTAGCTGCGGGTAGTCGCGGTTGTCGGAAAATCCGGAAAGCAGACGCTCCGCAAAAGTTTCACCGCTTTTCAGAATGCCCTCAAAAGCAACCGCCTGGCTGATCGGCCCGTCATAAAAGAACAGGGCAATGCTTTTTCCATTGGGCAGGGGGCACTGGTAGGCTCGGGCGGGATCGACCCGATCTCCGCTGGCATCTTCCCACCCTACGTCTGGGAGCTTCATGCCATTCTGAGCCTTCGGCCTGACTCCAGCGGCCTGGTTCGGCGCAAGCACCGTAAATTTAATGCCGTGGTTGGCGAGCAGCTCGAGGGTTTCCACACTTACCGCTGCCTCTGCCAGCCACATGCCGTCCG
>JBBSQY010000036.1:0-35556 GCA_038243585.1 Candidatus Sumerlaeales bacterium | reverse complement strand
GCTAATCCAGTTCTGACAATAAAAGCAACATTTGTACAATTGAAAATGCAAGACTTACACACAAAACATTAAGACACAAGGTGAAGCATGGCACTACTTGAAATAAAAGACCTGACTGCAGGCATTGATGGTAACGAGATACTCAAAGGTATTAATCTAGAGGTAAATCCAGGGGAAGTTCACGCCATCATGGGCCCCAACGGTTCAGGCAAAAGTACTCTTGCCCAGATAATTGCCGGCCGTGAAGACTACGAAGTCACTGGTGGCAGCATTACTTTCCAGGGAAAAGACGTTTTGGAAATGGACCCGGAAGTACGCGCATGTGAAGGAATTTTTCTGGCGTTTCAGTACCCTGTAGAGATTCCCGGCGTCAGTAATACCTATTTTCTTAAGGCTGCTCTTAACTCTGTGCGCAAATACCGAGGGGAAGAGGAATTGGATGCCATGGAGTTTCTTCAGCTCGTCAAAGAGAAAATGCGGATCCTTCATATGGAAGATTCTCTCCTCAGCCGCCCGGTTAACGAAGGTTTTTCTGGTGGCGAAAAGAAACGTAATGAAATATTTCAAATGGCTGTGCTCAACCCTCGCCTTGCCATTCTGGATGAAACCGACTCAGGGCTGGACATCGATGCCCTTCAAGCGGTTGCCGAGGGTGTAAACGCTCTACGTAGCCCAGACCGCGCAATTATCATGGTTACCCACTATCAGCGTTTGCTGAACTACATCGTTCCCGATTTTGTGCACGTACTTGCGCACGGGAAAATCCAGAAATCCGGCGGCAAGGAACTAGCCCTCGAACTGGAATCCAAAGGCTACTCTTGGATTGATGAAAAGGCAACTGTTTAACAACAACTTACAAGATATCTGGAGATAAAAACTTTCACAATGTCAAAAGCGGAATCTAATAAACTGGCCGATGCCAACATTCTTTCTGAGCGCCTGAACACTGCTTCGCTGCTTCCATCTGGCGGAGTTATCGCCGATTTCCGGAAGGATTCGTTAAAGCGTTATTATGCGTTAGGCATGCCTACTCTTAAGCAGGAGGAATGGCGTTTTACAAACGTCTCAGCGCTTGCCAACGCAAGCTTTGGTGTTTCAGCCAATACTGATGCTTCCGCTGATGATATTTTCCAGTCTGCCGAAGAATATGGGCTGTTTAAATTAACAACCATTCGGTTTGTATTTGTGAACGGACACTATCGCCCCGATCTGTCTGAAACTACTGATCTTCCTAATTCAATCACTGTCAAATCAATTGCTGATGGAGGTCTTCAGGATCCCACTGCTCAGAAATATTTAGGTAAAATTGCCGTTGATCAGCGTCATCCATTTATGGCACTAAACAGCGCCCTTTTTACTGATGGGCTAATTATCCATGTGCCTGAAAACACTGTAGTTATACCGCCTATCCACATTCTTTACCTCACCACTGAAACCGAAGTACCATTGTTTACTAATCCGCGTTTATTACTGGTTGCAGAAGCAATGAGCCAGGTAACGGTCATCGAAAGTTTTATGGGACCGGAAGACGTGAGATACTTTAACAACAGCGTGGCAGAGTTCGATGTAGAAGAAAACGCCGTTGTGGACCATTATAGCCTTAACCTTGAAGGCAAAGCGGCCTTTCATACGAGCACAATTGACGCACGCCAGGCACGTACTAGCAATTTCTCGACCCAGTCTGTTACCTTCGGAGGTCACTTCACCAGGAACGATGTCGGGTTGAACCTTGACGGACAGGGCGCCTTTGGAATGATAAATGGCCTCTATCAGATCTCTGGTGACCAGTTTGTAGATAACCATACACGAATTGACCACGCGCAGCCAAACTGCGAAACCCACGAGCTTTTTAAAGGGGTGCTTGACGGCAGAGCGCGTGGCGTTTTTAACGGTATGATTATGGTGAGACAAATCGCCCAGAAGACAGATGCTAAACAGACCAATAGAACAATGTTGCTGTCTCCCCACGCAATGATCAACACTAACCCTCAACTTGAGATTTTCGCAGATGACGTTAAATGCACCCATGGTGCTACTATCGGCCAGATTGACGCAAACCAGCTTTACTATCTCAAGAGCCGCGGCATATCAGATGAGGCGGCGCGGCGGATGCTAGTGTTTGCCTTTGCCAATAATGTCGTCGAAAAAATTAAAATCGCACCGCTGCGCGACCTGCTGGAAAGCCGACTGCTGGAAGCTCATAAAGTCGGGGAAGCTTTGGCTCACGTTAAGTGAGCGTTGCTGCAAATATCCCGGGGTGCCGCGAATTCAATGTGGACCATGTCAGGGCGGACTTCCCGATTCTTGGATCCATGATTCATGGTCGACCCCTTGTTTACTTGGATAATGCGGCGACAACCCAGAAACCGCGTTCAGTTATCGATGCTTTGGTTAACTATTACGAAACGTCCAACGCTAACATACACAGGGCGGTGCATCAACTAAGTGAACGCGCGACGGCTATGCACGACGCTGCCCGCGAAACCATTCGGAGATTCATTAACGCCCGTCACGTTGAAGAAATAATTTTCACCCGCGGCACCACAGAAGCCATTAATCTCGTCGCTGCGACTTATGGTATAAGCGCAAGTTCGAGCAATAACTCCATAATTATTACTGCCATGGAGCATCATAGTAATATCGTACCATGGCAACTTCTGGCAGAACGCACCGGTGCAACGCTAAAGGTCATTCCTATTGATAAAGACGGCGTGCTTGATCTTCATGCTGCCGCAGCACTTCTGGCAGAGGGCGGCAAAATTCTGTCGATAGTTCATATTTCAAATGCACTTGGAACTGTAAACCCCATCAACCAACTCATCCAAATGGCCCATCAGCATAACATCCCCGTTCTCGTTGATGGAGCACAGTCTGTGCAGCATATGAAAATAAACGTGCAGGAATTGGATGCCGATTTTTTTGCCTTTTCCGGTCATAAGATTTATGGTCCCACAGGTATAGGTGTCCTTTACGGTCGTCGCGAAATCCTAAACCAAATGCCGCCTTTCAACGGCGGCGGCGATATGATCCGAACGGTGACCTTCGAAAAAAGTACCTGGAACGACCTACCTTATAAATTTGAAGCGGGCACTCCCGATATTGCTGGCGCAATTGGGCTTGCAGCTGCTCTCGATTATTTATCCCAGTTTGACATGGAAGCCATTGCAGCCCATGAGCACGACCTTTTGACCTATGCAACAAACGGACTCAACGCCTTGGGCAAAATCCGTATTATCGGCAATGCCCCCGAAAAATCCGGCGCAGTTTCATTTGTTGTCGATGGCGTCCACCCCCACGATCTCGGCACCTTTCTCGATCACGATGGCATCGCCATCCGTACCGGCCATCACTGCGCCCAGCCGGTAATGGATTACTTTAATATACCTGCTACAGCACGAGCATCCTTCGGTCTCTACAACACCCGCGAAGAAGTTGAAGTCTTCTGCCAATCTCTTGAAAGAACGATTAAAATACTTTCGTGATAGGCACTTCTCCATGATGAATGCAGACCTGAGAGATCTCTACCAGGAAGTGATTTTAGATCACAGCCGCAAGCCGCGCAATTTTAAACCCATGTCCGGCGCAACTGGGTTTGCAAAAGGTGCAAACCCTCTGTGCGGTGACGAGTGCACTATTTTCACATCTGTTAAAGACGATCTACTCCAGGATCTTACGTTCCTAGGGAAAGGCTGTGCCATAAGTCAGGCCAGTGCATCTTTGATGACTCAGATACTTAAAGGAAAATCCCGCCAGACTGCAGAACATCTCTTTAACCTGATGAAGAAGATGGTCAGAGATGAAGCCACCGTTTCTGAAATAGAAGAACTGGGAAAGCTCACTGTTCTAGCCGGTGTAAAAAATTTCCCTAGCCGCGTAAAATGCGCGACACTGCCATGGCATACGCTCATGGCTGCCCTTGAACACAAATCAGAACCAGTAACAACCGAATAGGAGGTTAACCGCTATGCGTTTTACCAGGAATCCAACCACAGAAGATTTGCCGGGAGCAACCCACGAGCCCAGTCAGGAGGAAGGTCCCGCATCCTCAGCCAGTTCTCTTCAAAATGATATAATTGAAGTGTTAAAAACCATTTACGATCCTGAGATTCCGGTTAACATTTATGAACTGGGTCTTATCTACGAAATCAACTTGGACGAATCTAACTTCGCAGATATTAAGATGACACTGACCAGTCCCGCTTGTCCAGTTGCAGGAACGCTCCCTCCTGAGGTAGAAGCTAAAGCCGGAATGGTACCGGGAGTTAGCGGTTCAAAAGTTGAGTTGGTGTGGGATCCACCATGGGATATGTCAAAAATGTCAGAAGCAGCAAAATTACAATTGAACTTGATGTAAAAACCGGAAATCTTCGTCGCAATAACGCTAAAGACTGCAGGCAAAACAAATGAAAAAAATCCTGGTTGTGGATGATGAAAAGAACATCCGTGCTCTCTTCAGAGACGAACTGGAAGAGGCTGGATTTGAAGTAGATACAGCTGGTAGCGGTCAGGAGGCCCTCGCCAGAGTGGCCGCAGATCCGCCTGACCTAATGGTACTGGATATTCGCATGGAAGATATGACTGGATTGGAAGTGCTGGAGCAGGTTCGGCAGGTTCATGCCGATCTTCCAGTTATAATGTGCACAGCCGTACGAGGGTTACAGGACGATTTTACGGTTTGGGATTCAAAAGTCAGCGATTACATAACCAAGCCAGTTGATCTTGATGACTTGAAAGAAAAAATCCACAAAGCACTAAGCTGACATCTAACGCAAATTGATTACTAAATCCTTGAAATGAAGTACTGCATGCGGATTATTCTGTCCCTCTTTATCGTTACAATTGCTTTGGCCGCCTCCGCACAAAACACCCTCACCTACCCGCCGGGCACAGTAGATGATCTCGTTGTTATTGATGGCGCTCAAAATTTGATGCGCGGCGCTCGTGCAGACAACGTTCGGGCGTCAGCAGATGGCTCTTTCGTAGAGCTGGTGGACGGTGCTTTGGCAGGATCTTTAACCATTCCCATGATATCAGGCAAATTCCAGTGGAATGAAGCAATTCCATCATGGAATGGGTGGACTGCAAAAAATACAGGTTTTAGAGTGTGGATGAATCCAGTTCTGGCTAATAGGGCCCAGTCCGCTTGGTTTGACGCCGGGACCTGGGGGCGCGTTTCAGACGAACTGACCACCCGTATTATCCCTCTTCACCACGGAATCTATAATATTGACACGCTTCAACTTAACACACTAGCGGAGGGTGTCGCAGTTCGCTTCGACCTCGTTCGAATGTCGGCCGATCTGCCATCGCCTAAAATATTTATGTTTTGCCTCGCTTACACCAACAGCACCGGCAATCAACAGCTTGCTCGAAAATTTGCAAACCCCAAAGCTCAGCAGCTTGGCGGGGCCAGCTTGCAAATTCCCTATAAGTCACAGGTTGTAAGTAGAGAAAACTGGATTGGACGCATTTGCAGTCCAGCCTCCGTAAACATGGCCATGGCGCAGTTTGGAATTCAACAGGAGACCCAAACCGTTGCGGCAGATCTTTACGATCCCGTTTGCGATGCTTTCGGAGTTTGGCACCGCTCAATCCAGGGCGCTTCACAAGAAGGACTGCGCGGATATATAACACGCTTTAGAAATTGGAATGATGTGACCAAGGAAATTGCGCAAGGCCATGTCGTTTGTGCGTCTATTCGATTTAAGGCCCGTGAAGTTGATGACCCAATGGTTCGCCACAACCGACGGAAAAACGGCACGGAAGGCCACCTGGTTCTTATTACGGGCGTACGCGCAGACGGAACCGTCACTGTTCACGATACAGCCAGTAAAGACTACGGTGTAAACAGCGTTTGGCGGCAGGAAGAGCTTGCAAAAGCCTGGTTTGACAAAGGTGGCGTTGCATACGTTTTCACAGGTCGCAGGTAGCGCAACTTTTGCTCGGTCATTACCGAACTAACTAACGTTTTACAGCGCCGCCTCTAGTTCTCTTGCAGTAGCAGCCACCGACTCATCGGTAAAACCTATATGCATATTGATAATTTTACCATCAGGTCCAATGACAAGGCTTTGGGGCACTGCAGAAATCCCAACCTCCTGGCGAAACTTGCCGGGCATATCCACGAGCATTGGAAACGTTAAGCCAAGTTCTTCAGCGAACCCACTGACGAGAGATGCATCTTCATCCCCAAAGTTAATCCCAATGACGCCCACGCCTTTTTCCTTCAGCGGTTGCCATACGTCCTTCTCTAACGCTGCCAGTTCCATCTTGCAAGGCGGACACCAAGTAGCAAAAACCGCCACGACATACGGCTTCCCGAGCAACTCCTGAGAAGATACCATGTTACCTTCAACATCCTTTAAAGCAAAAGCGGGAATCGAATCCCCTATCTGAACGTTAAGGTCCTTTGAGCCTTCTTGCTGCATCCCGCAGCCGGTCAAAGTAAACAAAACAGCAGAGAAGCAAACAGCTTTAGCTGCTCGCTGAATGAAACCACACTGAATCACCGATAGATTGTTCATCAAACCTAATAGTGTTTGCCCGTCTCCCGATTCAGCCTCCCCAAAAAAAATGGCGCTTCCCATTTTGCGGAAGCGCCACTTAAGGTAAAAACCAGGTTATTTTTAAGCTTTACGCTCAGCGTTAAGCTTCTTTCTCCGCCCAAGCGCATTGAGCCGCGCATTATTTTTGTTCTCAATCTTCATCAGCGGATCACGAGTAATGTCCGTATTATCAGAATGCCTGCGATAACGATATAGCACCTTGTGGACCCGGTCAACATCATACTTTTCACCGGTCTTCAGCACCATATCATAATCTTCACCAAAATTGCCAAAGTGCTTCTCGTCGTACAGACCCATTTCTTCAAGGACCGCCTTTGGAAACACGCGAAGTGCACCGCCACCGTCACGACGCAATATCTGATTCCGGGTATAACCGGAATGAGTTATTGGGTCAATTCCCTCCACGTGACCCCGGTTCTCATCCATTAACTCATAATAAGAGATTGCAAGTCCACATTTTGGATGTGATTCCATGTGGCCGACCATCATTTCCAGCGTGTCGGGGGTGTACTCATCATCGGAATCCAACTGGCAGATGTACTTACCTTTGGCCGCGCGAATGCCTTCGTTCAGCGCGGAAGCGATAGATCCGCCTGTACCATGGATCAGGCGAATGCGCGGATCCCGCTGCGCATACTCCTCAACAATCTTCTGCGTTCCGTCCGTGGATCCGTTATCAATAACAACAACTTCAAAATCCTGAAAAGTCCCGTCTATCACCCGGTCAAGTGCATTGCCGATATACTTGACCCGATCCAGCACCGGAATAATTACAGTCGCAAGCACGTCATATGGCTTTTCGGGATAAGGAACATTGACTGTTTCATGATCAATCCAAGCCCCACGCCGCTTCAATGCTTCCTCAAATACTCCGGTGACTTCCCGCTCCAGGTCAGGCGGATAAAAGATATAAGAAAAACCGCCCAGCAGCCCTTTACCAGGAGAATGCAGTGCAGATGGCTTCTCCCCCGCCGCTGCCCCGGAGGTCACAGCTTTGTATAACGGTTTATCGACAAGTTTTAGCGTAAACTTCTCCGCCATCTTCAGGTCGAGGTCGTATTCTCCCGCATGCTGGAGGTCTTCTCTCGCCTTACCAACCTGCTCCACCGCAGTCGTTCTGTAAACTTTCGCAAATCCAAAATCAAAACGCTCATGAGGGGCACCGGCATGCTGAAAAAGCTTAACATCACTAGACTTGCCGTCAGCGTCCTGCTCCTGAAATCCCGAATAAGCAACTGCAGCATCTGGATTCTTATCTAGAAAGGACGCAAATTCCTCAAGTGCCGTAGGTGCCAATTCCACACCAGGAGCCAGTGGCAGGAGATAATCATGCCCTTTTGACACGCCATAATTTATCAGCTTCGAAAAAGTGTCCAGACCAGTTGGACCAACCTCGATCTGGCTGTCGTCACTACCGGCCCCATCCTCTTCCACGGCAGGAAGGCAATAGCAAGTCCAGTCACTAAGAGTCTGACTCTTTAAAAACTGCATTCGCTTATCCTGCGAAATCACCGATGCGTTATCCACCGGCATGAGAATGCCAAATTTAGACAATTTCTAACTCCTAAAAATAATTCAAGCAATACACTAAGCTAAAACTAATAACCCAAACATCCCGCAAGTAAAGACACAAATGCCTAACCCATTGCTAGAAGGCGTAAATCGGACAGTAACGATGATTCAATATTTGATTTTGCGGACCATATACCATCAACTGCCGTTACACGGCAGAGGCCCCTGATGCTCGAAGATAAAAATATCTCGTCAGCCGAAATGATTCGATCGCGTGTTATGGGGTCGTTTGCGTAGGCTGCGCACCCAATCTCTGTGGCCACGGCTAAAATTTTATCCCGGATTATTCCTGGCAGACATGGTGCCGTAAACGGTGAAGTATGGACCGAATTGTCTTTTATAAGCCAGAAATTGGAATAAGACGCCTCACACACTTCGCCTGTTTCGTTAAAATACAACACGTCATTATATCCCCTGGCCCCTGCAATGCGAAGGTCTTGGTCCGCCTGCAAACGTCCGAGTAACTTGTGATTATACGACACGTCATCAGAAGCCCTGATTGAAGAACTAACGGCACAGGTAAAACAGGGCGCAATTTCCAACGGAGCAGCCGGCCCCGCAACAGCCAGGTGGGAATAGCTATTTGTCTCTCCTACAAAAGGCTTTGCAAAAACCATCAGGCGAATGCGCGCCCTCGTCTCATGCAACCCATTCTTCTGTAATAAGGTTTCCAGCCGTTCAGAGTTAAACATCTTAAGCCATTCAGCCGGCTTAATTCCAACATATGAGCATCCGACAGCCAACCGATCACGATGCTCTGGCCAATTTCTGATTTTGCCACTATCCCACAACAGCGTTTCATACACACCTGCCGGGCAACTTCCCGGAAGACCAAGACACTGTGGTGGAATGAGACTTGCATCAACAAAGGCATGGTCGCAGATTACAATGGAATTTTTTATTACGGGTCCCTTTACCGGTTAATATATTAAACCAACTGTCTGAGTCGACCCGACTCGGCAAGCATTAATATCTGCGACCATATAGATCAACACGAGGAGATTTTTTAATGGCTTTCACTTTGCCACCGTTGCCGTACGCGTATGACGCGTTGGAACCCCACATAGATAAAGAAACGATGACTATCCATCACGATAAGCATCATGCCGCCTATGTAACCAACGTCAATGCAGCTCTCGAAGGAAAATCTGATCTGGCTTCTAAAAGCATAGAAGAACTGATTTCCAACCTGGATGCAGTTCCCGAAGATATCCGCACCGCTGTTCGCAACAACGGCGGTGGTCACGCCAACCACTCCCTTTTCTGGGAAATGATGACCCCAGGCGGCGCTAAGGAGCCAACTGGCGAACTGGCTGACGCCATAAAGTCCAGCTTTGGCAGCTTTGACGACATGAAGAAAAAATTTAACGAAGCAGGAACCAAACGTTTTGGGTCTGGCTGGGCTTGGCTGGTCAAAACAAAAGACGGCAAGATTGACATTATATCTACACCAAATCAGGATAACCCTCTAATGGACGGCCACCAGCCGATCTTGGGCAACGACGTTTGGGAACACGCCTATTACTTAAAATACCAGAACCGTCGCCCTGATTATCTGGCTGCTTGGTGGAATGTCGTCAATTTCGATAAAGTTGCAGAACAGTTCTCTAAACTAAAATAAAGCTTACATCGTGCTCAACATCGATCCCCGGACGTCACTTATCAGGCATCCGGGGATCACTGTTTTTATAATACTTACAACCAGTCCTGTTCCCCAATAGCCACTACCTGCCCTCGATCCATATTGCTATTGAAGGTATGTTTTTAGATCATCCAGCTCCTGTCTTTGACCCGAAGGAATTTGTCTCCACCCGCCAGCCTGCATAGCCAGCAACAAGATTCGACAACATTGATCCAGAGACTCCATCCGCAACCAGGCCATTTCAAGACTCGGCCCAAAAGTCACTGCCCCATGGTTAGCCAACAATAACGCGCTGACACCAACACCAGCAGCGGCCTGCCCCGCAGCAACAGCAAGCTGTTCCGTCCCCGGCGTTTCGTAACCAACCAGCGGCACCGCCCCAAGAAGCACATCAATTTCGGGCATTACGTACGTTGGCAATGCCAACCCCGCAACAGCAAAGGCAGTAGCATGGGGCGGATGGGCATGAACAACCGCCTGAACATCCGGTCGACGTCGATAAATTTCCCCATGCATTTTCAATTCGCTGCTGGGTGCCATCGAACCGCTCAGTTTATCGCACTGCAAGTCTGTCACCACCAGATTTTCAGGACGCAAAAAACCTTTACTAACTCCCGACGGGGTGCATAGGATAGCGTTCTCCGTTAGGCGTACAGATACATTTCCATCATTGGCGGCAATCAGCTCCCGCTGCCACAGTCTGCTGCAAATCCGGCACAATTCTTCTCGAAGCATTTGCTCATCTTTGTCATTCAAAGCCATATCGACAGAGTCCAATCCCATACTAACAAGAATTTACGTGCAGGTTTAAAGCTTTAGCCTTTACACTCCATATAGGTTTTTGAAGGGAGATAGCATGAGCGTAATAATTTTTGGCAATGGCCCCATGCCCACCGAATCAGAATATGCTGTGACCGCACCCGGCAGCCGAACATGGCAGATCGTGCGCACAGTCGCCGACGGCCTTGTCCAGGCGGGCGCCCTCAGCGAAAGTATTCTTATCTTTGGCCTGGATGAAGTTCCACGATCAGATAACTCAGCTTCAACTCCGCGAGCCCTTGTCAGCTCCCAGGGACATAAGATTCAAGTGGAATACCGACCACTCCCCTACGAAGAATTTAGAAATCTCGGAACAGATCAACCCTCCATACACCAACTCCCCCCGGAAATAAGAGCCGTAATCGCCACCGGCTCCGTACAACCTTATTCCACAGCCGCCGGCTTTGCCAGGCTCCGCTCACTCCCGCTGTGGATTGACGTATTTGGCGATCCTATCTGTGAAATGCAAAGCCAAATGGAACTCACTGCGGAAGACGGACCGGCAGCCGCCGAAACCCGGCTTGTTCATGTATGGAAACTTCTGCTCGACGCTCTGCTGGAAGGCGATCGCTTCTACGGTCTTTCCCACCGCCAGCGCCACGCCCTGCAAGGGCAGCTTGGCTGCGCCGGACGCCTTAACCAATTTACGGCGTCAGCCTCATTATGCCATTATCTTCCCTATGCCGTGTTCGAAGCCGATACAGAATTATCCTCGATTCCCGCGTCAAAACCCCCCGAGCAGTTTACAATTATGTGGTGCGGCAGCTTTAACACTTGGATGGATGTCCCTACCCTGACTCGAGGCATTACAGATGCCTTAAAAAGTAACCCAAACATGCGTCTGCTTGTTGTCGGAGGCAAAATCGCCGGATACAACGAAATCAGCTACGGCCAATTCCTCACCGGTATAAAAGAGGCGGAGGTCGAAGGCGCGGTCACATTGATGGACTGGCAGCCCCTGGCCGCAATGCAAGCCCTCTACGCCCAATGCGATCTTGGCATCTCCATAGACAGATACACCTACGAAGCAGAACTCGGTAGCCGCACTCGGCTTATCAATTTTCTCGCCGCCGGCATCCCCGTAGCCAGCACGGTTGTCACTGAGCTAAGCGTTGATCTTGCACAGGCGGAAATGTTGGCACCCTTCGAAATGGGAAGCGCCGAAAGTCTGACCCGCACACTTATAGACGCATCCGAAGGCAGTCAGGTCGCTAAAAATAGAGGCACCCGATGCCGTGACTACATACTGGAAAACTACAATGGCGCCAAGTGGGGTAGTGAACTGCGAAACTGGATTGCAAAACCCGTTAAAGCAGCTGATAGCAATAGACATCCGGATTCTGAAAACACCAATGCTCTTACAGAACACTGGCATAAAGTACGCGCGCCATTGGGCGCGTGATTATGTTAACGCGTTCCTGCTGCTTCTGATAGTCGTAAACCGTTGCACCGCAACACTTTTAAGAAAGAAACAAGGCCATGGATACGACAACACTAAAAGCTTTTTTGTATAAACGGTTGATGGCAGAAGTTAAAGGCTTTGGCCTTAAACTGGACGAACCCCTATCTGCCCCAGATAAACCCTGGGGGTCTTACCTGCGGTTGTCAGAAGACTCATTGCCGGCATTTATAGACGCTTACTGGCCTGAAATCATAGATAAGCTCGATAACACAAACCTTCGATTCGATCCGAAAATCTTGTTAATCGCCCCGGGGGCAAGGCTATCCCTTCAATACCACCACAGGCGTCACGAGCACTGGCGGGTTTTGGCCGGTCCATTAAAGATCATTCGTGGCTCCGATGGTAGTTCACTCCACGAAAAAATCTACAATATGGGAGAAACTGTAGAAATTCCGTGCGGTTACTGGCATAGAATCGCAGGATTAAGCGGATGGAGTGTAGTTGCCGAAATCTGGGAACATACAAGCCCGGAAAATCCCTCAGATGAAGAAGATATAATCCGGGTGGAAGATGACTTCAGCCGCAAAACCGGATAAAAATACACATGATTCGTTTTATTGATATTAACCACTTTGTCGGAGACAAAGATCTATACAGTGACCTAAACTGGCACATCAGACCAGGCGAACGCATTGGCCTGGTAGGCGATAACGGCACAGGGAAAACCACCCTCCTCCGCATGATCGTAGACGAAGTCGAACCCCAGAGCGGAAAAGTTTTAATCAGCAAAAACTGCCGCCTCGGATTCCTCCGTCAGGAAATTCATTCCGCCGTCGGCGAAACTACCGTCCTGCAGGAAGTTTTAAAAGCTTACGAAAAAGAAGAACAGGACGCTGCCGAACTCGACCGTTCATACCATGCCATCGCCACCACACCGGAAGATGAGCTGGAAGAACTATACGAACGCATCCACCAGCTCGAAAAGCACGTCCATCATCACAACCCCGGCGAAGCCGAGTCAGACGCCCGCAAAATTATGACTGGGCTGGGTTTCACCGAAGAGCAACAGGAGCAGCCCCTCAGCCTGTTCAGCGGCGGATGGCAGATGCGCGCCCACATCGGCCGCCTCCTGCTCGAAGCTCCCGACGTGCTCATGCTCGATGAACCCACCAACCATCTGGATCTCGAAAGCATTGACTGGCTTGAAAAGTTTCTCGGCACCTTCAACGGTGCCCTCGTAGTCGTCAGCCATGATCGCTACTTCCTTGATCGCGTCACAAAAAGCACCGCATGGGTTCACGAAAAACGCCTCGACACCTACGCCGTAAACTACAGCGCGTTCCTCAAAGAACGTGAAGAATACGAAGTAATGCTCCAGCGCCGCTACCAGAACCAGCAAGACGAACTCGCCCATCATCAGCTCTTCATCGACCGCTTCCGGTCCAAAGCCTCAAAAGCCACCCTGGTCCAGAGCCGCATCAAAATGGTCGACAAGATTGAGCGCATTGAGCTGCCCCAGAGCGCCCGAAAAGTTAAACTCCGCATTCCACCCCCTGCTCCCGTCGGCCGAAACGTCCTCGAACTCCGCGACGTTTCAAAGTCCTACGGAGACAACCACGTCTTCTCCGACGTCAATCTTCGCTTCGAACCCGGAGACAAAGCCGCCCTCGTCGGACGCAACGGAGCCGGCAAATCAACCCTTTTGAAAATTTGTGCCGGCATCCTTGATCACACCGGCGAAGTTGCCATCCACTCGAAGGTCCTCTCCGAGTACTTCAGCCAGAACCGCGTCGACACCCTTGACCTTGACGCCGACGTCCTCAGCAACGCCCGCGTTCCCGGTGCCAACCAGACCGATGAACAGATCCGCTCCCTCCTCGGCTGCTTCCTGTTCACCGGAGACGAAGTCTTTAAGCCCGTCCGTGTCCTCAGCGGCGGAGAAAAAAGCCGCCTCGCCATGGCCAGGATGATGCTCCGCAGAGGCAACCTCCTCCTCCTAGATGAGCCCACCAACCATCTGGACATCTCCACCCGCGAAGTTCTCCAGGAAGCCCTCCACGACTTCCCCGGCACAATCATCATGATCAGCCATGACCGCTACTTCATCGACGCCGTCGCAAACCGCATCGTCGAAGTCGCCGACCACAAAGTCAAATCCCACTCCGGCAACTACTCCGAATACCTCGCCACCAGGGAAGCCGGCGGCCGGGACGAAGACGATCTCCGCGGACGCAACATCACCGTAATGCCAAAAGAGAAATCCCAGCAGGCCGACGCCATAGCAGCGAAACCCGCCGCACCACCAAAACCTAAAGGGCCAAAACTAAATCAGCTCGGCAAAAAAGAACGCGCCCAGGCCAGAACCCAGCTATTCGCAAAACTACGCGACCTCGAAGAACAAATAGAAAAAACAGAAGCCCGCCTCGCCGAAATCCACGCCCTGCAAGCCGATCCCGAAGCCTACACAAAACACCTGGTCACCCCGGAAATCAGCGCCGAAGGCCACGCCCTTGAAGCCAAGCTACCCCAACTCGTAAAATCCTGGGAAGATGTAGGCGTAGAAGTCGAAGCCCTGAAAACCTGACAACCCTGTGAAATATTTCCAAGCGGCCCAGAGCGTAGCTCTGGGCCGCTTGCACAGTTTCTGCCATAGCCCACAGTGTGCACCATAGCCCTTCGCTACAATAAGCCATTGTATATTAATGTTTTATAAGCGCCGAAGGTGCGAGATATACCAGCCCATCCAATCATCGCGGCGAAGCCGCACCACAATTTGTAATTCGTAATTTTTCCACTTAAGTACCCGTGCGGGAATACCCAGCCCATAATCGTTCGCTAATAACCGCATCACTATGAACGATAAAAACCACTCCGCAGCTGCTTCCGACACTTCGGCCACTACCGCACCCGCACCAACCGAACCCACCATTTCCGCCGACACGATCGCGCGGCTCACGTCCGACCCTGCCCAGTTCTTCCGCGATTTCCTCGGCCATCACTGCCGCAACGACTTTAACGATATGCACCTGTTCAGCTTTGAGCAATACCTGAAGCAGCACGCGCACCCGCTGCCCGTCCGCACCGGACGTCGCCTCGCCGTCGCTGCGCCCCGCGGCGCAGCCAAGTCCACCATCCACCCGCTTCTGTTTCCCATCATCGACATCCTCTCCGGCCGCGAGCGCCACCAGGTCATCATCAGCGGCACTATGCAGCAGGCGAAAAACCGCCTCGCCACCATTGCCCGCGAACTCCGCACAAATCCCAAAATCCGCGACACCTTCTTCGGCGGCCGCGTCCCCAAATTTAAGTCCAACACCCGCTACATCGAAATCGGCAACTGCCGAATCGAAGCCTACAGTGCCGCCAGCGAAATGCGCGGCGTCAGCCACGGGGAATTCCGCCCCACCCGCATCATCCTCGACGACGTCGAGCAGTCCCGGCATTCCACCACGTCATACCTTCGAATTAAACTACTCCAATGGTACGACGAAACCGTAGAGAACCTCGGCGACAGCTACACCCACATCACTATCGTCGGCACGATCCTCCACACCGACAGCCTCCTCAGCACCCTCCTCAACCGCCCCGGCTACAAATCCCAGCTCTACAAATCCATCACCGCCTGGGACAGCCGCCCCGATCTCTGGCGCACCTGGCAGCGCCTCTTCACCGACCGCTCCGACCCCGACAACGTCGAAACCGCCGAAGCCTACTTCGCCGAAAACCAAACTCCCATGATGGAAGGCGTAGAAGTCTTCTGGCCCTCAAAAGAACCCTACGTCAAACTCCAGGAAAAGCTCCTCACCCTCGGCCGCTCCGCCTTCTTCAAAGAGAAAATGAACTCCCCCATAAAAGACGGTGACCAGATCTTTGACACAAGCATGTGGTCCCGCTTCATCAGCCCCGACGGCCACATCCAACCCATAACCAGAGGCCTCACCCTGGAAGAAAATCCAGACAGCCAATCGTGGGATAAACATTCCTGCCAGTCATCCAAATCATCGTCGCGCAGCGACACCACCATTAGTAATTCGGAATTAGTAATTCGTAATTCCAACACACCCCGCCACCACAAAGACCAGCTAAAATACTACGGCTTCCTCGACCCCGCTATGGGAAAAGCCACCACCCGCGACGGCGACTACGCCGCCATCGTCACCGTAGGCAAAGCCCCCGACAACACCCTCTACGTCATGGACGTCTGGATGGAAAAAGCCTCTCCCATGAAACAAGTCACCCAGGTCTTCGCCCTCCACCAGAAATACAAATACGAAAAGTTTGGCTTCGAATGCAACGGCTTCCAGGAAACCCTCGGCACCTTTATCCGAGATGAACAAACCCGCATGAAAACCGCCGGAGACCACTGGCATCTCCCCATTGAAAAACACAACAACCACCACAGCAAACACAGCCGCATCAGCCTGCTCGAGCCCCATATCATCGCCGGAAGTATCCTTTTCCAGCAAGACCTCAAACAGGAATTCTACATCCAGGCCGACGAATACAACGGAAGCCGCTCAAACCACGACGACGGCCTCGACGCCCTCGCCAGCTGCATAGAAATGATCCGCGCCAGCGAAAAACCAATAGGCCCCATCATATCCATAAAAAACAGAACCCGCAGATTCTAAACCAGTTTCGGGTAGGGATGGCTCGCCGAGCCGTCCGAAACCCAGACCGCACGTCGCTCCCTATTCATACACTGTATAAATTATCGTCTCCGCAACGCTCTTTGAAATTCCCTTTTACGCCGCTAAGCACCCTTGCACTCACGTAGGCGAGACGCCTATGCTACTTCTTTGCCGGTTTACGCCGGCGTCCCCAGGAGACGCCTGCCTAATCAGCGGAATCCCAAATTTCGTCCAGCAGAGACAGGAGGTCCTGTTCAGAAGAATCTATGGCGTCATCGCTGACGGCAACAAACTGCAATATCTGCCGCACTCCCTGGAGTTGTTCCTTATCCAGTTTTGCCTTCAAGCTGGCGATGGAGAAGGCGATTACGTCGCCGGGGCTGGTTTCGGCTACTGCGGATTTGGCGTTTTCGCCCAAGGCGGATATATCTTCTGGTGTCAGGCCGAGACCGAAGCCGATGCGGGTTAGAATTTCCCCTTCTTCGTCGGAGACACGTCCATCCAGGTAGGCCATGCACAGGGCCAGACAAAAGACGTGGTAGATTTCGTCGGCTCCAAGGTGGAGCAGTTTCATGAGTTTACGGGTTTCGTTATTCATCGTGGATTTTCCAGTCTTTCCAGAGCGGTATGCATTGTCACAAGTTCACTAACTGTGCATGGCATTAAGCGAATGCAAGGGCGAAGAAGTAACAGATTTGCCTGGATTGCAGACTACGGCGGAGGCACCTTGTGAAATCGTTTCAATTAATTATAATCCGCCAGGGCATCAACTTCAAGTTCGGTACAAACCCGTTATTTCGCACGTGTGCACCTGTGTTATGGACATTCTGGTACCGCGCTGTCAGACTTTTACAGTAGAACGACCTGGGCGTTAGTGGGAACGTTCTTCATGGCGTTTCTGGTATCGATTATCAGTTTTGAAGCCGCGCCGATTTCCTTGAAATCGATTTTTGCGTGCTGGGTGGTTATGATGACGCAGTCGGCGGCGGACAGGCGTTGGTTATCCATTGTTACGCATTTCATATCGAGGCCGTGCTCATGAAGTTCCGGGACGTGGGGATCGTGGTATTCGACTTTTGCGCCGAGATTCTGGAGAAGGCTTATGATGTCGAGAGCAGGACTTTCGCGGACGTCGTTTACGTCGGCTTTATAGGCTACCCCGATCATCAGGATGTGGCTGCCTTTTACGGATTTTTCGGCGTCGTTTAACGCGTGGATGACTTTATCTACTACGAACTCGGGCATGTGGCTGTTGATCTCGCTGGCGAGTTCGATGAAGCGGGCGTTGTAGTTCAGGGCTTTGAGTTTCCATGACAGGTAATGGGGATCAATTGGAATACAGTGACCGCCGAGGCCGGGGCCGGGGTAGAATTTCATAAATCCGAAGGGTTTTGTGGCGGCAGCGTCTATGACCTCCCATACGTTCAGGCCGAGCTTATCGCACATGACAGCGACTTCATTGACGAGGCCGATGTTGACGCTGCGAAAGGTGTTTTCGAGTAGTTTGACCATTTCAGCGCAGCGGGCGCTGGATACGGGCACGACTTCGTCAAAAATCCGGGAGTAATATTCGACGGCTTTTTTACCGCATTCGGCGGTGCACCCGCCTACGATCTTGGGGGTGTTTTTTGTATGGAATTTCGTATTGCCCGGGTCGACTCTTTCCGGCGAAAAGGCCAGGAAAAAATCCTGGCCGACTTTGAGACCGGATTTTTCGAAGTCGGGCAGGAGGAGTTCTTCGGTTGTGCCGGGGTAGGTGGTGCTTTCCAAAATGATGATGTGACCCTTGCGGAGTCTTGGGGCGATTTGTTCGACGGTGTTTACAATAAAAGAGATGTCAGGATCTTTGGTTTTGCGGAGGGGGGTGGGGACGCAGATGCTTATGGCGTCCAGTTTGGTGATTGCGTCCCAGTCGGTGGTGGCAGATATGGTGCCGGCAGCGACAAGCTGTTCAAGATCGTCTTTATCAACGTCGTCGATGTAGCTGATGCCGCGGTTGATTGAGTCTACCTTGGACATATCGATGTCTATTCCTACGGCCTTAAATCCGGCTTTGCCTAATTCCACGAGCAGTGGCAGGCCAACGTATCCCAGCCCAATAACTCCGACGTTCATCTTACCCTCGACGCTGCTTCAAAAGTGTTGCTACCTGACTGGCGAACTATTGCAACTCAAACGGCAGATTCTTCTGTATGCTTGTGTATAGACATTTTTTTTGCTGGATGAAAAATGAAAAGTTGGCTGCTGCACTATTATTGATCAGATTATCATGACGACCGCTATTACAGAGACTCTACTGGAACAGGTCAAGTTCGACGACAAAGGACTTGTGGGCGCTATTGTGCAGGATTGCGTGTCCGGCGAAGTGCTTATGTTTGCGTGGATGAATCAGGAAGCGCTGGGCAAAACCCTGAGTGAGGGTCGTGCGTGTTATTGGAGCCGATCCCGTAATAAGTTGTGGATCAAAGGGGAATCCAGCGGGAACGTGCAGATGGTCAAGAGTGTGCGGCTGGATTGTGATGGTGACGCCTTGCTTGTTTCTGTAGAGCAGACGGGCGGCGCATGTCACACCGGACACCGGTCGTGTTTTTATCGTCTGGCTGATGGGGAACGATGGCGTGAGGACGGCGAGCGGGTTTTTGACGCTGATAAGGTTTACAGTAATAAACAGGGCTGATTTGTTTCACCCTTGTAAACCGGTCTTTAACCTGCCTTTTGATTCCCGTAGTACTTTATCTTCCACCCTTTGTTATCATTGGACAGGTTAATCAAACGAAATGTCATCCGTATACCCAAGCCGTATCGAGTTTAAAGAGCGCGCTAAGCGCGGAAACCTAATCCCTGTTTATCGGGAAATCGTTGCAGATATGGATACTCCGGTTTCAGCGTATAAAAAACTGGAAGATTCTGAATGCTCCTACCTGCTGGAGAGCGTGGAGGGCGGCGAGAAATGGGCCCGATATAGCTTCATTGGCCTCCACCCGGTCGTTACGTTTAAGAGCAAACGTCATGATGTGGAGATATCTTACGCGGGAGGCAAGAAGGAATCTTTTACGGATTCTGCGCCTCTCGATCGTCTAAGAGAAATCCTGAAGCTTTACAAGTTTGTGGAAGATCCCGAACTCCCTCCTTTTTCGGGTGGGGCGGTCGGCTATGTCTCTTACGATGAGGTTAAAAACTTCGAGCCGGTGGGCGGCGGGCAGAATGATGATCTGAATCTGCCGGATATCTGTTTCGTGATTACGGAATCCCTTGTGATCTTTGACCATCTTCGTCACCGGATGAAGCTGGTTGTGAACTGTCATTTGCAGGGGGATGTTGATCCTGACGCGCTTTATGATGAGGCGCTGAAAAAGATCAATCTTCTGCATCAGAAGCTGTTGCGGCCGGTGACGACGGCGGAGCGTACTGTCAGTACGGGGCGCAGTGAGGTCCAGTCGAACTTTACGCAGGATGAATTTACGTCTGCCGTGGAGAAATGCAAAGAGTATATTTCCGCTGGTGACGTTTTCCAGGTGGTGATTTCGCAGCGGTTTAATGTGCCTGTCACCTGTGAACCATTTGAAGTTTATCGGGCGCTGCGATCGGTTAACCCTTCACCTTATATGTTTTATCTGAAACTGAAGGATATGCGGCTGGTTGGGGCCAGCCCGGAGATTCTTGTGCGCCTGACGGGGGACGTGGTGCAGGTTCGTCCGATCGCGGGCACTCGTAAGCGGGGCGCTTCGGTTGAGGAAGATAATGCTTTGGAAAAGGAACTCCTGGCTGACCCGAAAGAACGGGCAGAGCATATCATGCTGGTCGACCTTGGGCGAAATGATTGCGGCCGGGTGTGTGAATATGGCAGTGTTCAAGTAGACAATCTGATGTCGGTAGAGCGGTATTCGCACGTGATGCACATTGTTTCTAATGTTCGTGGAAAGATGAAGCCGGGCATTGATGCGTTTGATGTGTTCCGCGCGGCGTTTCCGGCAGGGACGGTTAGCGGAGCCCCGAAAATACGAGCGATGCAAATTATCGATGAAATTGAGCAGCTGAATCGCGGAACCTATGCGGGAAGCGTGGGGTATTTTGGATTTAACGGAAACCTGGACAGTTGTATCACTATCCGCACTATTCTGATTAAGGATAACCAAGCTTATGTGCAGGCAGGGGCCGGCATTGTGGCGGACTCAGATCCGGTGTCAGAATACCGGGAAACGATTAGCAAAGCCGGCGCCATGATACGCGCTATCGAAATAGCCGAATACGGACTGGACTAGACCAATGCTTCTCATTATCGATAATTATGACTCGTTTACTTATAACCTGGCTCAGTATCTGGGTGAGCTGGGAGCGGAGCTTGAGGTTGTGCGCAACGACCAGGTAACGACGGCGGAAATTTTAAAGATGGCACCGGACAGGATCGTTATTAGCCCGGGACCTTGTACGCCTAACGAAGCAGGCATTTCTCTGGATATTATCACCTCGCTGGGTGAGGCTTTTCCGATACTCGGGGTGTGCCTAGGACACCAGGCAATCGGGCAGGCGTATGGCGGGCGGGTGGTGCGCGCGCCTTATGTGATGCATGGCAAGGTGAGCCCTGTTCGTTATGTGGATGGCGATGAGTTGTTTGCCGGGCTTTCGAACCCGTTTGAAGCCACGCGGTATCATTCGCTGATTGTTGATCGGCCTTCGCTGCCGGACTGTTTGCAGGTGACGGCGGAAACAGAGGATGGGCTAATTATGGCGATGCGCCATAAAACAAATCCGGTCTGGGGTGTGCAGTTTCACCCGGAAAGCATTTTGACCGGTGAGGGGAAGTCGATCTTGAGTAATTTTTTAAAGCTGGAAAAGCCTTCGGGATTCTGACGAAGAGCTTGTAGCGATTGCGGAGTTTATACACAGGCGGGACGCCTATGCTACTTCATTTGGGCGGGTGCTGATGTTTTTCAGGGGCGATAGACGCGCCGGAGTTTGGCTCCTCTGTAATACTGACCCAATATTTGATCGTAGGTGCCACCGCGGCGGGCGATTTCCCGGGCACCGTGTTGGCATAGTCCTACTCCGTGACCGTTTCCCGCGCCCAGAAATGTTATGGAAGACAGGGGTCCTGCCGCTTGATCGAGCTGCAGGACGAAAAGTCCGCTCCAGAGATCAAAAACGTTTCGAATAGGGAGTTCTCTTTCGATCGTTTTGGTGCCGGCTGTGCCGACGACAGTAAGCTTACGCACTCGACCGCTGGGGCGTCGCTCTGTTACTTTAATGTCTGTTAAAGTCCCAACGCCGGCCATGCGGCCAGCCTCAGTCGCGGAGATGGTTTTCGACCAGCGAAAGTATTTTTTTGCGTAGTTTGCGTAGCCGGGGTTTCCGGAGTAACAAAAGGAATCGGCTCCGGAATCCTGGATAAAGAGCGCGACGGCCGCTTCGCTGGATAGATCAGGAGTGCCCCCTTTAAGGGTATCAAAAACCGGTATAATGCCTGGTAGAGGTTCACTGTCCCAAACATCTTCTGCCCCTGCAGTTACACCGCCGCATACGTTGTGATAGACGGCGTTCACAACATCTTCTTGCGCTACTAGAACATAACCGAGAGTGGCGTCGCAGGCCTGTTGAATGGCGGCGTTTTCTTCGCCTATCCCCTTGTACGCCTGACAATGCACGCCCGTGCAGAAGTCATAACCCTCGCTGGCGTGGGGTGGTTTGAGAAGGCGGAATATGGCTTCTGATCTTGCGGTGACCGCCTGAGCTTTTAAAGCTTCTAAAGGTGAGTCACTGCCGATCTCTGCCGGGAGCACTCCTTTAAGCCAGTCGTCTATCATGACTTCATTGACCAGTGCCAGGGAGCTTCCGGCGGTTACTCGTGCGTTGCCGCGATAGGATCTACCCTGGTATTGAAATGGCTTTCCGGTCGGGACTATTGTCACGTCTGACGCGACGGTTGGCGCAGTTACGCCTGGGAGTGTGAGGCTGATGACGCCGTTTGAGGCCGTCAGCTTTATTACGCCAGGTTCGCATACGGATGCTGTGCTACCGGCGTGCCGTACCGTGCCGCCGGACGGCAGGCTTATCTCTAAGTGAGCAGCAGAGTCAACAAGACCTATACGGATCCACCCGCGCCGTTCTAAAAGAGCGTTCAGGCGCTTGGATTGAAAAGTATTTTGCGCCGAAACCGATCTAGCATTTAGCGAAAATAGCAGAACTAGGATTCCGAGGCATAAAAGAGAGGACGAAACTTTTTTCATTTTTATTTACGGAAGATCCGGCCTGGCTTTATCCCGTTCATGTGGGCAATTAGTGAGTCATTCATCATCTGGGCGGGATTGATTCCGGTGTTTTTTAGTCGCTGGGTCAAAGCGGCCATTTCCACCATAATGGAAATATTGCGGCCTGGCTGGACCGGAATGGTGTATTTCGGCACGCGAACATCGAAGATGGTATGCTCTTCTTCGTCAATCCCCAACCGCTCGTATTCCTGATTTTCATTCCAGCGTTCAAGCCATACAACGACTTCAATGGGTTTTTCTTCCACCACAGAGGCGATCCCGAAGAGAAGTTCCAAGTTTAGGATTCCGAGGCCTCGAATCTCCATGTGGTATTTCAGCATATCCGAACTTCTGCCGATAAGCACTTCTTTACTCAGCCGCCGGATGATAACCTGGTCATCGGCTACGAGCCTGTGTCCGCGTTCGATGAGTTCAAGGGCACATTCGCTTTTCCCTACGCCGCTGGATCCCATGATCAGGACGCCCATTCCAAATACATCCAGCAAATTGCCGTGCACGTTGGCCATGGGAGCGAAAAATCGTTCGAGATATGCAGTCAACATACCGACTAAACGAGTTGTAGGAAGATTAGTGCGCAGAAGCGGGGTATTGTGGGTTCGGCTGGCGTCTATTATATCATCAGATATCGGGTTGCCGTTTGTTACAATTATACAGGGTATCTCGAATTGAAGCGTTCCGTCCATACGTTGGCCGCGGTCACTTAATGTCAGGCTATTCAGGTAGGATAGCTCGGTGTTTCCCAGTATTTGTATGCGATCCCAGGCAAACACTTCATAGAAGCCGGCAAAGGCGAGGCCGGGACGATTTAGCTCGGGGGTCGCGATGACCCGATTGAGGCTGTCACCGCCGGTGAGTACTTCAAGTTCAAGCTCGCGCGCGTATTCGGTCAGCAGAGTTTGTATCGTGAGCTCAGCGGCAGGCATCATAGGTTTTCCGAGTCGTTTAAGTCAATAAGGAGCATACAGATTTTCTTCTGGGCTGAACCCATGGGCAAGGTTGAAATTTCTTTCAGGTCAAGAAACTGCACGCCAGTGTCATTATTTGCTTTTTCTGAGACGAGGTTTTCAGTCTCGCAATGGAAAACGTTACAGATTATCTTATGGTGTGTGACCTGGTATCGAAGCGTGGTAAGTAGTCGGGCGCATTCTATGTCCCTGTCATGGACGATAGCAGCAAAAGTCTTAGCATCTGTAAAAGACGCGACGCCGCTGGTTATCCGTTCGGTGGGAAACTCCCACATCCCGTCGTGCCACTCCCCTTTTGGGATTCGTCGAACACCATATCGAGCATGTTCGTTGCGCATTGCCAAGGTTAAAACTTCAACTGGAACGTTCTGACGCCGCGGGCGAATCTGCACGAGAGTAGCCGCAGTTCCACTTTTATATGCCACGCAATGTTGCTGAACCGGGCATTCCGGGCATAGGGGCAGCGGCCGGCATATCAGGGCGCCAAGTTCCATGGCAGCCCTGTTAAATGTTCTGGGTGATTTTGCGGCGCATACGAGGACCTCGGCAATTATCCATAGAGCTTTCATAAACTTTGAGTCGCCGATCATACCGCCTATCCCCGCTAGACGGGCAAAAACGCGGACGGTATTTGTTTCAAGTATCGCCGCAGGCAAGTCGAAAGCCTGGGAGATCACGGCTCCGGCCGTATATCTGCCAAACCCAGGCAGCTTCTGCAGCTCGGCCGGCTCTTTAGGAAAACGACCACCATAGTTTTCAGTTAATATCACGGCTGATGCGCGAAGCTGCCTCGCCCGACGATAATATCCGAGACCTGCCCAGAGAGACATAACCTCATCTTCCGTCGCCTTGGCAAGAGAAGCAACTTCCGGGAACCTGGTTATAAATCGCGCGAAATAGGGCTCCACAGAGGCGACGGTTGTTTGCTGCAACATGAACTCTGACACCATAATGTCATACGGATCAGTCGTTTCGCGGAACTTCAGAGGGCGCTGATATTCCAAAAACCATTCGACTAAATCCGCGTCGATCCGCTGAGCGACTTCCATGGGAATTGGTTTGCTTGATTGAAGTTCTATTTCAAATGCAGCGGAACGGGCCATATTAGCAGTTGAATACATCGGTTAACAAAGTCACTTCGTCACTCCATGTCCATTAAGCTTTCTATCATCATCCCTAATTGGAACGGGCGCGCTTATTTGACACGGTGCGTTGCCGCTGTGTTGCAATCCGCTGCCGAGTATGGTCATTCGTTTGAGTGCCTGCTGATGGATGACGCCAGCACTGACGGTAGCGCGCAGGAGACGCATCAACAATTTCCAGACATTCGCCTGATTACCCACGAGTCCAATCGGGGTTTTGGTCATATGGTGAATGAAGGCGCAAAACAGGCCCAGGGCAAAATTATCGTACTCGTGAACAACGACCTGATTGCCCGGCCCGGTTTTATTGGAAATCTCTGTCGGCACTTTGATAACGCGGCTGATATTTTTGGAGTTTCGGGCAAGACCGTTGACTGGGATAACGGCGAACCAAACCATCTCAATATGCGCGGATTTATGGAGGACGGTAAACTGCGCCTTACCTGGAGTGACGACGCGGAAACAACGGAGACGATGTTTTTGCAGGGTGGGTCTTGTGCCGTCCTAAGAGAGAAATTTTTGGATTTTGGCGGTTTTCATCCGCTTTTTGCTCCTGGCTATTGGGAAGATTACGACATTTCGTACCAAGCACTGAAGGCGGGCTATCGTAATCTTTATGACCCGACGGCGCTGGGGTCTCATCTTGGCCAGGGATCAATGATAAGAGCTCATGGAGAGGAGCGGATTAACCAGATTCGCATGCGGAACAGCTGGCTTATGCTGGCGATGAATCTTACGGATTACGAAGCAAGCCAGGCTTTGTGGGGCGCCATGCCAGGCTTCGTGGCAAAGGGCGAGAATTTGAGATTTAAATCGCGTCTTGCTATTTTCCACTATATTTTTGTCCATCGCGCTCAGATTCTGAAGGAACGACAGGCTCGTTTTCAGCGTCAACGACTCTCGGACGCAGAAGTTTTTGAACGGTTTAAAGGGCTTGGAGAGCCATGTTAAAGGGTAACCAGGAACCGGCTTGGCTTCCTGTCTGCGTTTGCATACTAACCTATAACCGAGATCATCTGCTCCGACCGCTTTTGGATGAGTTGAAAAGGCAGTTAAGGCCGGTTGACCAGGTTCTTGTTCTGGATACGGGATCGTCTGACGTGACAAAGCAATTGGTTGCGGCATTGGAATCTGATCAGATCAGATACCATACTTTTCAGCAGGAGCATTTTGATTTTGCCACGGCCAGAAACAAGCTTCTGAGCCTGGCGGCGGGAAATGCCGTCGCTTTTATTGACGATGACGCCTATCCTTTTCCTAACTGGCTTGATCAGATTCGGAGGGGCCTACAAAACCACGACGCCGCAGGCGGTGTCACCATAGCCGATGGCGATGTGCCGCAGTGGTGGGTTCCGGAAATTAACTGGTGCATTGGTCTTAGTCCGCCCGGAACTGTTTTGAGAGTGGCGGGATATTATCCGGATACCTGTAATATGGCTGCAAACGGTGCCCTTTGGACAGAGCACCGGTTTGATGTTATTCGGCGAGAGGCTCGTCAGTTATATGCCACCGGTCGCGAGGACGCGGAGTGGTGGATGGATCGACGCCTCATGGGGGCAGATGCATCGGTCAATTTTAGACAGGCTGTCACTCATCATGTACATTCCGACAGGTTGACATGGACCTATGTCAAACAGAGAGCCCGCAATGATGGGGTGTCTAGCTGGTTACGCCGGCCCAACTATGACGCGGCAACCGCTATTCCGTGGGACCTGGCGCATATTGCGGGCGTTGTGGCGGATAAGGTGGCGCTGCGGCCTTTTGACGCACAGCACAGGTTGGCGGACGTTGTGTGGATGCAGCGGCAGTGGGGAAAATTTATGGCCGTATGGCAGAGCCCAGTTACGGTTCGCCCGCGAAGACGGGAACAGGTAAAACAGCTTGCAAAGGCAGCGGTTTTTCAGGCTAATATCCGCGCCGGAAAAGCAGTGTTTCTTTCGAGAAACATACTCCGGCATCGCGGTATTTTTCCGCCGTCGGCGCCTCGTTCTATTTTTGTATCAGCGGAATGCTTTCTTGGGGACTCCGTCCTTTTACGGAGGCACATCCAGACACTTGCTGTATCATTTCAAAACTCTACCATTCTGGTGTCCTGTAAATACCCCGCGCTTTTGCAGGGTCTCGGGGATAACGTAAACGCGGTGCCGACCTCGGTGGCTTCGAAGCTTGTTCGGGGAGGTGGTGAACCGGTGGATGCGGCCATCATTCCATATTTCCCCTTCGGGGATTACAGACTTTGGAGAGCGTACCTGTCGCAAATAGGCACTACGTTCAATTGTGACGTGGGCTTTTCGGGTCGCAGAGATTATCTGTACGCGCGCCACACTGTTTACAAAAACATGGAACTGCATGAGCATGAAAATCTTGCAAGACTCTTCAGGCTTTGGCCGCTACGGCCGACGGTCAAACCCCATCCCCCATCGGTCGCCGAAGAAGATATAGAATGGGCGCAAAGAACCCTAATTACTGCGGGAATCACAGGCGAATACATTTTAGTACAATTTGGCGCTGGCCATGAATCCAAAGAATGGCCGTTGGATCAATGGATCCCTTTTCTGAAAGAAATCGCCGTGAAGATTGGTCTGCCAATAGTGATAACGGGGGGGCTCAACTGGAAGGAAGCTGGTGATATAGCCGTCCGAGAAGTGAAACTTTCTGCGGGTATGCTCTGCACGATTGGCGATACTGCCGGCCAAATGATGGCTCTTGTGCGGTCTGCTTCGTATTTTATTGGTGGCTGCTCCGGCCCAAAACACCTGGCGATGGCCTTTGATGTTCCGACATTTACGTTATACGCTGCAAGTGAGCCGCAGCGTTGGGGTGCCGTGGAGAATCATCATCTCCACGGCTATGCCAACGCGTTGCCGCAAAAGCTGTCAGGTATGGAGCTACAGGGCCTTTCGACGCATCACCGCATTCGACTTCTTCAAGCGGAGGTGGTCGCAGATAAAGCGGTGCGCCATTTCAAGAGCATTACGCCCCTGGGGCGGTAACTGTCTTATCCTGAGCGGATTTTTGCGAGATCATAATTTCTTCTCGTGCACTGATACGTTCTTTTTTCATGCGTCGCTTGTCACGCTTTACAACTGCCGGAGCCTCTGGATTTTTTGGGAATTCCTGAAAGTGTCCAGGTAGGAAATCGTAGCGAAGCCATGCGAGATAAGCGCAGGCAACTTCTACGTTTTTTTCCGGGTCGAACACGTCGGAATTATAATTCCATTTAAAACGGTACCGCTTCTGAACGTCCTGCCACACGCACGGCATGACCTGCATTAACCCGCGTGCGCCCGCATGGCTCACAATGCGTTTATCGAAGCCTGATTCCGCTTTCATAATTGCCCGAATCAGTTGAGGATCCAAGCCATATTTTGTGGCTTTTTCTACAATTATCGAATCGTAAGGGGAATCGCTGATGTTCCGTTGATAATACTTCATTATTTTTGGGACGTAGTTGCGTGTCTCTTTGTACGGAACAGTGCCTTTGTATTTCAGACATGCATAAGGTCCTGCGTTGTAAGACTGCAGAAATAGACGTACTTCCTCGTAGCTCATAGGAGTGCCACTCCGCGCTTCCGATCCCGCTGCAAAAACAAGGCTTCCCCAGATTGCTTTTGCGTTATTCACCGCGGCCGCACCTCGAAAGCTGACTTTTTCAAGATACTCTTCACCGAGCTGCTGTGCCGCTACTTTTTTGTCGCGTCCACTCGAAGACGTTTTTGCTGTTACCTCTGTAGCGCTGCCAGCAAAGCCAGGCTTACAGTGGGCCAGCATTGCCAAAGCCAAATTGACCCCAATGGACAATCCTGGTTTTGACTGTATAATTCGTCTCAAATTGGTTGCTCCTCGTATTGTAATTTTCAATGCGTATCTGTTGTAATGAAGTGTCGCATTACATCAATTTCGCAAGTTACCCCTGCAAATGGCCCAAGGGCCAAGGAGGGCTACTTCGCGTTTTTGGGTAATATTCGCAATCCGGCGGGAAGGTGGGTACATCCGATTTGACCTTTAAAATAGATAATGAGGGCTGGGAAGTGTGTGCGCATCGCCATACTCCGGCCGGCACTCCTGTGGAAATTGCCGATGCAGATACCTGGACCTGGGCGGGGGCGGCTATCCCTTTCGATGCTATTTCGTGGCTTCATAACAGCGGTCGCGGACCGGATCCGGTTGTTGGTTTTAATGACATGCTCTACCGCTGGGCAGAGGATGTCGACTGGATCTTACGAAAGAAATTTTCTGTTTCGGCAGACGCTTTTGACGTAGACGATGAGCTGCAATTGACCTTGAACAGGATTGACTGCTATTTTGAAGTTTTTCTAAACAGAAGGTTTGTCGGCAAGGGACGAAACCAGTTTCATGATCACCTTTTTGACCTTGATGAGACTCCCCTGCTGGATGAGAATGAACTCATTATTTACATCCGTAGTGCCCGCAACGTTAACAGCGTTTTGGAAACAGCTTACGGCCAGCTTCCCGCAGGGTTTGATACCGGCAGGGTTCACGCTCGCCGCAGTCAGTGTCAAACGGGGTGGGACTGGACACCCAGGCTGAGTAGTGTTTCCGTACTCGAAGTGCCAACGGTTAAAAAGAATCTTCCTGTACAACTTGCCGGCCTTCAAGCGTATGTGGCTTTTTTGCCAGCGGTTACTGCGGGACAGGAAGTTGTTGAGTCGGTCCAAATTCAGATAATTTCGGACCTGATTTCCCGTCGGAGAGCGGCGGGAGACTTAACCATCCGGATCGTTGATCTGACCACCGGTGAAATCGTGGCGGAAAAAACCGAGGCTGTAACTATAAAACCCAAAACGGCTCAGATTCGCCGAATTGTGGATATCGATCAGGCGCGATTATGGTGGTCTCTGGGCATGGGCGCTCAGCCTATGTACCGCGTGGAAATTTCGATTAAAGCAACCGACCGATTCGGCTTTGAGTATGATCTGAGCGAAAGCGCCACCTTCGGCGTGCGAACCGTCTCGGTGGACAGGCACAAAGACGATCTTGGAGAATCCTTTATTCCGCAGGTAAACGGCGTATCGATCTTTTGCCGCGGGGTTAATTGGGTTCCTGTAACTATGATGCCCTCCGCTACACGGTCAGATGATTACCTTACGCTGATTACGGCGGCTGTCGGTGCTGGAATGAATTGCATCCGCGTTTGGGGCGGCGGGATTTACGAAACGGACCTTTTTTACGAGTTGTGTGATGAAGCAGGGATTCTGGTTTGGCAGGATTTTATGTTTGCATGCGCGGCATATCCGACTTACCGTCAATTTCTCGATGAGGTAGAGGCCGAGGCGCTTTATCAAGTAGTCCGTCTGCGGAACCATCCCTGCATCATGCTTTGGTGCGGGAATAACGAAAACGAATGGCTCCATCAAACTGGTGGGCTAAAAAAAGGCAGCGAGCAAAAGATCATCGGTGAAACAATATGGTCAAACCTGATTCGGGAAATTGTTGAGGATCATGATCCTTCCCGAGTGTATCACCAAAGCAGCCCGTTTGGTAAGAATAAGTCTGACTATAATGATCAGCTATCCGGCGACAGGCATAACTGGGACGCATGGTCTGACTGGCAACACTCTGACAATTACCTTCTGGACATTGGCCGTTTTATCAGTGAATTTGGATTTCAATCTGTGCCAGCTATGGATTCTCTGAAGACGTTTGCCCCTGCAGCGGATTCAATGGACCATCCCGAACTCAATCATCATCAGAAGATGATCGAAGGCCAGCAACGGCTGGTTCGCTATGTTTCCGCCCATTATCAAATCCCTGTAACTCTGGAGGACTGGGTTGAAATAACGCAGCAGCTGCAGGCGGAAACCCTGCGCCGCGCCGTGGAGCACTGGAGGCGGCGGCGGATGCTGACAGCCGGCGTGCTAATCTGGCAGCACCATGATGCCTATCCGGCAATAAGCTGGTCAATGATCGATTATTATCGCAGGCCAAAATTGAGCTGGCATGCCAGCCGGCGATTTTTCTCACCGATTCTGCTGTCAATGGAACTGCTTATCGACGGGGTAGAATCATCAGTTGTGCCTATGGAGCTTTGGCCATCGACTCAGCCGAAAACCACAAGTGGATTAAAGGTGGAGGGTGGCGAGCAGATAGTCTGTCATCAAGGTGAGCCCCTAATACAAGCGAGATTTATCGTTATCAATGATACGTGGCTGGCATTGTCCGGAGAGTTGAAAATCAAGTTCATGCAGTCAGAAACAGAAATTACGCTGCTGGATAGCGTTTCGTTGCAAGTAGAGCCTAACAGTATTGTCACAGCTGTGACCCACGAAGTCAGCCCGACAATGATGAGGGACATCACAGCTATTACCGCCAAGGCGCAGTTTCTTCCCGACGAGCAATCAACGATTGCTACGGAGCAACTTACCGAATCCATCCGGTCCGTTCAGACAACGCTTTCCAGGAGGGCTAATCCGTCCGGTGAATCTGGAATAGATCCGACGTGGGACTTTTCTGCGCAGGACGGATTGAGCCTATCCATGCCCTTTGTCGATCCCAAATATTATACAGGTGAAATCCAATAGGGGTTCATGTGCATATATAGGTTAGCGGTGATTGGGTTATAAAACCTAGAACAGGCCCGGTATTTTTATACCTCCGGTTACCTTAGACATTTCATTCTGGTTAAGGTCCCTTGCCTGGTCCATGGCGTTGTTAACAGCTGCAACAACAAGATCCTGCAGCATTTCCACGTCGTCGGGGTCCACTACATCTTTGTTAATGGTCAGATCTATAAGTTCCTGATTACCGTTGGCTCGGGCGACCACCATGCCGCCGCCGGATGTCCCCTCGACCTCCTGCGTTTTCAAGTCTCCCTGAACCTGAGCCATGCGATCTTGCAGCTCTTTTTGCATTTTTTGAATCTGTTTAATATCAAACATCTGTGTGTGCCCTTTTTGTAAAATTTAAGCTAATGTGCTGCGATGAAATTTTATGGCATTGTCGTCAACGCCAAAAACTTGTTTGGTTTTTTCAACCAGATCTTTTAATGTGGAGTCTGTGGAAAGCACTTTTTCAAACTCCGCATCCTTAAGTTCAAGCATTGTCTTATCACGAATTTCTTCCGGATAATAAATTTTAAGGGCAGTTTCTTCTTCAACTACAGGCGAGTCTTGCTCAGATGCGTTTGAACGCATCGTAGTCCCGGGGGGGGGGACGACGAAGGATACTGGTACGGAAGCGTCGGTCTGAGAGGCGGTCGGTTCCGGGGTAAGCTGTGGTTCCACGGGGGCAACGTCTTCCACCTGTAGACGGACTATTATATCGCTGCCAAAAAGCTCTTTCACGGTGGTTGTAAGCACAGCAATGCTTTGTGGCCGCGTCAGCAAATCCTTTTGCATCTTTTGAGCGGAATTTATGAACAGAGTTATTACGCGGCCGTCAAATTCGTGCCTGGACAATGCCTTTTTCAGAGCATTGTAAAGCATTGGCGATTCCTTCTCTGTTCGCGCAATCAGCGTTTCAGCCATGCTATCAGCATTGCCGACAACTGCCGTTGCCTGAGGAGATGTCGGGGGCGAATTGTCATATTGCTGTGAGGATGGTAGCGGAACTGCGATTTCTAGAGTATGTGGCTTGGCAATTTCTTCGGCCTGGTATTGGGACACTGGTGGGGCCTCGGAGACAGTTGCAGGTCCGGCAGAAGACTTTTCGATGGCAGCCTGAGGGTGCCCCTTTTCAAGCGTATCGAGGCGTTTCAGGATATTTGCAATGTCTAGCGCGGGCTCTGCAAGAGCCAACTTTAGTACTGCGAGTTCCAGCACTATACGAGGCTGGCCGGAGACTTTCATCTCTCCTACAACCTTTAAGAGATGATCTACCGCATTCACAAGAAATGGCGCAGGTAAAGCAGCAGCAGCTTTTTCCAGCTCCAAGCCGCGATCTTCCGACACATTTATCATCGTGGTCTCGCGACCTGCGCATTTAATGAGAAGCAGATCGCGCATGTGCTCGCATACGCCTTTGAGGAAAAGTTCCAAATCCTGGCCGCTGACTACAAGTTGGTCAATAAGCTCCAGCAGTTCTCGCGAGTTTCGCTCGTTTATCAGACGGACAAACAGATCAAGTGCGGCTGAATCGGCCATTCCAAGAAACCGGCGTACCGACTCAAAATCCATGGTATCTTTGCTGAGAACAAGCACCTGGTCCAAGGTTACCTGCGCATCACGCATGCCTCCCTCGGCACCTCTCGCGATCAGGTCTAGAATTTTCTCCCGATCATCATCCTGAACGGTTATTGACCGGTTCCCGGCTTCAATATCTAAAATATTACCCAGCTGGTTTTTCAGTTCCTCCAGAGAAAAACGCCGAAACATAAACGACTGGCAGCGGGAAATAATGGTTTCAGGCACTTTGTGCAGTTCTGTTGTCGCCAGCACAAATATGACCTGAGGTGGAGGCTCCTCCAGCGTTTTCAAAAGCGCGTTGAATGCCTGGTTCGAGAGCATGTGAACTTCGTCGACTATGTAGACCTTGTAGCGGGAAAACGGGGCGAGGACAACGCCGCTCTTCAGTTCGCGAATGTTATCGACGCCGGTGTTAGAGGCGGCGTCGATTTCCATTACATCAAGGCTGCTGCCAAGGGTGATTGAACGGCAGCTGCTACACCGGCCGCAAGGGTCAGGACGCGGGCCACCTTCCTGGCAGTTCACCGCTTTGGCCAGAATCCGAGCGGTTGATGTTTTTCCGGTGCCCCTAGGGCCACTAAACAGATAGGAATGAGAAATCTGACCAGTGGCTATTGCACCACGTAAAGCCTGTTGAACGCTATCCTGCCCAACTAGATCATCGAATGTTTGAGGGCGATACTTTCGCGCTAACACCACGTATCCATCGATTTGAGCTTTGGATGTGGGGGCGATTGGTGCTCTTGGGCTTTGTGTCGCAGATGCCGCTGAAGTATTCGCACGGGCGGGGGGAAGTGTATCAGGTTTGGTTGGGGTTAACTCCGGGACTTCACCGAAGATGTCGTCGCTTTGATCAGTAGCGCCAAACAAACCCTGGTCGGCATCGCCCGTATTCCATAAATCATCCTGGCTGTTTTCCATTATAACAAGCTACTCCAATTTCAGCTATAGTTGCAACGTCACAAGGCAAAAGCCCACTCATCAATTCAGAATAAAAAACGAGCCTCCGCACCGCCGTGAGTTCTAATGAGATTTGAACCTTCCATGGGAAAGGTGGGGGCCCGCACATCCGCTTCAAACGTCCCCGTAAAGAGGCATGTTCTTCGCGGAGGAATAAGGCTCCCTATTAGATATTATCGGCTCAATACACAACGAGAACCACACTAACCTAGCAGAGGCTCGACCACATTCCGAAGAATGCGCTATCAGGTATTCCTTAATGGCAATTTTCATCGATTTTGGGCCCACTCATTTGGCGGAATGTTAAATAAATGATTTATGGAGCCGGTTCCCGAGCCGGTCTTATAAGCCTGTTTTAAGGCTTCCCCAACGTAGTTCCCCGCCATGTCAACCGCTTCCGACAACGTATAACCGCTCGCAAGCCTACTGCAAATAGCAGCGGCCATGGCACACCCGGTGCCATGGGTGTTACGGGCCCCGACAAGATCGCGCTCAAACACATGGATGGTACCCTGCTCATTTAGAACATCGTAAATCTTGTCGTTTGCCTCAGCGAATTTGGTATCGCCGCCTTTTACCAACACGCTGTCCAAGCCCATGGATCGAATTATTTCAGACGCTTTCACAGCATCATTGACAGACTTTACCTCAATACCTGAAAAGTGCCGGGTTTCCAAGTTGTTTGGCGTAAGAAGAGTAGCCAGCGGAAAAAGGGACTTCACATAGGCTTTGATGGCGTTGTTTTGGAGTAACTGGGCGCCGCTGCTGCTTATCATGACTGGATCAACTATCAGCTTTGCTGCCTTGCGTGCGGTGAAAAATCCGGCAATGGCTTCAATGTTCGCTTTGTTAAGCAGCATGCCGGTTTTGATATAATCTGCTGGAATGTCATCGTAAATGGCCTGCAATTGCTGCACCACAAAGGACGGGGCAACCTTCATTACGCCCGAGACTTCGCGTGTGTTTTGGGCAGTAAGTGCTGTGATGACAGCCATGCCGTAAACCCCATGGGCTGCGAAAGTTTTCAAATCACCTTGTATTCCGGCGCCGCCGCTGGGGTCGCTGCCGGCTATAGTCAAACAAACAGGAGGCTGTATCATATGAAACGGAAATAACCATGACTAATCTGGGTAATCAAGCTTTCGTTAAACCGCGCCGAAGTGGCGGAATGGCAGACGCAGAGGACTCAAAATCCTCCGCTCGCAAGGGTGTGTGGGTTCGAGTCCCACCTTCGGCACCACTTTTTTATTTATTTGTTCGTTTAACAGACGTCTGCGTGTTGAGAAAAACATTGATCAGTCCCTAAATATCTTTGCACGTATTCCAGAGCCTTTTATTACTTTGGAGATGTGGTTGACATGAAGTTGTTTAGAATTACTGCGGCTGTTTTGGCGACGGGTCTAAGTTTTTTCTGCTGTAATCTTTTCGCGCAAGAAGACGTTCGCTC
>JBBSQY010000035.1:0-36788 GCA_038243585.1 Candidatus Sumerlaeales bacterium | reverse complement strand
GGCCATGTTGATACCAACGCTTGCTTTGCTTTTTCGTAACATTTTAGTTAGTCGAGACATAGGCAATCAGTAAGCAGTTTCGGGGCCTGCTCGTACCCACCAACAGATTTGTATTCCTGAAATCAGACAACAGATACATTGTCGGGTTTCGTCTTTTTATCCACGCAACAGTCAGGCCAATTTAGCTGCCAGCGACCTTTAATGCTGGGATATAAGTGCTTATGACCCAAGCTAGTCACATGTTGGAAATTTTCAAAACTATTAAAATGGAACCTTTTGATACACTTAATGCCTTCAGATTAGTGCATGGCGGCAACAAAAGGTTGTGTTTTTCCCCCTTATAAACAACGTCCAGCGGGTAGTGCACCTGTTGGTTAAGATTTATAAGCAGGGAGCCGGTGTCTGAGCCATTCCGACTCGTATTAGGCCGACTGCCCGGCGGGCCATCCCTACCGTTGCTCTTCGTTTTATAGATCGGTTAATGAACACTATGCCGTAAAATCGGTTTTCAACCAGGATGGAAGAGCGGTGGCCGTTGGTTTGTCATTAACGTTCCATTCCAAATTGTTTAACCTGGCAAAAGGATATTTCGGCGATGCAGCTTAGTTATCGGTGGCTTATGGAAGTGCTCGGCACGGAGGTGCCCTTGGAAAAACTGCTGGCCACGCTTACCATGGCGGGGCTTGAAGTTGAGAGCGTAAATGACTTGGGAGTGGCCGGAGGGCGTGTCGTGGTCGGACGCATCCTTACGCGGGAGCCTCACCCAAATGCCGATAATCTTTCGCTGTGCGATGTGCAAGCCGGGGAGGGGGAGCCGTTTCGAATCGTTTGTGGCGCAAAAAACATGCAGCCGGGAGACCTGATCCCCCTGGCGCTTGAAGGCGCGGTGCTGCCTAACGGCATGGCTATAAAAAAGAGCAAAATTCGCGGTGAGGCCAGCCAGGGAATGATGTGCAGTGGTCGGGAACTCGGTTTCACTGAAGATCATGATGGGCTGCTCATCCTGCCTCCGTCCGACGATGCTAATTCTCCTTACCGGGAGGGTGAGACTTTTGACGCATTGATTGATATTAAAGTGACCCCGAACCGTCCGGACTGCCTTTCGGTTTTCGGCATAGCGCGCGACATTGCGGCCATGCTGGATCTGGACAGCGCCCGGAGACCGGGTGACAACGTCGTGCCGACGGAAAATTCCGCATCAGTTGGCGATAGTACAAACCTGCTGGTGGAAGCGCCGGAATCATGTCCCCGCTACCTCGGGCGTGTCATCCGTGGCGTTAAAATTTCCGCAAGCCCGCTCTGGCTTAAGCGTAAAGTGGAAAGCGCCGGGCTGCGCAGCATTAACAATATAGTGGATGTGACTAACCTGATACTGCTGGAGCAGGGTCAACCGTTGCACGCGTTCGACCTGAAAAAAGTCTCCGGCGCCGGAGTCGTAGTACGCCACGCATTTAAAGGCGAGAAAATTGCGACTTTGGATGCTCAGGAACTGACGCTGAGCGAGCGCGATCTACTGATAGCCGATTCCGAAAAAGCCATTGCCCTGGCAGGAATCATGGGCTGTCTGAACTCCGAAATTGAAGATTCAACAACAGATGTTTTTCTGGAATGCGCCTACTTTGATCCCGCAACCATACGGCGCACTTCAAAGCGTCTCGGCAAAAGCACGGATTCTTCTTACCGTTTCGAGCGCGGCACCGACTGGTCTGCCATGGACCTGGCGATTAATCGGGCTGCGGCGCTCATCGTGGAAACGGCCGGTGGTAAGGTAACCGAGAGCGTGGAGTTTTTAAATGGACCTCAGGCGACTCAGGCCATTCCGCTTAATGTTCAGAGGGTTAACCGGCTGCTTGGTATCGAACTGAACATTGACGAAATCTCTCGTCCGCTGCGTGCCCTTGGATTTCAACTGGACTCGTCAGGCGAGAACGATCTGATGGTGCAAGTTCCCGCGCATCGGCCAGACGTTACAAGTGACGTGGATCTGATTGAAGAAATCGCACGAGTGGTCGGCTACGAAAAAATTCCGTCTCAACTGCCATCGATCTCCAGTCGGCCGGCAACTCGGAACGCGGACAATGAACTGGCCTACCAGATCCGACGGGTGCTGACCGGACGCGGTTTTCTGGAAGCGACCAACTACAGCTTCGAAGCCGCCGCCGCCAACGAGAAGGCAGGGCTGACTGGGGTGGCACAGGTGCACCTCAGCAATCCGTTGTCTGGCGAATATGCGGTTTTGCGCACCAGTCTGCTCCCCTCCATTCTGGCAACCGCAGCCTATAACCATAATCGTGGCGAACTGGATTTGCGGTTGTTTGAAATCGGAAAAATCTATATGCCTGCCAGCGATAACGCGGTCAAAGAAGAGTGGGGCTTCGTTGCTCTGATGAGCGGAAATGCCTTTGCCGATGGGTGGCGTAACGCGTCTCGCCCGGTTGATTTCTATGACGGCCGCGCAGTTTGTGAAGCTCTGCTGGATTCGCTGCACGTTAAAGGTATTGTCAGCAGTTCCGTCAACGCCGAAGGAGAGGGAGCGGCTTTTCATCCCGGGAAAAGCGCTGTGCTTGAGCATGAAGGCAAGCCGCTGTTGATGGTCGGCCACCTGCACCCCCAGGTGGCGGATAATATGGATCTGAAGCGCGACGCGGTTTTGATTATCGGATCGTTTACCGCGCTGACGCCGCTGCTGTCCAGACACCCGAAGATTTCAGAGGTGCCAATCTTTCCCGCATCGACACGCGATCTGGCGCTTGTTGCCGATAAGTCCGTTCTCGCGGCAGATATCGAAGCCGCCATCGCCAAGCGTGGAAAAACTCTGCTGACGGGCATTAAACTGTTCGACGTGTATGAAGGGGAAAAGATGGCGGCTGGAAAACGCAGCATGGCCTATAGCCTGAAATTCAGCGCAGCGGACCGGACGCTTACCGATGACGAAGTGAACCAGTTGATCGAGAAAATCCTGGGAGACCTGGACGCCAAATTAGGAGTGACGCTACGCGGGTAGGTTGGTACTTTGACAGTCCAATCACGAGTTACGAACTGGTCAATCAGGGTGCAGCATAATCATGAGGCGTGCTATCTCGATTTAAATTACCAGTCGCCCTCAAGCAGCACACAGGCCCCTGAGCCATCGGGGTAGAGTACGACGGCTGCTATATCTGAATTTTGAGCGCAGAGCGGGCGGGCCGCAGCTTCTGGCATTACCATTAGCGCGGTGGATATGGCATCGGTCCAGGCGGCGGATCTTGACTTGGTCCAGGCGGCTATGGCCGGGGCGGCGTCGCCGGTGGCTGGAACCCTGATGTGACTGCCCTTTACCGCGGTCCCGCTGCCGCTGAGGGCGCAGTTGACCAGGTGCGTTATCGAGAGCCCTGTCACATCGCTCCAGTCGCCGGATACGCCCACGGGCCAGCCGTCCCCGGAGGGACCGGGACCGCGAGCGAGCACAGTGCTGGTGCCGCTGCTTAACAGCACGTTATCAATATCCCAATCGTCCAGAATCGTCTGCGCCTTGTCCAGGGCATAACCTTTTCCTATGCCGCCGAGGTCGATGTCCAGACCATTAAATATTCCGGAACTCTCGCCCTGTTCCGCGCTCCCGTTATCGGTATCTGGCTCAGGATCAACTCCCACCAGGTAATCCGAAGGCATGTCCGGTTCGTCCTTGTCAGGTCTGCTCAGCAGCAGCGCATTCATGGCGGATGGCCGGGTGCCGCCTTCCGTTGATCGAAATGCCACGTCGAACGCGCCAGCAGTTTCGTGGTAAGCCCGCGCGGCAATTTCGAGGCATTCGACCACTTCAAGATTTACCGCCATCCATTGTCCGGGTCCCAACCGATTAACCTGGGAAAGATCCGTGCCCGGGTTATGGCGGCTCAGCAGAAGCTCCAGGCGAGAGACTTCTCTGAAAACCGCCGCCGCAGCCGTTTTGGCGTAGTGAGCATCCTCATGAATGATAACGGCCTCAAAACTGGTCGTCATGACTTCGGACGAGAAGCGATGCATGTGCGGGTGCAGGTTCATCGGTTAGTATTCTCCATTTGCCGCGCCATAAAGGCGTCCCACAGGTCCTGTCGGATCAGCGTGGTGAGGATGGATTCGGCGCGCAGGCCGTAATATTCGGTCTGGCGGGGGCCGGCGGCGGCGAGGGTTGTCTTGTCGGGATCAATGGTGGATATGATAATGGCAGCATCTGAGCTGACGGAGGAAAAATCCGGGTAATAGCCGATCTGGGGAAACTTTCGCAGGTACCACGGCAGCGGCCAGTAGTCATTGGCCGGGGCGATGATCTGGATTAACATCCTGTCTCCAGCCGGAGCGACAGCGGCCAGTTGTTCCGCGCGTTTGGCGAGGCGAAGGATGTTTGAGGACGTGGCTGAGTAGGCGTATGGATTTCGAATGTCGGAAGGGCGCGCAATGGTGGCCCGCCATGACTGCACCGCCAGCGTGGCCGGGAGTGTCATCAATAGGATGGCGACAACGCCGGCTGCCCAACGACGGCTGCCCGCCATTTGCAGGAGGGCGGCGAAGCCGCGACCGGCCAGCAGACACCACGCCATCAACATCGGCAGCACGTTCCATGGCGTCTTGTATGGGATGGCGCTGTAGAACGCTGTAATCAGGATAGCAAAAATGACGATAAAATGCCAAACGCCGCGGGCTGTCGGCCACTGGCGAATTACCGCGGCGATACCGACGCAACCGAGGATGAGCGTTCCACCCTCGGTCCACAGCCACGGGCCGTCCACTGAGGGCCACGCAAGTAGTTGAAGATAGTAATGCCATGGATGATCATGGATGGCTGCGCCGAAGGTGCTGCTGTCGCCGGATACGCCGCGCGACGCATATCCAAGCAAGGCGCCAAAGGCGTCTGCGATCGCCCGGGGATGTCTAAAAAAATTAGAAAGCAGCATCAAAGCCGTAAACAGGCCGACGACTCCGGTCAGGAAAAACAGGCCAGCGAACCGGCCCCAGAGGAACGGCAACGGCCAGGGTCTGCGGGTGCTGGTAAGATGAAGAAGCCCACCGGCCAGGGCGGCTGTTCCCATTACCATAATCCAGGTTTCTTTAAGCGCTATGGCCACTCCGAGCGCCAGACCGGCCGCTACTGCCCATACAATTCGATGCGTTTCCAGAAGCCGCCATCCGGCACCAAGCGTCACGAAGCAAAACAGCACGAAAGGCACTTCCTGGATATAGTAGCGGCTGTAAAAACTGAAGGCCGGCGAAACGGCGATCAGCAGAGCGGCAAAGCCCGCCTCCCAGCGCCCGAGGCTGCCGGCGGACATCGCGGTGACGAACACAAGCAACGCACCAAAGCAAACGATTGGCAGGCGAAGCGGCGTCTCATCGGCCACCTGGGCCAGGGTGGCTGCGCCGGTCGCTCGTACAAACGGTTGCGCTGCATAGTAGATTACCGGGCCGTGATACTCATGAGGATCGTATTCGTATTGCCCTGTTTCCAGAAGTATCCCCAGCTTGGCGGCGTGCACGGCTTCGTCGGTGTGCATGGGTCGATCCGCCAGCTTTGGAAGCCGAAAACAGAAAGCGCCGAGGGCCAGCGTAGCCGCAAGCAGCCACCAGGCGCCTCGGCGCTTTAGTAATTCGAAGGTCACCAGTTATTACTTAACAGGGCGTCCGTAAGCTTCCACTTCGATATAATCGTTCAGTTCATTGGCAGTGTTTCCGTTGCTGTAAAGGCGCAGATAGCGGCCCTTTACGCCCTTGGCGTCAATCACTTTGCCTTCGTTGGTCTCGATGTAAGCCTTATCTTTGCCTACGCCCAGATTAGATGAGTTATCGTGATCGTTGTTGAAGATGGTTTGGACATTGGAGATCATATCTGCGTCATCTGCTATTTTTATGACAACATCATTATAAACACGCGCCATCGAATGATAGTGCCATAAGACAACCGCGTAAACCTCTGACGACTGGCCAAGATCGATCTGAACCCACTGTGCGCCGGGACCAAATTCCACGTAGCTGCCGTCGGCGGCTTCCTTATCGCCATCGGTTACCTGTTCCATGTCGCCAATAATTGGCTCCTCGTCGCTGGCCGTTACTTCTTTACCCTCAGCCAGATTTGTTACGTCGGCCGGCACCTGCAGGGGTTCCCGCTTAGCAGCGCTGGCGACTTCAAGATTTTCCACTTTTATGTTTTTGGGAGTACCCACGAAAACAGGCTTCGGCAGATCCAGTTTTAAAGCTTTCATGTTTCCACTGGAAGCAGTGGCTGTGCTTTTGGCGTCTGCGGTCGCAGTCGTTGATGCGCTTTCAGTAGCTGTCGTAGTTTGCGCCATGGCGCTGACAGAAACCATTGATGCGGCCATTGTCATTAACAGGATCTTGTGAATCGTTGACATTGCTTGTGTAACTCCTCTTTTAAGTTATCTCTTTAATATTATTGGACTAACCGGACAATTCAAAGTTGCGGGAGCAAGAGCAAACTACTGACATTAATTTTCTGTCACGACAGCCATTGCGCAAAACCGGGGATTTCGTCTGCTGATTGTTCGCTGTCTTTCACGAACTGGCCGTGGATCAGTGGGGCATAAAAAGCCAGATCCCGACCCATGCGCCGAAGACGATCCAGGGTTCGAGGGTTGGTAATTTCTCCCGCTTCGCTGATATCCCGCCCATTGGCCGCCGTAACATAGGGAAGCACCCACCCATGGCACGCCTGGACTGAAGCGCGCATGCTATCAAAGCATCCGATGCCCTGGCTTCCGCCGGTGGCCGAAACCAGTCCAAATACTTTACCGGCGAACTCCCGGTAGAGAAAATCCATGAAATTTTTCATGGCGCCGCTCATGCAGGAGTGATATTCCGGACTGCCAAGGACCAGGGCGTCACACTCCTCCACAACTTTCATCATCCGCTCCACCAGTGCGTTTTCCTTGTAGCTCTCGTGAGCTTCGTATAAGGGGAGAGGGTATTCCCGCAGATCCAGCAAACGGGTCTCGGCACCGGCTTCGCGGGCAAATTCCAATGTTTTATTTACTAGCGTCAGTGTTGTGGAACCATTCCTCAGACTGCCGCTTACTCCTAGAATTATAGCCATAATAGCTTTACGCTACATGGCGGGTCAAAACTCATTTGAGGTTGCGGAGCGCTTTTCGGCGCATGACACATCGTAAGTCGGGTAGGTTGCTACTCGTCAAATTCAGAAATTTTGACATATCAGAAAGGTGAAATATATGAATCGCTGGTTCATCGTTTTATTGGCCGTGGCTGCTCTTACCACCGCCGGATGCAACAAGGAGCAGGAAAGCACTACCACTGAAGTGGTAACAGAAGCCCCGGTCGCAGGAACGGAGGGTGACACAACAGTCGCTGCTGAAGTTGACGCCACCGCTCCGGTGGAGACGCCAGCGGAAGCTTTGCCCCCCGCAGCTGACGCTGCCACTCCTGCGGCTCCTGCCGCTCCTGCAGCGGCAACGGGCGCCGAAGTAACGCTGCCTGGAGGAACTAAGTATATCGATACTGAGGTAGGCACAGGCAAAGAAGCTGTCCGTGGCAGCACAGTGGACGTCCATTATACGGGCACATTGACAGACGGCAAGAAATTTGACAGCAGCCTGGATAGCGGTCAGCCATTTACACTCACCATCGGCAAGACGCAGGTGATTGAAGGCTGGACCCAAGGCCTTGTTGGAATGAAAGTGGGCGGACATCGCAGCCTGACCATCCCAGCAGAACAGGGTTACGGCGCTGACGGCATGGGACCAATCCCTGCCAACGCCACGCTTCTGTTCGACATAGAACTGCTTGACGTTAAATAAACCGAAATACGATTGATGGCACAAGCGTTAGCTTGGGCATAACGTTAAAAAGGACGGAAGATTCTTCCGTCCTTTTTTGCTTTTTTAGTGGCTTATGTTTTTGTGTCAAATGCCCATGTAACACCAGCGTCTAGACGGCTTTAACGCGCTGCGCCGCTTCCTCTTGCAAATGAACAAGAGCGTGCTGAAACGTGGCATTGGCCAAAGGATCATGGCGAAGCTGCCATCGCATATAACTTCCGAGTTCGGCCAGCCAGTCTTCTTCAATATCTCGAAGAAATACGACTGTTTCCTTATCGCCCCAATGGCTATGACGCCCATACAAGGCGTAGCCGCGTGACCCGATTATTTCAAATCGGGCCATAATGAGCACGGATCCCGCAACTGTATATCCGCGGGGCAGAACCTTTTCAAATGTTGATGGAATTATTTCGGCTGCTTTCGCGGCCAGTTCCCGGGCTAACTGAACCTTTTCGGGTCCCGGGGTATTTGCTGTTGCAGAGCCGGCAGGCTCAATAACCGGTTTGGGCATACGCCAAAAGGCGGTGCCATGAGAAGGCGTTTTCTGTTCCACGTTATTATATCCTCAGCAGACTACCCGGCTACAAGAGAAACGCATTGCGACAACACCAGGCGCCGGGTTCGCCAGGATTATCGCGCGTAGAACAATGCAACCTATGGAATGCCTGCTCCCGTATTTCAACCATGAATACGTATGATGCTACATTTTCTCTTTAAGGAAGCCCACAAGCTATCGTATAGTTTGCTTGTAAGGCCCGTCCTGCAGAAGGATAGGCTAAAACCTGAAGTTGGTAAAAGGAATCCGCCGGAGATGAACTGTCGCCCAGATTGCCCCCAGCACAAGCCCACCCGCGTGGGCGCCGTTTGCAATGTTCGGGATGAGACCGAACAGGCAGGCGAAAAACCAAACCATCATTAATCCCAGATTAAGCGGGTCTATATAGTAGCGCTGTTCATTGGAGTATTTACCTACAAGCCACACGTATGCAAGCAGTCCATAGTTTACACCGGACATACCGCCAAACGTGGGTCCGGCTATGAAAACCTGGAGCACATTGCCCGCCAAAGCGTATACCAGCACATGTAGAGCCAGTCGCCAGGTTCCCTCCACGGCTTCAACCGCACCCCCCAAGGCCTTAAGCCAAAGCATATTAAACAGGATGTGCATGATGCCAAAATGCAGAAATATCGGGGTGATAAGCCGCCATATCTGACCGTGCAAAACTTCGTCGAGGGGGCGTTTGCTGTAATACATCATGTTGCCTTCGACCTGGTATCCCATGATGGAAAACCATTGCCTGATAACTTGTCCCCACCCAGGCATATACATGAGAGCCGTCACCGCGACGCTGATAAAAATAAGGATCAGCGTAAGTTTCCCGCCCATCATCTGGCTCTTATGCCACTGAGTACGCATATCCACGTGACGGTTTTTGAAGCGCTTGACTTCCTTTTTTTCCGTCTTCTCGATTTCCTGGCCCAAGGCCGCCGCCGCCTGGTATCGTGGATTTTTTGGATCGGCCAGGTATTTTTCCAGTTCAATACGGCCATCTTCCAGCCGGGTTTCTTCATGCACCCATACAGACCAGCGCTTGTCGCCGGCCGACTCTACGTCTGAGTGCATCCCCAGGGTCAGCAGGTACGACCGAAAAACCCGGGCCTGGCTTTCGGTGTCTATAAATCCAATTTGGCGCATGGGAAAAGCGTATTCAAATGCAGGCGTGGTATTCCTGACCAGCAGGAATACCCTTTGCGCATTGAAGTCTATATAGCAAAGACATATAAAGAAAAGGAAACGACTCATGGCTGACAGCACTAAAAAAACTGATGAGCAATGGAAGCAGGAGCTTTCTCCGGAACAATATAGAATTCTGCGCGAGAAGGGCACGGAGCGACCTTTCGCCAATAAATACAATGATGAAAAAGCGGAAGGGGTTTACCAGTGCGCCGCGTGCGGGGAGCCACTTTTTGACTCTTCTACAAAGTTCGACAGCGGTACCGGCTGGCCCAGCTTTTTTCAACCGATTGGCGACTGTGTTGCCACGGAGAGCGACACTGCTCACGGGATGACGCGCACAGAGGCGCTATGTGCCAAATGCGGGGGACATCTGGGCCATGTATTTAACGATGGCCCGGCGCCTACTGGCCAGCGCTATTGCATGAACAGCGCATCTCTCGACCTTAAAAAGCGATAGAACCGGTTCATATGAGTAGAGGGCAGCCGCTCTGGCGTGAATGGGGAACGCCGGAGGCGTCGCCGCTGGCGAGAAAATTACAAGCGCGAGTGGATGCCGGGTTGCCTGTTCAGGATTTCATTACGGCAAATCCTTATGATCACGGCTTCCGGTTTGATGCGGACCTGCTTAAAGAAGTACTCGCAGAGGCGGGTGCGCGCAGCGCTCGTTACTCTGCGGATCCCCTCGGGTGCCTGGCGGCGCGGAAAGTCATAGCCGCCAGGCACGGGAACAGCATTATTCCGACGCAAGTGTTGCTTACTCCCGGCACAAGCCTGGCGTATTTTTACCTGTTTCGCCTGTTAGCAAGGGAACATGGCGAGGTGCTCTGTCCTGCTCCGACCTACCCTTTGTTTGACGACCTGGCGAAAATTGCGGGACTTCGGGTTCGGCGGTATCATCTGGATAAAACCACGGATGCCAGTGGAACCACGCGCTGGGTAATTGATCCGATGGAACTGGAATTTCAGATCACGCCGCGGACCTGCGCGATTGTGTTAGTCAGTCCTCATAATCCGACCGGAACCATTATCAACGAAACTGAAATGGGTGCCATTTGTGAGGTCGCTAACAGGGCCAACGTGCCATTGATCATGGATGAGGTCTTTCGCAGCTACACCCGACTGGAGAACGCGCAGGTACCGCGGCCGGGTAGCTTTGGATCGCGACTTTCGTATACCTTGAATGGGTTATCAAAATCCCATTATCTTCCGGGCTTAAAGGCGGGATGGATCGTGGTAGAGGGAGAAACCGCAGCGTATGCGCCCATGCTGAACGCTTTGGAATATATGCAAGACTCATTTTTGCCCGTTCAGGAGATTACGCAGGCGGCCATCCCTAATCTGCTGGGGTCCCGAGCAATGACGGAGGTTTATCGCCTCTCGGCGCTGCAACGAGCCAGATTAGAGGGACGACTAGGGCGCACTGTAGGTTGGAACGTATCAATCCCGGAGGCGGGTCCATACCTCTGCGCGTCGCTGGAGCAGCCAAAATTTTCAGATGAGAATCAACTAGTGGAGTTTCTGCTCGAAGAACACGGGTCACATTTCCACCCGGGATATTTCTATGCCTTTCCTAAACCGTGTTTTGTTTCCACTTTGTACAATGATAATCCCTGGCCAACTTCTATCGCTTCACTTCAACTGTAATTTAGATGCGTAAAAATTACAAAAATCAGGCTGGTTGCGGGTGTGGTCGCTGAAGTGGAGAAAATGGTAAATTTTCTGAATTTTTCCGGCGCGTTTTCGCCCGATCAAGCTGTTATCTTCCTTATCATATTTTGTTAATGTTTGATAATATTGTACTTAAGTACATTGTCAGGATTTTCGTCCACAAGTCAGGCAGCTTGGGGATAACCCTGTGGATATGTGAATAACCCTTTGTTCTGTCGTGGTTGAGGTGGCAGATACTTTCCACTTTTTGACAAGGGTACGACAGAAGTCGTTGGAAAGTTTTACACAGGCTGGCTTACGCTCGTGAGTAAAAACGTCGTTATTTGAAAATCGCAGCCGGTATAACAGCGTCCTGTGGGGACTTTCTATTTCCGTCAACACCCGATAACGCATCCCACATTATTGATATGGGATAACTTAAAATGTTATCCCCATATCCACAGGCCCTACTACAGATACTATTATATAGAGTACTATGTTATATATAATAAGTAATAGAAGCGTCAGGATCCATCGGTTGAGGATTTACCCCAAACCGATCGCATACCAAAACACAATTTTTTCTGCCAGAGACCTAAATTAACTAAAAAATTTTGTTTTAACATCGCTCATAATCCTTGTATCCGGGATCGCTTTGGAAGAGGTTCGAGATCCAGCCCCAATTCGCGCTTTTCGTTGCGCACTCCATCGGTGATAAACCTGTCGACGCTGTCTCTTGTGATTCGGATAGAACGCGGGCTAGGGCGTAAACTATCTAAATGGCCCGCCTGGATAAGCTGGTACACGCGCTTCTTGCTGACGGACAGGCGGCGCGCCGCAGTGCTTACTGTTACGAGATCGCTCATGATTTGAAAAATCCTTTTCTTATTGGATTCTCATGGTCTGCCTCTAGTGGCGATGTTTTGTCTCTTGACGGCCTCTGCAAATAATCTGTTTTTTAGCTGTAAAGCTACTGGCGTAAGATGAGGGCTGGAGCGGATTGTGAAAATTATGAAAAAGAATCTGTTTTTCCTCTGCTGAACTTCGGCATTTATAGCAGGGCCGATTTTCGCAGGATGAGATTTGCTGTGCCTATGGTTTGGACAGGCATTCTGCTGGCGGTTTCTGGAGCGGCGATGGGACAATACGTCACTACGGGCAGCTCTGTGCAGCCGCCTCGCGCCGAAGCCTCGGCCGCGAAACCGCCTATATTTGACTTTAAGAGTTATGACCTGGGAAAGATTACCTGGTATGCTTCCGCAGATCTGCCGCCGGGCAGCACTGTGGAACAGATCCGGGCGAGAGGCACACCCACTACGCCAACGGTTACATTGCGCAGCGCCGTGCAAGGCGGAACCGGCGTCCTGTTTTGCTTTGTCCAGTTACCCGACCCTATACCTAAGGCCTGTTCCGGACGTATAACCATCGGCGACATCGACGGAAACGACGAGGCTTTCTGGAACGGGAAGCAGATTGGCCAGACTTCGGGATGGGGCATTGCGGAGTTTCGTCCGCGAATGTACACGATAGACAGGGAGGCGTTAAAACCCGGCGTGAACGTGTTCGCGTTGCGTATGTCCGGTCCGGGAGGGCGTCCTACTTTCGGAATTAAGTCCAAAACATTAACTTTTTGTCTGACTCCTTCGGTTCCTGCGTCGCTTCCTCCCCCTGAAGATAAGCCGACTTCGTCGGTGCCAACCATCGATATTGAACTTGCGCGCGCAGCGATACTTGCGGCCGACCCAGAGGTTAGCGCCTCGCTTCTGCAAAGAAAACGTCCATCATTCGGCCGTTTTGGGGAGCTGGAACATAACGGGTTGCCCGCACTGAGCGAGGTTAGTCCGACTCGCATAGCGACCCGGCAGGGGCCAACTTTTGACGTCATGCTCGACCGAGTGACTAAGGTCGAAACCAGGCGCGGCGCTCAGGAACCGGGCATTGATAGCTGGCACCGTCTCAGCGGCGTCTCTGGCATTGCCCGATCACGGCCCGTTTCCTATTCTCTTCGCCAGAACGTTCTTTATCCCGGAGCGGTTTTACGCCTGGAACAAGGTTCGGTATTGGAGTTTCGAGTTCGATTTCCTCAAACCACTGGCCAGATCTTTCCGCTTACCGATGACGAAATGCGTGCCGTTTTTGGTGATAAGAAGCCGTCTGGTCTCTCAGCTTATGGATTTTTACCTACAGGTCCATCCAATACCCCGGCCATTCTAGTGGCGACAGGGCTATCCGTAAACGTAACCCAGGCCTCGGCCCATGTTGATATTAGCCTGGCGCGGCCAGAAGGATCAAAGGATGAGGCGGGCGTCTATATATTTTACCCGCTTGGTTTATATAAGTTTCAAGCCGGTGGACCTGTTCAATCGCTGTCGGATATTGCTCGCGCGGTACGGCCGGGGCAGGATCCGGCGGAGGTGCTTCGCCAATGGTTTCGCGTGGGACTTTACGAGCCGGTGGGTGTAGACGAGTATTTTACGCCTATAAAAAATACTTCTGCAATCCGGGTTTTTCAGGCCGCCAGGTACCGTCCTGCTCGGGGAGTGGATCTGGGTGGGCCATTTTTGATTCGGCCGCCGCAGGTTGATTATGTACAGCAGGCGCTGGGTTATCCGGTGAGCGGCCCGCAAACGTCTTCTACCGGCGTATTAGCCTTTAGTGGTGATATGCACTACAGTACCCCGTTAAGCTCGGCAGGAACGACGACGACCGCCCTGGCGGGCTCGTCTGGTCAGGGCTCTGACCAACTCATTCACTTGTTGTCATACGATCTGCCAGTGCCGCCTTTGGCAGAACGAGCTCAGCTGGAAATGTTTGACCAGCAGCCTCTTATCAGCCTGCTTAATAACTATGCCGTCACAGACTTGGGAACCAGCACAAGCATTACGGCAGTGGATGTGCTTTACAAATCCCGCACTCAGGCTTACCAGGCTTACAGTTACCTGACGCCTAAGCATCGCAAACTCCTGATGGATAACGGTGCAGCTACAGTCGTTCCGGCGCTGGGAGGACATTTTTGGAATTCCCAGACTGAGCCATTTTCTGGACTGGAATACTGGTATACCTCATTTTTGCAAGGGCCTCAATTTAAGAAATACGATCAGGACTGGGGTAATGGCCTGTCCTTATATGGTCTGGAAACTTATGTGAAATACAGCGGTAACTGGAAGCTTGCCCTTGATAACTGGGATGCCGTTGAGCGGATGTTCACCTGGTTTACTGTTACGGATGACTGGGAATGGATGCGGGCTTCAAACAGTGCCCACGGTCACGGTACTGGCGCCGGTGACGGACAAAATGCCACCTACGCCGCCGCCGCTGCTTATGCGAAGCTCGCGCGGGGAGCCGGTCGGCAGGAGGATTATCATTACGGCCTCTACACCCTGGCGCGAACCGCAATAATTGGCTTGAACCGGTTTGTTTACAATGATTTCGCCGCCTCAAACGGGTTTAAAGGAAGCCATTCTGTCGTCCTTGGGTTCCACGAGGGACAGGGTTTTCTGGAAGGAGAACTGGACGGCTATCCGTGGAACGCCACCAGTAACATCAGCGGAAATGGCATCCAGACAGAAAATCATGATCTTTATATGACTTATGCACAGGACGCCCTGCGAAACTATGAGCAGGTTTTTGAAAAGAATTATCCTCAGTGGATGGACGGCCAGTTTAATTATCCCTATAAAACCCTGTATCAGGGCAACAGCGGTTACATCACTCTGCCTCACATTTACCTGCGGGCGCGCCTCGGTGGCGACAGCTTTGCAACTCTGAGCGAGTATCTGGACCGTGCCCGCGTCAATCCTTACCTGTGGTGGCTGGCTCCGCCTGTAATCGCTGAAGTTATTAACAAGAAAGCAGACGGGGTGGTAGTGACCGACTGGGACAAGTCAGCCTTCCTCGGTGGCAAAATTGAAGCCACGGAGAATGAAGATCGGCGCAGTGTTACGGTCCGGGTGGACAATAAAGGCGGCGAGTTAAGCACGGTATCAATAAAGCTACCGAGAAAACCGCACCGGTTCGACATTAACGGCGGCCCGGTGCCGCTGACAGACAGCCAGTACGACAACGGGGAACTGAAGTTGAAAGTGCGCCGTCCGGGGGAGAATGTGATCACGGTGATTTACTCGACCAAGTAGGGATACTGGTACGGGCAGTGGGTTTTTATTTTTAAGGTTAGATGCTGAAGCGGTCGAGAAGCCCCGCTTAAGTGGACTTTTTAATTAATTTGCAGCCGACCCGCAACATCAATGCGGTGCCCCTCTCTTCTTACTCCGCTATGGTCATTTCCGAAATGTAGGGTTGATCTGAGATCTTTATATCTGGGTTCTTATCCAGGAAGTAATTTACCGCCCATTCGCCGGTGAGTAGCAGCACGGGCTGGCCCTGGGAATCATCTGCTATGGCTGCTCCGCTGGGGATCAACATTGCGTCCATCGCATCTTCCGGCGTTTCCGGATCAATCCAGCGCATTATCTGAAACGCGGTCTGGTCGATGGTGCAATCTGCACCATATTCGCTTTCGAGCCGGTATTGGACCACTTCGAATTGAAGGGGACCCACGGCGGCCAGTAGCGGGGTGCGGCTGTTGGAGTTTCGGAGATACAACCCCTGTACGACGCCTTCCTGTAGCAGCTGGTCCAAGCCGTCGCGGAACCGCTTGAACTGCGCCGTGCTTTTGCTGTAAACAGCGGCGAAGCATTCCGGGGCGAAACGAGGAATTTCGTCGTACTGTATGGCGGGATCTTCGGTCAATGTGTCGCCGATACGGAACGCCGAATGGCCCACCAGTCCCAGAACATCTCCAGCGTAGCCTTCGTCTACAGTTTCCCGTTTTTGTCCAAACAGCTTTGCGGAATTTGACAGGCGAATCTTCGCGCCCGTGCGCGAAAGGGTCACCGGCATGTCACGCTCGAAGCGCCCGCTGCACACGCGGAGAAACGCGATGCGATCGCGATGGTTCGGATCCATGTTTGCCTGAATCTTAAAAATAAACGCGCTGAATGCTTCGTCGGTCGGCTCGACCACACGACCGCTTACTGCTGTGCGGGAGCGCGGCGGTGTGGAGTATTCCAGGAAATAATCCAGAAGGAGCTGAACACCGAAATTATTAGCTGCGCTGCCGAAAAAGACCGGGGTCTGGCGACCCTGCAGGAGCAACCCATGGTTGAAATCTTCTCCGGCTCCCTCCAGCATTTCCAGTTCTTCGCGCACCTGGTTGGCTATGCCTGTTCCTACGGTGGCGTCCACCTGGGGATCGGAAATATCTGTGATCTGAACGGGAGCACGGTACGCACCGCCTACCGTACGCTCAAAAAGATGCACCTGTTTTTTCAGGCGGTCATACACGCCCTTGAACTGGCTGCCCATGCCGAGCGGCCAGTTAACCGCGAAGGCGCCAATGCCCAGCACGCTTTCAAGCTCGTCCAAAAGCTCCATCGGTTCTTTCGACATGCGGTCCAGCTTGTTCATAAATGTGAAGATGGGAACGCCGCGGCGACGGCAGATTTCGAAGAGCTTGCGGGTCTGGGTTTCTATGCCCTTGCCGGCGTCAATCACCATGACGACGGCGTCAACGGCCGTCAAAACGCGATAGGTGTCTTCGGAAAAATCTTTATGGCCTGGGGTATCGAGCAGATTGATCCGGAAGCCTTCATAGTCGAACTGGAGCACGGTGCTGCTGATGGAGATGCCGCGTTTCTTCTCAAGTTCCATCCAGTCGCTGGTGGCAGAGCGCTGGGCTTTTCTATCCTTTACCGAACCGGCGAGATGGAGCGCGCCGCCGTATAACAGAAGTTTTTCTGTAAGCGTGGTCTTACCCGCATCCGGGTGCGAAATTATCGCAAATGTACGTCGCCGTTGAATCTGGTCGGCTGGAATGGAAGTGGTCATGTCTCGCTGTTTTACCGGGAGGGTGGAGGCGCAATTCAAAACGGGGTGTGGATGTGGTAAGCTGATTTCATTCTATGTTGTTTTAAGACGGGTCGGAACGCCATCAAAGTATTTACACTCTTTTTGACGGCGTGTCAACTTATACGCTTTTTTGTAATACAAATACCAGGTGCGACCTCCTTATAGACACTAATGTAATACTTTCTTTTCGCACTGAATCTGGGTTAACCAATTTCAGATCATAGGGTGGACTAATCGCTTTGGGGATGCAACGTTAGCCGGCTCTAACAGAATTGGTCCGACGTTTCATTACAGCAGGAGCCGGATGGGCAATTGGTAGTTCCCACGCCGGCTCCTTTGCTTTTTTTGCTGAAATATCCGCGCCGTGTGTATCTCTCTTCTGTTCACCTGATCAACCCCTGCGCTAAAGGAGCCTTGCCATGAGTGTGCAATCGCCGCTGAAAGTTGAAATTCTGTATGGCAGAGGTCATGTTGTCGTGGATGTGCCTGGGGATTGTTCGACAGTTATTGAGCCGCAACGGCAGGCGGGGCTGGCGGACGAGTATGCGGAGTTTTTGCGCGCTGTTCGGCAACCGATCGGCAGTGCGCCACTGGCGGATTTGATGAAGCCGGGTGAATCCCTTGTCATAGTCACCAGTGACGGCACCCGGCCTGTTCCCAATAAAAAACTTATCCCTTGGATTCTGGATGAACTGCGCGTAAAACCGGCTTCTGTCACGGTGATCGTCGGCACGGGAGCGCATCGCCCCAACACGCCGGAGGAATTGCTCGAAATGTTTGGCGAGCGGGTGATGGGCGAGTGCCGAGTGATCAACCACAACTCCTTTGATGATTCCACCATGGAGCAAGTGGGTGTTACCCCTCGGGGCGTAAACGTTCGATTATGCCGGGAGTACGTCAAGGCGGATAAGCGGCTGACCATGGGTTTCATCGAACCCCATTTTTTTGCAGGATTCTCCGGCGGTCCCAAAGCTTTGTTCCCCGGCATCGCCGCCATTGATAATATTTTAAGCTTCCATGACGCCTACATGATCGGACACGTGAATTCGACCTGGGGCGTTTTGGAGAACAATCCGTTACAGGCGGAGACACGAGCGGCATCGGAGATGTGTCCGCCTGATTTTATGGTGAACGTCACGCTCAACGGACAGAAAGATATCACGGGATACTACGTAGGCGACTGGCTGGCAGCACACCGTCGCGGCTGCTCTGCAGTACTTGATCATGCGACGGTCGGATTCGACGAGCCGTTTGACGTTGTTGTCACCAGTAACAGCGGTTTTCCTCTCGATCAGAACCTGTACCAGGCGGTGAAAGGGATGTCGGCGGCGGCGCAGATCGTGAAGCCAGGTGGAACAATCATTTCCGTTGCGGAATGCAGCGACGGAATCCCCAGCCACGGTAATTTTTATGAAATCCTGACCAGCCGACCTAATCCGCGTGCGCTGTTGGACATGATAGAGGCTCCCGGATACAGCGTGTTCGATCAGTGGGAAGCGCAAAAGTTGGCGCTGATCCAGGAAAAGGCCGACGTGCGGCTTTTCAGCACGCTGGACCCGGACCTTGTTCGGCGCTTGAATTTGCAACCGGTGGACGACCTTGAGTCGGGAATCCTTGAGGCCCTGCGCGAACACGGTCCGAATGCGCGACTGGCAGTGTTGCCCCAGGGGCCGCTGACGATACCGTATGTGAAGTAGCAAGGTGTCTCGCCCGGATTCGTAATATTCCTGCTTACACCGGAGCAGCGCCGGTTCAAAATTTTACCCAACCTGCCATTGACACGCCTGCTTCTTCTGGGTTTTGTTGCTCCAAGTAGCTGATTAACGCTCACTAAACCTCGTAACGGTGGAAGAATCTCTGTATCTAATGGCACCCGGCAGTTCAATATATCACGCAAGCATGCGCTTATGGCTGTTTACCGTGACCGGACTTATGGCAATTTCGCCTGTCTACGGCGCTCCGCTGCTTTTATCTGATGTTGCCATGCCATCATCCGGCGCAGGTATTGCCGGCTCCTCTGCTGCTGTTGTCTCTCTGGATGACGATGCAAGCAAACTGTATGCGGAAATGGCCCGCCACCTGGCCTCGCAATCCACATTTTTCGTGGAACTGGCCAGCACCACGACCGTAACCGGCGCGGGAGCGACTAAAGAGACTGGCGGCCTCAGCCGGGTCTGGTATCGCCGTCCGGACCATGTGGTGTGGACAACGCAAAGCGATATCAGCGCCAGTGCCATGGCCATCGACGGCATTAACTGTACGCTTTATCTTCCGGTTCTGTCAAAGTACATGGTAACGCCGGTATCTGGAAATACGGACGCTACGGTAGCGGCAATGTCGGCACCTTATGGCATGGTGGTGACGGGTCTGTTTTCTTCCAATACTACGGCCTCTCTGAGCGCTGTCCTCACGGGCGAGCCGCGCCTGATAAAGGACGATGTTGTGCTGGGGGTGCCGTGCAATCACCTGGTGTTGCCAACGCGAGCGGGCGATGTGGATCTTTGGGTTGCGCAGGGACCAATTCCGCTCCCTGTGAAAATCTCCAGCACCATGACCATTCCGGCTTCGCCGGGAGAAGACAACGCCATTTCGGCGAAAACGGAAGTTTCATTTCGCTGGCGCGTTAATGTCGAGCTTCCGGATTCGACGTTTCAGCTTAAACTACCAGAGACAGCGGTGCGGACTGACAGACTCGGATCGCCTGCCGTGGTGGCCTCCGAGAGCAAAATTAAAATTGAAAAATCGACGGGCAAAAAGAAAAATTCCGGGCAGGAAAAGAAGTCTGGGACGGAAAAGCGCCGCGACAGTTCGAATCGTGAGTTTAATCTCGCGTTTGATCCGCCACCGAATCTGGATCGCGCAGTGGGGCTACAATCGGCGCTGGATCCGGTTGACTCAGGCGTTTTACCATCCCTGAGTGAAAGCCAAAACAATGTGGTGCAGGCGGCCATTTCCGGCTCAAAGCCCGACAGCGTGCCATCGGGCGCCAGCTACCAGCCCGCTCAGCAGCAATCTGCTCCGCCGCCACCCTCATCAGCGGCTACCACACCAGGCATCCGGTTGAGTTTGCTGAACGGCAAAACGGTTGACCTTGCTTCCTATCGTGGAAAAAAAGCGGTGGTTCTGGATTTCTGGGCTACCTGGTGCGGGCCGTGTAAGCAATCCCTGCCGGTGGTTGGACAGGTCGCTAATGCCTACCGAGGGCGTGGCGTAGAGTTCTTCGCGGTCAATATGGCTGAAGATTCTGCGCAGATTCAGTCTTTTGTGCAGAAGCAGGGTCTCTCCATTCCCGTTGGGCTGGATCCGTCTGGACAACTGGCGGGGGCGTTCGGCGTTACCGGGATCCCACACCTTGTAGTTATCGGAAAAGACGGCACGGTAAAAGGTACTCACACCGGCGCTGATCCCGCCCTGCAGCAAAATCTGATGCGAGACCTGGACGTGGCACTGCGGTGAGACTCAGCGCCCATCAGAGTTTCAAGCCACGTAGATCAAGTCTGACGTTTTAGAAAACCAGTTACGAAAAAGGATAACCATTACCCCCCCATGTCACCCACCCATGTCATCGGCATAGATGTAGGTACCGGTAGCGCCCGAGCCGGAATTTTCGACCTTAAAGGCCACATGGTCGGAACCGTCTCCAGGACAATCCAGACCTGGCGTCCAGAGTCCGATTTTGTGGAACAATCTTCTACGGATATCTGGAAGGCTGTGTGTGCGTCTACAAAGGCAGCCCTTAAACAGGCGGGACTTACGGGGGCTTCAATCGCGGGCATCGCTTTTGACGCGACTTGTTCCCTGGTGGCGGTGGATGATCAGGATGGTCCAGTGACGATCTCTCCTACGGGGGAGGACGACCAGAACGTGATAGTATGGATGGACCACCGCGCCATGGCCGAGGCGGCTCGGCTGACGGCCCAGGGCCATGATGTGATTCGCTTTCTGGGAGGCAAGGTGTCTCCGGAACATCAGGTGCCTAAGCTTATGTGGTTGAAGAAAAACCTCCCAGATACCTGGGCGCGCGCGACCCGCTATTTTGACCTGCCCGACTGGTTAACTTACCGCGCAACCGGGCGCGACGTGCGGTCATTGTGCACTATTGTCTGCAAATGGACCTACCTGGGACACGAGAAAGAAGGTGCCCGCTGGAACAAGGACTTTTTCAGCAAAAACAAGCTGGCCGATGGTCTCATTCGAGGCGCTTTCGGCAAAATGGTGGAACCCATGGGAAACTGCGCCGGCGGTCTTAACTATGAATCCGCCCGGGAACTAGGGCTCGAAGTCGGTACCCCGGTTGCTGTTGGAATTATTGACGCCCATGCCGGTGGCCTTGGCGTTTTGGGAATGGGTAAATCCACCGCCGCGAAAAAGCGCGGAGACAATGCCGGTTCGACGGTTGATGCTGTTTCGTTCGATGATGTGCTCTGTCTTATTGGCGGTACCAGTACCTGTCACATGGTGGTCAGCGAAAAACCTCGTTTTGTTCCAGGTGTCTGGGGCCCCTACTACAGCGCAATGATTCCGGGCATGTGGCTGAACGAGGGCGGCCAAAGTGCCACTGGGCAGTTGATTGATTTTGTGATCGCCAGCCACCCACGCCATGCCGAAGCAGTAAAAGAGGCAAAAGCCGAGGGTGTGACCGTTTATGAATTTCTGAATGGCAGGGTAGACGCCCTGGCCGCCGTGGGCAAGTTGAAGCAGCGTTGTCGCCTGACCCAGGGATATCATATGTTGCCATACTTCCATGGTAACCGTTCGCCTAACGCTGATCCATCCGCCCGCGGGGCAATTCATGGCCTTACGCTTCACGCAACGCTGGACGATCTGGCGCTTCAGTATTACGCTGCGATTCAGGCTATCGCTTACGGCACCCGAGATATCGTGGAAGCGCTTAACGCCGAGGGTTATAAGATTACGAGACTTCACGCCTGTGGCGGCGGAACAAAAAATCCTCTCTGGATGCAGGAACATGCCGATGCGACTGGCTGCGAAATCGTTTTGCCCAGAGAGCCGGAGGCTGTCTTGCTTGGTGGAGCCATCCTGGCAGCAGTTGGAGCGGGCATCTATAAAGATATCCCGGCGGCTATGGCCGCCATGAGTGCCGCTGGCGCCGTAATTAAGCCGAATGCCAAAACCGCCGCCTACCACGACGCCAAAATGAAGGTCCACCGAGAACTATACGCTGATCAACAGAAGTACGACGCAATGGTGGCGGAAGCGCGATAAGGAAATTATGGTAATTACGCCGGGACACGAGGCACAACTCAGTAATGAACGGCGCTACTAATCCTACTGCATGGAACTTCCCCCTTCCCTTGCAGTCAAAAAAACACTTGAAGCGCCCCTGATGCGGTGGGTAGTTTATTGTTGCATGAATGTGATCGTTGTCCTGCATCAGTTTTTCTTCAGATCGCGCATTAACCCGCAGCGGCTTCGCATTGGCCGGCGGGACCCGAACGGTGAACCAGAATGTCAATTTTCCGCAAGATAACGGGCAAGGGCGATGACGCCAAAAACGATAATCCAGAGGCCGCGGCCAAGCCGGCGGCGCCTCCCGCGCAGCCAGGTCAGCCTCGACCGCCTGCCCAGCAACGACCTGCAGGCCCGCAAAACAAAGTGGATGTAAACAACTCGGAAGCCGGAAGCAGGCTTCGCCCGACGGAGCGTCTTCCTGAACTGAACGTTGGCGCTGAACAGGACATGCTGCAGATCCTTTCTGATCAGGCCGGTCTTGAACTGGTTCGCATGACCGACTATCCACGGGCATCCCTGACAAAAGACCTGCTTAAGCGGATTCCTTCGGATCTCGTGCGAAGCTGGAAAGTGTTTCCGGTTAAGTTCGATCAGCCATCTGGTTTGCTCACCGTTGCCATCGCCGACCCCCTTAACGTCCGCGTCGTAGACGACCTGCGCCTCATGATGAACAGCGACGAAGTTCGTGAGATCCATGCGGTTGTCGCCAAAGAAGAAGAAATTACGGATTACATTAACATCTACTACGGCGTGGGCGATCAGACCCTTGACCAGGTGGTGGATGATCTAGATATCGGCGATCAGGATGGAGGACTGGGGGGCTCCGCTGAAGGTACTATTGACCTCAGCGATCTCGGCCGTATCCAGTCTCAGGAACCAATTATCCGTTTTTGCAATCTGCTGATCCTTCAGGCCATTAAAGAGCGCGCCAGTGATATCCACATCGAACCCTTTTCCGGTGTGCTGCGCATCCGCTATCGCACGGACGGTGTGCTCCGCGAGATTCCAAGCCCGCCTAAGAGCTGGCAGCAGGGCGTTCTCAGCCGTCTCAAAGTTATGTCGATTATGGACATTGCAGAGACCCGCCGTCCCCAGGATGGACGTATTAAGCTGGTGATTGACGGCCGCGAAGTCGATTGCCGCGTATCCTCACTTCCTGTCGTTCACGGCGAATGTATTGCTATGCGTCTGCTCGACAAGAACGCCATGATGGTGGGCGTTGCGGAAATTGGAATGACCGATGCCGTAGTGGAGCGGTTCATGAAGCTGGTCAAGCGACCTAACGGGATCATGCTCGTGACCGGCCCTACCGGCAGCGGGAAGACAACGACTCTTTACGCCGCGCTCAACGAGATTAACGAGCCGACGGAAAAAATCATTACCACGGAAGATCCGGTGGAGTACCAGCTGGACGGACTGGTGCAAATCAGTATCAATCCAAAGGTCGGACTTACCTTCGCACGCTGCCTTAGGGCCATTCTTCGTCAGGATCCCGACGTGATTCTGGTCGGCGAAATCCGCGACTCCGAAACCGCGCAGATCGCCATTCAGGCGTCTCTGACGGGCCATCTTGTATTTTCAACGCTCCATACAAACAGCGCTGCGGCCACAATCAGCCGACTGATTGACATGGGCGTGGAGCCGTTTCTTATTACGTCAACCCTTGCTGGTATTATCGCGCAGCGTCTCGTTCGCATGACGTGCCCCCGCTGCCGTGCCCCCTACAAGCCTTTGCCTGAGGAACTGGCCGAGTTCGGCACGACGCCAGAAGAGGTCGGAGATATCACGTTCATGAAGGGCCGCGGCTGTGACGAATGCCATGGCACTGGTTACAAAGGGCGTATCGGCATTTTTGAATTGCTTGAAGTGACAGAGGAAGTTCAGACGCTGATTCTGAATCAGGGATCAACCGATGAGGTCCATGACACAGCTGTAAGCCAGGGAATGACAACCATGCGCCAGGATGGATGGCTGAAAATTTGCTTGGGCGTGACTACGTTTGAAGAAGTGGCGAAGCATACACCGCGAGAAAATGCGGAGCAAATTCGCAAGGAAATGAAAGACACCGTTCGCGAGACAGCCCGCGAGATGGATCCGACTTTTGAGCCGGTTCCAGCGCGGTCTATGGCGGACATTCAAGGCATTCCAACCATTGAACTTCCGTCAATCGAAGACATGGAAACAGGCAAAACAACGGAGTAATGCTATTGGACAGGTCGGATGAGTAACCTTTGTCTGACCTGTCCGAAACTTTTTATGATTACAGGGCGTCTGCCTCGCCCAGGTACCAGCCTTCTATTACGGTGCCCCACGAGTGAATGATGCTCTCGTGCACCTCCTGGATCAGCGCGGTTTCTGTGCTGGGGACTATAATACAGCGGTCGCATAAGCTGGCGAGTCTTCCACCATCGCGCCCGGACAGGCCAATTACCGCGCAACCGGCAACACGCGCGGCCTCTGCCGCCCGCAGGATGCTGGCGCTTTCTCCGCTGGTGGAGATTACCACCAGCACATCTTCCGCCGCCGCCAGGGCCTCTACCTGGCGAGCGAAAACCATCTCGTAACCGTAGTCGTTGCTGATGGCGGTAAGGGCGCTGGTATCGGTGTTAAGAGCAATGGCTGGCAGGGCGCGGCGGTGACGCACAAACCGTCCTGTCAATTCGCTGGCCAGGTGCTGGGCATCTGCAGCACTCCCGCCGTTTCCGCAGACCAGGATTTTTTTTCCGCGCCGCAGGGCTGACAACAGATCAATGGCGGCGGCATCAATGGATTCCGCCAGCGTATCAGCGCACAGAAGTTTCAGACGCGCCGACGCTTCCAAATGCCCGCGAGCCACGCCTTCGGTTCGCAGATCTCTGCCCTCGGAGTTTGCTGCGCCCCCGCCTTCTGTCATTTGTACTCGCTTACCCGTACGCTCTGTGCCATTTCTTCGAGGGCTTTATCCTGTTCTGCCAAGGTTGCTTTGGGACCGGTCACTTTGATAAATACGCTGCCTTCCGGGCCACCTTCCACTACCAGGCCGAACAATGCGAAACCTGGCATAGGACCAGTTTTTGGCGCCATGGGAGCCATGCTACCTGCATCATAGGTTCCTTCGGTCTTAACCAGCGCAAGGCGCAGGTTATCCTTCTCAATGCGGCCTACCTGTGCGCCGCCGGTGCCGGTGGTTGTCGGGTCTGCAGTAAACTGGCCCGCCCACCTTTTGATATTGTCTTCAATGCCGCCGCCCTGATTTTTGCCGAAATAAAATACCGCCATCTGCGCAGGGCCGCCGCTTCCCGCCAACTCATATTCTGCCACCCGAACAGGACTCTCTGGCTTCACGTTTTTCCAGCTGTCTGAAACCGTGAACGCCAGCCCGGCCACCTGAAGAATATTGCCACCTGCCATTACCTTGGTCTGCCCTGGCTGAATCAACATATTAGGGTCCTCCGCAGCGGAAGCTGTGGTGCTTGCGGAATGATCGTTTCCGTGTCCGGATGCCAGGTGAAGCGGAGGAGCCTGCCATTCGCTGTTCTGTTCTGCTGGCGTAGTCTGCGCAGAGGCAGGAGTCGCCGCCTGCGTCAGTTCAGGGATCCGCGCAAGTCCGGTATCTTCCTCTTTAGTGCATCCGGAAAGACCGGCGGAAATCAGCAGGGCCACAGCCGCATGTTTAAAAAACGTGTTAACCATTGTTCAGCTCCGATTATAGATCAGGATTGTTAAGACACGGTTCCGTCTTATTTCGCTACGATTTTAAAGATGCTTATTACGGAACAATCTGAGTCCCGATGCCGCGATCTGTAAACAATTCCAGCAGCAGGGAATGCGGTTGTCTACCATCGAGGATATGGGTTTTGTGAGCCCCCGCCTGCAAGGCAGCCAGGCATGCCCGCACCTTCGGGATCATCCCCCCGTTGATAACGCCATCCCGAATATGGCCCTCTACCTCATCCTGTCTCATACTGCTGATAAGCGTGTTGTCATCTGAGCGGTCGCGCAGGACCCCTTTAACGTCGGTCAGCAGGATGAACTTATCCGCTCGCAGAGCTCCCGCTATGGCTGCCGCCGCAGTGTCTGCGTTAATATTATAGGTCTGCCCCTGCGCATCCACCGCGATTGGGGAAATGACCGGCACAATCTTATGCTGTTCAAAAATGCGAATGACGTCCGGATTGACGCTCTCCACCTCGCCAACAAATCCTATATCCGCAGGAGAATGATCAGGCGTCGGCTGATGGTAAAGCTTGCGGGCCGTTATCAGCCCCATGTCTTTACCGCTCATGCCCACGGCGCGTACTCCCGCCTTGGTCAGATCCATAACGATTTCGCTGTTGATCTTACCGGCCAGTACCATCTCAGCTACATCCAGGGTCTCCTGATCGGTCACCCGCTGGCCGTCAATAAAGGTGGACTGGACTCCGAGTTTCTTAAGGTGCGCAGTGATCTCGGGTCCCCCGCCATGCACGATGATGGGATTCATCCCTACGGTGTTCATCAGGGAAATATCCTGAATGATCATTCGTTTTAGTATGGGATCCACCATGGCGTGGCCGCCATATTTAATGACTACCGTGGCACCGTGAAATTTGCGTATGTACGGCAACGCCTCCACCAGCGCCTGCGACCGCTCTATCAGTTTTTCGATGGGGAGAGTTCTCAGATCAACAGGGTCGTCCATAGTTACCTTTTAATTATTTCGTAATTGCTCTCTTATAGGTACGGCATTAGCTAATTCAGTCAGAACTTTACTTGGAGAAATAGAATGAGTCAATTTGGACGTGGTGATGGTGGGCAAAGACGGATGGGCTGCGGCGGCGGCAAAATTAAGATTATCATCGCCATCGTTATAGCCCTGGTATCTGTCGTTTCTTACTTCAGCAGCAGCCAGAAGAACCTGGTAACAGGCGAAAAGCAGTATGTGAAAATGGACAAGAAGCAGGAGATCGCCCTGGGGTTGCAGGCCGCGCCTGAGATGGCGCAAAATTTCGGAGGCCCCAGCGCCAACGCGGATGGCCGGGCAACGGTTGATCGCATTGGAAAAGCCATCGTAGCAGGCAGCGACGCCGGCAAAAGCGAGTATCCCTACGAGTTTCACCTGCTGGGAGACTCTAAAGTCATCAACGCCTTCGCACTTCCAGGCGGCCAGATTTTCATGACTGACGCTTTGTTCGACAAGCTGAGTACGGAAGCCGAAATTGCCGGTGTGCTAGCTCACGAGATTGGCCACGTTGTCGGACGCCACGGTGCTGAGCATCTAGCGAAACAGCAGTTGACCCAGGGGCTTACCGGCGCTGCGGTTATTGCCTCCTCGGATCCGGAACGGCCCGGAAGCTCGCGCACGAACGCCATGGTGGCGATGGCTGTCGGCCAGCTCGTGAGCATGAAATATGGTCGCAGCGATGAGCTGGAGAGTGACCGGTTGGGCGTGCGTTTTATGGCGGAGGCGGGATATGATCCCAACGCGATGATACAGGTTATGAACGTACTGGCGGAATCCGCAAAAGGGGGAAAAACGCCGGAGTTTTTCAGCACGCACCCGAACCCTGAAAACCGCGTGGCGGAAATCCAAAAGGCCATCAAGGAAGAATTCCCCCAAGGCCTGCCCTCAGGCCTGAAAAAGTAGGATAGGCAACACAAAGTAGGGCGAAGTTCAGTAGAAAATTTCAGGGCTGAAGTCCGGATGATAAGCCGGGTCTTCAGCCCTTGAGGTTTCAGGCAAGTTGCCCCCTGGCGTTGCCCTGGGTTGGTGTATTTCGCACCTTCGGCGCGTAGAAATGAGCGATTAACAAACATCGTTTCGGGGAAGTGATAGACGGGTTGGCTTTACTCGTAAAGCCCCCAGCCCTCTATTGATGTAACGAGCGGCTTGATGTGGTAGATGGCTCCATCTTGAAGACTTAAGACATATAAGTAGCCGTCTGGGCCGGTTTGTAATCCCGTAACCACCCGAAAGCCTTCGCCAAACACGATAGGTGCGTCGGAGTCCCCGGCGTTCAATATCGTGTCTGCGAGATTTCCGGAAAGTTCAAATCCGGTGCGCGTGGGATTAGGCTGGAATCGGTACAATTTGGCACCGTTGTTGCAGCCGACAAAGAAGTCATTTTCATACTGGGAACCCAGAGCAGCGCTGCGTAAAAAGTGAACTGATGTGGGGGCAACGATGCCTGCCCAGGTAAATTCCGGATTTGAGTAGGTTCCTACGCCGCTAAACTGGACCAACGTCGCTGGCGGGGTTGCTGTAACTCCCATGATCCGCTCCCAGCCGCTGTTAAATGCGGGGTCGATCCTGTTGATCTCGTCATTGTCACTAGGGCCGTTTTCCGAATCCCACAGCGCACCGGAAACCGGGTCAAAGTCTATCCCATAACTGTTTCTGATGCCATAAGCATACATGGATTGCAGGCTGACGTTGCCGCCGGCCACGTCGAAAAACGGACCTTTATCCGCGCCGGATGGAATCCCGCCGTCGCCATTCAGCCTTACCACCACGCCGCTATTATCAGGTGCCGCGCCTCCTGCATAATTTTCCGTTTGATTATTGAGATTTAAATCGCCAATAATGATAAAGAGCTTCTGCACCGAAGCCGGAACATTCGGCGGGCCAAAGGTGATGATTCCGCCGTTATGGTTTTCTCCGGGAAGTACTGGCAGATCTATAATGACCTGTTCGTTTTGAAGAGTCGAGCCGTTCCATGTAAACCGGCTAACGCGATTTGCGATCGGTTCACCCGCAGACACGGCCGCAGCGGTGTGGAACACGTAAACCAGGTTGTTGCTGGCGAATTCTGGATGGAGGGTGATTCCCAGCAACCCACGTTCACTTCTAAAATTTACCGGCAATGTCAGCACCGGCGTTTCCGTCACAATCCCATTGGTCACACGGCGGACGGCGCCTTTCTTGGTATTTACCAATATATCATTGGTACCGATGAAAGCCATGCCGGTTGGTTGGGATAATCCACCCAGGGGTGAGACCCGTTCCACAATCAGTGCGGGATCGGTTACTGTCTGAGCGATTGCTGGGGCGCATAACGCACACATAACCGCCGCCATTTTAAAAGCGTTCATAAGCCTGACCTTGGTAAATACATAATTTGATTAAACAACGTGCTTTGTACTACAAGTTGCAGTCCATCCTGACAATCAGGGCAAGCCATATCTGCCATATGGTTCTTTCTTCTTTTTGGCAGATTTTGGAACATCAAAGCAGGTAGTCCTTGTCGAATGGCAAGACACAGGGTTGCAGCGCGAACTCGTTGTCGAAAATTGCACAAAAGATAAGGAAAACCTTCGCAAATGCGTACTTTACCGTTACTAAAGATTGCAGGAGCTACATCGGCCCTTTGCCTCGTGGCCGCATGTCAGGCCCAGCCATCCGCTCCTGTTCAATCAACCTCCGTCAACAAGTCTGCCGCACCGGCAGCCACCGCCAAGGACTCCATCGTACAGGCAACTCTTATGGCGGACACGACCGCTGTGCAACCTGGTACTACTTTTACACTTGGGGTTCTCTATAAGATCCAACCAGAATGGCACATCTATTACAAATCTCCCGGCGCGAGCGGCTTCGCTACAACAGTCCAGTGGGGCCTGCCTCCCGGTGCGTCCGTCAGTGAAACGCTGTATCCCGCCCCAATTCGATTCCAGTCTCCCGGCCCTGTTGTCAGCTATGGTTATGATGGCGAAGTCATGTTGATGGTGGAAGCGCAGGCGGCCGGACTGCCTGAGAACGGGCAGGTGCAGGTGACTGCCAAATCCCGCTGGCTGATGTGTAGCGATCGCTGCATTCCCAACAGCAAGGAACTCACCCTTTCCCTCCCGGTGGGGCCAGGTAAACCCGCTAACCAGGAGATCTTTAAGAAGTATCGCCAGATGCTCCCGAAGGCTGTTGGCGAACTGCCTTCCGAGGTAAAGCTAACATCCACGTCATCCGGGAGCACCACAAATTACGAAATGACAATCACTCCGCCAGCTGGAACAAAGCTGGTCGCTGATGGGCATAATGGTGTTTTTCCTGCAAACTTTTTTCCCGTCGATCAGACGGGCTATGTTATAGACCCTCCGACTATTGATGGGAAAGTTGAGTCATCAGGAAGCATTAAAACTTATGATGGGCCGGTTAAGTTCACTTGGAAGGCAGAGCCGGGCAAAAACTCCGCAGAGCCGCTCAGGCGCCTTGAAGGAACGCTCGTTTACCAGCCAGTTTCCGGCACTTCGCCTGCTGAACCGGTATTGCTTGAACTTAATCAGAAAATGTGATATTGTTTGCAACTAAAACAATTCATTGTGCTTTAGCAGTGACAAATTTATAGGAAGCCGCATACGTAACTTGTCGGGCAGGCGATTGCCTGCCCGACACTACTAGCCAATGGAGCCCCTCATAATGGATAATCCACAAGCCATGGACCAAACTCAAATGGTCAATATTGACGAGGTTATTGCCTTTGCTAAGGCTTTGCCAGATTTCCCACACAAGGCGCTTGTGGTTCAGCGGCTCGAGACACGCAATCTGAACCGCTATCAGGAGGCGCTTATGAACCTGAATGAAGTACTGGCTGCAGACGACGCTCCGCAGGCCGGTGCAGACGGCAAGGCGGTCACATGCGATCAGCTGCAACTACTGGTAGATCGGATTTCATTGCTCGAAGCTCAGGATATCGTCGCCGAATAGGGACCTTAATGGCTCCCACTAAAGTATCGGGCTACTGCAGCCGGTTCCTGTCGCCAGGGTGAACAACAGCGGGAACAAATTGATCCGCTTCGTCTGGCGTCATTTGAGCAAAGGCCATGATGATAATAACGTCGCCAACGGCGGCTTTGCGTGCTGCGGCGCCATTTAAACAGATCACGCCACTGCCCGGTTCGCCGGTGATCACGTATGTTTCGAAGCGTTCACCATTGTTATTGTTGACAATGTGAACTTTTTCGTGTTCTCGCAAGTTGGTTGCGCGCATAAGATCCTGATCAATGGTGATGCTTCCCACATAGCCGAGTTCCGCCTGGGTTACAGTGGCGCGGTGAATTTTGGATTTGAGAATAGTCAGCAACATAGATACTGGTACTCTACCAGACGCTGGCTGGATTGATCAGTAAAATATTAATCAAGTCCCTGATCGTTGTGATTGGCCATTGCGAATGACATGATCATGAGGATATCAAGCTGTGTCGCGCATTGCACCTCAAACGGCACCGGTTGTATATCGAATTTTTTCCCTAATTCCAGCGCCCCATCCATGTCGTTTTTATCCATGCAATCGCGCAAGCCGGCCCGGAATTTCTCGTACTGAGTCATCCCTGGCTTAGGGACTCGCGAGGATGGCTTTGGCAGAGAGCGGCCCTTTACGTATCCCCCGTTAATAGTAAAGACAGGCAGTTCTGTGACCATGACAATTGCAGATGGGTTGTCTAGCTGGATGAACTCCATGCTGCTCAACGAGAACTTGTCAGCTTGCTCGAAATCTCCGAGCTTCTCGAAGTGTTTGCGCATAGCAACGCTTGTAGGGGTAGTGCAAAAGCCGGGGGCGATGCGGCTAAAGCCTTTATCTCCGCGTCGTTCTATATCATGAAGTTGAAAGCCGGACTTCAAAAAATAATGGGAAAGCTCGTTAATCAATCCCTTAATCTTACCGGAAATAGGTTTGCCTACCAGCATCCAGGCACCTTCAGCGACGCCCATGCTATGAAGCGAGGCGTGGAACTCGAAGGGTGCGCCAGCCTCTAAAAACTCAGCCACAGCCTTGTTTTCCGGGCGCATATCCGGGTATCCAAATTCAATGTCGTCGCCGGGGCCTTCCCGTTTAACGTGTTTCAGGTAAGTTTCAAAGTCGGGTATGGGCGCAAACCACCCTTTGTTGGCTTCTGCGCCATCCGGGTTGACCTGTGGGCAGATCAACCAGGTAAATGCATCGCGCAGTTCCGCTGCCTGGGGAGATTCACCAGCAAGAAAGGCGGCCAGCAGGCAGGCCGTAATGGGACCGGCGGGTTCGTCTGCGTGAGCTCCGGCTGTAATGCTCATATACGATTCGCCATGCCCCACCATAAGTCCATACATGGTACGCCCTGCGCGGCTGACTCCAATTTCTCCCATGCGGATCTCCGGATAGCTTCGCAGGCGGTCCAGCCAAAAGGTAGTGCCAGCGTCGTCGAGAAAACGACAGTCAATCGTTTCACCGAAAGGCATTTTGAACTTAAATTCGTGAGACTGCATGGTCTGCCACCTTATGTTAAAAATCACAACTGAGTGGTTTAATAAATTAACTAGGTCGTCGGACCTTATGCATCTTTTCTCTCAGCTTAAATAAGCGGCTTCCCCGGAGCTGGGCCATTTCGCTCTCCATATCGGCGACTTTCTGACGAAGAGAGTGATAATCTGCCAATATTCCCTGATCCAAGGCCAGTCCCTCCGCTTCCAGGGGGTTGGAAGCAATGGCCGCAAGTCGATGTTCGTTCGGGAATTGCTCCAGTTTATCTCTGTTGTCGGGTGCATTCTCCGGGTTAGCTGCCCATTTGAGCAGGGGTTTTGAAACAATTTCGGGTGTAAAGTTGTCTTTAACATAGACGCGGCCCCGGTTGCCCAATTGCCGCCGTTCTGGAGAGATTTTTGACGCGCGAACCATCGCGTCGGCGTATTCCTGCACCCGTCCGATGCGCACGGTGTAGCCGAGGCGACTGTCGGCCACTATTTCACTCAGTTCAGTGCCGACCGTCGTCAATATAGGAAGAGCCGCTGCCATCATGTTTACAAGCCGGTTTCGTCCGCCAAGCAGGGTTTCGTAGCTCATGGCGTCAATATTGAGGCCCAGATCGCATTCCGCGTAGAGTTGTGGAAGCTCTCCTCCCTCAACCCATCCGAGGAAATGACAGCGGTCATCAAAACCGCTGCGACGCATTAGATCCTTAAACTCCGGATAAGTCCCCTCGTTATGGCCAGGAATAGCGCCGCCGGTGGAGACGAACCGCAGCCGTGGGACCTGTTCCATGGCCAGTGTGAGCGCGGCGGCAAGGGCGCTAACATCTGTCCAGGTGTTATAGCCACCAGTCCAGAGCACCGCAAACGTGTCATCCGGGAATATCGTGCCTCTGTAATGCTTCTCAGTTACTGGGAGGTCCATGTTGAGAAACATTGGGTCCGCCGCGATGGGAATAACTGAACAAAACGAATGCGCAGCATTTTTATAGCCGAGACGCCCCAACACGCCGAGTTCTCCTATGACGGCATACATCTGTTTGTGTGCAGACACGGAAATCCGGTCTGCCCGCCGCAACACGCTGCGCTGGCGCGACCAGAAGTGCAGCAGGAGGTCGTCGGACTTCTCTGTTCCGCATTTCGCCTGCGCCTCCCCCATCATGTGGCCCATAAGGTCGGCCCAGAACGGGAGGCGTGTTTTTAGCTGCGCCGCAATAGCCGCTGCGTTGACATTAATGGCTATAATTGCGTCGAACGTGTTGGCATCGTGTACCTGCTGCAGAATGTTAAGTACTACGCCAGGATTCCAGGAATGGATAATGCCGTAGTTAAACGTCCCATAGCGGGCCTGGGCGACGTGCCCCTCCAGTTCAGGCGGCGGCGTGTGCCCGTCGGTCTGTATGACAATGAGCTCGACGGAATGGCCCGCCTTAATTAGGGCATCCGTTAGGTGCCATGTTCGCAGAGATTGTCCGCAAAAAAATTTGATTTCGGGAGAATAGAGAGGCCCGGTGCCTACAACCAGTATCTTCGACAAGACGAGTGTAACTCCAGCAGCAAAGTAGCGACAATGGCCGCGCGTTTCAAGTGTATGAACATCAGATACCATATAATATAAGAATTACAGAGGGATCAACGTCAATGCCTACCTACGAATATGAGTGTACAAAATGCGGCAAGGAATTCGATTACTTTCAGTCGATCAAAGAACCCGCTAAGGATACGTGCGAGGCGTGCGGCGGCGCATTGATTAAGCTGCTAAGTGCCGGTACGGGCCTGATCTTCAAAGGGAGCGGGTTTTACATCACGGATTATAAGGGGAAAAGTGGTTCTGAGGGTGGTGCCCGTGACAGTGGAGGGGCGAAAGATTCCGGAGGGAGTAAATCCGAGAGCAAGAGCAGTGATTCAGGATCCGGGAGTGGCGACAGCTCTAAGGCTGGTAGCTCGAAGAGCGAGGGTGCCTCAAAGGGTGGAGGCGAGTCGAAAAGCAGCGATTCTGCCAGTTCCTCCCCTTCTAAACCGTCCGGTAGCGGTGCTGCCAAGAGCGGCGATTAAGTGTTTGTTTCACGTGAAACACTTCGACAGCTGTTTCACGTGAAACAGCCCCGTTTTGTATTGACCCGTAGTCGTAGTCATTGGCAACTCAACGCATTCTCCCGCAGGATTTAATCTCCCTTTGCTCACAATAGGCTTTGTTAATCAAAAAGGTGGAGTCGGAAAGACCACCACCGCCGTCAACCTTGCCGCGTGCCTTGCCGCCGCAGGTAAGCGAACTTTACTCGTCGATGCCGATCCCCAGGCTAATGCGTCGTCGGCGCTGGCAGTGGATCGGACCGGTATTACCACGTACCAGTTAATATTAAATCCCGAAGATGGTGCGTCGGCGCCGCAGAAGACAGCCGTTGATAACCTTGAGGTTATTCCATCATCCTCGGATCTTTATGGCGCTGAGCTTGAACTGGTGGAGATGGATGACCGTCAAAACCGCATTAAAAACGCCCTGCTGCCTTTGCGGGATAAGTATCAATTTATCCTTATCGATGCCCCGCCGTCCCTTGGCCTGCTTACTTTGAACGTTCTGGCGGCCTGCGATCAGGTCATAATTCCAGTGCAGGCCGAGTACTACGCGCTTGAGGGCCTGTCTATGCTCATGCAGACCATTGACCGGGTTAAGAGCGGCGGCGTGAATCCAGACCTGGATGTGCTGGGTATTGTCATGACAATGTTTGACAATCGCCTGAACATCGCCCAGCAGGTTGACGCCAATGTTCGGGAATATTACGGGGATAAAGTATTTAAGACTCAGATTCAAAGGTCGGTTCGCCTTGCTGAGGCGCCCAGCCACGGAAAACCTATAATATTATACGATTTTAGAAGCATGGGCACTCGAAACTACATATCACTTGCCGAAGAGGTCATCCGTGCAGCCAAAAAAGCGAGCTCTGGGTCGCGGGCTTGAAGCCCTGCTCCCTCAGAAGCCAACTAAAGCAGTCGTGAATGGCGTGAAGGATGCTCCGGTAAATTCCTCCCCTACTGTTCCACCAACGGTCTTGTCTATTACGGCTATAAGGCGTAATGAGGCGCAGCCTCGGCAGTATTTTGATGAAGAGGCGATACTTGGCCTGTCTGAATCTATTAAGCTGCGTGGATTGATCCAGCCAATTGCTGTAATGCCTCGCAAGAACGACTATGTGATTGTTGCAGGTGAGCGTCGTTGGCGCGCGGCGCAACTGGCTGGTCTTCGCGAGGTTCCTGTAATTATTCTTGATGCACTGTCAGATCAAGACCTTCTTGAATACGCCCTGGTAGAGAATCTTCAACGCGAGGACCTCAATCCGTTGGAAGAGGCGCGGGCTTATCAGAGCCTGCAGAGAGCTTTTTCTCTGACTGCCGAGGATATTGCGGAACGAGTAGGGAAAAGCCGTCCCGCAGTGGCTAACGCCCTTCGCCTGTTAACCCTGTCTGCCCACATGCAGGAAGATATAGAGGCAGAGCGGATTACGGCTGGTCATGCCAGGGCCATCTTGTCCCTGGAGAACAATCGCGATCAGGTGATCTTAAGGGATCTTATCGTGACAGATTACCTGAGCGTGAGGCAGGCAGAGCTAAAAGCCAAGGAAATGATAGACGCTGGCGCGTCTCGCAAGGGCAAATCCAAACAGCGCACGCCTCCTAAAGTTGAGTCGGAATTCGTCCAACGCCTTCGGGAGCAGCTGGTCGACTCACTGGCTTGCAGGGTGTCCATTTCAACCACCGGAGAAGATCAGGGCAAAATCGAGATCCATTACCAGTCTCTTGATGAACTTCAGGGCGTTCTTGAGCGCCTGGGAATTCAAAGCTGACTTGATGAATGACTTTGGTCCCCTGCTCGCGGTGTCCGGCGTTGAGGCGATGCACGTCGATATCGTGCGGGCTGTTACAGACAGTGACTTTATGGGCGTGCTTTGCCTAATTGGCTGCCTGGGTCTGTCTGTGATCTCGTGGGTAATCATTCTCTATAAGCTAAAAATGGTGAGAGTGGCGGGAGGGCAGTCAGACCGCTTTGATAAAGTCTTGGACACGGCAGGAAGTCTGGAGGAGGTTTTCAGGCGGACCCCTGAGTTCCCACAGAGTCCGATTGCCTTGATTTTACGAGAGGCCATACTGGAAATGGAAGCGGAGAACTGGTATGCGGATGACATCTTTGAGATGGAAGAACGCCTGACTGCGGCGCGCCTTGGGGTAGAGCGGGTCATGGAGCGGACAATTTCCAATGAGATTCGCCGTCTTG
>JBBSQY010000034.1:0-36803 GCA_038243585.1 Candidatus Sumerlaeales bacterium | reverse complement strand
CAATGTATCTGTTGTCTGATTTCAGGAATACAAATCTGTTGGTGGGTACGAGCAGGCCCCGAAACTGCTTACTGATTGCCTATGTCTCGACTAACTAAAATGTTACGAAAAAGCAAAGCAAGCGTTGGTATCAACATGGCCCTGGCCTTTATGATGCCTCCAAAAGGGAAAGCTGCAGCCGAAGTTACACCTCAGCCCGAAAAAAACGAAACGCTGGATAGCCACGCCTCCCAAACTGCGCCACCGCATCTTACAGGTAGCTGGGATTTCAGCCGTCTTTTCAAGGTGGAAGCAGATCCGGAAATTGTAGGTGACGCGGTAAAGTCGGCGCAAAAGATTCAGCATTTAACTAAAGATGCGTGGCGGATGACTGTTAAAGTTGCTGGCCACATGAACCCAAAATCAGCAGATCCTGCTTCAGCAACACCTGCCCTTGCAATAGCAGGTGCGACAGCCGTCCCTGCTTTTACGCCAAAACCCATGACGCACGAAGAGATTCGCCTGTGGCTTCAGTCATTCAACGCCGGCCCTTACGCCTGTCTTAAGTATGAAGGGAATGTTCCTTATCAAGAGACACGCAACTATGTGCCACGAGTTATGAAGTATTACGAGGAAGTTAAAGAAACTGAGTACGACGAACATATTGAAGCGTCAGCCAAAAAGTATGGCCTGGATCCTCAGATGATCCGTGCCATAATGAAAACCGAATCTTCCTTTAACAATGAGACAGTTTCACCGGCCGGCGCGCGCGGATTAATGCAGGTAATGCCTGTTGTATGGAAAGACATCAAAGAAAAGTATGACCTGGAATGGGAATACTCTGGCGGGGTGTTCGAGCCTGAGAAAAACATTGAGGTGGCCTGCGCTTACCTGGCGTGGCTGCGTTATGATTTTCTCCCTCGTCATTTTGATGCCTATGAGTCAGATCCTGCAGCCCCTGTTGTGCTGGTTAGAGATAAAGATCGGGGTGTTCCAGATCGCGAATCGCCACGGATAGTAGTGAGTGCCATGGATTCTACACCATCGGCTGTAGAAGTGGCTTCTGTGCAGGTCCCTGCAGAAAAGAAAAGTTCAGAGAAATCTGACAATGATTCTGGAAACACTTCTGATAAGGCCTCTAAGTCTGAAATCGCTGAAAGCACCAATAAGGTAAAATCGGACGATAAGAAATCCGACGACAACAAGGTTTCCCGCTCAAAGGTAGAAATCAGTGATGTTGGCGAATCCAAAAGTGCTGGTGGTAAGACCAAGGTTGTCATGCGCGGAGGAAGCGGGAAGGCGATTTCCATTTCTGTGAACGGAAAAGGAAAAGTTACAGCACATTCCAAATCTAAAGAACATCCAAAAGTTGCCAGCGTGAGCGTAGATTCCGACAATGATCGCGACAATGTGAGAAAAGCCAAACACAAGTCTGTCGCCAAGGCGAATCATAAGTCAGAAAACACCCAGGGCGGGTAAAGAGTTCTACAGCTTGTCCCTTTGCCGCTAATTCGTAATTTCCACTGGGTGCCCTGTAACAGGCTTTAATCGTTGACTCATCCAATTCCGATTGTTACATACTTGCATAATCGGCTGCGCGATCTTTTTATTTGTCGAGCCTGGCCCGTATTACTTATGTGAAGGCGTTGGAACAATGGCTTTGCTCGACCCGTATGCCGGCATTTGGACCTTGTCTGAGGCGGCTCATCTTTCGCGCAGAACCACGTTTGGCGCGACTCCTGACAAGTTGGCGTCTCTTGTCGTTTCAGGGATGTCAGGTGCGGTTGATTCCATTGTTAATTACCTGCCCGTGGATCAGCCCCTCGATGATTCAATCGTGGATTTGCCTGCAAACGCTGACAACGACAAAATAAAATCCCCGATGAATGCCAATGAATTGGAAGGCTGTTGGCTGTACCGGATGGTTCATAGCACCCAGCCGATGCAGCAGCAGTTTGCGTTGTTTCTCCACGACCATTTCGTGAGCGAATACGGCAAGATTCAATCCAACGTAACAAACTCCATTAATGACGGAAACGACGGCACCACCTCCGGTCAAGCCTGTAACATGGGCGCAAGTGGACTACCGCCCGATGCATACGGAGAACGCAAGGTCATCGCGCGACTCTTTCGCGATCAGCAGAACCTGTTTCTGCAACACGGTCATGGAAGCTTTCGAGAACTCCTGATAAAAATCACCCGCGACCCCTGCATGCTCATCTATCTGGATAATCGCCTGAACAAAAAAGGGAAGCCGCAGGAGAATTACGGCCGGGAAATCATGGAACTGTTTTCCATGGGCGTGGGCAATTACAGCGAAGAAGATGTCCGCAACGCAGCCAGGGCTTTCACCGGTGAAACCATCAGAAATACCTGCCAGCTAAACTGGCCCTACGATTATTTCTATGATACAAATCAGCACGACAGAGATCCGAAGACGCTCTTCACTGTTACCTTTAACGTTGGACTTTACGGCGAAGACACGGAAAAGGTCATCGATCTAATACTTGAGCGCGTCTCTCATAGCGCCATTTCCCCTGCCCACAGCGTTTATCCGGCCACAGCCCTTTACATGTCCTGGAAATTTATAAACTGGTTCGTTAACGAATCTATCAAAATCGATCACGCGGCAGTTGTCGAGCTTGCGGCGTTCTTTTCCACAAACACTGCCGGCGGCGGCTATACTTACAATGTGCGAGAAGCGTTGCGAAAGTTGCTTAAGAGCCAATTCTTCTACGACCAGGCAAATCGGTATAAAGTTTATAAACACCCTGCAGACTATCTGGTTTCAGCTCTCAGAAACCTGGAACTGGATGAGCCGAGATACTCGGCGATAGCGGCCTATAACCTTCGCGAGATGGGCATGCGCCTGTTTGAGCCGCCGACCGTGGAAGGCTGGCACCACGGGAGAAGCTGGGTAAACTCCAGCAGTCTTATCGCGCGATTTAATTATGCAGATCGCATCAGCAGCACATCCATCCTGTCCGATGCCAAAATTGACGGCCTTCTTAACAGCGGCATGATCGCGAACATTGACGACAACGCGGGAATTATACAATACTTTACATCTCGTCTACTTCTAGACACCCCGACTGCGGAAGAAACTGATGTGTTTACGCAGTTGTTCAGCAACATCAAGGGTACGTCCACCACAACCTTTTCCATCTTTCGCCGCAAAGTGCGCGCCGCCCTTCATCTAACCATGACCATGCCGAGGTATCAGCTAAAATGAGCATGAACAGACGCCAGTTTCTCAAGGTCGGCTTATCCGGTCTGGCCTACTTTACCCTGGAAGCCACCACCCCCAAATGGGTGATGCGGGCAGCTCGCGCATTGCCTCTAAACTGCCTGACTAATGGCCGCATCCTGGTTATCCTGCAACAGTCCGGCGGTAACGACGGCCTGAACACGGTGATTCCCCGATCTGACCCCATCTATTACGACGCCCTCACCCGGCCAACAATTCGCATTCCTCAGGGGCAGGAAATCAACTTGGACGGGCTTAATGGGCTTCATCCCAAAATGGCCGAGATTGCCGATTGGTACCAGCAGGGCAAAGTGTCCATCTTGCAGAGCGTTGGCTATGTGAACCCGGATTTCTCCCACTTCACCTCCACAGACTACTGGGAGACCGGCGCAGTGCCGGGGCAACCCATTCCGCCGCAGGGATGGGTTTCGCGCTTTTACGACAACAGCTGTGCAGGGCAGGGAGATGGCGAAGCACTTTTCATGGCGGCCACCGGTACCAGCACCGTGCCCGACATGCTCTCAGGCTCACAAAACTATGTGCCCCCCGCCATTGCGGACGCCACAAAATATGCACTGAAAGCCAGCGCGGATAAAACCCATCGCCTCGCAGCGATTCACACGATGAACAACCTGCCTACACTGGATTCAGATATCGATTTTCTCCAGCGGAGCGTAAACACCGTGGAAGCGTCATCAGCTGATATCGCCCTGGCCCAGGCGATGGAAAGCCCGGCGCCCAACGGATACACCACAGATAGTCTGGGCAACGGGTTAAAGCTCGCATCCAAAATTATCCGTAAGGGTTTCAACACCCGAATTTTTTATGTGAGTCAGGGCGGATACGATACCCACGCCAACCAGGTCGGGGCTGGCATGGACGTCACAGCGACCGGTGATCATCAGAAGCTGCTGGGCAATTTGAGTCGTAATGTGGATTCGTTTCTTTTCGAGATGCAGGCGTCGGGCAATCTGGATCGCGTCTTGATCCTGACATTTTCCGAGTTCGGCCGGCGCATTGCCGAAAATGGAAGCTCCGGCACGGACCACGGCGCGGCTAACGTCATGTTTGCATTTGGCGGCGGCGTCAATGGCGGCGTGTTTGGCGGACAGCCAAACCTTGCAAATCCTATCAAAGGCAACCTGCGGCATTCGCTGGACTTCCGATCCGTATACGGCGCCATCATTGAAAACTGGTTTGGTGGTTCGGCTGCGCCGGTGTTCGGCCAGCCGACCTATGACAGCATTATCGCACCGCAAATGGGCGACCTGCAATTTATAAAGGGAAGCTCCGCCGTAAAGGGCTGGAATCAATACGGGTGAACAGTCGGTATCCTTTGAGAAAGATTCCGCATTACCGCTGGGTCGCTGCGGTGTTGGTGTTTGCGGGTTCCTGGGCAGTGGAATCACAGGTCTCTGCCGAAACAGCTGTGGTGTTAAGGCAGGGCCTGAATGGGTATTCCGGCACGGAAGACACCACGCTTTTCCAAGACTATACCGCAAACTCCGCAGGTGGTTTTCCATATCTGTTTGCCGGAAAAACCAGGTTCAATGCGGCGCGGCGTTCTCTTTTAAAATTCGATCTGCAAAACGTGGTTCCGTCAAACGCAACGATAACCAGCGTAACGCTTCAAATCTATCTGGAATTTGACAACTCTGGAAACACCTTGAACAATCTTCACCGCGCGACGCGAGCATGGAACGAAGGATCCAACCCGCTGGTTGATTCACAAACCGTCGGCCAGGGCGCACCCGCGCAAACCGGAGATTCAACGTGGTCCCACGAAAGCTACAGCGCGGTGGTCTGGAACGCGCCGGGGGGCGAATTCGCGCCGGGCATTTCCGCCGCTGCGATCGCGGGCGAGGCGGGAACTTTCGTGCGGTTTTCAGGAGTCGGGCTGATCAACGACATACAAGCCTTTGTGGATAACCCGGCTACCAATCACGGATGGGCGCTGCTGGGAAATGAGTCGGCAACCCAAACCGCGAAACGCTACTATTCCAGCGAGGCCGACAGCAGCGTAAGCGGCCTCAGGCCACAACTTGCCATCGAGTACGAAACGATGTCGAGCGTAGCGAACTGGACTCTCTATTAGCCTGCGCTCGGAGCCCGCCAGCTACTCAAGAACCGCGTAATCCTCTTCCTTTGTCAGGTCATTCCCTTTATCTCGTCCCATGGCCGTTGCAATTTTCGATAGTAGAAGAGTTGTTCCCAGGTTCAGGATCAGCGCGTATATAGCGGCGTAGCCCGTCAGGGTTGATCCACCGCCTATCGGAAGCGGAAAATTGCTGCTGAAACCCTGGCTCGCGGCCATCCATGTGCCGCTGGTCATTCCGACAGCCCAGCCGATAATGAGGGCGTTGGAATGCAGGCGGCGGGTATACAAACCAATCAACACCGCTGGCAATGTCTGGATGATCCAGATGCCGCCAAGAAGCTGCAATTGGATGGCATACTGTTGCGGCAAGGCGATGATGAAAATCAACGCACCAAATTTAACCAGCAGAGATGACAGCTTGGCCACATCAGCCTCGTCTTTAGGAGAGCAATTGGGGCGGATATACTCTTTGTGGATATTTCGCGTGTAGAGATTGGCGGCAGCGATGGACATGATGGCGGCAGGCACCAATGCACCGATGGCTATAGCGGCAAACCCGACACCGGCAAACCATGACGGAAACCAGTGGAGGAAAAGCGCCGGCACGGCATAATTGGGACCATACCGTTCGAAGCCTTCGGCATAGGCGGGATTATCAGCCACGTTGGACGCGAGCGCCATATAACCCAGCGCAGCCACCAGCGCCAGTGCAATGGTATAAGCCGGCAGCATCGCCATATTTCGTTTGATCACCTTTACGCTTTTAGCGCTGAGAAGCCCGGTGACAGAGTGTGGGTAAAGGAACAGCGCCACGGCAGAGCCGATCGCCAGCGTAACATACATAAATCCTTGTCCGGGTTGCAGCAGCAGTTTCTCCGGTGGCACCGCAGCCACTATTTTTCCATAGCCGCCCAGCTTGGCCGGAATAATAATCACTGCCGCGATCACGACAATATAGATTAGCAGGTCTTTTACGATAGCGATAAGGGCGGGCGCGCGCAAACCGCTGGTGTAGGTGTAGGCGGCCAAAATTGCAAAAGCGACGATGATCGGGATATGACCGTGAAAGCCCAGCGCACCGATAACGACTTCCATTCCCACCAGCTGGAGCGCGATATAAGGCATTATGGCCAAAATGCCAGTCAGAGCGATGATCAACGCCAGGGTCGGGCTGTCATAGCGGGCTCGAACAAAGTCAGACGCCGTCACAAAACCGTGTTTCCGGGAGACAGCCCAGAACCTGGGAAAGACGATATAGATAAACGGAAAGATCATCAGCGCATAGGGTATCACAAAGAAGCCAAGGGCGCCCTTGCCGAAGACAAGCGCTGGCACAGCGATAAAGGTATAAGCCGTATACAAATCGCCGCCCAGCAGAAACCAGGTCACCATCGTGCCGAAGCGTCTCCCGCCCAGTCCCCATTCATCAAGGTGGTTAAGATCAGCCGCCCGCCAGCGAGACGCCACAAATCCTAATACCGTTACCAGCGCGAACAGTCCCGCGAATACCCAGATTGCTACTGAATCCATTGTTGTAATTCCTTGGTTGTCTAAAAGGTTAAGTTTAACGTAATGCTAAAGCGAATCACGTCGCGAACGTCGAATGACATATGGAACGCGAAAGTGGCATTATACCTTGGCGCGATAGGCCAACGCGGTGACTGCGGCACTTACCACCACCAACAGAGTCTGGAACCAATAAAAAAACGGAACACCCATTAGCCGCGGCTCAATGCGATTAAACAACGGCCAGCAGACACTGATAAACACTACTAAAAGGAACAGTAAATACCAGAATACCCTGGTTCCACGGCTTGCCTGAGTTGCCATTTTGTGAACTCCACTTAAATTATGCCGCACTGACAAAAACGGCAGGCGCGGTCATAAAACGCATTAACTTCGCAGGGTTATCGATTTTATTACGCGCGTGTCAAAAGCATTATCGTAAAAAAAACGAAAGCAGCAATCGCTCCAGGTAGGGACGGCTCGCCGAGCCGTCCGAACCGCCGTGCGTTAAAGCTGCCCTCGCGTCATCAGCGCGCCGAAAAAGAAGTAGCATAGGCGTCCCGCCTGTGTAAATTGCCTTATCCCCATCCTGGCGCATTCCCGAATAGCGTCCCAACTGGCGCTTCAACGCGTCACTCAAATGATTAACTCTTGCAATTTTTATGAACACAGGCGAGACCCCTGTGCTACTTCATGGCCATGCCTCTCGTTCGCCCCAACGGCCTCTTTAATCGGTTCTTTATCGGTCTGATCCGGGTTTACCAACTCCTGATCGCTCCGCTTTTCCCGCCCGCCTGCCGTTATTACCCATCGTGCAGCCGATATGCCGTCGATGCCCTGCGAAAGCGTGCCCTGCCCATCGCTTTGGGAATGATTGTATGGCGACTTCTGCGATGCAACCCGTTCACACGCGGTGGCTACGATCCTGTTGACCCAGACTGATTCCGGCTTGATTTAGTGAATGTACCATTCCCCGAGAGACTATGCCTCTTCGGGTTTGGCGGGACAGCTCCGCGGCTTTTTCCGCCCGCCCAAATAACCGTGAACGTGTGAAAACCCAACGACCCGATGAGTAACAACCCTCAAGCCTCGACGACAGGCAAACCCAAGTGGATGCAATTTTTTCTTATCTCTTACCTGCTGATTGTCGGGTATATGTGGTACACGAATCCAGGCAAGGACGAGCAGGCTCGTCTGGCGGCAGAAAGGGTAGGGCAGACGACCGGTACCCTCGTAGCGGGCACCGCTGCGTCTGATTTTGAGACAACTGCTGCTCTACGCACCGTTGACGCCAATTCCTCTGTGACGGTTCATAACCACCCTGGCGAAATCGCGAACCTTCGCACTGACAAATACGATATTAACATCGACAAAATCGGCGGCGTCATCAACAGCTGGCGTCTGCTCGATACCGGTAGCCAATCTTTTAATCGTGAGGAAAACACCACCGGCGTTGAACTGGTCCGCCGAATTCCCGGTCTCATCCAGGAACATGCGCCCCACCAGAACTGGCCGCTGGAGGTTTACCTTAAAGAGCAAGGTATCCAAAGCTACGAAGACTTCAATCATGTAACCTGGACAAGCGAAAACATCAATGTGGAAGGTCAGCCCAGTGTACGGCTAAAGTCTCCGCCTATACGGGGATTGCGCATCGAAAAATCCCTCGAGATGCCGTCGTCTGATTTCTACGGCAATTTGCGCGTTACCGTTTACAATGATAACGCCAGCACCGTTCCAGTTCTGGACGAATTTAACCGCGGGCTTACCGTCCGTTGGGGCCCAGGCCTGGTCGCCAGGGCTCCAGACGATTCTGACTCCAGCCCTAAAGCCTACGACGCAGCTGTCGCCCGGGATATGGAAGAGGTTCACGTTTTTCGCCCGAGCGCCGACGATGAGCCGTTGGAGATGCAGGGGCCGCTCCAGTGGGCCGGTGTCGAATCCAAATTTTTCGCAGCCCTGCTTGTGCCGCAACAGCCGGATGACGCTTCCCGTCATCAGCAATATTTCTTCAGAACCCTCGTGCCGAAAAGCTACAAGGTCAATCCCGAAATGGCCACGACCGTTAAGCGGCAGAACGAACTCGAGAATTATAACCCGCCTCTGGTAATGGAGCTCTCCACTCAGCGTTTTGAACTCGCGCCCAACTCCAGCCGCACGTTCGACTTCGGCGTTTATGTGGGACCAAAAAAACACAGCATCCTGAAGCAATACGGCCATGACCTGCAGACCCTCATGTATAGCGAGTCGTGGTGGTGGATGCGCGCCCTATACCTCGGTATGACAGACCTGCTAAACTGGATTCACCGCGTTATCATCAGCAACTATGGCATCGCGATCATGTTGCTCACGGTTATCGTAAAGCTCCTGGTCTTTCCGCTGGTTCATCGCTCCATCAAGATACAGGCGAAATCTTCCGCGGAAATGAAACGGGTAAAACCCCACATTGACGCCATCAACGAGAAGTATAAAGACGAACCTCAGGAAAAGCAGCGTCAGACCTGGAAAGTATACCAGGAACACGGCATTAATCCCCTCGGAGCCATGCGCAGTTGTATCCCTATTCTGCCCCAGATGCCAGTATTTATTGCGTTGTACCGCATAACCAACGACACCATTGATCTGCAGGGCGCCCATTTCCTTTGGATTAAGGATCTGAGCCAGGCCGACCACCTCGCCTATCTGGGCGGCCACATTCCCCTTATCGGCAGCTACTTCAACATTCTGCCGATCCTTGTGGCATTTACGCAGATGGTCTCATCCAAGATATCCATGTCGCGCGCCATCAAAAACATCACCGACCCTAACCAGATCCAGATGCAGAAGATGATGATCTACCTTGTGCCTCTGATGGTAATGGTCACGATGTATCATTTCCCTGCGGGACTCATGCTATACTGGATGGCCAGCAACGTGTGGCAGATCGGTCAGTCGCTGATCACTAACCGCATCCTCGATATAGAAGAAGAGAAGCACCTGAAGGCCGGCCCGCCGCCGCGCAAGCCAAAAAAGCCAGGCAATCCCAATGGCATAATGGCTAAACTTATGGAAAAGGCCAACGAAGCACGGACGGAGATGGAAAGGCGTGAGCAGGAGACAAAAAAACCAGCGGCCGGCAACCCGCGTAAGAAACGCTGACAACGATCACTTTTGCGTTGCCTTGCCCGACAACCTGCGGACAAGTATTGACAGAATGATTTCTATAGATATTTCCGCCGATACAGTTGAAGAAGCGTACGAAGAGGGATTCCGCCAGCTGGGAGTTCCCAGCGCGGCCATTGAGACGCAGGTCCTCTCTGCTGCCCACGAGGACTGCCTGCCTGGTGCCGAACCCCTGCCTGGGGTAACGGTGCGGCTGGTGGTTAATGAAGATATGCTGCTGGCCAGCGCTCGTGAACACCTGAACCGGATCCTGGAATTGATGAACGTGAAGTGCAGCATTGCAGTTTTGAGACGCCGCGGCGGTGTGGTGCTGAACATCCACGCCGGGGATGACGATTCCCTTGTCATCGGAAAAAACGGCCAGAACCTTGAGGCATTGCAGATCCTGGTAAACCGCATGGTTGTCCACGGTGGACGCGAGCTGTTACCTATCTATGTAGACTGCGAAGACTACATGGAAAAGCGGCTCGTGCGCCTTGAATCAGCTGCCAGGCGCGGCGTAAAGCGCGCTGTGCGCGACAGCGTAGAGGTCCCGCTGGAAATAATGACGGCATTTGAGCGGAAAATCGTTCACAATGTATTAAAAGAAACCCGCGGAATTCATACTCTCAGTCGGGGTGAAGGGGCCGAACGCCATATTGTAATCATCCCGGATGAATCCTCTGCAAACTGGCAGCTTCAGCCCCATCGCGGCCCCATGGGACGCCGAAGTGAAAATCCCACGCCAGCTACGGGGATCAGCACGGTATGGCAATCCGCCGGCGATCCTGCAGATGATGTCGACGAAGTGGAAAAAGTTAAAAAGCATTAAGTACTAAAATGTCGTACCACTTTTAAGTCGCCGTCGGCATTGGCATCTAGTTCGAAAATTGCGCAGTTTGCCGGAGCCTGTTCCCATATCTGTTCCAGAGATTGCCTGCTGGAAAGCGCGTCCAGCACCCGCAACACGCCCGAGTGAGTCACCAGGACGATGGTCTCTCCTGGATATTTCTCTGTCATCTGACGGATAAAAGTCAGGACTCGAGCAGACACCTCCACAAGCGTTTCGCCTCCCACGGGGCGCCACGTATCACGTAAATCTCGTCCGGCCTCGTATCGTGTATCCGGAAATTTCTCATCAATTTCCGACGATGTCATTCCTTCGTACTTACCATAAAAGCGCTCGCGCGGCCCCGCATCAGCTTCCGGCCTGAGGTTTAGCGCGCGGCCGATAATCTCCGCAGTCTCCCGGGCACGACCGGCGTCCGAAGTCCAGATTGCCGTAGCGCCGCAATCCTTCAGGGTCTCCCCCGCCCGGGCCGCCTGCTCGCGGCCCTTCTCCGTTAATGGACTATCCAGCCAACCCTGCCACCGCCCCTCGAAGTTCCACTTTGTTTCTCCGTGGCGTACCACGAATAGTCTGGTCCATGGCTTATCAGTCATGCTAAACCAGTGCCGTGTTACTTAGCGGATATTCTTACACCGCGTGGCGTTTCCCTTAATTGGTCGGCACGCGATACGCTTTATAACTATGGCAATACCAGCGAATAGGAATAAGGGAGTAGTCGCCAATGCCAAAGTTTATAGGAAAAGCTATGGGCCTTAACCTTCAAGATGCATTTGAAGATGCTATCACTCAGGCCATGGTCAACAAAGCACAAAGCGTTCACGGAAAGCTAATGTCCGCAGAGGTGACCCGCATCTATTCCGAGCGTATTGGCGAAGCGTCTTTTAATACCGTGTTCGTGGAAATCGAGGCGAAATAGCGAGACGCTTGGAAAGGTGCCCAAAGTCCAGGCAACCCCATTTCCGTGCATTCTGAAATGCCGCGTTTCGATCCATTTCACCACATGCAGATCCGTCCACAGCATTGACTAAACTTCTCTTGATCATTCGATTGTCGAGGAGTGGAACTTGATCTGTTACCGTACGTGATGTCCGGCCTTTTACGCATTACATTTTTGGATAAGGCAATTCTATGACAGCTCCGATAAAGAGTGCCGCGGCTGGGGCGTTATTGGTTATCGTGTTACTCGCGGGCGGCGCTGCTTCGGCGGCGGCTTTGCCCGATGACGCCAATACCACATGCCCTGTAATGACAAAAGAAAAAGTTGATCCCGACTTGTATGTAGATTACAAGGGACAGCGTGTCTACGTGTGCTGCACTAAGTGCAAAAAGCGCTTTTCGCAAAATCCGGAAAAATATCTCGCTCTCATGAAGAGCCCCGACGATAAGATCACCTCAACCGTGAAAGCCGTTCCGTCGCCAGTAAAATGACTCGCGATGTTTCGCGGTTCAAGGCGTTCAGGGAAATGATAACTTAATTTAGTGAGTCCAAATCCGCTCATACCAAAGGGACAGCCGCCCTGGCTACCCGGCAGAGGTTCCGCCGAGGAGTCGTCCGGCAGACGGCGACCCGACGCCACGCTGACAGAAGAGCAGCTTGCCGATTATCATGCGAAGAGATTGCATGGTCTTTCGCTGGGTCAAACGCTGCTTTTCCTCGGCATTTTATCCGTTGCCGCCGCCGTGGTAATTATCCCGTTCATCTACATGCTGCTGATATCCCTAAAAGGGCCGGCAGAGGTAGGAAACGGACGGTTTCTTCCAGACGAACTGGAAGGCTTTCGCACTGGTCGCACGGCATGGATTAACGTAGTGGTGCCCGCGGAAAAAGCCATTACGGCGGGCAATATGACCGGCGTGCCGGTGTTGTCCACCGGTCAACAGCCGTTTACGCCGTGGAAGCAAAGCGGACGATTGCCCAACGGCACAGCGTCATCGCGTCTGCTTTCCATAGAACGAAGTCCGGAGCGTCCCGGCAAGATCATCCTGCTTCTCGAAGCGTTTGACACCACCGGGGCACTGGCGCGGGGGGGAAGTGTGCTCGTCTTTTTGCCGGCGGCCCAGCAGACTTGGATGCCTGTGGAAGGTCATGTGCGAACCCGCACCTGGGCAGACGTCGGAAGTCGCCTGCTCAATAATTATCAGCGCTTGTTAGAGTGGGAAGTGCTGAAGTCCGGCAAGTGGATCGACTGGTTGAAATCCGGATATCCGCGTTGGTATTTTAACAGCATGTTTGTCGCAATTATCACGGTTGCCCTGGGCCTGTTTCTGGACAGTCTGGCAGCATTCGCGTTTGCAAAGTTTCAGTTTCCATTCAAACGCACTCTTTTTGCCGTACTTATAGCAACGCTGATGATCCCGTATCCAGTTACGCTGGTGCCGACATTTTTTCTGTTTGCGAAGCTCGGATTGTACAACACTTACCTGGCTCTGATTATCCCCGGAGTCGTAAGCGCGTTCGGCATTTTTCTGGTTCGACAGTACATGGAAACCATACCCGACGATATGCTTCAAGCTGCCCGGGTGGACGGCGCAGGAGAATTTCAAGTTTATTGGAAAGTCGCCCTGCCGGCGGCGCGGCCCGTGCTGGCGGCGCTGGCGGTGTTCCGATTTATTTTCCAATGGAACACATATCTTTACCCCTTGGTGCTCACTAATAAAGACAGCATGAAAACGGTTCAACTGGGCATTGCGACAATGGAAGATATGCACGGGACAGTGGATTACGGTCTGCAAATGGCAGGCTCAGCCATGGCCGTATTGCCCATCCTGGTCGTTTATATGTTCATGCAGAAACATTTCATAGCGGGAATAACTATGGGGTCGTCAAAAGGGTAGCCCCGTCCGAAAACCATCAAACCTGGCTCGAAGGCAGGAAGCAAAATTGCATTCCATTAGAGGCACCATCCGACGGCGCATCTTTCCTGGGAGCGCGGGCGTCTCGCCCGCTCAATCCTAAGCGGACAAAGCAAATCACGCAGCTATATTAGAGCCTGGTCCACAAGATAAGCTCTGCGGTTGGATGGACCGCCTGATGCCGCACTGTGCAAACGCGTTACATATAATTACTAATACGACGTCAAACAGCACACCAAGCCCCGGCCAGCCAATATAACCTTTTTCAGTTGCGCAAAAAAATCCAAACTTATGCGGTTAATGCCAGCCTGTGAACGGTTGGCGTTTTTAATAAACCATGGAATACAATGCGCACCAACGAGATTTGAAAATGGAACTTCATCGGCAAAATCAACCAGCGCCGGAAACCGGCACATCATTTCTGTTCCTGCTCATCGCTCGCCTGCTCTTAATTCTAGGGGTTTTTGGGCTGGCCTTTGTGCCTCTGCGCGGCAGCCAGGATGAATGGTGGCATCTCAAAACCGGCCAGTGGATATGGCAACACGGCGGCCTGCCCACAAACGACATCTTTACTTACACCGGCGAAGCCATGCGCTGGCACAACCATGAGTGGCTGAGTCAGCTGGGCTTCTACGGTGCTTTCCGTCTGGGCGAGATTGCAGGAGCAGACGGCCTCCTCGGGTTGATTCTGTTCAAGGCGCTGGTGGTTGTGGCGGCATTTTATCTGGTGGCGATGCTCGCCGGACAGCGCCTCGGTTCGCGCCTTGGAAGTGTCGCCTGCGTTATTGCACTCGTAGCCGCAGATATTTCCCGCCGAACCATCCACCCAAGACCACCCATTTTCTCCTACCTGTTGTTCGCCCTGTTTTTACTGATGCTTTATGCCTGGAAACGCAAACGTATCCAGTCCCGAACGCTGTGGCTTTTGGTTCCACTTACCGTTCTATGGGCAAATCTCCACGGCATGGTGCTCCTGTCGTTTGTTGCCGTGGGCGCCTTCGCCGCAGGAGAATTTCTGGAAAACACACGCACGTGGTGGCATGACCGATGGGCGGGAGAAAAAACCACATGGCGCGACATCGTCAATCGTCCATTCCTCTTTTTGTGTGGTCTCACCGTCGCGCTGATAATTGCCGCAATGGCCCAGCCCTCCGGGTATCACCTTTTTTTTCTGGGCAGAAACTTCACCGCTGATCCGCTGCTTCAGCAGATTATTTCTGAAATGAAGCCCACGCCCGGTCCATTCGCCTTGCTTGACGCCACACGCCCCTGGTGGTTGATCGACAACATCGTAGCCAGCCCCCCCGGCTTCTGGACTTTCTGGGTCGCCCTCGCGTTAATCTTTGTCCTTTTTCTGCGCAACCGTTTTCGACTGCCTTACGCGGCAGACTATCTCCTGCTCGCCTTTTTTACATATCAGGCCGTCATGCACTGGCGACTTCTGCCCCTGTTTGCCATCGCCGCCGCCGGGCCCGCCGCAAGTTTAATCATGGCGCAGTTGGAGACCTGGTCTCCCCGTCGGCGCGTCATTCAGCCTGCGCTCTTCCTGTTGTTGCTGACTGCCCTGGTGGGATGGTTCAATTTTACCGTAGATGAAAACGACACGTTTTTTGAACGCAATATTGACATGATCCAGGGCAAAAGCGATAATCTTTCAGACTATCCCGCTCCCCTGATGGATTACATCATCGCCGCCGACCTGCCCGATCATATGTTCAGCGATTCCAATTACTGCGGCTACGCCATATGGCGCCTTAGCCCTGAGCATCACAAGCTGTTCACCGACAACCGGTTCGACCTCTTCGGGAGCCAATTCATCCGCAAAGAGTTAACGGTTTTCTATGCGGCAATGAAAGGCGACCGCATTAGCGGCAAAATAGTGCAGGAAGGCTGGCGAGAGATTCTGGACCGAAACAATGTCAACTTTATGGTTTTCCGTCCGGTAGACAGGCCGAGTCTGCACCAGGCCCTGATCGCCTCCACCGAGTGGCGCATGGTTTACTATTATGTTCCGCCGGAGGCGCTGCCCCGCCAATGGCCCTATGAGGCGAATCATGTATGGGTCCGAAACAACGAGCAGGCCGACGCCATAGCCGCCCGCTCAGAAGCCATTTTTAAAAAACAATTTCCGCGACAGCCGGTGCCGGAACGCGTATACGATATTATCCGAAAGCAACAGCAGACCCCAGAGCAACCGTAAGTCTTACCGGTGCGCCACTTCTGCCAGGACGCTTCCGGAACAAGACTCCAACACCCGCACGCGCAGATCTTTTCCTCTTCCCTTATGCCGGAACCGAACCATGTGAGAGTAAGCCTCACCCTCTGCGCCACTAACGCTGTCTCGCGCCAGCAGGTCGCCCGACCTCAAGTTAATCACGTCAATGATACAGCCGCACCCACAGCCCGCCGGAAAATCCACAGACACCCCCCATTCCCCGGAAACGCCGCCTTCGACAACATCCGTAATGGAAGCGGATAGTGATCCCGCCTCCGCAGATTTATCCGTTACGGAGTCACCGGCGAACGTGCGCGCGACTGCTTCAAATGCCTTCGATGACGGCAACGACCCGTCCGATCCGCCATCCCGATTATCCACCGGTCCGGCACAGGATATGACTAATACACCGCCAGCCATCAACGCAACTAAACGGCCGGCGCTATGGGAAAGTGCGCTCACAATTGTTGGATTAGTAACCTACGCGCCGCCATTGTCAAGAACGCGGTGGGTAATCTTGCTGTGCCTGCGGCCGCAGTAGCCCGCATCCACATCATCCCGCGGCGAATGTTTAGGCCCCGGCTCCCGTAGTTAGCGGCGATTATGGACCAGTCCCGCATCCGAAACTTCAGCATTATCGCGCATATCGACCACGGTAAAAGTACCTTGGCGGATCGCCTTATTGAATTTACCCAGGCCGTTGCCCAGCGCAAGCAGGTCAGCCAGATGCTCGATTCCATGGACATCGAACGCGAGCGCGGCATCACCATCAAGGCCCAGGCCGTGCGCCTGCGTTATGTCGCCGACGATGGGCTGGAGTATCAGCTCAACCTGATTGATACCCCCGGTCACGTGGATTTTACCTACGAAGTCAGCCGGTCACTGGCCGCCTGCGAGGGTGCGCTGCTGGTCGTTGACGCGGCCCAGGGGGTAGAAGCTCAGACCCTGGCTAATGTTTACCTGGCCCTTGCGAACGATCTGGAAATCATTCCCGTAATTAACAAAATTGATTTACCCGGCGCCGATCCCGACGATGCCAAAGATCAGATCGAGCAGATTATCGGACTGGACGCCAGCGAAGCAATCCTCGCGAGCGCCAAACAGGGAATCGGCATTAAAGAAATCCTCGAAGCAATAGTCAAAAAGGTGCCGCCGCCCCGGGGCGAAAAAGATGGGCCGCTCCGCGCCCTCATCCATGATTCTAAATTTGATCCATTCCGCGGCGTGCTTGTGTATGCCCGGGTGGTGGACGGCTCCCTTCGCAAGGGCGACAAGATTCGCTTCATGTCAACCGGCGACGACTACGAGTGCGACGAAGTCGGCTTTTTCAACCCCTCCGTCAACATCACCACGGAATTGGCCACAGGCGAAGTTGGATACATCCTTGCAGGGGTAAAGAACATCCACTCCATCCGCGTGGGCGACACCATCACCCAGGCGCGCAAGCCAACCGAACAGCCGCTGCCCGGATTTAAAGAAATTAAACCCGTGGTATTTGCGGGCCTCTACCCCATCGACGCAGACGACTATGACGACCTCAAGGACGCCATCGAAAAGCTTAAGCTGAACGATTCCGCCTTCTTTTCCGAAACAGAAAACTCCGTCGCCCTGGGCTTCGGATTTCGCTGCGGATTCCTCGGCCTGCTCCACATGGAAATCATCCAGGAGCGCCTCGAGCGCGAATACAATATTGACCTGCTGACGACCGCCCCCAGCGTGGTGTACAAAGTCCACACTCGCAAAGGTGAAGAACTGCTGATCGACAACCCCAGCAAGCTGCCTGATCCGGGGTCTATCGAACTAATTGAAGAGCCATTCATCAATGCCCGCGTTATTGTTCCCCCGACGTACATCGGTGGCGTCATTACCCTTTGCCAAAACAAACGCGGTATCCAGAAGCGCATGGAATATATCGGCGATAAGCGCGTGATGCTGGAATACGAGCTGCCCCTGGGCGAAGTCATCCTGGATTTTTACGACAAGCTGAAAAGCATATCCCAGGGTTACGCGTCGTTCGATTACGAAATTTGCGATTACCGCCAGTCTAACATCGTCAAGATGGACATTCTCATTAACACCGAACCGGTGGACGCTCTGAGCGTCATTGTACACCGGGAGCAGTCAGAATATCGCGGTCGTCTCCTCGTGGATAAACTGAAAGAACTGGTACCCCGTCAGCAGTATGACGTCGCCATTCAGGCAGCCCTGGGCGGCAAGATCATCGCCCGCGAAACCGTAAAAGCTCTCCGCAAAAACGTAACAGCCAAATGCTACGGCGGCGACATCAGCCGGAAACGCAAACTCCTCGAGAAGCAAAAAGAGGGCAAAAAGCGCATGAAGCAAGTAGGCCGCGTGGAGATCCCCCAGGAAGCCTTCATGGCCGTGCTCAAAGTAGACGGATAGAATAGGCGTCGCACCTGTTTATCTGTTTTAGGGTAGGGAGGGCTCGCCGAGCCGTCCGCGCTTTAAAACGTAATTAGGGACGCCTCTGCTACCTCACCGCTTCCAGCCGCTTCACCAGTTCGTCCACGCCCGGCGCGTCGCCGATGCGATCCAGGCCATTACCCGTCGCCGCGTCATACACGCTAATGCTTCCCGCACGAAACACCTGGAGCTGACCCGCCAGCTCTATTTCCATATCCATATTAATTTTTACCGGAACAAAGCCCGCTACAATAACGCCCTTAACAGCGGGATCGTTTAAAACCTGCTTTTCATAGTCGGCGCTCCGGATGCTCTTCGGCGAGAAAAAGAAAACGAACACCTTCTTCCCCGCTTTACCGGCAGTGTCCCGTCCCGCCGCCAGATCCGTCGCCCATTGCAACGGTGCATTACTAGGCGGAGCCGACGCGGCCACAGCAGCTGGTTGTTTGACAGCGGGTGGGGTGAATGCCGAGACGGCATCCGGTGCATTGCTGGCCCCGCCAATGGCAGTGGCTATGGGCGTGGCACCAGCCACAGCAGGTTTTGCGGCCACTACAGGAGTCGCCGGAGCCGTTTCAGGCAGCGGTTCCGTCGTAAACCGAACTGCGTCCGCAAACGCCTGGGCAGGGTTGCGCTTGTCCGGAACGGTAGTTTCCTTTGTTACCTGCAATTCGGCATACTGCGTCTTCCCCGGGACAAATGGGAATTCTCCAATTTTTATCCACTTGTTCCCATTAGCCGTATCGATGGCTCCCCATCCGTCCTGGTTAATGGTTTTTTTCTCCTCACCCTCCGCGTGCTTCACCGCAACAGTAAGCGATGCGGCATTTCCCGCCCGGGGGAAAGTGATATAAACGTGATAATCACCACCCGTTGCAATATCGGGAGTAAACCGGGCCGAACTTAAAACGCCAGTGGCGGCACTGGTCAACTCGGCAGATGTGCTTGTCTTTCTCGAACCGACCTGCCCCTGCGGGGTCAGCCCGTCGGCGCTGCTCTTCGCAGTTGCAGGGGGATCATTACTATCAAGCCACGAGCCAACCGGTTCACTATACCCGCTGTAGTTTTTGCCCTCAGCGCGGGATTCGACGATAATGTCGGCTGCAAAACCGCTAATTCCGAGGGCGGCGAAAAGCGCACAAACCAAACTGCGAAGAATCAACATGGGCGACATTCCTGGCTGGAGACTCGATGGGAATCGCCAAAATCTAACTACTAAAACAACGACTGCCCGACAGAACTGATAACGTCAACGTTAACTTGAAAGGAAACATGTGGTCAGGCCGCGCGCGCCAAACGTTAATCGGCTTTGGATTTGCGTGAACACACCCGTTGGCCCGCGCTAATACTTCTATAAAAGGTTACGCTATTGAGCTTTGCAAACCTCAGAGAGTTCATCCGCGCGCTGGAAACCGCCGGAGAACTGCGACGTATTGATCATCCCGTTGATCCCATACTGGAAGTGACAGAGATCGCCGACCGCGTCATGAAATCCCCCGGCGGCGGCCCCGCCCTGTTGTTTACGAATTTGAAAGGCGGCAACGGCATGCCCCTTCTGATCAACACCTTCGGCAGCCGGCGACGGATGCAGATGGTGTGCGGCCAGGACAAGATCAGCGACGCAACAGAGAACTTCCTGGCCATGCTCGAACCCAAGGGCTCCCTCGGCTTCATGGACAAGCTCAAGATGTTGCCGAAGCTTAAACAGCTCAATGAAATCTTTCCTGTGGAGACCCCTCAACGCCAGGCCCCCTGCATGGAAGTTATCGTCGATGATCCATCCTTCGACATGATGCCCGTCTGTCAATGCTGGCCCGACGATGGCGGACGCTTCATCACCATGCCCATGGTGTTCAGTCGCGACCCCCGCACAAAGGCGAGCAATTGTGGGATGTATCGTTTACAGGTTTACGACAGCAAAACCTGCGGCATGCACTGGCACCTCCACAAAGGCGGTGCAGAGCACCTGCGCCAGATGGCCGAGCGCGGCGAGATGCTGCCAGTTTCCATCGCCATGGGCGGCGGCCCAGTCGAGATTTTCACAGCGGCCTGCCCCCTGCCGCCAGACGTTTTCGAGATGCTTTTCGCCGGAATGATACGCGGCGAAGCCGTAAAAATGGTCAAGTGCCGCACTAACGATCTGATGGTTCCGGCAGAAGCGGAAATCGTGCTGGAGGGCTACGTCGACCCGTCGGAACTGCGCCTCGAGGGACCATTCGGCGATCATACCGGCTATTATTCCCTGGCCGATCAGTATCCCGTATTTCACCTCACGGCCATGTCCCACCGCCGCGACCCCGTCTATATCCACACCATCGTCGGCAGACCGCCCATGGAAGATGCCTACATGGGCGAGGCTATCGAGGCCCTCTTCACGCCCATCATGAAGCGTCAGTTTCCAGAGGTGGTAGATATGCACATGCCCGCAGAGGGGGTGTTTCACAACCTGATGATCCTCTCGATCCGGAAGGGCTTCCCGGGCCACGCCCGAAAGGTGATGCACGGTATCTGGGGCCTCGGCCAGGCGATGTTCACCAAGATGATTCTGGTAGTGGACCACGACGTAGACATACGCGATTACCGCGAACTAGCCTGGCGCGCCCTCGGCAGCGTAGACTACGCCCGCGACCTGGAATTGGTAAAAGGCCCCGTAGACGACCTTGACCACTCAAGCCAGATATGGCGTTACGGCGGCAAACTCGGCATAGACGCCACCACCAAATGGAAATCCGAAGGATTCGAACGCGAATGGCCAGAGATAATCACCATGTCCGACGAAGTAAAAACTCGCGTAGATGAAATGTGGGAACAACTAGGCCTATAGAATAGTAAATCCGCACCCGAAGTAGCACAGCCGCCCCGCTGGTATGCAGTAGAAGTAGCATAGGCGTCCCGCCTGTGTCAGTGAGCTGCGCCTTGAAATATTGACTAAAGTGCTTTCAAGGGGCGGGGGGCTGTGTTAAAGATGATGTGGTAGACACAGATGGTGTAGCAGGCAATGGCGATGGAGTCGCGGTTGGCACCGGCGTTGGCGTCAGTGCAGGTATCGGCGCAGCCACTACAGGAGTCGGCGATGGCACCGGCGTGACCACAGGCGCAGTCGATGGAACGAGCGCAATCTGCAGTGCTGGCAGGCTCTCCAGCACTACCGTCGGCGTCGACTCTAAAGTAGCCACGCCATCATCCAGGGTCACCTGGCCGCTCTCATACTCAAGCCGATATGTGACAGGTCCATTCCAAGTTACATTAACTGGATATCTGTCGTAGGGCAACGCAAGAGACTGTTGCGTAGAAGTAGTACTCAGCTCGCCAGCAACCACAAATACTTGCCCCGGTTTCAGCGGAATTATTGGAGGCGTGTAAGACCACACCATGCCTGCCAGAAACCCCAGGGCCAAGGCGGCTAGGCAGATCAATGTCGTCCCAATAATGACCTTGCCCGAGCTCTTGTGAGACAGCAGGTAACTCTGTTGCGCGGCATTGGCTTTTTCAGCCTCCTGCTGTGCTCGCGCTTCAGATTTTACGGATTTGGTACGTGCATCATGGAGCTGGCGCAGCAGATCCTCAATTCTTGAATGGCTGGCGTCGGCACCCATCCATACGCTGAGCTTGACCGCTGCCAGTCGCTCAAAGTTCTTTTCTATCAGGTCATAAGCGCGGGATATATCCGCAAACCGAGGCCCGTTTTTTAAAACACCCACATCCGGATGATATAGCTTCGCAAGCTCCCGGTATCTGGATTTGGCTTCGTCAGCGCCAAACGGGGGAGGCAATCCGAGAACCACACACGCGCTGGCCAGCTCCTCGTTCAGAGAGTCGTGTGGGCTAGACATGGGAAGGGCAAAAATGGATTAATAATATCACGAGTCAGCTGGCCGCCGGTGGTGGGGGAGGTGGCGGAGGCGGCGGAATTCCGGCAGCGGGATCAGGGGTTTTGGAAGTGCGATCGTCCGTCAAAAGCTTATCCCGATTGTCAGCCAGCAGGGTATATCTTTCCGCTTCAATACGGATCCGTTCCTTTTCCAGTTCCAGCTTTCTGATTTCAATTTCATGAGTCAGTTCCAACTTCCGCAGTTCCAGCGTATTAATATTTTCCGAAGCCCGAATGTGCTGCTGTTGACTGGAATCCGTCTTGTAGCGTCCGGCACCAATGTTCATCGCCGCGCCCTTCAATATCATCTTCCCAATGGGCAGCAAGGCCCCAATGATGGTTATGCAAATGATAGCCGTAATCAGCGTCTTGGTGAAATTTTCATTCGTAACCATTTCCTGCATGCCCGCCGTCTCCACCCGGACATTAGATTTCTGAATGGCCCGGGCGAGCAGGTAAAAACATAATACTGCGCCGCCAATACCCACGAACACCGTCAGCTCTTTACGAAAATAATAAGCCACCTCCACCGTCCGGCCAAGGACGACAAAGAGAATGGGGACGGACACCAGTGCCGCAGAAATAAATGCCGCCCACATGGCCTCAGTAGAAAACTCTGCAAAAGCCAGCAATATGCAACCCAGCGCAAACACGGCGCACGCAACCATCCAGATAACCCCAAACTTCTGCATCGCAGGGGTAATCGTCATGCGCATTGAGCGGACGTTCTCACCCGGATGAGATTGCTCCCCACTCGCAATACTTGAAGAACTGAAAGCCGTGGATCCCTCGCGGTTCGAGGTTAAAATTTCACCACAAACGCTACACTGACGGTCACCGGGCTCAACAGGCAAACCGCATCTGTGACATTTCATAGAGTTACTGCTCCAGGTAAAAAAGCTGTTGGCACGTTTGATTGGCGTTGCGGCAAAGTCCATAGAAAAACGCATAGCTTTTTAACTTAACGTGCACCGAACACCGCTTTACTGTTAACCGTCAGAACCTTTCTTAAATTAGAATACCCGTCAACCCATCGCATTAGGACATTTATGATCATCAATTCCGACCCTCTCGTTTTCAACCCGGCGGCCCAGCGGAAAATTGGCCCGTACACCGTCGAGCTAATCCCGCTTTGCAAATTCCGATTGGATGGGGGAGCCGGCTTCGGAATTATTCCCAAGATGCTTTGGGAGAAAAGCTATCCCCACTGCGACGATTTAAACCGTATTCAACTGACCGCCTACGCGCTTTTGGTGCGCGGAAACGGAATCACCCTGGTCGCCGATGCCGGTCCTGGGGATAAGCTGAGCGAGAAACAGCGACAGATATTTGCCGTGGATCAGCCAGACCGCGTCTTGCCCCGCGCCCTTGCGGCCCGGGGAGTCTCTCCGGAAGATGTTACACATTTCGTCTTTACCCACTTGCATTTCGATCACGCCGGTGGAGCAACGGAAGTTGGCCCTGACGGGATTCTGCGCCCGGTTTTCCCAAAGGCAAAACATCTCGTTCAGGCCAGTCAGCTTGGGTGGGCAAACAACCCGTCAGACAAAGACAAAACCAGCTATGATCCGCAAAACTGGGAAGCTGTCAGGGATGCCGGACTGATGCGGGAGATCGAGGTCGATTACTCCCCGGCCCCCGGGATTGACCTGCGCGTGGTCCATGGCCACACCAGTGGAATGCAAATGGTGCTTGTCCATGATGGAGATGACGGCCTCCTCTACAGCGTGGACCTGTTCCCGACAGCAGCTCATCTGCGCCCCCACTATGTGCCCGCCTTTGACAATCACCCCCTGGCCAGCCTCGAAGAGAAACGTGTTTATCTGGAAGAGTTGGAAGGGCGCGGATGGCATTTGGCCTTTGGTCATGATCCGTTTACCCCGCCATCAAAGATTATACGAGACGATCGAGGCAACTGGGCGCTGGGCTAGTTAGAAAAAATTTCAGCATCGTGCGGCCCATTTAAGGTCAATCCATCGGATTAAACTTATATATGCGCAGCTTGCCGTGCGGCTTGGCCGGGCGGTTGCTTTCCGGCTGGCCCCACATTTCCTCGGCCACCTCCAGAAGCGGAGAATCGTTTCCCCGGTACCAGATCAGCCAGACGACAGCCCTATTGCTTAGCGGCTCCAGCCTCGCCCGAAGCTCCTCACGGTCCATGATCCATCGGCTCACCGCCTGGTCAACTGTTGTCCCCGGAAGATACAGTTCCACGCCATCCGCGATCTCATGCGGCGTAACCACAATTCCATCCCCCGGATGATAACGGGGTCCCAGGTAAACCGTCACCTGTTTCCGAAACTGTTCCGAGTTCACCGTAAGAATTGTCCAGGCGCTAAACAGGAGGAAAACGGTTAGTGCCCCATGAACAAGAAGCCGGCGGGAAAACTGCATAAGGGTCCATGCTCCCACCAGTGCCGCCATAGGCATCAGATTAAGAAAATATCGTGGTGGTCCCATGATGCTAAGGCTGAACAACTCAACCAGCGGGTAAGCCAGTGTAATAAGCCCCAAAGGCAGCACGGCAGCGGCGGCCATCCGCTTGATTGACGACGGCAGCTCGCTCCGGTTCTTCCAAAGTACAAACCCGGCCATCAAGGTAACTGCACATCCGATGCACAGCAAACCAATCAACCGAAAATCAGTTTCGTAATAGTCATCCCAAATTTGCACCCCCGGCATAAGAGCCGTTAAGTGCGTGAGAAACACCGTTGGCTTGCTGGATGAAATCCCCAGCCGCTGTCCCGTTTCTCCATGAAACACTGCGCCGGGAACAAAGAAAAGCAACCCAAGGATCAGTGAAATAACCGTAGCGCGAAAAGCCTGGCGACACTCATTTCTGCAGAAAAATCCTACAATTAGCAGCGACCCTAAAAGAATGCCTGTCGTGCCTGAGATCATGAATCCGACCACCGAAAGCAGCGGCATAGCCACTCTCCATCGGCTCGACGCCCCCGGCTGTTGCAATTCATACCAGGAGCGGATAATCCAGACCGCGACCAGCAGCATCATCGTATACATTCGGGCTTCCACCCCCTGGCGTAGCGCGATCTGGTTGCAGGCAAACAGCGAAACAGCCACCAGCGACGCCGGCGCAGATAAAACCCTTCTGGCCAGAGGCCAGAACGACACCAGCGCCAGGAGATAAAACATCACACTCAGACACCGCAGCCCCGTCTCAAATAACCTTTCGGGCCAAGGTGCCAGCCAAAGGCGCGCTACGGCAAAATATGCGGGAAAGTGGCCTCGGTGCAGACGCTCCAGGACCATCTCGCGCCACCCCAGGCGAATCGAGTGAAGCGTATACAGCTCATCGATCCAGAAGCCGTTATAATCGATAAACCCAACCAGCATAATCAGGGCGCCTATGACGGCGGCGGCTGTCAGGGCAATGTGATATTTCATCATAATTGACGTTCACTTAATTGGCGCATCGTAAAACCACGAAACCTTACATACACAGCGGAGTCAGGCCAACAGAATACAAAGCAAAAAAAAGAAAAGCAGACCCTAAATTATTTTTTCTGGGCTTTTATGGTATGAGATTTCACAGTACTCCTAAAACAAGGCTTTAAAGGATTTTTCGGCATGGCGAATTATGTAATTGGCGTAGATGGCGGCGGCACGAAAACGTTGGGCGCGATAGCCGGTGAAGATGGAAAAATTATCGCGCAGCAAGAAGTCGGCAGCACCAATCCTCACAGCAATTCCATGGACGTCGTCAGTGCAAACCTGAAAGTTCTAACCGAAACCCTTTTGGCGGCGGCTGGCGCTGTTGCGACCGACGTAAAGGCCATCTGTCTTGGCATGGCAGGGGTTGATCGCCCGGAAGACAAACCCATGGTGCGAGACATGGTAAACGCGTTTTTGCCTGCCGCAGATGTGTTGCCTGTTAACGATGGTGTAATCGCTTTGACCGGCGGGGCGCTAAAGCCCTTCGGAATTATCGTAATCAGCGGTACCGGCAGCATCGCCTTTGGCATTAACGAAAAAGGAGAACGGGTGCGCGCCGGCGGATGGGGCCATATTCTAGGCGACGAGGGCAGCGGCTACACGCTTGCCCTGCGCGGCCTTCGAGCAATTATGAAGGCCCACGATGGCAGATTGAAATGTGATCGCCTTCAGGAATTGATGCTCGGGCAACTTGAACTCGAGCGCCCGGACCAGTTGCTTGGCTGGATCAGGGACATCCAGGCTGATAAGGCCAAGATCGCTGCCCTAAGCCGGCTGGTGCATCAGGCCGCGGCCGATGGCGATGAAACGGCAACTCAGATCTTAAAATCCGAGGCGAGAGAACTGGCGGAAATAGCCGAAGCTGTATCGCGCCGATTATTTCCGACGGACCAGACCGATTACGAAGTTATCGTAGCCGGCGGAAACCTGCGCAAAGCAGACCCGTTCTTCCAGATGTTTAAACAGGCCGTGGCTGAGCTCCTGCCCGCAGTCAACGTGACCCGCCCCCGCGGCGAACCCGTGGAAGGTGCGGTTATCCTCGCTTTGGACCTGATGAAAAACGGAGTCGTAGTCGCTTAAAAGACGGTTTTCCATGGGCGCGCCTGCCGAACAAACTCATTAAGGACAAAGCGAACGCAATTTAAGCATTTATTCCGGCCAAACTGTCATATAATAGCAACCTCGACAACACTGGAAAAGCTTAAATAGTGGAGAGCCCTCAATGACAAAATATATCAATATGCTGGTAATTGCAGTAATCACCGGCGTATGCATGATGACGGTGGCGACAGCAGAGCCTGTGTTAAAACCGGGCGAGGTAGACTGGAAAAGCAAACTTACTGCAGACCAGTACAACATTTTGCGCGAAAAAGGAACAGAACCCGCATTCTCTGGGAAGTACGACAAGGAAAAAGCTAAAGGCACTTACCAGTGCGCGGGATGTGGAAATCAGCTGTTTACTTCCGAAACAAAATTTGACTCCGGCACCGGATGGCCAAGCTTTTACCAGCCCATCGCGGATGGAGTAAAAACCAAGACCGACAGCGCCCACGGCATGAGCAGAACTGAAGTAGTCTGCGCTGACTGCGGTGGACATCTGGGACACGTCTTCAACGATGGCCCGAAGCCGACCGGAAAAAGATACTGCATGAACTCTATAGCTTTAAAATTGGAAAAAAGCCAGTAAGTCAAATCGCAAGTTTGCCGACGATGTCAGCGAACAAATAGCACTTCTTCCAATCGCCAACTGACGTTCCAGGTAGGGACAGCTCGTCGATTCGTCTCTACCGTGTGGTCCAAATCCACGATGGCGATACGAAAACAATCCTTAGCCATCCGATGCCAAGAGTCCCAAATCCAGGGACCAGGGCCCAACCCGCGCCCGTACAACATGCACGTCCACCGTATGATACACGAGACATTATCCAACAACAGACCCAGTAAAAAGCAGAATCTTACACCATTAATCATTCACATTCGATTAGTTGTTTTTTTCTGTTGCATTGCGTAACTTTCCACTAAAAATCAAACGGCTGTTTTTTTTGTTTGACTTCCATCCGCGCCTCAGGCGGGCATTTATATTAGTCCATTGAACTGATATCAAATAGGCAATCTGGTCGGCCTAACACCCAAATCCGCCTGCCAAAAACCCAATGGCCTTTATAGCGTCACGCCCCCCTCGCTTTGCGTCCGGGACAATCAACACGAAATCATTGCTTGCCTGGGAGATATACCATGAGAAACAGCTCGATCTTGTTCGCCGGACTTTTAGCGATTTGCCTGCCGGCATCCGTTTCGGCGGCCATTTATACGGTAACAAGCCCCGCCGCCACTAGCTCAACCGGCACCCTGTACTGGGCTACCCAACAGGCTAGTATTAATCCGGGCCTCGATACCATAAGGTTCTCTATAGGAAGCGGGCCGGTAGATGTTTATCTGCCCGGCCGGACATTTCTCGGCCAACCCATTATTATCGATGGTTCAAGCCAGCCCGGTTTTTCCGGAACCCCGCTAATATCTATTAAGCTTGCGGGCATCGATAAATCGGGTACGTTTGTCTTAAGTGGAGACAACATCCAGCTACGCAGCCTTGCACTGACGGAAAATATTACCGACGTTCATGTAAAGATATGGGGCAGCAATTGCGTCGTCGAAAATTGTTGGATTGGCGTAAACTCAACCTTCACGCCTACTTCCGGGGCAACGGGCATCTTTATCGGATATCCGGGCGGCCCTAAAACAGGAAATCTTATTAAAAAGTGTCTGATCGGCTACCAGAAAACCGGCATTTTAGTAATTGATTCCATAAACACCAAAATAGAGGATTGCGCAATTGGGACAGGCTTCTCCGGGGTTAGAGTCCTGCCTTGCGTGGGATCAGGTATTGAACTCTACGGTACTACGAGAACTTATATAGGACCTGGTTTAGGAGGCACTGGAAATGTTATCGCCAACTGCGGAGACGACGGCGTAGCTCTGCTGGAGTCTGAAGATACTGTAATCATAAACAACCGAATCTTTAATATAGGCGAGTTGGCCATTGATCATGGAATGGACAACAGCACCAATTATTTCGAATCCGGACAGAGAGCGCCAGAACAGATTACGGTCACCCGTACCAACGGTTCTATACATATTACAGGCGAACTTAACAGCTACGGAGACCCTCTGACAGAGTTCCTGATAGAAGTTGTCGCCGGACCGAAAAAGTCACCAACTGGCTCTGGCCACGCGCAATACCTTGTAGGGCTGCTCACTGTCACCACAAACAATTTCAGCGCCGCGTCTATCGACAAATCTTTTCCAGACACTTTGCCAGACCAATATGAAATGTATTTTTCTGCCTCGGCCACAAAGCTTGATCAATCCTACGGAACGTCTTCTTTTTCCATGGGATCTCTTCCAGTGTTGGCGGATACCTACCAGGAGTCAGACCTTGGCTCGAATCCAGCCTGGGTGCCGTCGGGCGTAGACAGCGGTCCTGAGTATGGGATTGATCCTTCATCCCCGGATGATATTGATATAGAAGCGGTTCCAAATGAGTTGCGGGTAACAGTGCGTCCGAGCCCCGGGCGCAATCGCATCGCAGGATGGAGCAATTCAAACCTGATGACTCTTCCCTCCATCGTCGATAATATATTATTTGTCCGGGGCAAGTTCTACATCCATACCTCTAATCTTGCTTCCGCGCCGCTTAATACTGTTCCAAACTTTCGCCTGCGTCTAGATAATGAAGGATCCGTGATCTCGTCTACAGCCTACCAGTTTGCAACCACCGGACGTACCGGGGTTCCTCATGAGCAATACTATGGAACCACCAACAATGCATCTTTGGAAGCTCGCGTCGGACCTTCCATGCGCCCCAGCTCAAACGCAGCGCTACCTTCTCTTTATCGGATTGATCTTTGTCCGGTGATTGTGGATGCGGCCTTCGGATCACGCATAGGCGCGTCTTTTGAGGCATTTTCAACGGAGGATCCCGCAAACGGAACTCTCGCACTCACGGAAGTCCAGCTTGCTACATATACGCAAGTCTCAGTATCAGCCACCAATCCATATGCTTACGCGAGTGACGCCGACTTTTTCACCTACACAAGCAATCATGGTCTGACTATAGATACCTTGGCGGTCCCTGGTGCTTTCAACATAGAGGCCGATTTTCAGGCAGGGCGCCGACAGGCCCTAGACCTTGGAGGAGAAGTCTCCGCATCGCTTCTGCCACAGGTATTTGAAACTATGGACGACAATGGGACCATACTTGATACCTTAAATACCCCGGCGGACAAGGCCGGAGTCGGACTGTTTTCCTTTGGCGCCGACAGCTTCACCAGCGCGCCTCGTGTTGAACCAGGCAAGTCATATCTCGCTATATTTATAGCATCTTCGGATATGCCGGCAGTGGCGTCAACGCCCGGACAGCCCGTCCAGGGCGGAATGAGCTTTCAGATGCAAACCGGTGGCGGCGTAATAACCAGCCGACTGGAACTCGCCGGACCTGCAAACCTGGCGGCGGCCGAAGGGTCGGCGGCTCGGCGAATTCTGGAAGAAGCTCTGCCGGGAAAAGATTCCAAAAATCTGTTTCTGGTTGATTACCCTTTTCCGCCCGGTGAAAACGGCGGAGCTTATGTCATGATGCTGCCAAGCCCGCTGGACCCAGACATTCGCCGCGATACGCCAGGAGATACCGGGCCATTCTTCGATGAACCGGGCCCAGGCGTCGACCTCCAGTCCTATCGCGATATAACCTTCGGAGTCAATGCCATCTCTCAACCGGCATCGCTTCGGTTATCGCCGACCCTGGTAATTCCTTGGGCTCCCCCAAACCGTGCCCGCGTGCGTCTCCAGGCGTTGTTATTAGGGGAAATTCCAACGATAGACGATGGTGGTTATCTGCCATAACGGCCTGCGGGGGGGCGCGCGGTCAGTGCCTTGCTACAGCGAGGCTGTCTCTGCCGCGGCCTCTCTTGCCTTCTCGGCATCAAACGTCGCTATTAAATCAGTAATCCGGGGGATGACCTGATCAAATGGTACCAGGGTATCCAGCAGCTTGCCGCGAACAAAAATCTTGGCAGCCTTCCCGCTGGCAACTACGCCAATGTCCGCCTCCGCAGCTTCACCCGGACCGTTGACATAACATCCCATAACGCTGATCTTAATAGGCATCGTCCGCAGCTGGTTGATCTCTTCAATTTTGAGCGCGATCTTCGTTGTGTCAAAACCGGCGTCCTCGCGCCCGCATGTCGGACAGGCGACAACTTCTACCCCATACCGCCGCAGCCCGAGAGCCTGGAGAATCTTAAACCCAGTCCGTACCTCGTCCTTTTTTTCCTCAGTGGCGCGGGCGGCGATAGAAACCCGAAGCGTATCGCCGATCCCGTCCAGCAACAGGCTGCCAATCCCTATAGACGATTTTATGTTGGAGTTATCCTTCGTTCCAGCCTCCGTCACCCCCAGGTGCAGCGGATAGTCACACTTCTCCGCCAGCAGCCGGTAAGCCCTGACCATTAGCGGCACGTTGCTACTCTTCACACTGATAATCGTGCGGGTGAAGCCGTAGCTTTCCAGGATTTCAATGTTACGAAGTGCGCTGTCCACCAGAGCCTCCGGCGGATACCCGCCCTCCGGCGGCATAAGGATTCCCTCACTGATATGGGCTCCGTACCTCACAGCAATATCTTTTTCCAGTGAACCATTATTGACGCCCACCCGGATAGGCAGGTTAAACTCGTTAGCCCGATCCAGAACCGCCCGTACGTTTTCTTCGCTCCCGATATTGCCGGGATTTATACGAATTTTATCCACATACGGGGCTGCCTCCAGCGCCAGTTTGTGATTATAATGGATATCCGCCACCAGGGGAATGTTCACCCGCCTGCGGATTTCCGGCAGCGCCACCGCTGCCTTAATAGTATCGACAGTCAGACGCATAATTTCGCACCCCGCCGCGGCCAGGGCGTTAATCTGCGCCACCGTCGTTTCAATGTCGGCGGTGTCAGTCGCCGTCATGGTTTGAACGCGAATGGGGTTGTCGCCCCCGATAACAAAAGGGCCGACTTTAACCTCGCGGCATTTGCGCCGCGGCGAAAGAAGATTGTGATGATTCATGGTGCCAATAGTTACCATCGTTGCCCACGGTGTGTTCAGCCGGCGGGGTTTCGCGCCGGAAACCCGCACCGCTGACTTTTACAACTTCCGGATTTTGAGCTTGCACAGGGAACTGGAAACCGTGGGACGTGTCTTACGAAGCATTGAGTCTTAAAAATACAGATCAGGAGAAACATCAATGACAATGGTAGACTTGCGGCGCACACGGCGCACGAGCGCGACCTGCGCGGCGGTCGCCGCCTTCGCACTGCTTGGCACTTATCAGGCATCCGCGGAGGTCGCAAACCCTAATCTGGTTCCGACGGACAGCGCTTATATCGTAAGCGTACCCGACGCCCCGGCCTTCTGGGCCGCCTGGGAATCCAATGGTTTGTATGGCGCTTATAAAAACATAATGGCGCTGCCGGATGTGGAATCCAAAGTAGCCAACTTTCGCAAAGAACTGTCCATCGTTGAGACCAGCCTGGGCTTTAAGCTCGACGGACCGACCCTCAGTAAGATTTTTTCAACCGTTAACGTCTACATGAAACCGGCAAAGGACGGCGCCGAGTCCAACGTCGTTGGAGTTTTAAAAGTTGCTGATCAGGACAAACTTAACAAGCTGCTTGATCTCGGCGAAAAAGCCGCCGCCCAGTCTGCTGCGTCCGACGATGACACCACCGGTACCACAGGCGCGGATGACGCAGATACTTCACCCGTCGTAGAAGCGGATTACCAGGGCGTAAAAATTAAAAGCTTTAAAATGGGTGACGACGGTGCGAACCTCGTGTATGCCAACGCCGGCGAGTTTTTTGTAGTAGGCAATGAAGATGCCGGCATCCGCCAGGCCATCGATCGGATCAAGGCAACTTCTCCCGCTGCAGGAACCGTCGCTCAGTCCGAAGAGTATAAGAAGATTGACGCGGCTCTGGCCTCCGAAAAGGGCGAGCTATATCTGTATGGCAACCAGGCTCTGGCCAGCTCCATGCAGGGTACTGATAGCCTCCCGGCCAGCCTGACCGGTCCTATCAAAGCCATGATGGACGACATCGCCCCCCTCACCTATTATGGTGCAAGCGTCCGGTTTGCTCCGAAAGAAGTCTCCTCCTACAGCTATGGAATCCTTAAAGAGGGCAGCAGCGAAACCCTTCTGCTTAAGAACCCCGGCGATAAGCCATTGGGCGTATTAAACTACGTTCCAGAGAACACCATGCTAGCCATGGGCACCAGCCTCTTCGATGCTCCTTCGATTTTCAAGCTGGCCACCGGCGCCGCCAAACAGGCCGGTTCTGACATGGACGAGAAGCTGAAAGGCGCAGAGCTGGGCATGGGCTTCTCCGTTAAAAATGATCTGGTTCCCGCTCTCGGAAACGAGGTCGGCTTTGCTCTGAACGACGTAAAGTTTGAAACCCTGATCCCCAACGTTGATGCCACCATCATCCTTGGCGTCAAAGACAAAGCCAAAATGCAGAAGGTTGTCGGTGGCGTTGAGCGCCTGGCCACCAATGCAATTGCCGCCAAGTCAGACGACAGCGATACCAGCGCAACAGGCTTTTCAGAAGAAAAGGTAGATGGTCACACGATCAAATTCATGGAAATGCCAAGCATGGCGGGCCTGACCCCGGCCTTTGTGCTCACGGATGAGTACTTCATCATCGGCAGCTCAAAGGACTCCATCAAAAACGCGCTCCAGTCCAAATCCAGCAACAAAAACCTTGCGACCAGCGCCGTACTAAAAGGCCTTGGCCATGACGTCAGCGCCAACGCAAACGTGGTTCAGTTCGCAAACATGTCCCGCATCTGGGACGTAGCGAAGCAAGTCACGGCTGCCATTCCAGTGGCACAGTCTCTCAGCAAATACATTAAAGAGCTGGAAGTCATCGAAGCCGGCGGATCCATTAGCCGGGTAGAAAATGGCGCGGCCGTAGGTCGCGGCGTGCTGAAACTCAAGTAACCCAGCCGTCCAAACGTCCGGGCAGTCGCCCAAAGCGTTAAGTCTAAAAGACAGTCACCGTGGGTCGCACATCGTGCGGCCCACGGTTTTTTTAATACTGGAATCACTCGGTAACCTTCCCTCTTAAAGTGATTAAGAAATAGTTTCCGCCGTCGGGCCTAGATCAAGCATTCCCATTCTGTGGGGGAAATTAGTTCAACTAAGCCTGGGTGGTATCGCTTTGAAACTTTTTCGACTGATGTCGCTTCTTATGATCGCCAACTGCGGGCTACTACACGCCGAAGCCTTAACCAACGGAGTAGAGTTTTTAAACTACACCACCGTTCACCCAAATCAGGTTCATGTGCTAAAGATGGATCGCTCCAACCCCGACCTTATGATACACATGGGGTTCCCCCAGAAGACCCGTAATTTCACATCCCGTCAGAACGTTCAAACCATTGCAGCCACCTACGATTTACCACCAGATTTCGACGTTATCGGCGCGGTCAACGGCAGCTTCTTCGATTACACCGGCATCCAGATCTACGACGCCGTCGGCAGCGAAAACGAAGTCATCCAGGGCCCCGGCGGCAGCCGCGAAACATTCTTCCTCACCGATGCCCGCGTTCCGCGCATCATCCGCAGCCTCCGCACCGTTTCACAGGAACTACGCTTTCCCGACGGAACCACCATGCCCATCGATCATTGGAACGACACCCGCAACGCCGACACCCTGGCCATGTACACGCCCCATTGGGGATCAGGCACACGCACATCATTCTCTGGTGTGGAAATCGTTCTCAGCGGCGTTAATCACCCCGCCCGGGCAGACAAATGGGTTTCCGGCGTCGTCACCGCCATACACACCGGCGAGGCCTCCAAAAACAACCCCATCGCTGCCGATCAAATTGTTCTTTCTGCCCGTGACGCCAAAGCCACCCAACTTCTGAACAAGGTATCCATAGGCGACCGCCTCGAGGTTCGCATGGATATTAATCACAGCAACGGCAGCAACTCCGCCCTCATGATAACCGGCCGCGGCTGGCTGTTAGACAAAGGCGACATCAATAACGCTAACTGGGTCAACCATAGCACAAGCACTGTGCGCGAGCCCCGGACCGCCGTCGCATGGAACGCCACCCATATCTTCCTCGTCGCCATCGACGGACGACAGGCCGGCGTATCCGTAGGCATGAACTTCCAGGAGATGGCCGAATTTCTCAAGGACACCGTCGGAGCCACTGACGCCCTAAACCTCGACGGAGGCGGATCCACAACAATGATCGCCGACGGTATCCTGCGAAACACACCCAGCGGCGGAGTCCAACGCGCTGTTACCAACAGCCTCATGATCGTCAAAAAACTAAGCTCATTTGTTCCTGCCAGCGATTCCTTCCCCGTCTCCGGTCGTCAGCTACTTTGGGACGAAATGTATAAATACAATCCCGTGGTCCCCTTTGCCCCACAGCCCGCCGGCGGCGATGGCTACGTCATGCATTTGGAATCCAACGAAACGACGGGCTATGAAACTGCCAGTGTAGGCAATGTTAGCGACACCAACTACGCAGTCGAAGCCGACATCTACCTGGACCATCTTCCCGGAGAATTCCCGGGCGATGAAACTGGAGGCATCTTTGCCCGGGATAACGGCTCAGGCATGTGGGATTTTAAAAGCTACGACGGCGGCCACTGCTACGCCATGGCTTATGCCACAGATCTCGGCCGACTCTCTATGGGTAAGATCGTATCCGGCAACATCCAGACCTTCGCCACCCAAACGATCACAGAAGATGGGTGGCACAATTTCCGTATTGAGTGTGAAGGCGACGAAATCCGCTACTACCTCGACGGCGAGCTAGCCGCCACCGCCACCGATAGCAGCCGCCCATCCGGACGCGCCGGCATAGCCGTATCCAGCAATTTCACCGATCCGGCTCTTGCCAAAGGATTTTACATAGAAAACTTTAAACACGAAGCCCTCCCCGCCTCCGTAGGGAGCTGGGAACTCTACTAAGCTTCTGAAACGCTCCGCCGCTTTTACTGAGAACATAATCCACGGACAAATTTCCCGAGTCAATGAACGCACTTAATGAAGCCCTTACTATACGTGGAAGCATAGGCTTGATAAGCTCGACGAAGCCGAAAAGGTAGTCGCCCAATTAAGACACCTTGGATACAAAGGCGCCAATCTAGACAAAATGCTTTTGGAAAAAAACCTGAAGCCTTTGTAGGAACCGGCACAAGCAGGCGCTTACATTCTAAGAATTAAAAGTCTATAAGCACTCTTCGACGCAGGAGCCATACCAGCGACCTGTGCCACTCTCGGCACAGCATTATTCATCCTTGTTAATTAATTAATGTATTATGTATTTAAACTCATGATCATAATCGTTCATCGCAACTGACCGGCCTGAAGTGTTTGGATCCTCATTTTCACTGACATTTAGAAAATCGATGTAGCCAGTAGCTAATCCTTAAAATTAGTGAGATTAAAATATCGGACAAGCGCCCTCCCCGTCTCCGCGTTACTGCGAAGCAGCAAGATTTTCTTTAGCATTTTCATTTACCCGTATCCTCGTCGCGCAGCGACCCCTCCATTCGTAATTAGTAATTTGTAATTCGTAATTATCTTTTTCCCCCTAAAGTACCAGCCCGTCTCCCGTCTCCCGTCTTCCGTCTCCCGTCTTCCGTCTCCCGTCTTCCGTCTCCCGTCTCTGCGCCTCAGCACAAAAAGCTTTTCTTTCTTCTCCCCTTACGCCCCTTAAGCCCCTCACGCATCTTTGCGTTTAGCATTTTCCTTTCCCATATCCTCGTCGCGCAGCGACCCCTCCATTCGTAATTATCTCTTTTCCCCCTTAAGTGCCCGTGCGGGAATACCTAGGCCAAAATCGCCGCGCTAAACCAGCCGGTATGATGACTAATAAAACCACCAAAACCACCCGAACCACCACACCCCCGCCACCACCGCCGGCCGAGCCTGTGCTCCCTGCCGCCGACCTCCTCCGCCACACCGCAGACCCCGAGAAGTTCTTTCGCGCAAACCTGCCCCACCACTGCCGCAGCGACTTCAACGTCATGCACCAGTTCAGCTTCGCGCAATACCAGCGCCAGCACGAGCAGCCCCTGCCCGGCCGCACCGGACGCCGCCT
>JBBSQY010000033.1:0-36941 GCA_038243585.1 Candidatus Sumerlaeales bacterium | reverse complement strand
GTAATCACTAAGCGGCCACTGCCGGTTTCTGTTGCCATAGTTGCGACTGAGTTCGAGTTGCCGGAGGCATGGGAGTTGCCCGTGGTAACAGCAACAGCGCCACCATTAGATTCGAAATCCGCCAGCACAGTGGTCAACGGACCTTGCGCAATCCCCATGGCAGGTAAAGCAAATATGGCTGCAATAAGACCTGAGTACAGGTTTGCTCGCCAGGATTCAAAAGGAAAATATGTCATGGTGCCCTCTAATAAAATATGTTCAACATGACGAGTAGCAAATGGCTCGTAACAGCAAGCGATTGAACAATTTGCAAAACGTCAAGTCAACCAGACCGTGCCGTCATGGAAACATAAAGTGCAAGAGGTTTTGGAATTAAATTAGTGCGACACGCATCAAGCTGATTGGGCGTGGGTCTGCTAATGGCCACGGCAAATTATCTGCTCATAACGCACTTCGAAACGTCGATAGTTTAAAATTTTAAAAGCGTGAAAACGCTGTTATTTAGTAAATTATCTTGTTAAGGGGATACTCAATGATTCCCGCGGCCCCGGCTCTTTTGAGGTCCGGGATCAAGCGTTTGACCAGAGATTCCTGCAAGATCACTTCCAAAGCCACCCAGCTTTCGTCCATTAAACTGGAGACGGTGGGCGAGGTAATGCTGGGTAGAACTTTCATCACCTGTTCCAGCTTCGAGCGTTCGATGTTCATTTTCAGACCCACCCGGCCTTCAGCCTGTATGGCGGCGTCCAGCAACACGGCCATATTTTCAATTCGATCCCGCTTCCATGGGTCTTTCATGGCTTCCGGATTGGCGATCAGCTTAGTCCAGCTTTCCAAAACCGTGTCAATAATGCGGTATTTGTTCGCCCTCAGGCTGCTGCCCGTCTCGGTCACTTCCACGATAGCATCAACTAAATCCGGCGCTTTTGCCTCGGTTGCGCCCCATGAAAATTCCACGTCGGCTTTCACGCCATGCCGCGCAAGGTAGTCGTTCGTCAGATTGACCACTTCCGTCGCGATGCGCTTTCCCTGCAAGTCTTGTACGGTCTTGAACGGGCTGGATTCCGGCACAGCCAACACCCACCGGACGGGCCGCATGCTCGCTTTTGCATAAACGAGGTCGGCGACTTCAACTACCGATGAACGATTTTCCTGTATCCAGTCGAGACCGGTTAGTCCTACATCAAAAATACCGTCTTGGACGTAACGGCTCATTTCCTGCGCCCTGATCAGGAGGGCATTGATCTCCGGATCGTCGCAGCTTGCCGAATAGCTGCGAGAGTTCACGGCAAAATTATACCCTGCTTTTCGGAACAGAGAAAATGTGGCTTCCTGCAGGCTTCCCTTGGGTAAGCCAAGTTTCAGCATTGGCTCCGGCGGCGTTTCGATCATGGAATTCGTATCTCCCTCAGGCATTTGCTTCCTCGTTAACTTCATATCAGATGCCAGGGGTTTTCTCCGGATCTACACTGCCTTTTACGACGACTGGCGTTTTGATTTGCACCAGCGCATACACTTCATCAATGTCCTGATTCGACATGAGTATGGCCCCGGTGCTTACAAGCTTTCCAATTTTCTCGGGATCGTTTGTCCCATGAATGCCAGTGCCACGCCGCATTTCAATATATTTATCGCCGTAGGGGTTGCCCGGCGCGCCGGCTTTAATGGTTTCGTTCGTCTCAGGATCTGCATAAGCAATCCCTTTGTCTTCTTTTTTAACGACAGAGTAATTGCCTGCCGGCAGCACCTTGTCGTTTTGATTTATGGCGATTTTGTACTTTTTTAAAAACTCGTTATTGTTCAATATTGTAACGGTACGTGCTGGCTTGTCAACGACCAGGGAAATGCTCAGGCGCGGAATCCGAATCTGCTGCCCTACCGTAAGAGATTTTGGGCTGAGGTCATTAATGCCGATCAGCAGATCCTGGGGGACTTTCAGTTTCTTCGCCATGACCCAAAGTGTGTCACCGCGCTGGATGGTGTATACCTCATCGCCAGGTGCCGGCTCAGGAGATTTCAGGCGTTTCATGTTGAGGTCGCCAATCAGGAATTCGGCCTCACCTCGAGCCGGGGAGTTCTTTTTGCGCAAAACAATTTCCAGGTTTTTGCGGGCCTGCGTTTCATCCTTCTTTTGAAGGCTGATTTCCGCCAGCAACACCAAGGCATGATCCGCAGCCGGGGTTTTTGGAGACTTGGAAAGGATTTGGAGCAATTGATTTTGAGCGGATACCAGGTCTTTTTTCGCTTCGATGTCGAAACGGGCGAGGGCGAGACGGGCATCAGGAACCAGAGGGCTATTGGGGTATTTAGATAACAGCGCGTTATAGTATCGCTTTGCGTCGTCATTTTTCCCCTGCTGGCTGAAGGAGCGTCCAAGGAGGTAGGAAGAGCGATCAGTTCCGCCGTCCGCTTCCACCTTTCTCAGCATGGAGATAGCCTGATCATAGGATTTCGAATTGAGCCGATCTTCTGCCTGGCTGGCCAGCCGATTGAGTTCTACCAGGTGTTTCTGCCTTAAAAGAAACGCGGCTCCGCCCGCTAGTGAAGCGACCACTAAAGCCAGGGCAAAAAGGACAAAAAGTGTCTTTTTCACGGCTTTGCATTGCCCCCGGTTACTTCAATCGTAGCGTCTTTGAGATTTTTTCGAAGTTCAAACATTTACATTTCCTCTCCACCGCGCAAAACCCGAAACTGGATTAGCGCGAATACAACAGTTATTACAAACAGTACCATCGCCTCCGCCGCCGCAAGTCCGAATTCGCCCGCGCTGAAAGCATTCTGATATATTTCATATACAAGAGAGGTCGACTGATTCGCGGGGCGCGCCTGAGTCATTACATAAACCGGGGTAAATACCTTAAAACTTTCGATGGTGCTGATAACAACCAGATAGAGGGTGGTGGGGCGCAAAAGCGGAAGTATGATGTGCTGCCATTTTTGGAAAACGCTTGCGCCATCGATATCCGCAGACTCGGTCAGCTCAGGGGGGATGCGCGCCAGCGCCGCTACGTAAAGGATGATGCCGGCGCCGGGAGCATAAGGCAGGGAGCTAATGATGATCGTCCAAACGGCGTTCCAGCGGTCACTGAACCATCCCACGCCTTCGCCACCAAAAGCGCGAAGCGTAAGATTGATAAGCCCGTTGTGCTCAGTAAACATCCACTGCCAGACCATGGCCAGCACGACGGCGCTTACAATACCGGGTAGGTAGAAGGCCGCTTTGAAAAAGCCCTGAGCGCGGGAATTCAGCGGATAGATGAGACCTGCGACCGTAAGAGCGATGATAATGTTGACCGGCACAAGCACAAGGGTGATTACGGCGGTGTTTTGAAGCGCAACCCGGAAATCTTCGTTGAACACAGGATTGAAAAACAAGTCGCGAAAATTGTCCAGTCCAACCCACGGGCTATGCCAGATCCCTCGTCCTGCCTGATAATCCTGAAACGCCAGCATCATTGCGCCGGCGACGGGAATCAGCGTAAATACGAGAAATAAAATAAGACTGGGGGCGGCAAATGCCAGCCCCCATAATTTTCTTTGGCTAATGAGCTTCACAAGCCTCAGGTGTGTTCGCAATTATCGCGGCGCTGTCAAGGGTTGAAAAGAAGCAACCCTAAAAAAGCATCCCCGGCACTGTACAATACAAGGCCTGATTAAGAAAGCGAGTAAGTAACTCGAATCCTGGCGGCGACCGATACTATGACAAAGGCCATAGGATCAGGCTACAGATCAGGAAACGGTACTACTTACGATGGCGCATCTTTTTGCGAAGCTTTTTATACTTATGCTTGCGGATTTTTTTACGCCGCTTTTTAATAACGCTTCCCATTCAAGCCTCCTTCCAGCAAGTTGAGACCGGCCACAACAACGACCGGAACCGGCGGATATGGGTGTGAGCATCCACACCCGAAACCACGAAAGAATAACCCGCCGGGGGCACAGGCATTCACTTCAAAGTGAGGAACCGACACGGTGTAACTGCGATCAGCGCCTCCGTAGTATTAGAAAGTTCGCGCAGTTTCGGGTAGGGATGGCTCGCCGAGCCGTCCGAAACGCAAAGGCTAAAGAATTAGTTCAGTTTTTCGGACCGCTCGGCGAGCCATCCCTAGCTTAATTGGTTCCACCGGCCTAAGGCTTGCGCCAAAGCTTTCATGTCGGCGACGTCGGATTCTATGGCTACCGCTACGCCAGCCTGCTCCACCGCGGCGCGGGTAACAGGGCCAATGACTGCGATAGCACAGCTGCCGAGCAATTCTATAATGGCCATGTCGCTTGCCGCCGCAGATTCCGCGAGGGCCTCGAAGGTGCGAGCGGACGTGAATGTGACAGCATGGATCTTCTCCCGTCCCAACAAATCTTTAAGCCGGTTTATCCCCACGGGATCGGGCGTTGCATCATATAACGGCAACACCGCCGTCTGCACACCTGCCTTGTTCAGGCGATCCTCCAGCACAGGTCGGGCCTGGGCAGCCCTGGCAATCAAGACGCTCCCGGGCTGTTCTGCCAACAGGGCGTCCGCCATCCCTTCCTGGCGGGAATCAGCCACGACCACATCAGCCATTAGTCCGTGGGCACGCATGGCCTCCGCTGTCCGCGCGCCGATGGCTGCCAGCCTGCGCCCTGCCAGCCAGCGCGCGTCCTTGTTTTCATCGGCTAATAATCTGGCAAATAAACGCGCTCCATTGGCGCTGGTCAACACGACCCAGTCGAAGTCTCCCGCCCCAAGCCGTTCAAAGGTCTGCCTGCTACTCACATCCAGGCTTCTTGGAACGATCATAAGCGTTGGGGTTCGTACCACCTCCGCGCCCAACGTATCGAGTGCTCCGGCAAGGCTGTCGTTCTCATCCGACGGCCGCGTTACGGCGATGCGCATTCCGGATAGCGGGCGCTGCTCTGCCCAGGCCAGGGTTTCCCGTAGATCGACGACTTCTCCAATAACGCAAACCGCCGGGGGCTTCAATCCGGTGGTGGCCACATCCTCAGCAATTTTGTCCAGACGCGAGACCAGAGTCTCCTGCTCCGCCAGACTTCCTGACCTTATCATGGCCGCAGGCGTGGCTCCGGACAGGCCGTGCTCAATAAGTCGCCGGGCGATCACTGCCAGATTTTTTACGCCCATAAGTACCACAATTGTCCCGCGGGCTTTCGCCAGTAGGGACCAGTCCACGTCGGGGCCTACGCCCTCCATGTTTTCATGGCCGGTCACCACATGAACCGAGCCGGTCATGGTGCGGTGAGTCACAGGAATTCCTGCGTATGCCGGTACTGCGATGGCGGATGAAATGCCCGGCACCACTTGCCACCGGATACCAAGGCCAACCAGCCACGCCGCTTCTTCGCCGCCACGGCCATACAAAAACGGATCGCCGCCCTTAAGCCGCACCACCGTCAGCCCACGCCGCGCTCTATCTGCCAAAATTTCGTTTATTTCCGCCTGACTCTTCGTGTGCAGATCGGCAATTTTTCCCGCGTATATAAGTTCAGCGGTAGCCGGAGCGTAGCGGAGTAACTCAGGATTTGCGAGGTTATCATACACGACAACGTCGGCCCGGCGCAGACAGTCCGCGCCGCGCACAGTTATTAGCCCGGCATCGCCCGGCCCCGCGCCCACAAGATAAACTATGCCATCGTCGTTCGTGTCCATTAAAACGGCATATATGATTTTGCCAGTCATTCGTTTCATGCAACTTTCAGAATGATTCAAAAAACATTTTATCGCTCTGGCGTGTTACTTGTGAATTGTGAACGCGAAACCCACAGACCGAGTAGTCATGGCCATAACCGGGGCCAGCGGCGCCCCGTATGCGCGGGCACTGCTAGGCGCTCTGCTAAAGGCGAATCTCCAGGTGCATCTGCTGGTAAGCCAGGCCGCGCTGCTGGTTATGCGGGAAGAGATGGCACTGACGTTCGAAGGAAATCAGTTCGACGCGTCCTTTTACCTGGGTCACGCTGTTGAGCCTGAACAGATAATTTTGTATGACGAAAGAGATCTGGCTGCAGGCCCGGCCAGCGGGTCATTCCGCCATCGTGGTATGATTATTTGTCCGTGTAGCATGAAAACTCTCGCCAATATTGCCACGGGCACCGGCGGCTCGCTAATTACCCGCGCTGCTGACGCCTGTCTGAAAGAACGACGGCGACTGGTTTTGGTTCCGAGAGAAACGCCTCTCAGCCTCATTCATCTTAAAAACATGGTCGCCGTCACCGAAGCCGGTGCCGTTGTATTACCTGCCATGCCAGGGTTCTACGTCAGGCCAAAAACGCTGGACGATCTGTTGAATCATCTTGTGCTAAAGATGATGGACGCCTTGCAAATCGAAGGCGACAGCAACTTGCGCTGGAAAGACACCGGTACAGGATCCGGAGAAAGTATTTGATGCAGAGCCGCAGCGACTCCGTATGCTAAGTAGATATAATGCGGCGATTGACGATGTTTCTCTTTGGAAAAAAGGGCTGGCCGTTGTCTCAATCCCATTACTCATTTTGCTTGTCACATTAGGGCTTGGAGCATGGCATGACAAGGTGTCGAAAGAGGCGCAGCAGCGAATTCAGCACTCGCTTCGAGTCAAGGCGTCCATATTCGAGGTGTTGTCAATCGTCGTTGATGCAGAAACCGGCGTGCGCGGATACCTGTTGTGGCGAGAACCCGTTTATCTGGATCCTTACAATGAAGCTCGAATTCAGCTTAGTCCCGCGCTGGACGGGCTGGGAGCACTTGTCCAGAATAATAGCAATCAAGCATCCCGGATCAGGGAGCTTCGCGCCAAAGCATTTTTAAAACTGGACGCACTGAACTCTCTTAAGCAAAATCCCGACTTTTCCGATTCAGCCATTCCTCCCGTGGCCCGGCAGAGCCAGCAGGCCATGGAGGACGTTCGCTCTATTTTAAACAGCATGACAACAGAAGAAGACGCCCTTTTGTCTGCCCGGATCAGCAAGCACGACAGGCTCCGCGGACAGATAAACGTTATGCTTGGCATTCTTTTGCTGGCTGCGCTGCTATGCGGCATGACGGCATCTTATATTGTGTCCGCCGGCATACTTAGGCGCGTAAAGAATCTTGAGGAGTATGCCAGTCGTGTCTCTCGCGGGCAGCCGGCCCTGTGGAAAGATTCAGGACTGGATGAAATAGGTTCACTTGGCCACAGCGTGCAGGTAATGACAACCAGTCTGCTCAGCCGTGAAGAAGCGCTGCGGGATGCACAGGGGAAGCTGTCTGAGGCGAACATTAATCTGGAAGCCCAGCTGACAGAAACCCAGAGCGCTAACCAGGAACTGGAAGCCTTCAGCTACAGCGTGTCCCACGATCTGCGGGCTCCATTGCGCCATGTTGCAGGGTTTTCGGAACTCATGCTTAAAAATAGCGAAAGCCTTGATGCCAAAAATCAGCGCTACTTAAACATTATCGTTTCGAGCATCCAGCAGATGGGCGTTCTCATCGACGACCTTCTGGCCTTTTCACGAATGGGCCGCACTTCGCTTAAATCTGATCCTGTAGACTTAAATAGAATTATTGTTGATGTCCTTACAGATTTAGGCCCGGAGATGCAGGGTCGAAACGTTGACTGGCGTATAAGTCCTTTGCCGGTGGTCTTGGGGGACAACGGCACTATCAGGCTGGTTTTCCAAAACTTACTTAGCAATGCTCTGAAGTACAGCCGAACTCGCGAATCGGCCATTATCATCGTGGAAGTAGAAGATCAACCGGGGGTGGACATGACGAAAATTATTGTTTCCGATAACGGTTCCGGCTTCGATATGCAATACCATGACAAGCTGTTCGGTGTGTTCCAACGTCTTCATAGCGCCGAAGAGTTTGAGGGCACCGGAATAGGCCTTGCTACAGTCAGGCGAATCGTCCAACGTCACGGCGGCGCGGTTACGGCATTTGGAGAAATAGACGTGGGCGCGAAGTTTAGTTTCACGTTACCTCGGGAGGGTAATCAACTTGGACATTAAAAAAAAGCCGTTGGGATCAATCTTATTGGCCGAAGATAATGAAAACGACCTTGAACTTGCTCTGGCTACGTTTGAATCGTTTCATCTGGCAAACGAGATAGACGTGGTCCGTGATGGTGCCGAAGCCATGGATTACCTGCTCTGCAAGGGGAATTATGAACACCGGATTGGCTGCGTTCCGCCGGCGGTCATATTGCTGGATATTAAAATGCCGAAGGTTGACGGGCTGCAGGTTTTGGAAGCGATAAAATCAAATCCACTGTTAAAAAACATTCCTGTGGTAATGTTTACCAGCAGCCGCCAGGAGCGCGACGTGGTGCAAAGCTATGATCTTGGGGTAAATGCTTACGTCGTAAAACCGGTGGATTTTGATCAATTTACAAATGCCATTCGGCAACTTGGTATTTTCTGGGCGTTGATTAATGAGTCGCCCGGCGGAGTAATTCAAGCGGAAGAAAGCAAATAAGCAAGCCATGCGCGCCTAAGTCACCTAAATGTCTGAAGAACGTCCTATCACGATCCTTCACCTGGAAGATAATCCACTTGACGCAGAGTTGACCTGCGAAATGATATCTGGCGCCGGGATGGATTGTCATATGTTCCGCATAATCCATTTGGAAGATTTTCGCCGGGCCATGGAAGAATACCCGGCTAAGCAAAATTTTGATTTGATTTTAGCCGATTATAATATGCCGGGCTTTGATGGCTTTGCCGCTCTTCGCATTACCCGCGCTATTGATCCAGACATCCCGTTTATATTACTGTCAGGCGCGCTTGGCGAAGAGTTGGCGGTGGAACTACTTAGAAACGGCGCCACTGATTACGTTCTCAAAAACAATATGCAGCGCCTGCCGCTGGTCGTAACCCGCGCCTTCGAAGAATTTCAGATTCGTAAGCGGGAAAAACAAAGCCAGGAAGAGGTGCGCGAAGCCCGGGACGAGGCGCAGAAGGCGAGTAGCGCCAAGGGCCGATTTCTGGGACGCATCAGCCATGAACTCAGGACGCCGTTAAACGCTATCATCGGTTATACTCAGCTTATGCAGGCCGACCCTATGAGCGAGGAACAACAGCACTGCAGCGAGCGAATTTTAAAGGCAGGGGAGCACCTCCTTCAGCTTATCAACGAGGTGCTGGATATAACCCGTATTGAGTCCGGCGTTATTCCAATGTCCGCACGCTCCACCTCCATAGTGCCAATTATTGAAAGAGCGGTGGATCTGACGCGGCCCATGGCCCGCGACGCGCATGTCACCATCCATATTGACGGAGGGCCCTGCAACCTGTTCGCATATGTGGACAAGGACAGGCTGACCCAGGTTCTTATTAACCTGATCACCAATGCCGTCAAATACAACAAGCCTAACGGCCACGTGTATGTCGAATGTCAGGAAGAGCGATCTGGATTTATTAAGCTTCTTGTGCGAGATACGGGTATTGGCATACCTTCTGAAAAAATTGAACGACTTTTTACGCCTTTTGACCGTCTGGACCTGGATGTGAATTCCTCGATACAAGGCACTGGTCTCGGCCTCACCGTGGTAAAGTCTCTTGTAGAAACGATGGGCGGCATGGTTGGCGTTATCTGTTCAGATAACGACGGCTGCATTTTCTGGTTGGAGGTCCCAAGCGCGACCTCGGCAGAACCTGAATCCGTAGAAGATGAAATAATACCGCCGTTGTCTTCAATTCCGCTGCTGCCTCTCGACTGTAAGATACTTATAATCGAAGACCACGCCGCGGCGGCGGATTTTATGGAGAGAGTATTTTATCGCCGTGGAAGCACCAACTTAACCGTGGTGAAAACTATGGCTGAAGCATCGTTATATATTAAAGACAACAGCCCGGATCTGATTATTACCGAGATTGATCTTCCGGATGGGCCCGGCGAAGATTTTATCCTGAAACTGCAGGGCGACACCCGTCTTTCTGCTATTCCCATTATTGTTCTCACAATTGACGCGTCTCCGGAACGAGAGAAGTCAGTTAACGATCTCAACATCTTTGCTTATTTTACGAAGCCAGTCAAAATAAACCCATTTGTCGCGGCGATATCAAGGGCTTGCGCGGGGAACGCGACCGATGGATTATAAAATCCAGGAATTCGCCTGCGCCCGCTGCGGCAATTGCTGCCGGGGCGAAGGTTACGTTCGAGTTACTACGTCAGATATTGAACGAATGGCAGCGCATCTGCAAATTACTCCGACCGTATTCATGGATATATACACCCGCGAACCGGAGATAAAACAGCAGGCTGAAGCAGGAGACCTGTGGTTGCTGGACAAACCAGGGCCAGAGCAGGAATGCATTCTCCTGCAACAGAACCTCTGTAAAGTCCACCCGGAAAAGCCTGTTCAGTGCGTGGGATTTCCCATGAAGTGGCGCACTCCCGACATCATGGACTACTGTGAGGGAATGAAGAAGTAGCACAGGCGTCGCGCCTGGGCCGAATTAAGAAGTAGCACAGGCGTCGCGCCTGGGCCGAATTAAGAAGTAGCATAGGCGTCTCGCCTGTGTGACGCTGATTATAAAGTAGCGATTTGGTAAACACAGGCGAGACGCCTATGCTACCTCATATTGGTCGCATCAGTACTCTGGCCGGGGCGCCGTCGCAACCCAATATTTTCATGGGCAGGCAAATCAGCTCCCAGTCTCCCGGAGCTATCTCGCGCAAATCCAGGTTTTCCACAATCCAGATTCCCGCTTCCAAAAGCGCTACGTGGGTCTCTACCATGTCATGGTAGAATCCGCCCACCGACATATAATCAATCCCGACGAGAGAAACCTTCCGATCCGCGAGGAACCGCGCCGCGTCGGCCGCGATATGGACGAAGTCCATCTGGAAACCACCGTTCCAGTCTATCTGGGTGTTGCGAGTGCGTAAGATAATCCTCTCGCCGGTCTGCAGGTCATATTGTTCGAGTTCCGCCCGCCTCACCGATACAGGATCATCAATGGCGATCACTCGCGCGGGCCCCAAAAGAACTTGCACAGGTGCCGCTTCAATTCCTGCGCCGGAGCGTAAAAAATGGACCGGTGCGTCCATATGTGTACCGGTATGAGCGCACATGGATAGTCGTGAGACGTTGCACGCCTCACCCTTGCTCATATCGGAAAGAAGTTCAACTTCCACCTCAGGATCTCCCGGCCAGCGCGCCATGCCAGCAGTTATGGGCCTCGTTACATCAATCCAGCCGTCACCGATTCCGTGGCGGTTCATGTGAACTGCACCACTTGTTTTATACCCGAGCTTCTTGTTTTTAAAGCCTGGCCCACGTCTTCCGGTTTGAGCACGTCAGTAATAATTCCATCGATGGAAGCTGGCCAGCGCTTATGGATGTCTCCCAGGGTATTAATGGCGGCCTCATAAGCCGGTGCGCCGGCGTTTACGGTTCCGACGATTAACTGATTTTTCAGAACCATATCGCGCATAATCCGATCCGCGTCAATTTCGACCGGACCTTTGCGGCCCGGCACCCCTGTGAGGATATAGATGCTGTTTCGCCCCAGCAACTTTGTCATTTTAAACGCAAATGACGATGCGCCTGTGGCTTCGTAAATCACATCGACATTTCCGGTTAATTCGGCGAATTGTTCCGCGCTTACGGTGCTGGACGATACGTATTCGCCGCCTGCGTTTTCAATGATCTTTGAGTTCTCGTTCGGTTCCTCCTTGCGAGAATACACGAATACGCGTGCGCCAGAGTTCAGAAGTGCCAGCGCGCCGAGCAATCCAACAGGACCAGCCCCCAGCACTACGGCCGTTAGGCCTTCCAGAATCCCGTTTTTGAAGTTGGCGGTTTTCATATAAGGCAGGCGATCCTGTATGTCGCGAATCTGGATCAGGGCTTTCATGGCGATGGTCAGCGGCTCTGTCAGCACGCCAAAATCCCGCATTTCGTCAGGCACCGGGTGAAGGTATTGTTCGGATTCAACAAACTGCTCACACATGAACCCGTGAGCACCCGATATGCCTCGTTCCGTAAAGTCGCCGGTAAGGCAAAAATCCGGGCGACCGCTTCGACAAGCGGCGCAAGATTCTGAATCGCAAGGTCGCCGGACAGACGGCACCACGAGTTGCCCCGGAGAAAAGCGGTTTACGGCAGCGCCGACTTCCAAAACCTCTCCCAGGCACTCATGGCCCAGGATAAGGTAATCTCCATCATCAGGAGCGCGCCCATAATCCTGGGCAGCGATTTCATGATCTGTGCCGCAAAGCCCGACGCTCAACGTCTTGACCAGCACATCATGGGGAGATTTAATCGAGGGTGTGGGAGTCTCAATGACATCGAGCTTCCCACTTTTGGGGTATATCGCAACAGCGCGCATGGATCATGTCTCCTTCGGCTTTTTTATGACTGGCACAATTTATACCGGAAAGTTTCTTTTCGATGTTGCAAGCACGCTATGGGGTGTCACGGTTGATCGCATGTCTAAACGTGACTCCCGCTTAATTACAGATCGCCGCGGCTTTTTAAAAGTCGCCGCCGGTGCCATGGGAATGCGCGTGCTGGGGGTTTGCCTGCCGCCGGGGGCGGTCGTGCTTTCCGGATGCACGGAGAAACGGTCCCCGGAAGAACTGGTAAAGAGAATGGTCGTAGCCATGGACGAGCGCGTGCAGACCCTCGACCCTGCATTTCAAACTATGGCGCTGGATTCTTACATAATATGTAATATTTACGACACCCTGACCTGGTATAACCGGGAACTGGAGCTCATTCCGAGGCTGGCGTTATCCTGGGAATCTCATGACGACGCCTACTCGTGGATATTTAAACTCCGCCCAGGCGTAAAGTTTTCCGATGGCACCCCATGTGACGCGGAGGCGGTGAAGTTCCATTTCGACAGGATCAAAAACCCTGCTACAGCCTCGCAGCGGCGCTCCAAGGTGCTGAAGATGAAAAGCGTGGAAGCCATCGACCCCCTGACGGTTCGGTTTGAAATGACCGAGCCCTACTCGGTATGGCCGGTGGTGCTGCGAGACTCGTTCGGCGGAATTGTAAGCCCGACCGCCGTTAAAAAATATGGAAACGAAGCTTTTACCCTGAACCCAACGGGCAGCGGCCCGTACATGGTGGCGGAGCAGCAACAGGGCGAGCGAATCCTGCTGAAACGAAATCCGTACTACTGGCGTGCCGACGAGTTCAGCATTCCCGAAGTGGAGTTTCTCGTTGTTCGAGAACCGACCACCCGGCTGATTCTGCTGGAACAGGGCGCGATCGATCTGTGTTCGGTTACGTTTGCTCACACGGAAGTGGCCGAAAAATCTGCCCAGGTGGAAATAATAAAGGCCCCCAAACTGGCGGTTCGCTATGTCGGCTTTAATAATATGAAGCCCCCGTTTAATGACGTGCGGGTTCGGCGGGCTGCGAACATGGCCATTAACCGCAACGCCCTGGTAAAATATGGATTCCGCGACAATGCCGATCCTCTTGTCGGACCGCTTCCGACCGTCATGCCGAACTTTAACAAAAACATGGAAACCCTGGGATACGATCCAGACGCAGCCAAAGCGCTTTTGGTGGAGGCTGGGTATCCGGATGGAATGAACGTCGTTCTCTGGACCAAGGACGACGTGGACGACACTAATCTTGGCGTCGTGGTTGCAGATCAACTACGCGATATCGGTATTCGAGTCGAAATATTAAGATTTGACCGAAACGTTTACTGGGAAAAGTTTGATCCATACCAAACATTGGATCTGCAATGGTTTCCGGAAAAGGATGGGGTGTTCGATCTGTTCGCGGCCGGCTGGGTCGGCGGTGAACACCCCCACGGCTTCCTCGATCCGCTTTTTCGCAGCACCAGCACCAGTAACAGCAGCTTCTATAAAAATGAAGATGTGAACCGTCTCTTGCAGGAATCTCTCGCCACTGTGGACGAGACCAAACGAAACCAGATATACGATCAGTTGCAGGCGATTATCGTCCAGGATTGCCCTTGGATTTTTGCATACAGTTCGCGGATGCTGTGGGGTATCAATCCCAGGATCAACAACATGCACGTGCATCCGGCCGGCGAATATGAGTTTCATGGCGTAACCATGGGCGGATTTGAAGGTCGACTATGATCACTCTTCCTTCTCTGTGCTTGGAGGCATTATGCAGCATTTAGTCAAACGCATCTTCTTGATGGTTCCGACGCTGCTTGGGGTTTCCATGCTGGTGTTTTTTTTGTTGGCCATAAGCGGCGATCCAATCCGAAGTCTGCTGGCCCCGGATGCGCCACCGGAACAGATCATCGCTCTGCGCAAAGAACTGAACCTGGGTAAACCTATTCCAGTGCGATACGTTCTGTGGCTGAAGGACGCGCTACGGGGCGATCTTGGCAGAAGCTACACTGGCTCTCATCTTCCCGTTTTTCCTGAACTTGTCAGGCGCCTTCCGGCCACATTGGAACTGGCGGTAATCACGATGTTTATCGCGACATTGATCTCGGTTTTCGTCGCGATAATGTCGGTGCGCAAACCGGGGGGAATGTTTGATCAGACAGCTCGCACTGTTATTTTTGTATTTCTTGCCGTGCCGGGATTCTGGCTCGGCATTGAGTTAATCATCCTTTTCAGCAGAAAACTCGGTTGGTTTCCGCCGGCGGGACGTGGCGATGGATCGCTGCTTTTCAACCTGCCAAGTCACTTGTCGCATCTCGCTCTGCCCGCCATCACGCTGGGTGTGGGAACGGCTGCTTCCCTTTGCCGGATCCTGCGTGCCAGCCTGCTCGAGGTTCTCCATTCGGATTTCGTGCGGACCGCAAGGGCCAAGGGCGTCAGCGGACGCGTCGTCCTGATGCGCCACGCCCTGAGAAACGCCCTGATCCCGTTTGTAACCCTGAGCGGCTTGTCTATTGCTGCGCTGTTGGAAGGAAGTATTATTATCGAAAGCGTTTTCGCCTGGCCGGGCATAGGCCAATGGATGGTTGACGGCATCAAGGGTCGCGACGCCCCGGTTGTAATGGCGGGAGTCCTGCTGACGGCTGTGGTTTATTCCGGCGTAAATCTTATCGTCGACATCCTTTACACAGTTATTGATCCACGCATAAGACTCGACTCTGGCGGAAAAGACTAATGAAAGAATTCTTCCTGGGATGGAAGCTCGTATGGGTCAAGTTCAGTCGTGATAAAGTCGCGGTTCTCGGGTTGGCGATCGTAATCACGCTTGCCTTGGCCGCCATCGCTTCTGTCTGGATTGCTCCATTTTCCGCCGTGGCCAGTCAAAACCTTAAGGATGCGCTACAACCTCCCAGCGCCGGCCACTGGATGGGAACCGATCAGTTCGGCCGCGACGTTGGCCTGCGGGTTCTGTACGGCGCTCGCATCTCCCTCTTTGTAGGATTTGTGGCCGTAGCCATCGGCATGAGCATCGGCCTCGTGTTAGGCACCAGCGCCGGGTTTTTCGGTGGCTGGTGGGACACCGTAGTGATGCGGATTACGGATATTATGCTGGCCTTTCCATTTCTGCTTCTAGCCCTGGCCATCACCGCAGCGTTGGGACCCAGCCTGCAAAACGTGCTTCTTGCGCTCGGCATAGCCAGCTTCCCCAGTTATACACGCCTGGTTCGTGGAAACGTGTTGAGCCTGCGAGAGGAAGATTACGTGGACGCCGCACGCGTGGCAGGCGCCGGTGCGAATCGAATCATGTTTAAGCATCTGATTCCCAACCTGGTTGGAACACTGATTGTGTACGGGACGCTCCGGGTGAGCACCGCGATATTGGCGGAAGCCGGCCTTAGCTACCTGGGACTGGGCGCACAACCGCCAACCCCTACATGGGGTGGAATGCTCAGTGAAGGCCGGGACTATATCCTGTTTTTTGAATGGCTTCCACTGTTCCCGGGTCTTGCCATTTTGCTTACAGTAACCGGGTTTAATCTGCTTGGAGACGGTCTCCGCGACGCGCTGGATCCGAAGACCAGAAAGTAAAGTTTAAGCCTTACTCTACAGCCAGCGTCCCGGCCAGGGTATCTTCCAATGCGCTCCGCAGTTTCTTTGTTTGGGCAAGGGTAAGTTTGTTAAATTCCAAATCGGTGATGTAAAACACGTCCACCACGCGGTAAGCCTCGGTGGTAATCATCGCCAGATGGATGTAATAAGCCTGGTCGTTACAAATTCGGGTTATATCATAAAGCAGGCCGGGACGATCATACGCTTTCACTTCGAGAATCGTAAAATCAAAGCTGCCTTCGTTATTAATGATAACCTCGGCGGGTTTCACCACCGGCACATCCCGCTGAGAGGATATTGGGCGCTTGCGAATGGGAAAGGCTTCAGCGACGGTTTTGCGCTTTTGCAAAACGTTGTTTAGTTCCTGCTTCAGGCGGTCCAGTCGAAACCCTTGCGGCAACTGGTTCCCTCGCAGGTCAGTAACCTGAAAACAATCAATGGCATACCCGTCCTTAGTCGAAAAGGCCTGAAGACTGAGGATGTTGATATCCTTACTGGAGAGTGCGCCACACAACATGCTGAGCAGCCCGCGAACATCCATTCCAACCACAGTAATTTCCGTATAATTCATATCCTCCCGCTCTTCCACGCGCCAAGCCACAGGTGTGTCCTCGTTGATGCTTTTGTGCATCTGGATGTGCCTGACAATTCCAGCAGGTGGCACGGTGGTTAAATACTTGGGCGAAGCGTTATTGAGAAACTGTTTGATTTCCGAATCAGTCAACGCGCCATCCGCCGCTTCGGTTATCGCGTTTTGCAAGACAGCGCGCGCGGCTGCATCCATAGGGACAATGGGGTTTGCGCCCGCGAGAAGCATCACGGTTTTCCGATAAAGATCATAAAGCAGCATTCCCTTCCAGTCGCTCCAGGCGCCTGGCCCTACCGCTCTGGTGTCGCAGTAGGTCAGAATGTAAAGCATGCGGAGAAGTTCCGGGTCCGGCACAATGCCGGCCATTTCCGCGATGACGTGTGGATCCTCCAGGTCTCGGCGTTGTGAAATATGCACCATTTTCAAATGCTGCAAAATCAGCTGGCGAACGACCTCCTGATCCTCCGGCGGCAACCCCATCCGCTGCGTCATCTTCTGCGAGATAATCGCCCCGCGAAGCACGTGGCCGTGCCCTTCCCCTTTTCCGATGTCGTGTAGAAGCAGCGACAGATTCAGCAAGTCCCACCGGCGAACCTTGCGAGTCTCATCGGCAAGCTCTGGCCGCTGCCCCGCCCCCGTCTGATAAAGATCTTCCACCTCATACAAAGTTTTAATAAGGTGTTCGTCCACGGTGTAACGGTGATAATGGTCAATGCGCACCAGGCAGAACAGCTTCCGAAATTCCGGCATATAATCGGCAAGAACCCCGGTGTCGTGCATGGCATGAAGAGTGGGACCGGCACCGGATTTCTGGTTTAGAATTTCCATAAAAATGTCGCGGCACTGTGGGCTCTGACGAAAAGTCGTTGTGTCTGTAGCGTCGCCACACTCTTCAATAGTCTGCTTCAGATCCTCGCTCAGCACAGAGCCCGCAAGCACTGCGGTGCGGAAGGCGTCCATGATGCGTACGGGATCATCCCGAAACCAACCAGCGTCGGGCTTTTTCTGAAAAAGGAGGCCGCTTTTTACATAGTAAATTTCATTAAGCGAACGGCGGCGCATGGCCTCGACAATTCCGCTGACCTTACCCTGGGCTTTTGCTGTTATAAGGCGAGTGGCTTTTTTCGAGTATCGGTCGATGACGCCAGCGTGCATATAATAGTCTTTCATCATCTTTTCCTCCGCCAGCAGCACCGAGTCTGAAGCATATCCGAGGTCGCGCGCGACGACCGGCTGTTTATCAAAGGACAGTGAGTCAATCTTTCGGCCCTCAGCCAGGTGAAGGGCGCTGCGAATGCTGAGGAGAAAATCCGTGGCTTTGTTAAGTTTTTCCAGTTCCTCCGGGCGCAATGCGTCGCGCTCAGTGAGGACTTTGAGACTGCCGGAGTTTAGAATCGCATAGCTAAGCCATATCAGAGAATGGATATCGCGCAGGCCGCCCTCGCCCTCTTTTACGTTGGGCTCGAGCAGATAAATCGAACTGCCATACTTCTCTTTGCGATTCCGGCTCTCGTTGATTTTGCTTTCCACGAACCACTTTTCCGCGGGTCCCCGCACCAGCGCCGCCACACTTTCCTCAACCTTGTTCACCATCGCCCGGCTTCCGAACAGCAACCGCAGTTCCAACAGCGCCGTGGAGGAATCCAGATCAAGCCCCACACATTCCGTGGCTTCTGAGACCCGCTTGGTGGCGTGGCCCAGCTCAACTTTGTTTAAATCCCAGATCAGATAAAGCAGACTTTTCACAAAAGCCTGCTCACCGGGAGAGGGATTGTCTGGCATGAGGATAAGCAGGTCGACATCCGAAAACGGATTCATCTGGGCGCGGCCATAGCCGCCTTGGGCAACAATGGCTATTCGAGATACAATGCCCGGTTCCGTAGGAGAATTCTCTGTAAGCCACACGCACATGGAACGAAGCAGACGATCGACCGCTTCGCTGAGCGCCAGCGCAGCCTGACGGCCTGCACGCTTCTGAATATAACCTTTTTGCGCCTCGCGGGCCTCCTGCAGCGCCCGGTTGCATTCCATCAGAAAGCTGCGGCGGGCCTCCGGGTTAAGATCGAGTTGATATTCGATATGCTTACTGGTGGTGTTTTGGTACATTAGAAGCCATCCCGCCGCGCATTGGTCTCAGGTTGCCCCCCTCTGCGCTTCTCCGATAAGGTTTTTCCCGCCTGTGTTTTTTCTTCGCGCCATTGTGCCGTATTTCACCGATTATCTACTGTTGACCATTCCTGTAATAGGAAATGAATGTCTTTCATTGGTAAAGGGTGTAGAACCCACGAATTGACATATAACATGGCAGGCGAACATTATCGAAAGGCGACCCCATTGAAACGTATCTTACTAGTTGAAGACAACGAGTTGAATCTCGATATGCTGAAGCGACGTCTCGACCGCCTGGGTTATGCCGTCATTGTCGCCATGGATGGAGCCGCCGGGGTTCAACTGGCCGAGCAGGAGGCACCTGACGTCATCCTGATGGATATGAGTCTGCCGGTTATGGACGGTTGGGAAGCCACACGTTTAATAAAGAATAACGACGCTACCCGCGGTATTCCTGTAATCGGACTCAGCGCTCATGCCATGTCGGAAGATAGAACTCGCGCGTTTGATGTAGGCTGTGATGACTATGAGACCAAGCCGATACATCTGGATCGGCTTTTGGCGAAAATCGAAAAACTGACTTTGAAGGATGGAGCCGATGAATCAAACGACGGGGCGGCTACTGGTAGTTGATGACAATGATTTAAACAGGGAGATGCTTTCACGCCGCCTGCAGCGCAAGGGATTTGAAGTAATGGTGGCGGAGGACGGCCCCTCGGCCATGGATATGATCGAGCGGGAAATGTTCGATCTTATTATTCTTGATATAATGATGCCCGGCCTCACCGGGATAGAAGTGCTGGAAATTCTGCGAAAGCGCTATAGCGCTGCGGAACTGCCTATCATTATGGCCACCGCCAAAACCCAGAGCGAAGACGTCGTGATGGCGCTTAGTCTTGGTGCCAATGATTACGTGACAAAACCCATTGATTTCAGCGTGCTGCTTGCCCGTGTGGATACTCACCTCAAAGTGAAACATCTGTTTAAGCTTAAAGATGAGTTTCTGGGCATGGCCAGTCATGACCTGAAAAACCCTCTGTTCGTTATTGTATGCCAGGCCTATCTTATCGCTACAAAGGTTCCCGTCGGTGAACCCATGACCGAAGAGGCCATGGAAATGCTGGATAAGATCGGGCAACATTCCAAGAACATGCAAAAGATCATCGCGGATTTTCTGGATTTCCAAGCCGTGGAAGATGGCCACATCAAGCTGAATTATCAGGTTGTGGACATGACGAAATTAGGAAACCAGGTGGTGGACAACTTCCAGCCCTATGCGGCCGAAAAGCAGATCACGTTGAACTTCAGCGACTGTTCTCCGGAGCAGCACTCCTTGATCAAAGGAGATCCGAGCCGCCTCGAGCAGGTGCTGCAAAATCTTATCGGTAATGCTCTCAAGTTTAACCCCGCAGAAGGCAAAGTCACAGTGGAAGTTCACTGTACTGACGACAAGGTGGATTTGATGGTGCGGGATAACGGACCGGGCCTGACCGCGCAGGATCTTGAAAAGGTTTTCATACGGTATGGAAAACTTAGTCGTCGCCCCACGGGTAGCGAAAGCAGCAGCGGACTTGGTCTGGCGATCTGCAAAAAGCTAATCGATCTTCATCAAGGAGAGATTGGCGCGCGTAACAACGAGGACGGGGGAGCGTGTTTTTGGTTTTCGCTGAGCCAACATAAAACCGAAGCCACGGACGCGGAAACTGCATCTGTCGTCAGTGTATAATACGTCAGGCTGAGTAATTCGGGTGCTGGTTCATCCGCGTAGAGGTTGGCCGAACTTAACTACAAACGGACGGTAGAGTTTTTTAGTCCGTTTAAGCTACAGTGCCTTCGATCCATACCAATGCTGCCCGAGTTCCTGCTTCGGTGAGGGCTTCACGCCAGTCCGCGACAGGCTGTGGTGTTTCCAACGCTACGAAATCTGCGCGGTTGCCTGTTACGAGTGATCCAGTGAATTCAGCTTTTCGCATAAACGAAATATTTGCAGGATTTGAGCACGCCATTCTAAGTGCGTCGTTTGCAGAGAGCTCCGGGTTGTCTAGTAAAGTGGTGCGGATGATATCAACCATCGACAATGTGTCCGAACTGGCCAGACTGTCTGTACCAAGACACACGTTGACCCCCGCCTCCAGCCAATCCTTGAGTGGCGCTGGGGACCGCTGAAACCACCGAAGCGTCGCCGGGCAATGAACAAGAGCCCGCTCGCCTGAAAAAAAAGACGCTTCCGAAGTCTTGAGCGTATTTCCGTGAAAAGCAACGTGGCAGCGATCAATCATATCGTCCATCTGAAGGAATCGAAAAGAAGTAACCCCAGGGACAGGATTAATGTTAAAGCCAGTGTCTACCGTCTTGTCCGATCCCCAGGGCGGTGTCATCCCTCGCCTCTGCAGAAACTCCGCTATAGAACCCGTTCCCCGCAGAAAAAGCTCCTCTTCGTCCGGCGTTTCTCCCAGGTGCCACGCCTGCGGAAAGCCACTGGCTGCGTCGCCCCGCAACACGTTTCGCAGCCACGGTCCCACGCTGTATGGTGCATGAGGATTAATGCCGCAGCCAATGGAGCGGCTGCCAGCCGGTCTCTTCTCGTTGCCTGCGATTTGCTCCATTGTGTGTCGCCAGATCGGCTCTGCCCGTTCCCTCGACAGGCCAAGCACCTCATGAAAAAGAAAATGCCGCACGCCCGCCTGCTCCAGATGCGCCGCCGAAAAGCCGTCCGTAGTGGAATCAATAACGGCTGTGCAGCCTCCGCGCCGCAGCGCCGTTGCGCCGTCGGCCATGGCGGCTGACCGCCTTTCGAAATCCTCCGGAGATATTGGTCGTGACGCAATAATCGCCTCCATCCAGCGCCCGAACGGCACGTCGCCGTGTGGGAGCGTAGCGTAGTCCGGCGGGTCACCGGCTGCAAGCCAGGAGTATTCCAGATGGCAATGCGCATTAATAAATCCGGGAACAAGCCACTCCACCCGCCGCGCGTCTGTACGGGGACTTTCATCAGTCTCCAGAACCTGCACGTCTGTGATTTGAGAACCAAAAGATAGCGCAACACGCTGAGCAAACCGGCCCGGCCCCAGCCATGCCCGTTCCGCAAAAAGGTGCTTAATCTCTCCGTCGCTCAGACGATGGGTGGTCCGGGTGGCAAAATATCCGGACGGTCCGCGTCAGATGGAAACACGGCGGAATCTTTACGCTGAGATACGATATCCGGCTCCGGTATGTCTTCCGGCGCGTCGCCCCGGTCGTCCCGCACCTGCTCTTGTTTCATCGGACGTACGACTTCCGGGCTTGGCGGTTGGGCTGCAATATTCCCCATAGCCTTCATCACATTAATGGAGGCGTCGGTAACCCCGCCGTTGTATCGGGGATCATAAAGATGACAGGCCGTGAAATGCTCGCCGCCGTGACGCAGCAGCGGCGGGATTATTTTATCACACGGCTCGAAACGCATAGGACAACGAGTGTGAAATACGCAGCCCGAAGGCGGGTTTGCCGGCGACGGCACATCACCGTGCAGGATCGCCCGGGTGCCCCGCTTATGGGGGTCCGGCTTCGGCACCGCTGCCAGCAGCGCCTGGGTATATGGATGTTTCGGCGTGTCAAACAGGTTATACTTCGGGCCAATCTCGACAATCCGCCCCAGATACATCACCGCCACCCGGTGGCTGATGTGACCCACCACGCTCAAATCATGGGCGATAAACACGTAGCTCAGGCCGTACTCGTTCTGAAGGCGTTCGAGCAGGTTGATCACCTGCGATTGAATCGATACATCCAGCGCGCTTACCGGCTCATCGGCGATAATAACCTCCGGCTCCACCGCCAAGGCCCGCGCGATACCAATGCGCTGGCGCTGCCCGCCGCTAAACTCGTGGGGAAACCGTTTGATCGAGCCGGGATTCAAGCCCACTTCCTTCAGGAGCTCCTGAATCCGCTCAACCTTCTTTTTCCCTGAGGCCAGTTTGTGGATCGTCAAAGCTTCGCCGATGATTGAGCCAACGGTCATACGGGGATTCAAAGAGCTGTAAGGATCCTGGAAAATCATCTGCATACGGCGTCGAAAGGGGAGCAGTTGCCGATTCGACAGACCAGTCAGGTCCGGCGACCCCTTCACGTGCACCTGGCCTGTGGTGGGCCGGATAAGCTGCAGGATCAGACGACCCGTGGTGGTCTTGCCACAGCCCGATTCCCCCACCAGCCCAAGCGTCTCTTTCGGGCGTAGAAAAAAGGAGACATCTTCCACAGCGCGCACCTGCCCCGTCACCCGGCTGAAAAAACCTTTGCGGATGGGAAAGTGTTTGGAAAGATTAAGAACCTTTAAAACGGCGTCCGGTTCATCACGCACGTATTGCAGGTATTCATCATCCAAATGGGTATTAGCGTCGGCAGGGGGGCTGGGGTTAGCGCTCAAATGACAGAAGTCCTTTTTCCACGAAATCAGGATTATTGTGCGGGATTAACGGGCAGATTCAACAAGAAAACGTCGGTTAAAATAGCCCAGTATAAAAAACGACCACGACTCAATTTTGTGTTGACACAACCTGTGTCGAGCGGCGAAATCAGTACAACTAATAGCCCGATTGGGCAAAAGGAGACAGCATGAAACGACTTGGCTTATTTGTTTTAGCAGCTACATTGACAGCAGGCGCGTTCGCGCAGGATTTAGATACGGTCAGCATTGTTGATCAGTTCAACGTGGGCACACGGGGTAATAACACCGGTACCGGGACATTCGGCGCCTCCAAACCTGATGGATCCGAATTTACAGATTACACAGGCACTGATGCATCAACGGTTCCTACGACATCTATACGTTATATAAATACATGGGCCACTGACGGAAGCCCAGAGTCGCCGGTTTTGACGGTTACCGGTCCTCACAACAATCCGGATCGTGGCAATGCGCTACCTCCGATTATCGCCAACACTCGCCCTGGAGCTACAGGTCCAGGCACGGCCGTGGTTCTTGGAGATGACGGTGGTTATAACGCCCTTTTCTTTGGTAATAGTGACGATGCCAATTATTATGTTCAGGTTGATTTGTTCTGCCCGGTTTCCTCGATTTCCGCCACTGTCGCTGACGTTGAAACAGCCGGTCTTGTGGCACGTGCAGCACGTGATGATGGTCCAACTCAATTGACGAGAAGAGATTACGGATACAGTCCTGATCTCGATGGAAGTTATGGAATCGTTTATAACTACCGGACTAAAGAAATCCAGGCTCAAGAGTTTCCTAATGTTTCAGGACCATCTACGCCAGTTGGATCGCCTATTGTACTAACAGCCAATGGCTGGCATACACTGCGCATTGAGTGCGTGGGCACGGTCATTACATACAAAGTTAATGGAACCGTAGTTGGCACAACGCCAGCCGCCATATACTTGAACGGTAGACCGGGTATGTTCTACAGAGAAGTAGGATTCACGGGACGTACTGCTCAAGAACGTCAGGGCATCTTTGATCAGCTAAGAGCTGGTCCTCCAACCTCTGATGTAAATGACTGGAATCTCTACTAAGAGACTCTGCTTTAAAGAATCGGAAGTTTTATTGCCGCAGGCCTTTAGGGGTCTGCGGCTTTTTTTTTACTGATATGACTGGAATGAAAAGTGCGCTAGAGTCCTGTCATAAAAGGAGTAGCTGATGCCCACATTACATGACTCTCTTCAAGTCGGTGCCTGGACACTGCCGAACCGAGTAATCATGGCACCCCTCACGCGTTGTCGCGCTGATGACGGTCGTGTGCCTAATGCGATGATGGCGGAGTACTATAGTCAGCGCGCCTCCGCCGGATTAATCATATCGGAAGCCACCGCCATTTCGCCAATGGGTGTCGGCTACCCGGATACGCCAGGGATATGGAGCGACGACCAGGTAAATGGTTGGAAACTGACCACCAACGCCGTTCACAGCGCAGGTGGTCGCATCATACTTCAACTTTGGCACGTGGGTCGCATTTCCGATCCGTACTACCTGGACGGGAAGCAACCCGTCGCGCCAAGCGCTATTGCCGCCAGTGGAACAGTCAGCCTGCTCCGCCCCAAGCGCGAGTTCGCTGTGCCTCGGGCTCTTGAACTGGAAGAAATTCCAGGCATCATCGCGGACTACCGTAAAGGCGCTGAGAATGCAATGGCCGCTGGATTTGACGGAGTGGAACTCCATGGGGCAAACGGTTATCTACCCGATCAGTTTCTGCAGGATCAGTCGAATCATCGTACAGATGAGTATGGGGGCACCGTTGAAAACCGGGCCAGGTTCATGCTCGAAGCCCTTGATGCCGCGATCGATGTGTGGGGTGCCGACCGGGTCGGTCTGCACCTGGCACCTCGCAGAGACAGTCACGGGATGGGCGATTCAAATCCTTCCAAAACCTTTGGCCATGTCGCTGCCGAGGCCGGCAGCCGCGGCATTGCGTTTATCTGCGCTCGAGAACATCTGAGAGAGCCATTTCTGGGAGACGAGTTGCGCAAGACTTTTGGCGGCGTTTATATCTTTAACGAGGGATTTGACCGGGAAACCGGTGAGGCTGTAGTGGCCGGGGGGCGAGCAGACGCTGTGGCCTTCGGCCGACCATTTATAGCTAATCCAGATCTTCCCAAACGATTCTCACTGGGTGCACCTTTAAACCCGCCCAATCCGGAAACCTTCTATGGCCCGGGACCGGAGGGCTATACAGACTACCCATCCCTGCCGAATTAGGATGGTTTAGCCACGCTGACTAGTCTTCCTCAAAGTCCCTGTACTGGACTTCTTGCTTGGAGGTTTCCACAATGATCTGAATTCGGCGCTCCATGCGGGTCAACTCCGTGTTGCAGCGGCGGCTCAGCTTCATGCCCCGCTCGAACAGATTTATAGAGTCTTCAAGAGATGTGGTCTGGTTTTCCAGGGCGGTCACGATAGTTTCCAGCTCTTCAAAGCACGCTTCCATGGACATCGCCGCGATTTCTTTATCCAAAGCACTTTCGTTGGCGTTACCCGGAGCGGGCACAGGTTTAGGGTTTTTACTCATGCAAGAAACTACACGGCGCAACTCAGCAAAATGCAGTAAGGATTATGAATACGAGTTTCCGGTTTAGCCGGATCACCCTGTGCAACTTCATATACGGGTAGGGATGGCTCGCCGAGCCGTCCGCTCCCGAGATCCCAACGTCATATATGAGTAGGGATGGCTCGCCGAGCCGTCCGCCGTCCGCCGTCTGCTCACCAATCCCTTCAAAATCTCATTTAAGTACCCATGCGGGAATTCCCCTCTCCATTTCCCCACCTATTGTTTCCCCTAAATGCAACCATTCCTGAAACGGAGAACAATTACAATGGCGACATCCCCGGAACGCTCTTTCATGAACTTTAAACCAGTAAAAAATAAAATTGTTAAAAGCGTCCAAAAACCTTCTCTCAGCCTGCACCCACGGGCATGAGCGGCATAAAAACCTCATAAACAGCAAATCGCCGCTCGGCACTATCCCATATACGAATCCGCCGATTAACCTCAAACGTCTTTTTAGTAAGGAAATGGATGCCTCGCAGATCTGGCCACTGCGGCTCGCATATGGACAGCTCGCGAAAAGCGCTATCATTATCCTGGTTTGCGCCAAAAACTACTTCTTTTTCGGGGGAAAAATAGCAATTAAATCGCTCGGAAGGGTTTAGCATACGGTGAGGAAAGCACCGAAGCCAAGGCATTATTAACTAAATTGAGAAAGTGCACTATTTGCCGCACCCGGTGGCTTATACGAGCCGGTATTTCCCCACTGGCCCAACTCTATTCTTATGTATAACATTCAAAATAAACAATTTAGAGACTCGGATGAGTCTGGTGTGCTCTTTGCATACTAAAGTTTATAAGTTGTAGCAGGAGATAATGGCAGTGATTTTAAGTTTTCAGTCGAACATATCCAAAGACACACAGGGACCCAGGTGGTAATGAGAGCATTTACGCTCATAGAACTACTGATTGTAGTGGCGATTATAGCCATTCTTGCAGCAATCGCCACACCCAACTTTTTACAGGCGCAAGTGCGTGCCAAGGCCGCCAGAGTTCGAGCCGAGATGCGCACCATGGCTACAGCTCTTGAAACGTATCAGTTGGACAACAATGCGTATCCGCCTAGCGGAACTTTTTACGAACCAATGCCTAGTGTGCGCCTGAACCCGCTTACGACGCCGATATCTTATCTAACCTCTCGTCCGCGCGATCCATTTGTCCGTACCACCGGGCATAACTATGAGGACAGTATTAATGTGGTTGATCCTAATGAGCCGCTTGACGTTTATTTGTACGAGCTCGCGTCCCACGTCTCTGGGCCGGGTGAAACAGGGCTTAAAAACGACAAGATGTCCTATTCTCTAACCAGCGGCGGCCCGGATCTTACTATTAGCTTTCCGTATTACGCTTTCCCCGAATACTCAATCCGGTCCGGCAGTTACGCGACGTACATTTATGACCCCACTAATGGAACCATTAGCGGCGGAGAGATTGTCGCTCGAGGCGGCATAGCGCGGACGCCGCTACCAGGGGTTGACAGCTGGTAACAGGTCGCATGCATGCCTTTAGTTCAACGGCAACACTTGATTTTCTGTTTAATAACCCCTACGAAAAAGGATGATTGTATGTTACAAAGTTTTATGACGGCGGCAGGCATTGCGTTGGTGCTCTCCGTACTTGGCACCCCGGCTCAAGCCGGAACCGTAAATGGCGTTTTAACAGGCGACGCCAATCTGACTCCGAACCACAGCACGGGCACAGGTAAAACGATTCCAGTTTACGCTTTTTACAAAGATGAGACCAGCCCATATATGTTCAACAGACATTACTCATCAATGCATATGAAGTGGACTGTGGCACTCCCCCCAGAACTGGAAAACACTCCTTACGCGATTACAAGTGCGCGAATCGTATTATGGCAGGCGGCAAACGCCGACGCCTGGAATCCTGCATCTGGCCAGTTGAAAATGTTCGCTACCGGAATCACTGGTCAAAACGGCTTCACCGAAGCCACTTGGACAGAAACCCAGGGATATGTGGGGCCCGGAGTTGTAAGCGCCACCCCACTGCAGGACCCATACTTGATTGAACTGGGCACTGGCAACCGGGCAGAAGATAACCTGGCGGCTACACCATACTCGGTCGGGACTTTTGATCCATCTTATGACGGCAGTGCTTCACCTGCTGAAGCATTTCCAATTACTTTCAACCTCGACGTTAGCAACTCGGATGTTCGCCAGCAATTGCGGGACGATCTGGAATCCGGGATTGCAATGTGGAGCTTGGTCGGTACTTTTCCAGCCGCGCAGCCCGGCGGACCTCCTGCTACCTATCCGCGTCTTGTAACGAAAGAGGGAGTTTCCGAGCCCGCCAATGGCACCCTGCAACAGGCACCTGCTCTCATTATGGAAATTTCGACCCACAGCGCAGCGAGTAACTGGGACCTCTACTAATTACTAACAACAGTGGCATGAAGTTATATGAAAACTGACAAACACCTTATGCCACCTGCCAGTCGGCACAGCATGGACCCCGGGCAAATGCCTTGGGGTCCTTTGCTGCGCCTGGTAGTGGTAACAACAATGATGTTCTGTTCCATGGCGGTCATTACACCGACCCTGAATGAGCTGGTTCGCAACAAGTTCCATCTGGATCAGCGCGGCACTTCCATGTTTATGCTGGTTCATTCCCTGCCGCAGATTCTGCTGTTGGGGTTGCTGGCCGGCCTTATCTCGGATCGGTGGGGGCGTCGGGTTCCCCTGGCGCTTGCAGGATGTTTTGGAACCGGCATAACAACTATGCTCCTTCCCTTCCCCAGCGAGTATTCCTCCCTTTTGGCCCTTCGGTTTCTGGATGGAGCGCTCGGAATCGTTGGCATCGGTATGTTGATGACCCGCGCGCTGGACCTTTGCTCGCCGCAAACGCGGTCTCGAGTCATGGCTGTTTTTATGACTTCGATCCCTGCCGGCTACTTACTGGGTAGCGCCCTTACATTACTTCTGGGAATGGCCGGCGCGGGGATAAACGTCGTCTATGGAATTGCCGGCGGCGGGCTGGCGCTTGCGGCGCTCCTGCTGTTGTGGGAAGTAAAACGCCCTGAAAATGTAACCGTTCGGGAGCCGGGCGCTCGCGCCATGATTGCCTCTCTCCGCGGCGTTCCGCGTTTATGGCTTCCGATCATGTTCGGATTTGTAGACAAATTCTCGTTTGCGCTTCTGGCCATATTGCCGGCCCTGGTTCTGAAAGATCGTTACGGGCTAACTGGCTTCACCGCCGCCGGGGCCGTGATGACCGCCTTCTGGATTATGTTCGCAGGAGCCAGTGGTTATGCGGGGACCTTGACAAGTCGTATCGGGGCGTGGCGCGCTATAGCCGTCAGTTCGGTGGGCTATGGCCTTTGTCTTTCGTTGGCTGTGGTCTTCGATTTTCCCTGGATGTTCCTGGTGTTCATCGGTCTCGCGGGGCTCTTCACAGGTCTGAAGTTTGTTGCAAACCTGGTACTCGTGGGTCAGATGGTCAAACCGGACGAAAAAGCCACCGCTATTTCTGCTTTTAATCTTATGGGTTCTTTCGGTCTTCTGCTAGGTTTTGTTTATGCCGGGGTGGCAGGTAAAATCATGGGTTATGCCTTCACCTTCGCCAGCGTTGGTGCCGTGGAAATTGGCTGCGGTGGACTTGCCTGGATTCTCGCCCGGCGAAATGCTGCGATCGACTCGTCTGCATCTACCGTTCCCCGTGACTATGCTGATAATCATGCATCGCCCATTGACGAAAAAATATCAAAAATTGATTTAACAGACGAAAGGAAACTCCCGGCATGACCGAAGCAATTACAATTACAGAACGACTGAAAAAAGAGACCTGGCCGCTGCATCAGCAGGCGGAACACGCCGCTCTCGAAAAGGATCTGGTCAAAGGGAAGCTTCCAAAAGATGTCTATAGTGAGCAACTGGCCCAGCGCTATCTCATTCACCGCACCTTGGAATCGAAACTAAGGCAAGCGCGTACCAACGATCCCCGCATTGCAGCGGTCGTCCATGATTATCAATTTCAGGAAGAGCGCGCCGCGGCCGATTTGCGATTCTACGGTGGCGACCCTGAACTGGCTGCGCCGTGTGAAGCCACGGGAAAGCTGCTTGAGGCAATCGAATCAGCAGACGACCTTGCGCTCCTGGGCTTTCATTATGTGTTTGAAGGCAGCAACAATGGAGCCAAATACATCGCCATGGCCCTGCGCGGCGCATGGCGACTTGAGGGCGAGGATGGCACCCGCTACCTTGATCCTTATGGAGATGAACAGCGGCAGAAGTGGTCAGATTACAAATCTGCCATGGAACAGCTTGAGTTCACACCAGAAGAGGGCGACAAAATAGTGGAAGCCGCGAAAGCGACATTCTTGCAGATCATCGATGTAGAAGCAGAAATCTACCCGGAGACAGTTCGGGCCTAATCTCGTAGGATGGGCATTCCTGCCCGTCCCGCACTGGCTCAGACGGGCTGCTAAAACGTCAAGGTCCGCTGTATCGCCTGAGTCTGCGGTGACTACGTTGTACAGAGTACTATAGTCACGACGCACTTTCTTCTTTACCGGAAGGTGCGCCGTGAGTTTTCTTTTTTAGAGTTAACGGGAAGCCGGTGAAAATCCGGCACGGGACCGCCGCTGTAAGCGGGGACAACGTTCTTCAAAGCAGTAGCCACTGGCCGCGACACGGGTTGGGAAGGCTGAAGAACCGAGGTTGATCCGCAAGTCAGAAGACCGAACTCCGAGAAAAGGCGATGGATCATCGCCGGAAAGGACAGAAAGAAGCAGGTAGAGCCGCGCATTGTAACGCGCGGGATCTTTACTATGATCCCATGAAAGAAAGCGACGGACTAATCGTCCGCGCCAGCGAAACGCAAAATACCAGACCTCGGAATCAGGTCACAAGGAAAAGACATTGAAATTATTTAACATCATCACCCACAGTGGAATCGCTGCGGCCGTAGCTTTTGCCATGAACCAGCCAGCCATTGCCGATACTCTTGAAATAACCACCCTCGCGCCCGGCTACCTGGCACATTCCATTGAACTCGGAGTGGGATTCGGCGGAGCCATCGCTCAGCACCCTGCCGACGAAAACATCCTTTATGCTTCAGTTGGGCCCTACTCCATGCACTCCATTCTCGAAGTGCAACTCGACACCGGAACCACCCGCACGGTTACGCCCGTTGTAGGCAACGTCGGCGGACTGGCCGTTCTCGCTAACGGCGACCTGGCAATCACAGATAACGACGATTTTACTTCAGATACGATTCTTCGCGCTCGGGATTTAAATGCGGATGGCGATTGGCTTGACGCCGGAGAAATCACTGAACTGATAGCGCCTATTTTAACTAATGGCAGCTTTACGGGTGCGCAGCTTACCGTTGCCCCCGCAGGCAATCAGGCCGGTATTCCCGCAGGATCGCTCCTCGTCCAGACGGCGGATGGTGGCACAAACTCGGAAATACTTGTAATTCAAAACCCTGAGTCCAACCCTGCCTACTACCCCTCGGGAGCGGCATGGTTTTCCGGGTTCAATTACAACGGCGGCCTGGCTTTTACTCCGGAGGGCCATGTGGTCTGTGGAATTTCGGAGTTCCCGGCCGGACGCGTTGCGGCGCTGGTAAACACCAATGCGGACGACAATATTGATGCGGGAGAATTTAACGACATCGTCACCACAAGCCAACTGACAAACAGTATTTCCGACCTTGGCACCACTGGCGACGGCAAGCTGATCACGAGCGAAAACGGTGGCACAATCAGGATGTTTCAACTCCCTGATAACCTTCTGGCAGGTACCGCCACGGGCACCGTGCTTGCTGAAACCAACGCCGGATACGTATCCTCCGCTCGAGTGGATTTTCCAGCGCGTCCCTTTACGCGAGGCGCAGCCAGCCCACTGGCTACGGTTTATATAGGCGGCTTTGTAACTTTTCCAGCTGCGACAAACCTGCTGGCGATTACGCCAAAAACAGGACCTTCCTCAGCCGCCGGCTGGGAGTTGTTTGATTAAAAGATAGCAGACGTAGGATGGGCATTTCCTGCCCGCATCAGCGGCGCAGCCGCTACGGCTCGCGCTGTGCGAAATGGGGAGGAGTGCCCATCCTACTTTTAGTGTTGCAACACGGCTCACCCAAAGCGCCCATCTATTCGTGGCCATACTTACCTATCACCATATCGGCGAATGTCCGCCCGGACAGGAAAATCATCGCGGGCTTTTTGTTTCGACGGAACTGTTTCGCGCGCATCTGGCGTGGCTGAAAGACCGCGGCTATGTTTCTGTGTCTCTAGACGCTATCGCCGACGCCATCTCCAGTAAAGCCCCACTGCCAAGGCGATGGGTGGCGATCACTTTTGACGACGGATGGCGCGACAACTTTACCGAGGCGTTTCCGGCGCTGCGGGAGGCTGGTTTCTCCGCTACTATCTTTCTAATTACCAACCAGGTCGCGCGAGCCCGGCCGTCCAATCAATGGGACGATTATTTGACTCTCGCGGATATCAAAGTGATGAGCGCAGCAGGCATTGAATTCGGCAGCCACACCCACACCCATCCGCGTCTGACAAAACTTGAAAGCGGATCAAATGATACAGAAGCTGGAACCGTCATGTTCGAACTTGCGGAATCGCGTCGGCGAATGAAAGAAGAGCTTGGCTTAATGGGGGATTGGTTTTGCTATCCTTACGGTAATTTCGCCCCGCGCATCGCCCAACTTGTCAGGAAGGCAGGTTACTGTGGGGCGCTAAGCACGATCCGCGATAACCGTCCGGCGTCCGGTCAGCTATTTTGGATGCCTAGAGTAATGATCATGAACGATACTGATCCTAAACGGCTAGGCTATATGCTTTCACCCTGGTACCACTGGGTCCATGCGTTAAAAAACAAGAAACGGTGGAAGTCTCTCCCGTGAAAGTTCTTCACACAAATTTCCTGCGCGGGTGGGGCGGCCAGTCCAACCGTATTTTAACGGAATGCGTCGGCCTGGCAGGCAAGAACTGGGACGTTCTGGTAAGTGCGCCACCGGGCAGCCAGCTTGCCCTGCGGTCGCGCGACGCCGGGCTCGCAGTAGATACGACGATCAACTACGTCGGCGGCGTTCGCTGGGGCTTGATTCATGATGTGATGGCCATGAAACGGCTATTGCAGTCCTATCAACCTGACATCATTCATCTTCATGGTGGGCGCGATTCCTGGGCATACGCCAAGGCGGCTCTGCTCGTTCCGGCAGAAGCGCGCCCTGTTGTTATCCGCAGCAAGCACAATATTTTTCCCGTGTCGGATCACCCGCTAAACCGTTGGCAATATGGCAAGAGCTTTGAAAGCATCGTCTGCATATCTTCCGCCATCGCGCGTCAGCTGGCGGAAAAATCTTATATTGATCCGGCAAAACTTACTGTCATTCCCAGCGCAATCGACTCGTATAAGTATGAAGTCGCCGATAATGTTCGAGCGGAACTGCGCGAAGAATTTGGCTACAATGACCAACATATGGTAATTGGAATCACCGGACGGCTGCGCCGCGAGAAGGCTCATGACGTGCTGTTTCGGGCGGTTCCGTTAGTGGTAGAGCAGTGCCCAGAGGCCCGCTTTATATGTTTTGGTTCCGGTAGCCTCGGTGGCGAATTGGCTCAGGAACTGAAAAACTCTGGTATGACAGGACACGTGCAGATGGGTGGTTTCCGGACGGACGTGGCGCAATGTCTGGCGGCGTTGGACATCTATACGCAGCCAAGCAGATCGGAAGGCCTAGGAACAAGCGTGCTGGAGGCCGGCGCGGCGGGATTGCCCATTGTGGCTTCAGACAGTGGAGGCATTCCCGATATTATCGAACATGAGGTGACCGGGCTTCTTGCACGAGTAGAAGATCATCGTGCGCTTGCAGACGGACTAGTTCGGATGATACAAGATCGTGATCTGCGGGTCAGGCTCGGCCTGGCGGCACGAGAAAGAGTAAAGCGGATATTTTCCGTGGAGACTTTAGTCGTGAATACAGACAGGCTATACCGGAACCTGCTATCCCGGTAGAACTAAGTCTATCGTACTGCTTCACGCTTTTTCTTTATGTCTCAACTGCTTTAAACAGAAAAGCGTCCATACAGTTAACAATGTGCTTGCCCTGCCACGAGAGGCATGATCTATTTTCGGAAATTTATTGCTAAGCCAGTTTCTGTGTTGGAATCAGATGCAGTAGGTTGCGGTTCTGCTGGAGTTTTGGGTTAAGACGGTTATGGGAGTTTGCGAATGAGCAAGGTAGTTGGTACGATATCGTTATCGTTGGTGCTTGCGTCTGCTGGCGCAGCATGGTCACAGGAATTAGGAATAGTCTCCGCAGTGCCAAGCGCGGCAACCGGCGAGTTGGTCGTGGATATCCCCGCGCGTCCTGATGGTGACAAAGTTTATGTTGTTCGCGAGGGAAGTCTGGTTACAGACGCCACGGTGAAATCCAGCGGCGGCCAGGGGGGCACAGTAATCACGTTGCCCGCCGGCGCGGCAGGAATGGTCAAGGTAGGTGATAGAATAAGCCTTTCCTCGACCCTTGAAAAAACGTTGCCCGCATCGGCCTATAACGTCAAAGTGACCGGCGACGTGCAGCCTTTAAGCCCCGGTCAAAGACAGCTTGCGCAAGCCAATTCGGCAGCTACTGTTCGCACGGAAACCACGCGCGTAACCACTGAACTCGGAGCTCCAGAACCACCACCCGTGGCCCGGATGGTGCCACCACCAGAGCATGATGCTGCAGCCGTGGTCACTCAACAAGTCGTTCAGGGCGAACAGTTGGAAAAAGGCAGCAGACGCAGCTACTCATATACTCGCACAACTGCCGCCATCGCGGAACCGACCCCGCGCGGCATGGGCATTCCGCTTTTCCCGGCTCCAGCTGTCGTCAGCACAGAAGCTGGGATAGCGGCACCGTACGGTCAGGGCCTTGCGGCCGCTGCCCCTGTTGGTACCCCATACTTGAGATCCCCTGCGTTCGCTGGACCACCAATCATTTATATGCCGCAGACAGTAACACGGGTCCTACTGCCCGGAGCGACTCCATATCCGTCGAACATCATGTCGCCACCAGCCAATTATGTTTATGCCAGCGCCCCGTTTCTGCGCACGGACATCTACACAAGCCTGCCTTATGGCACTTTTTACTGGCCGCAAGGCTACGCTGGAACGACCCCTGTTGAGCCGCAGGTTCCTGCCTATGTGACGGCGCCCGCATCAGCCATCATGAGCACGGAAGCAGATTATGCAGCCGCACGTTATGTTCCCGGTGTTGCGAACGAAGAAACGTTGAACCCAATTACCGCTGGAATAAATTCAAACCTTGTTGCCAGCACGGGACTTGCAGGAGACGAAACGGGCAATGCCGCTTCCATCTCGACCTCTGTGCCCCCTGTCTCATCCCTCACGGTCTTGCAGCCTGGTCTTGAAGCAACTGCCAGTGCTGAGACGACCATTTATCCTGCCACGGAAGTGAACCCGTTCCCCGTGCTTAGCGATGCTGGGGTCAACGTAAGCGCGACTACTCCGGCAGTGGTTAACGGCGACCCTGTTATGCCAATGCTTCCTTCGGCGGCACCGCTTATCCCGACGCCCGTCTTAGGCACTCCGGTACCGGCCTTTCCCGTAATGCCGGCCGCTCCAGTTATCTCTCCAACTCCGTCTGCGCCAGCGGCCCCCGCCCCTGGTCTGTTGCCTGAGTTGCCCGCAGCGCCTGTTACTTCGTCCGAGGTGCCAGGCTTGCCCACCCTGCCAGCAGTTCCTGTTGCGGTGGATGCCCAGGGCCTGCCTACCCTTCCGGCGGCCTCGACCGAGATCGCATCGGCGTTGCCATCACTGCCGTCCGGATTACCGGCCACGGCTACGCCTTCAAGCATGATGCCTTCACTGCCAACTCCTGCTGTGCCAGCCGCAGCGGCAAATGTCATTATTGTGGATGACAAAACACCAGGAGGAATTACACTGTCGCCTGCCGCCGACTGGACCCAGTCTGCCAGCACCACGGACAGCTATGAGGGCGGATCTGTCATGGCTCAAGTCAATCCGGCCGCGGTTAAAACGGCGACCTTTAACGCTTCTATTCCAGCAGATGGCGCATTTGAAGTCGCACTCTGGTGGATTGGGGGAACGCCGCAGTTTCGCTCCGCAAGCGTACCTGTCACGGTAAATACCGCCACAGGCCCGCAGCAGACGACAATAAACCAGACTCAAAGTGGCCAATGGCAGGTGCTTGGAACCTACCAGTTTAAAGCCGGCCAGGGTGTTCCTGTATTAACAGTCAGCACAGAAGGCGTTACCGCGCCGCAGGGCGCAAACGTCAGCGTTAGCGTTGACGCTATGCGTCTTACGCCTCAATAATAATTTTTTAAAGCGAAGCAGGAGTAGTTTGCAATGACGGTTAACTTTGGTAAAGTGACATCCATTACGGCGTTTGTGGCTTTGGTCGGTATAGTCGGCGCCGGACCTGAAGGGCTTCCTGCGCCTGATTTCTCGGCTGGCAGCACGGAAGGCAGCCCGGAAATTCCCGTGGGTGCGCCAACCCCTGTGGCTGGAATTCCTTATTACGAGTATTTTAATTATTCCTCTTACGCTAAACGCAGCTATGTGCCCGGATACACCCCTCACGTTACCAGCCTTTTCGAAAATCCGCGGGATTATCCCTGGGCACTTTGTGTGCTGGCTACTCCTTATTATCAGTATGGCGGAATGCCGGGCTGGTTTTTTAGTTCTCCCCAGGGCTATCAAAGCAGCGTGCCAAAGGGTTCCCATGCTTCCAAATACTACCGGGGCGAAGCGGGCATCACAGCCAACCTGAGAGGTGGTTATCCTCAAGGTATGCGAGTGGTAGAACCCGCCATTGTCCCTATCGGCGCGAGCGCCGAACGGGGTGGTGTCTACATCCACGGCGGCGGAGTTACTACGCTGGCTGTCGGTACGGAAGTTACTGATATCATACAGGAAGTCGGGCCTGCGCCCATTGTGCCGGGTCCTGCTCCAACTCCAGCCAGCCTGGAGAAGTAAATACACCGGCCAATGCCGGCGGAGGTAATCCCATGAACCTGATGCATAATGCGACGTCGTTCTTCGTTGCCGGACGATCTGCGCTGATAGTAGCATGTGTTTTAACGCTCAGCTCCAGCGCGCTGTGCCAGACGAGTGCGAAGCCTAACGTCATTTATATCCTGTCGGACGATCTTGGTTACGGCGAGCTTGGCTGTTATGGCCAGAAGAAGATTCGTACTCCCGTTCTGGACAAAATGGCAACCGAGGGAATTCGATTTACACAGTTCTACAGCGGCAGTACGGTTTGCGCACCCTCTCGAGCCGCATTGCTTACAGGGTTTCACACC
>JBBSQY010000032.1:0-37938 GCA_038243585.1 Candidatus Sumerlaeales bacterium | reverse complement strand
TGTTCGCGTGGCGACGTTGAGGCGTGTTTTCAGGCGCACCAGCAGATCGAACAACTCGTGTCCGAAGGCAACCTTCGTGCTTAGCGCCCGTAACGCCCTTGTGCTGTTTGTTCTCGCGGCGTTGCTCTCTATCGGCGCGACCGTTTACAATCTGTCGAAGCCGCCGGATTCCGGTGGGTTGGCGAAGAACACCTATGGCACCAGGGCCCACGGCCATCGCGGAATTTATGAAATCCTTGAGAAGCTACGCGTGCCGGTTCGGCGATCGCTTACGCCACCGCCCATGGGTCTGGGGTCTAACGATCGTCTGCTGCTGATCGCGCCCGACCAGAATCTCGTGGAATATGAATCCGAACATCTGGCGCGTACCGCGGAATGGATAGAGAATGGAGGCCATGCTGTTGTCGTCCTGGCTTCTTATGCCGATGATACTTGGGAAAAACTGTCCGACAACGAAATCTGGGACACGACGGTTATCGAAGAACTGGGATTTCCGGCGCTGGCATTGACGGAGATTTCTCTGGAAGCTGAGACGACCACCTCTGCGGATCTTGTGGCGGACCGGGAGCGGGCGCAGCGAGAAAAAGTTGTTGGCGTTGAGGTGACCAAAGAGCGCTCCACACGACTGACATCCGCCACGCTAATCAATGATCTGACATATCTCGCTGCGGATGTGAGGCAGTTGCGCCTGCCCGCGAAAAAGTTGCAGGTGATAGAGACAACTACCGCAACGACCGAGGTAAGCGCCCTGACGGTTACGTCAGAAGATGATGTTAATTATACGCTGGTGGCGATGTTTCCACAGGGGAGGGGGCAGGTTACGGTGGTGACGGATTCTGCCCTGTTTAATAATTATTTGGTGGATAAAAGCGATAATGCTGTGCTGACGGTTAACCTTCTCGGCGGCGGGGGACGCTCGCTTGTATTTGATGAGTTTTACCATGGCCTCATGGCGCGCGGCAATCCGCTTTGGCTGCTTACACTGCCGCATTATGGGTGGCTGTTCGTAATTGTTGCATTTGGTGTCGCGGCGTGGATCTGGCGGCAGGCGGTGGCCCTGGGTCCGCCGTTGTCTCCGAAGCCGGTCAGTCGTCGGTCACTCGGGGAATATCTGGACGCCATGGCGACCCTGTTTACGCGTTCGCGCCAAAAGCGGTTTTTGCTGTATGAGCTGCGAAGGGGAGTGGTCTGGGCTCTGCGAGAGCGGCTGTCTCTTTCGCCCGGGCAGGAAAACGTGACGGATGTGGCTGCCGCCCTGGAGCGGCATCACCCGGAAAAAGCTGGACATCTCAGATCGGCCAACCAGAAGATCGACGGGCTTTTAGGCCAGAAACAATCAGTGGACGACGCGCAATTTTTAGAAGTATCGAGGGAGATAAACCGGTGTCTTTAAAAGACGTACATGGTCGCATCAGGGAGCAGCTTGGCAAGGTGATATTCGGGCAGGACGAGGTGGTGGATCTTGCGGTGGTCGCGTTGTTCAGCAGCGGCCACGTGCTGCTGGAGGGAGTGCCGGGCACCGCGAAAACCCTGCTGGTGCGAACCATCGCTGCAGCGTTGCAGCTTGATTATGGCCGCGTGCAAATGACGCCGGATCTATTGCCGGGTGACATTACGGGGTCCAGCGTGTTTCGAGAGGACACTCGCACGTTTGATTTTGTGCGGGGACCGGTTTTTACAAACTTCCTTCTTGCGGACGAGCTCAACCGCGCCTCGGCCCGCACCCAGTCGGCGCTGCTGGAAGCCATGCAGGAATTGCAGATCACCTATGGGGGGCACACCTATGCGCTTCCTGATCCTTTTGTGGTTTTCGCAACGCAAAATCCCATTGAACAGGAAGGCACGTATCCGCTGCCTATTGCGCAGTTGGATCGTTTCATGTTTAAACTAATTGTGGATTATCCAGCGGCGCAGGACGAGGAACAGATTCTGCGCGGTCACCACGGGACAGGCGGCCGGGGCAACCCGGCGGGCATGGGCGTGGAGGCCGTGGTGACGCCGGCGGAGTTACTGGAGGCGCGTGGGGTAATCCGCGAGACTTTCGTTCGGGACGAAGTCATCACTTATGTGCAGAAGCTGGTGCAGGGCACCCGCGACGACGACAGCCTGGCGGTGGGAGCGAGCCCGCGCGCGGGAATCATGCTGCTGATGGCGGCGAAAAGCCTGGCGCGGTTCGCGGACCGGGACTATGTGACCCCGGATGACGTGAAGAGTGTGTTTCTGCCCACGATGCGGCACCGCGTGGTGCTTAGCCCGATGGCCGAGATGGAAGGGGCCCGGGCGGACGACCTGCTGGAGAACGTAATGGATATGGTTGAAGTTCCCCGTTGATCTTTCGGCCCGGTACAACGGCCATTTGGGCTGTGGCGGTCCTTACTGTTCTGGCAGGACTGGCCTTTTTTACTCCCGTGGCCATGCAGGCTTCTCTGGTCCTGATGGCGCTGCTGGTCGTGGCGTCGGTCGCGGAGGGGTGGTCGCTGAGGCTGGCCCTTAAGCGTATCCAGGTGGAGCGTATTCTGCCGCCGATTGTCGCGCGGGGGCGTATGTTTTCGGTGAAGCTTAATATCGTGAACGTGGGCGGCGGCGACTATCGGGGGATCGTTCGGGATGTTGTGCCGCCGGGCGCATTGCAGCAGTTGCAGATATATCCGTCGGAAATCGGGCCGGGGGAGACGCTGCTTTCCTACCCGCTGACGATCCCGGAGCGCGGGAGTCATACCTTCGGAAATTCATGGTTGCGCATTAAGGGAAAGCTGGGACTGGTGGAGTTGCAAAAATCCTGTGCGACTGGCTCGGTCATTCGGGTTCTGCCGGAAAGTCTTGTTCCGGATGAAGAATTGTCGAAGGACGCCCTGGATGAACGCCAGTTAATGGACCAGATCAGCGAGTCTCGCAATCGCGGAGACGGGACCGAATTCGAATCGCTGTCGGAATATCGAGAGGGCGATGACGTGCGTCGGATCAATTGGCGAAGCACCGCGCGGCTAAACCGGCTCATCGTGTGTCGCTATCAGATGGAGCAACACCGGGACGTGGTGGTGCTGGTGGATTGTGGCCGGTTGATGGGCACTCAGGTGGAGAATGGCACTAAGCTGGATTGCGCAGTGAACGCGGCGCTGGTAATCGCGAGGGTGGCGCTGCAGACCGGGGACCGCTGTGGGTTGGGGATTTTCGACAGCAAGGTGCGCGGGTTTTTGTCGCCCATCGCCGGGGCGGCGTCTCACCGCATTCTTATCGACCATCTTTATAATGTGAAACCGGGCTGGGTGGAAACGAATTTCGCCCCGATGTTTGCCACCCTGCAAAGCCGGCAGCGCAAGCGGGCGCTGCTTGTGATCCTGTCGGATATGATGGAGGCGGAGACCACAGAGCGGTATCGGGCGGCACTGATGTCTTTGCGAGGGAGGCACGAAATTGTGTTTGCCGCGCTGCGAACGCCGCTGCTGACTCAGGCGGCGCTGGAGCCGATTGATGATAGTCAGGACGTTGCCCGAAAAACTTTCGCCCTCAGGCTTATGCGGGAACGGGAGCAAACCCTGCACACCCTGAAACGCAGCGGAATCCATGTGCTGGATGTGGAACCGAAGCAACTGACGATTCCGCTGTTAAACTCGTTTATTGAGATTAAGCAACGATCTGCTGGATGATAGAGGTGTCTTGCGGTTTCCGGGAGGATGAGGATGGACGCGCCATTACCTACCTCTGGATTTAATGGCGGACGGATTACTGCCGCTGTTTAAATTAGCGTATAATCTGTAAAACGTAAATCTTGTCGTTGGACGGAACCCTGCTCTCCAGTACTCCGTCTGTCAGGGTGTTTTTTTTGACATGTCGAATTGCAGAACGGGTCATTTAGCCACGAATTCTAAATATATCTCGCCGTCAAAAAGAGCTCCGTACTCAGGTATAGCGCCTGAACTCCGGCTTTAACTAATGATTTATAAATTAGGACGGATTACGCTAAACCCGTATCTTTTACCGCAGCGACCTAGCCTCTAAGTCGCGAAGTTTCATTTTTCCATACATGTGCGTAATTTATTGTTGACGACCGTACTGTAAAATACGACAAGCGGTTTCCCTTTCAAGGGAGTTTGCGTTTGTTGGTGAAAAGTCCGTTGGTTTTCCTGTGATTGCAGTGCGGTTTTTAGTTGCTTTCACATATCGGGGTTCTTAATAACAGCCGCATTGCCGAGGGTAGTTGGTTAATTTTCCGCCATTGTTTGAAATTCGACGGGATGTGACGCCGGTTGCCAAAACCATTGATTGCTAGCATTTGTGAGCATCGCTAGAGGAGAAGGGTCCCTTAGATGCTGTTAAAAACTCGCCGAGAGTTTACGCTCTGTTTTTTTCTGTTCGTGCCGCTGGGCATGGCGGGCTACTGCGCCGGTGTTATACCGGCGGACTCCCCTGCGCAGCCCACGAAATCTGAATCAACTAAGAGCAATAAGCGTGCCGTCGTAAAAAAGGGCGGACAACCTGCACCCCAGAATCCTGGGGGCGGACTGAGTAGCACTGAGCAATTATCACGACTGCTGGTGGATGGTCGCCGAGCTTATCGTGATGGTGAAATGCTTACTGCGCGCTCGTATTTCAGTGATGCACTGAAACTGGATGACGCTAATTCTGAGGCGCAGAGGTATCTGCGTGAGATTGACCAGAAGAGCAGCGGAGAGCGTTTTTCTCCAAATGCGTTGTCGGCCCAAATCCCTGCCGGGGTTGCTGGCCGTACAGATAAAGTGGATGTGGTGGCTACCGTTAACGCGGTTAAAGCTAATGCCACACCTGCGCCTGTTACCCAGTCATTTGGCGGAAACGACCAGCAAGTCTCAGTTAAGGGATCCGTTTCAATGGCCCTTGACGGGGGCAGTAATTCGTTTTCGAGGCCGGTGTCGATAGCTGTTTCGCTTGATGATAAGCCCGCAGTTCAAGCTGTGGCCATTAAGGCGGAAGTTGCTAAAGCAGATGCGCCTGAAAGCGAACCCGTAAAACCCAAACTTGATGATAACGTTTCCAAATCTGCCGCGCCTGCATCAAAGTCCGATGAGGCGGCGGCGAATGATGCCGCCCAAGCTATCGGTCGGCTGACCCAAAAAGTCGGCGGCCAGCGTGTGGTATCTGCCCGTGAACTTCTATCGGAGGCAAGCATTGGGCTAGCCGACGGAGCAGCGAAGTTGCAGCAGGGTGATGCCAAAGTTGTCGCCAGCCTGGATCCTCCAGCGCCAGGCGCAGCTGCAAAACTTAACCTTGAAGTAGATCTGAAAGCCAAAGACAAGGCTGAGGCTGATGCCAAGGCTGAAGTTATAAAAGAAGCCGCACGCCAGAAGTCCGAGAAAAAAGCACGAGACGAAAAAGCAGCCGCTGAGCAAGCCAAGGCTGATAAGGCTGAGAAGCTAGCTGTTGCCAAGGCGGAGAAACTAGCAGCCGATAAAGCGGAGAAGGAAAAGATCGCCGCTGAGAAGAAGGCTGCAGCGCAGGCTGAGCAAGAAAAAGCTGACCGCGAAAAAGCCGAAAAAGAACTGGTAGCCAAGGAAAAAGCCGAGAAGGTAAAGGCTGAGAAAGAGCTTGCGGCCAAAACGGCGGAAGCTGATCGTGAAGCTGCTGAAGTAGCCGCCAAGGCTGAAGAAGACCGCAAAGCGGCCGAGAAAAAAGCTGACGAAGCTCGCAAACTTGCCGATGCTGAAAAAGAAGCTACTGAAGCCGCCGCTAAAGCTGAGACAGAGAAGAAGCTTGCCCAGGCCGCTGCGGATAAGAAACTTTTTAACCAGGCTGTATCTGAAACGAACGAAGGAATTAAGCTTTATAACGCGGGCAAGTATTCGGACTCGCGCAAAAAGTTTGAGTTGGCCCTGGCAACGCAGTCGGATTATCGCGAAGCTCAAAGCTACCTTGAACGTGCCGAGCGCAAGCTGGAGGAAGCCAAGGCAAAGCCAGCTAAAGAAAAAGCCGCTCCGGTTCTTAATCTTGATCAATTAAAAGATGACCTTAAAGAAGTCGCCCAGGCAAGCAGCGTTGCCGTTACGGAAACCGAAAAAACAGTCAGTGTTTCAACATCTACTTTAACTTCAAATGGGGAAGCCGCAGGCGACGCCAGTGCATCAACTGATCCGATCGTAGAAGCAGATAAGCTCCTGCGCACAGCTCAGACTGATTTGCAGGAAGGGCGCCGCGAGCAGGCTCTGGAATCTGTCCGCAAAGCGATAGTACTGGATCCGAAGAACACAAGTGCTGCCAAACTAGCGGAGGAACTATCTTCCGATAGCGTAAAAGCACTGCCGTCTCTGGGTGCCGTTGCTGTTACCACCACGGAGGTCGTAGCAGATGTGACGCCGGCAACTGACACCGTTGTTGAATCAACCTCTTTAGATGTCGCGTCGCCGGAAGCTCCGATTCTTCCTCCTCCTATTGGTCCTGGACCAGACGGAGTGGGGTCGCTTCTAACGGAAGGCCGCTCAAAATTTGAATCGGGTCAGCTTCGCGAGTCTCTGACTACTTTTCAGGCTGTCCTGGATAAAGACCCGGCCAATGCAGAGGCTAAAGCATATATCAGGAAAATTGAAGTTGCTCGCGCTGGTGAAGGCGGACCTGTTCCGCTCCCTTCTATTCCGGGTGGCCCTTCGATTGCAACAGCGCAGACAGCTCAGGATGCTGAGTCCGCGTTTCAACAGGGTCTCGTGGCTTATCAGGCCGCGCGCCTTGATGTCGCTGTTCAACACTGGAACTTTGCGCTGACTCTTGATCCAAACCATCCGCGTGCCGTTCAGTACCTTGAGCAAACTCGCTCCGAGTATGAGGCTTGGGTGCAACAGCATCAGTATAACGCGGTGGAGCTCCAAAAAGAAGTCTCTTCCACCAACAAGCTTGAAACAGCAGTAACGTACGATTCCGCAGGGCAAAAAACCCTCGTAGAGTTTCTGCAGGCGATGTCGCTAATCACGGACATCAACTTTTATGTGGCGGACGGCGTAGACGCCGACTTAAGCGTTACCGCTAAATTTGATCAGACTGTGCTTCAGGACGCATTAGACATCGTGCTTCTGCCTGTTGGGTTGAAATGGCATCGCACTGGTGACGTGGTATCAGTAACCACGGATCTGCACAACAAGTTCTACAATCTGACACCGGCCCAAGTAGGCCGCCTTAAGCCTTTGCTGGAAAACCGGACACTACAGCGGTACCTCTATGGTCCCGAAGGTCTGCCTCCGATGAGAAACGTCGAGCTGTTGCTTGACGATCGGGAAAACCTGCTGATCGTAACAGACAGCGCAGAGAATCTTAATAAGATCGAAGCGTTCCTGAAGGATCTTCAAGTGGACGCGCCGCAGCAACTGGTCTTTAAAAACTGGAAAATCAGACCTGAAGAAGGCCAGCGGATTAAAGCCCTGGTTGAGGCGATCGTAAAAGTTAACTCGGACGCTGCATGGGATCTTGATCGCCGCGTCGTAGTTGATGGCGACGATCTGATTGTAAAAGATTCCGCAGAAAACGTAGCGAAGATCGAACAGCTCCTATTAGATAAAAACTTTCTCAAAAAGTTGGAAAATCAGACCTTGGGAGTTCAGTCTTACAGCCTTGTACCGCGGGAACCTATCGGACCTGAAAATGTCGAGCAGGCACGAGACATGGCACAAAGCATCGTGACCGTTGTTAAGACTATCCTCTACTCGCAAAGCGGTGAAGAATCAGCCGCAGCAGAAGGCCGCCGTTTCTGGTATGATCCGAACAGCCTTCAACTTACTATAACTGATAACCCTGGCAACCTGGAGATCGTAAGCGATTATCTTAAATCACTTCCGACTCTTAGCTCATCCGAACAGAAGTCTGAAATTATTTTTCTGAAACATCAGACGGCAGTCGAAATGAAAACTCTACTTGATCAGGTTCTTGGCCTTGGCGCAGGGCTCGGCCGTGTAGGCGGTGGAGTTGGAAATTCAGTAACTAAGACAGTACGCACTGAGGGCGAACTCATATTCGGTGATCTGAACATTCGTGTTCGGCGCATTGAAGGGCAGCCAGACACTGGCGGCGGTGGTGGTGGTGGTGGCAATAACCAGCGCTCCGCAGAATTGATCGTTCGCACTGCAACCAGCAGCCAGGATCTTACGCTCGAAGAATTTGATACGGAATTCGTCGACGAATATGAGATTACGGCTGAAGACATCCGTCCGTCTGATGCCGGCAGCGGTGAAGGCAGCGTTCGCTTGCGAGTCGCAATAAGCGCCGGCGCAATCGGTGGCGTAGGATTTGGGGGCGGTTTGGGCGGCGGATTTCCTGGTGGCGGCCTCGCTGGAGGTGGACTCGGCTTCGTTCCGAGCGCTCCGGGCAACACAATCGCAGGTGCAATTACTAATTCGATCGATGAAGAGATCGGAATTGTGATAGAAAACGTTCCAAACATGAATGCGCTTCTGATTCGTTATACAAACCCGAATGAAATAGCCGAAGTTAAGGACTGGCTTGAGCAACTGGATATCCCAGTCATGCAGGTCAGCATCGAGACAAAGCTGGTGGAAGTTAATGAGACCAGGGCTAAAGAGTTCATGCCCGAGTTGAATCTAGCCAATCTAGGCCAGGGTTCACCGGATTTCAGCAACAACTCCAACTTTTTTGACTTTGCTAAAAATGATCAGATTGGAGAGCTAGGTCGGTCGCCTTTCGATCCTTTCGCCGACGATACCTTTAACAATAGTCTGCTTAAAGGAACGTCTGTCTTTAACATTATTACAGGCGGAGAGTCTCCAATCAGCTTTACGCTCAGGGCACTTGAGAGTGAAGGTGTCTTGAACATGACGAATGGTCCAACCATTACCGTCGAAAACAATGAACTGGCGGAGTTCTCGGTCAGCCGTGACTTCGGTCTGGTCAGTACAAGCGTTGGAGGTACGGGTGACTCAGAGCAAACCAGGGTACCACGTATTAACCATGTTAACATGTCGGTCACACCGCAGATTACGCAGGCGGGCGAGATACGACTGGAGATTACCGATCTGCAATTTGCTGACTTTGGCAATCAGATCAGCCCCGGATTTCCGACAGTTGTCGGTGGGAGCACAACTTCCATAGGTGCAGGCGGCCCCGCTATCAGCGGCTCTGTTGACCACTATGTTGGCTATGGCTTTACTCCGCCAGCTTTACATCTTCCTCCAGATGGGTCTGTGGTGCCTTACGAAGTTAGACGTCGCTCTCTCACCACAGTAGCCCGCGTTAATAATCACGGGACGATTGTTCTGGGAGGCTGGACAGGCGAACGTAGCCGTACCAGTGATTCCGGTGTGCCAGTGTTGCGCAATCTGCCTTATGTCGGTAAACTGCTCTTCGGACGCACCTCAGATAAGATCGACCGCACTAACCTGCTGATCTTCCTTACCTGCCACCTTATTGATCCCTGATTAAAGCAGTTCAAAAGTGTTTGAAACTGATGCCGGGAAGAGAGCTTTTTCTCTTCCCGGCTTTTTTTGTATGCACCCCGAATCCTGCTTTTAAACTTCAATGCGCTTTTTTGGTCGGTTCGCCTTGACAGGCCCCTCCAATGGTTTAGTTCTATGACCGATGATCGCATTACAGAAAAAATTAGGACAGTGGCTTTGAGCGCCGTGGCACCAAAGCCCGACGGCGCGGTGCGACCTAACCTGCCGGCTGGCCCTGCGTCCGAAAAGGCCCAGTCTGTACCCCATTTCCAGCAGTTGCATATGGATCCGGCGGATAACCTGCTGGTTGTTGACGATCTTAAGACTTACTTTCACACTTCGGAAGCCACGTATAAATCCGTCGACGGCGTGAGTTTCGCGATCAAAAAAGGTCAAACCCTGGGCATCGTTGGGGAGTCCGGTTGCGGCAAGTCCGTGACATCATTATCCATTTTGCGCCTGATTCCCACACCACCAGGTAAAATTGAAAACGGTCGGATTTTTTATCGGGGAAAAAATCTACTGGATCTCTCCGAGCGGGAGATGCGGCGCATACGCGGTAATGAAATCAGCATGATTTTTCAAGAGCCAATGACGTCGCTCAATCCGGTTTTTACAGTTGGGGATCAGATTGGCGAAGTGTTCAGGGTTCATCGCGGGATGGGACGGCGCGAGGCAGAGCAGGAAGCGGTTCGAATGCTTGACCTTGTCAAAATTCCGAGCTCGAAGCAACGCGTAAAAGAGTATCCCCACCAGATGAGCGGCGGCATGCGCCAGCGTGTTATGATCGCCATGGCGCTGGCCTGCAATCCGGACCTGCTGATTGCGGATGAGCCAACGACTGCGCTGGATGTCACAGTGCAGGCCCAGATTTTAAATTTAATGGAGGAGCTTAAAGCGGAATTTGGCTCCTCAATTATGATGATAACTCACGATCTTGGGGTTATCGCGGAAATTAGCGACCATGTTGCGGTGATGTACGCGGGCCAGATAGTTGAATATTCTGATGTGAAAAGTTTGTTTGACAACCCGGGTCACCCTTATACTGTTGGCTTATTAAAATCGATTCCCCGGATAGATGAGATAAAGCAGCAGAAAAAACTTTACTCCATCGAAGGCAACGTTCCAGATCCGAGTCAACATCCTGCGGGATGTCGGTTTCATACGAGGTGCCCGTTTGCAACGGTCGAGTGTACCGAGGCGGTTCCGCCGCTGTTCGAGGTATCTCCGGGCCATACAGTTCGGTGCATACATTGGGATCAGGTTCAGCAGCAAAGTCGCATGTAATCGGATAGCTGCAGGGCATCGCGGTGAATTAGTAAATAGTTAGAATCAGTAAATTAGTGTTTTGAGTTGAGAGGAGAAAAGTGATGCAAATCTGGAGATATGTGTTGGCCGGATCAGTAGTCACAGCAATGGCATTTATACCACAGAGTCAGGTGACCCATGTGGCTTCAATGCCCATCCTGGAGGGCAATCCCGCATTCGCGTCGTTGAAGCTGCAAAAGCTTACGCCCATGAATGTCCTGCCCGCGCGCAGCCCTGTTTCATTTTTTAGCGCAAAGACAAACAAGCCGTTGTCGGGAATCACGATATGCGTAGATCCCGGACACGGTGGCCAAGGCACTGAACCCGGTTATACCGGTGGAACGACCGGCATAGTTACCGGACAAACAGAGGGTGATGTAAATCTGCGCGTCGCTCTTATCCTGCGTCAATATCTGCAAGCGGCGGGCGCAAACGTGGTAATGACGCGAATTGCGGATAATCGCTGTAGCGACGGTGGCTCCTGTCTGCGTGAAGAGCTGGATTTTCGTAGCAATGCTGCGAAGCGCCATAACGCGGATTTCTTTGTGAGTGTTCACCATAACGAAGCCGGAAAAAGCAAACCAAAGATCAATTACACCGCAGTGTTCTACCGCGGGACATCTAAAGCGTCACAGCCGCTGGCGGAAAATGTTTCCAGCGCAGTTAGTAAGTACCTCGGAATCCGTAACGTCGGCGCCAAGGTCGGAGATTATCGGGTTCTAAACCAGATCGACATGCCTGGCATCATTGTTGAAGCGTCATTTATGAGCAACCCGACAGAAGATCAGAAACTGGCAAACCTTTCTTATAATAAGATGGAAGCCAAGGCTATCGCCACCGGCATACTTAATCATTTCCGAACCGCAAAAGGCGGCGAGGTGGATTTTAATGGTATTTTCGCTCCTCTTGATGATCAGGCCCATACTGCACAGTCCATGGCGGACGCGGCAATTGTCCGTCGCCAGGTTGTGGAGCGTAAGTCCATGTTTAACAAAACTTATGAAGAAGTCACGGTAGACCGTTCGGGCAAGCAAGTCGCTCGCCGTCCTGTCGGCAACAGCTCATTAGCAGCTAAAAAGAGCACGAGCTCAAACAAAGCCACTGCTTCGGCAAAACCGAGCGCAGCGGTTACGAAGTTCGTGGCCGCCTCTCAAAAGAATGCACAATCGCTGACAACTTCGAACAAGTCGCGGGTTGTACTTACTGAGCGCAGCAAAGCGATTGGCGCGAGCCGTCCGATCGTGAGCGGAAACAGCTAAACCCAGTTATCGCAGAATCTGTTAAGCCGGAGGAACAATAGATGGTCTATTGTCCCTCCGGCTTTTTTTCATGTATATAGATTCTGTCTTAATCAACTAAACGGGCGGCCAATTAAAATAAGCATTAAGCCGAGGTTGACCCTAACCTCATATATTGCAGCTTTAATTTCAGCTTGTCAGGTTTAGACGCTGCCCTGGTTTAATTATTATAGCAACATGGCCAGTTTTGCCCGCAACTGGTCCATTTCATTCATCTGAGAGGTGAGCTTTTCCTGCTCCTTCTGAATTACGTCCGCCGGGGCCTTTGACGTAAAACTGGAGTTTGCGAGCTTAGCAACCAGGCGCTCGCATTCCTTTTCCAGACGCGACACCTCTTTTTGCAGGCGTTCGCGTTCCTGCCCGCGGAGCTCTTCGGGCAATTCTACAAAAATCGTAACTCCTGCGGTCACGGCCGTGGCCGCGAAAGCAGGGGGTTCGGCGGCCTCCTTGATGAGGAGGCTCTTGATATTAGTCAGCGTCGTAAAGAAGTTGCCGTGTTCCACGAGAAGGTCTCGTGTGCCGCTATCTGGTGTAACCAGCAAAATGGAGGCGGCGACCCCGGGAGGGATGCGCATTTCACCGCGGATATTTCTTATCGCATACAGCACTTGCTGCATTACTTCCGTCTGTGCTACGGCGGTGCTATCTTTCATCTGCTCCGGATCAAAATCAACCCATGAGCTGATCATGATGCTTTTTGACTCAAGCGCCGCGAGAGATCTGGTGCCCAGGGTGTCGCAGCTCCCGCTGTTGGGATTAACCACGCCCTCTATCACTTCATCCTGGCTTGGGCTGAAGATTGGCGGAGCGATGTGGCTGGTCATTGTTATGCCGGGTGAGTTAAACCCGATATCATCGCTACGGAGATTGCGCAGAACCTGCCATATCTCTTCCGTTATAAACGGACATATTGGATGCAGCAGACGCATGGAAGATTCGAGCAGCGTAAACAGCAGTGCCTGGGCATTGGTACGGCTGTGGATGGACTCTGGCGTGGCGCTTAGGTCGTTTTGGTTGGCGTACAGGCGCGGCTTGACCAGTTCCAGGTAATAATCGCAGAAGTCATTCCAGAAGAACTCGCGGAAAACCTTTACGGCCTGATCAAATTGGAACTCTTCCAACGCCTTGTTATAGCCTTCGACAGTCTCGGCGAAGCGTGATAGAATCCAGCGATCTTCCAGTGCCAACTCCTCGCGGGCAATGGCATGCAGAGGGCCGGCATGACTGACAGCGTGGCTCGGCATATCTTCCAGATTGGATAGAATCAGACGAGTCGCATTCCAAATCTTGTTCATGAAGTTGCGATAGCCTTCCAGCTCTTTCGTGCTGAAAGCGATGTGCTGCTCACGACCGGCATAGGCAGCCAGAGTAATGCGGAGGGCGTCAGTGCCAAACTCGCCAATGAGGTCAAGGGGGTCGAGGGCGTTGCCCTTACTCTTGCTCATCTTTTTGCCGTGCTCGTCTCCGACGATGGGGTTGAAATAGACGTCGCTAAAGGGTGCGGTGTCCATAAAATGCTCGCCCATCATAATCATTCGGGCGACCCAGAAAAAGATGATGTCTTTGGCAGTGACAAGGGTGGCTGTGGGATAATATTTATCCAATTCAGCGGTTTTGTCCGGCCATCCGAGGGTGGAAAAGGGCCAGAGGGCGCTGGAAAACCAAGTGTCAAGAACGTCGTCGTCCTGACGGAGGCCGTCGCCGGCGGCAACACGGGCGCGCAGGGCGGCGTATTCTTCGTCAGAAGCCGGGACGATCACCGTGCCGTCGGCTTCATAGAAGGCAGGGATCTGGTGTCCCCACCAGAGCTGGCGGGAAATGGCCCAGTCACGCACATTATCGATCCAGCGGAAATAATCGGCTTTTCGGGCATCTGGATGGAAATTAACCCGTCCCTCTTCCACGGATTTACGCGCTTTTTCAGCCAACGGCGCGATCTTTACAAACCATTGCAAACTCAGGTACGGCTCGACTACGCTGGCGCAACGGTAGCAGGCACCGATACGCTGAGGGTGATCCTCAATCTTTTCAAGCAGGCCCTGGGCTTCCATATCCGCAACAATGCGACGACGGGCCTCGTAGCGATCCAGCCCCTCGTATGCGCCGCCGTTCTCGTTGATGTGGGCGTCTGGAGTGAGCACGTTGATCTCTTCCAGATTGTGGCGTTTTCCGGCCTGATAATCGTTTGGATCATGGGCGGGAGTGATTTTCACCATTCCCGTTCCAAACTCTCGCTCGACAAAGTCATCAGCTATAATTGGTATGCGGCGATTCACAAGCGGTAGCAGGCAGTATTTGCCGATAAGGTCCGAGTAGCGTTCATCTTTAGGGTTAACCGCCACGGCGGTGTCTCCAAGCATTGTTTCAGGGCGGGTGGTTGCGACAGTAGCGAAGCGCCCAGGCTCCCCCTCAATCGGGTATTTAAGATGCCATAGCTTTCCGACGCTGTCTTTGTATTCGACTTCATCGTCTGCGAGGGTGGTCTGACATCGGGGGCACCAGTTGACCAGATAGTTTCCGCGATAGATGTGACCTTGCTCGTAAAGCCGGGCAAAAACATGGCGCACCGCCCGCGACAAACCCTCGTCCATTGTGAAGCGCTCACGGCTCCAGTCGCAGGAGGACCCCAGCCGCTTAAGCTGATCAACAATGATGCCGCCGTGTTTCTCTTTCCACTTCCAGATTTCATCAAGAAATTTTTCGCGCCCTAGGGTTTCGCGGGGCCGTTCCATTCCCTCTTCACGCAGCTTTTTCTCCACCACATATTGCGTGGCGATGGAAGCATGGTCGGTGCCGGGGATCCATAGAGCGTTGTAGCCCGCCATGCGCTTCCAGCGGATAAGAACGTCCTGCAGAGTGTTATTGAGGGCATGGCCCATGTGGAGGATGCCGGTTATGTTGGGTGGCGGTATGACGATGCAATAGGGCTCGCCGGGCGCGTTGACGTCTGCCTTGAAATAGCCATGCTGTTCCCAGTGCGGATACCAGCGGGCTTCGGTGGCGTGAGGATCATAGCGGGTGGGAAGCTCGCGGGACGCGGCGTCGGTGGTCGAGTTGTCATTCGTCATAAGGCACGATATATGATGTGAGGGGATGGGCATTCGCCGGAAATTGCGAACTCGTAGGGGGTACCGTCGGCTGTTCTTTCGATGGAGTTAAAAAGGCGTCACGGCTAAGGGGTCAGGGAACGGTATTCGCAGGCGATTTAAACGACTTTTTTCGATTATCGTTTGCTCACAAAGGTGAGGCGCATTCGTTACTTCATGGATTGGCGGCTTTGGCGGGTTTAATATTTAACCGGGAAGTTGTACGAAAAGTATTGGACAGCGCCAAATTGTTTTACTTATTTGTCCATTGTATCAAAACGTTTTTTGAGTCTGGAGGGCGTCTGACCGGTTATGCAGCGGCTTAAGAAATGCCTTGGAATTGATGTCGGCACCACAAGTGTGAAGATTGCCGAAATAGTCGCCGAAAAAAACGGTGCACGGATAACCCGTATGCTGCGTGGGGAAGTGGCTCTGCCTCCGGGCCCCATGGACCAGGCGCGCATGGACGAGATCGCCAAGGTTGTGCGCCAATTAATTAGCGCCAACAAAATTACTACGAAAGACGCCGTCTTTTCCGTGCCGGGGCAGAACGTATTTATCCGTCGTATTCGATTCCCGCGTACAAACGAAGAGCGCCTGCACCGCATCGTGGCTTATGAGGCGAAGCAGCAGATTCCATTTCCTCCTGAGCTTTCATTAATGGAGTATCAGGTGTTCGACTACGGCGATTCCGGCGAGGTGGAAGTGCTGCTGGCCGCCATTAAAACAGATATTGTTAACGACTTCATGGGTCTCGTGCGCAAATGTGGTCTGCGGCCGGCCATGATTTCGGTCACATCCCTGGCCCTGTTCAATTTTCACGTGTTCGACAGCACGCCGTTCGCCGATATGATGGAAGCGCTGAAAGAGGCTGAAGCGCCGACTTCCGCAGCCCCATCAACAGACTCAGGCAAGCGCGCCACCAAGAAATCCTTCAAGATGCCGAAGATGTCGCTGGGCAAGAAAAAGAAGCTTGATCCGGACGATGTTGCTTCTGCGACCATGCCAGAGGATCTGGACGGAGACACGTTCCAAATAGATGATCTTCCGCCTGCGGACGACTTGTTTGAAGAAGTTAAGGCTTACATCAACATCGGCAGCCGGACATTTGATCTGGCTATCGCCCGTCACGGCCGCCGCAAGATGCTCGGCTTTACCCGCAGCGTGGCCTGGGCCGGCGGAGAACTAACCCGTCTTCTAGTGGCGCAGCTTAATATTGATCCCGCGCAGGCGGATGAGTTGAAGAAAACAGAAGTTGTACTTCCGACCAGCCTGGACCTGGACACTGAACCTACCAATCCCGCTTCGGAAATTGCGGTGAAATGGGCAGAGAAGATGGTCCTTGAAATCCGCAAGTCCTTTGATTTCTATATCGCGCAGCCCGATGGTATGGCCGTTGACAGTGTCGTAATCAGCGGCGGGGGAGCAGAGCTGGCGGGTCTTGCCAGCTTTATGGAAGATCGTCTGGGTGTTCCTGTCGAATTGCGGGAAGCGCCGCAGAATCCGGATCTGCTAATTGTGGATGGGCCAAGCGGGAGTGTTTTGACGTCTTACCTGGTGGCATTTGGCCTGGCGCTCAGCGGACTCGGGTTTGGTCACGTCAACGCGGATTTTCTGCCTCGGGACCTGAAAACCGTAAGAGAATTTAAAAAGAAAAAGTTGGAGCTGGGGATTATGGCGGCGCTGTTGCTTGCCTTGATCGGTCTAAGCGCATTAATCGGTACCAGTGAAATCAGCAATATGCGCGGCTGGATTAATAAAAATCAGGATTCTCTGACCCAGGCAAATACGGACCGAGGGCTCTTGAGCCAGGCGCGAGCCGAGCGGCAGGCCGTGGAAAGTAAAATAACGGCAGTGGGTCAGGCTCTTGGGGATCGAGACTTCTGGCTGGAATTTATGGCCGCCCTTGAAAGCATGAAGCCGGCGGGTGTGGCATTTGACGCCTTGGAACTACAGCCAAACGGCAAGTTCCGGATTACCGGCAAAGCACAGTCGCAGAGCGCCTATGTCTCTTTTCTTAACGCCATAAGGCTTCAGCCTGAATGGATCAAAGCGGACACCGTGCAGCTGACTAACGCAGGCACGGCCGCCAATCCTTCTGCCGGTGCTGCCCAACAGACCTTTATCGTCATTGGCGAAGTGGCCTGGAAGAGCACCCGTTTGGCCCCCGCAAGAGTAACGTTGACGCCAGGCCATTGGACGCCAGCGCCTGCAGCTACCCCGGATGCCGGGATGGGCTACATGGGCGACCCAGCCATGATGGGCATGGAAGGCATGATGTAAGAGTTTTGCCGGTTTAACTAAAGTCATATAGAATATGGGATTATTACATGAGCGAAAAATCTGCGCAAACGAAAAAGAAACTGGCTAAGAATGCGGACAAAATCACTATCGGTATTTTGGCGTTGATTTTTGCCGGACTGCTTTTCGCGTGGTGGCAGGAGCAAAACAGCGCGTTGGGTTCTGCGGATGCGACAGGCAAAGAAGCATTGTTTACAGATCAGCTGGCGGAGAGCCCTTCATTGGAGCTGCTGCAAAATATGTCCGGAACCCCGACCCTCGAGTCGGCGCCGGATATTAAGCGGGTTGCGGACCTGAACATGTTCGACTTCAGCACTCTCCAGGCGGAGGCTGCGCTAGAGACTCAGGCGCAGGCCCAGGTAGCGCAGGCACGGACGCTGATTGATCAGGGGAAAATTGAAGAAGCTCGCCCGCTGTTGGAGGCTGCAGCCAGCGTCGTTTCTTATAATCCTGAGGTAAAAACAATGCTCGATGAGATTACCACAAAACCTGTGGCTGGAGCGTCTCCGGATCTGATGATGCAGCCAATGTAACTGCCGGGCTGCGGTAGCAACAAAGTCGCAATTGATATGAGCTTTTAGCGGGAAAATGGGAGAGTGGTTGGGACCTGATCGCTCCTCACATAACGTTTCCTATGATGACTTTGCAAGCGCCTCATGGGCTCTGCCGGTCAGGGCTTTCGCTATTAATGGGGACGTTCCCACAGCGTCACAAATTAATATTTGCATTTGCGGATGGCGAAGCTCGGCTTCCAGAAGCAGGTTCGGAACATCAAGCACGATGTGACGGCCGGCGTGTAGAAAGTAGGGCACCGCGATTACTCGTTTGGCACCGCTGCTGGCGCACTCATCCAGGGCCTCCGGAATTGTCGGCGAGTTGCATTCAAGGTACGCCATCATCACTTGAGAGAATCTGTCCGAGCCGCGAAGAACCTCCGCGATCTGGCACGCAGGTTGGTTTGCACTGGGGCGTGGGCTGCCGTGAAGTATCAAAATTATGGCGGGACGGTCCCGACCAGACGCTTCGGCCAGAGCTGACGCTACGCCGCCTTCCGTCTCGTCAGCCATCATGCGCTCGCCGATCCTGAGCGGCACATGGGCGAGCCATACAGGGGGCAGTCCTTGCGCAGTTCACACTGGCTCCGGGCTTTCTCAATGGCGCGGCGTTGCCATTTCTTCGGATCCTCTGCGGTTACAAGCACCTGTTCGATCGCGGGAGGCATGTCTTCAGAATCTTCCAGCGCGCGCGTCACTACAAAATTGATTTGTGGGAACAATGGAATCACCGATTCCAGTCTGGGCGGCAGATCCTCGATCACAAACTTGCCCGCCACCAGGAAATAGGGGGCTATAACAATCGTGGTCGCGCCGGCCTCTACGCATCGCCGCACCGCTTCTTCCACCGGCGGAATGCTGTAGTTAAGATACCCTGGTTCAACCATGCTGAAGTCGCCAGATTCTCGAAGCTGCTGCGCGTGTGCATCCAGCGTGCTTCCAGATCCACAAAGTAGTGATCCGTGGCTGAACAGCACCAATGCCGGTTTCGAAATCAATGGGGGCGCAGCGAGGGCAGTTCGAATTTTTGTGAAAGTATTTTCAGTGTCTCTTCGAACGGCATGGGGCGATGGAAAAAATAGCCCTGCGCCCAGTCGCAGTCCATCTGTAAAAGCGTTTCATACTGCTCAATGGTTTCGACGCCCTCGGCGGTGACCCGAAGACCCAGCCCTCTGGCCAGAGACATGATGGCCTTTACAATTTCCTGACTTTTGGTGTCTGCGCATAAATCCCGCACAAACGACTGATCAATCTTGATCATATCCAGGGGCGAGCGGCGTAAAAAGGACAAGGAGGAGTAGCCGGTCCCGAAATCGTCCAGATCCAGGCAGATACATGTTCCTCTCAGCTGCTGCAAGACTTCCGATACAACAGCGGAGTCTTCCATGAGGAGGGTTTCCGTAATTTCCAGAACGATATCTTCCGGGCGAGCTCCCGAATCCGCTATCAGACTCATCATGTGCTCCAGCACATTGGGCTGGGAAAACTGCTTAGGGCTAACGTTTATACTGATTTTTAACCGGTTGTCGTCGGAGCGATTACGGTTCCATACGGCAGAAGCCCGGGCCGCCTGATCAATGATCCACCACCCCATGGGAATAATCAGACCGGTTTCTTCAGCGAGGGGTATGAACTCCGCCGGCGGCACCAGTCCTTTCTCCGGATGATTCCACCGAACCAATGCTTCAAATCCTGACAGGCTGCTGTCGCTCATGGAGTATACTGGCTGGTAATGCAGAACAAACTCCTGCCGCGCCACAGCCCGCCGCAGGCTGCTTTCCGACTGGAGTCGCCCTAAAACGCTATTGTGCATCTGCTGATCGAACACCTGGTAACGGTTTTTTCCGTTTTCTTTTGCGCGATACATGGCGGTATCGGCGTCGCGCAGTAGTTCATCCGGCTCCGCATACTCGGGCCTGTCAAAGGCTATGCCGATGCTTACCGTGACCTCCACGGGAAAGCTGTTTATGCGAACAGGCGCGCTCAGTTCGTTGATGATGCGCGTTGCTACCTGAATGACATCGCCGCCCTGGGAGAGGTCTTCCAGCAGTATGGTAAATTCGTCGCCGCCCATGCGCGCGACCGTGTCTCCCGGTCTCACACATTTCTCCAGACGCCGCGCCGTAGCGATAATTAGTTCGTCGCCAGCCAGATGTCCAAGACTGTCATTGACAACCTTGAACCGGTCCAGATCCAGAAACAGCACCGCGAACTGTCCGGAATCATTGCCCCGACGGCGCGCTCTCGCCATGGCCTTTTGCAGGCAGTAGAGGAAATGGGGTCGATTTGGAAGGCCGGTAAGGGCATCATGTCGCGCCCCAAACTGGAGTTTCTCCTCGGCGTCTTTTCTGGAGGTGATGTCGCTCATGGACCCGGCCATTTGAATAGCTCTGCCGCTGTCGTCGCGCACGCAGAGCCCGCGGCAAAGCACCCAGCAGTAGGTTCCGTCGGAATGTCTGATTCTGTGTTCATTTTCCAGGTGGGGAGTCCTGCCCTGGACGTGATCATGAATTTTCTCCTGGAGTAGAACGACATCCTCCACATGGACTCGATCAAACCAGACGTCGGGAGCAAAATTGCCGTCGTCGCCGTCGGTCTCCTCCCCGATTATAGCCCACCACCTCGGGGACAGATACAGGTTATTTGCCTGCATATCCAAATCCCAGATTCCATCGTTGGCTCCGCGGACAGCCACCGCATAACGCTGCTCGCTTTTTTCGAGCGCCAGGGCGGATTGCCGGCGGCTTGTCACGTCGCGGGAAACGCCTAATACGGCCTCCACTTCTCCGGAGCGGTCAAAGACAGGACTAATCACGGTTTCCGTGCAGATCAGCTTCTCATTCAAAACTGCGTCGTCATCGTAGGTCGCGGATTCACCGGTGGTAAATACCTGTTGTATAACGCTGATGTATGGAGGGATCTCTTTATCTTTATAGAGGTCCCAGACGGTCTGTCCGATGCGTGCTTCCGGGGTGGTGCCAAACCGTTTTTCGATGACGGAATTGACATGAAGGAAACGCAAATCGCGGTCGAGCACGAAAATATAGTCTTCGCTGCCGTCCAGTAGAGCCTTGTAGCGGGCGTTGCTGCGAAACAGATCATCCGCCGCTTTTCGCTTTTCCGTCACATCCCGCGCCACGATCAGCACGGTTGTTTCAGATAATGGCGAAATAAAGGCGTTAAACCACTGGTTTCCTCCTTCGCGGTCAATATCGTATTCGATGCTGACAGTTTCACGGTGCTGCAGCGCACGGTGGATGTTTTGGACGAAATAGTCCGCTTTTTCCTTAGAGAATAACTCATGACAAGTCCTGCCAACCACCTGCTCCCAAGGGAGCGCCAGCTGGTGGTATCCGCCCACCCCGTGGTTTAAATAAGTGCCGTTTTCATCCAGCACCATGATGAGATCGGTCATGGCGTCGAACAGGGTTCGGAATTGTTGTTCTGACTGCTGGAGTTTTTCCTCTACCTCCTTGCGCTCAGTGATGTCTCTTATAACCGCAAAGGTCGCTCGCTGTCCTTTATAATCCGGAATGATGGCGACATTGGCTTCCACCGGCAGAGCATGGCCATTTTTTGTCGCGAAAAAGGTTTCATAATTCCCCGGCACATCCACGCCGGCCTCGCGCTGCGCTCCGCGGGCGTAAAGGATATCCAAACCCTCTTTTGTGTAAATGTTCTTATATGTTTTCTCTTGGAGCTCTTCAAAGTCGTAATTCAGCATGGCCGCAAATCGATGGTTAAAAAATACGAAATGCTCATTTTGACTTATGACAACGGCGTCATTGATGTTCTCGACGAGGAGACGATAGTTTTCCGAGTGTTCCTTTAAAACCTGTTGCGCCCATGCACGTTTCAGGGCGCCGCTGCAGTATTCGGCCAGCTCGGCTACGGTCTCTGCCTCGTCGCGGCCAAGGGCTGATGATATCGTGCTCTGTAAGCAAATGAGGCCCATCAGATGATCGCCATCCCGAATGGGCGCAAATATCAGCGACGATAAGAGGGGGAGCGAATCGCCGAACGGGAGCAGCTGCCGACGGTCGTCCAGGGTGATTTGCTTGGTAACGACGGAAATGGCTTTGCCGGTCAACGCGTCCTGTATCCGCCCCGGCTGAGGGTAAATGCTGTTTCCGGAAGCAGGGAAAAATTTGCTGTCCGTTTTACGCCGTTCAATCGCCACTTCAAGATTAAGCACTGACTTCGCAGGATCAAGTAAATGAAGGGAGAAGAAATCCCACCCCAGCAAGTTCGCCGCCGTTTCGGCTATTATGCGAGCAACGCCATTGGTGTCCACCACCCGGTTCAGGCGCTTTCCCAGATTCAGAAATTCCTGGGTATATTCGCTGGACAGACAGCGGGAAACCGTGGGCGCGCATACGTCCGCCAGTCGCATCAGCAACGCGGTGTCCGCCCGGTCGAATTGGTTTGATGTGTAACTTTGGACTGAGATGATTGCCATGACCCTGTCGTTGATGACTACCGGGCTAAACATAAGGCTGGCTGACAGTCTTTCACTATCTCCCCATGAATGGACGCCGGTTTTGCATTCGTGCGCAATAGGGTTTCTGAGAACCGGCTTGCCTTGTGACAACTGAGACCAGGTGTCGGACCACTCCGCGTGAAAACTGTGTCCCTTGGTGCAATCGATCTTTTCGCCACCGATGGTGTCGATTAAAAGGAATGACCTGAAATGGCCGCTCCCGCGACCGCGCCGCACATTGAAGAAAAAAGCGTCCCACTGCCACAGACGGTTACAGGCGTCACGCATCAGATGCGAGACGGCTTTCAGATTATCCGTTCGCTCCAAGTCGGCACGCAACTGTGCGATCACCGTTTCGGCGTCGGCGGGAATCGTCCTGTTCCTGCCGCTGGCCTCCGGTGGCTTTACCTGGAGTTTGTCCCGATCTGCTTCCAAAGATTCATCCAATTGCTAGTTAAGTAATTAATTCGCGTAAGAAGTTCCACTTGTTAAAGCTTATTTTAGCGCTTCCTTAAACTATAAGCGGCGATCTGCGAGGTCAACAGGTATTTTGATTGAGACAAGTATTAGATGTTTATTGCTGATTCTAATACAGGTTGAAGTCTTCTATTCCGGCCCGAGCCGGAGCATCAGTGTTTAATTTTATATTATCCACCCATGTTCCTTCCCGGTTGGCAGCGGATAAGTTGCCCGAGTGGTTTTCTCGGAATCCAATGGTAACGCCCCCGGAGAGGGGATAGCCGCCGGCCGGAATGACCCCGTCGTAGATTACGCTGTTGCCGATGTTGGCGTATAACCGGTTTGCGGGTCCATCAAAAAAGAGCCTGAATGGTTGCCAGCTACCAGGCGCTACTACCGTAGAACCGCCTAACGAGGTGACGGAAAAACCGGAAAATCCAACGCCTGGTGTCGCAGATGCGTCCACCGCCAGCAGACGAGCGATGCCGGGGGTGTCAGGCACCCGTCCGCCTGAAAGGCGGACGTCGGGACCGTTCTGGTATTCCAGGTAGAAGCCATTTTGAAGGGCGAACCCATTGGACCCGCTGAACCAGGCTGATTCCACACGGGTAGCGATCCCGACGCCGGTGGACCAGGCCCCCCCCGGGCTTACGTTTTGAGGAATCCAGATGAAGCCTTCCATATTCAGCTTTTCGAATGCCCCGGGCAGATAAGCGACATCGCCACCACCCGTGGTGTCATAGACTTCCAGGGCGGCTCCCCCGGCTGGCGCCGGGGCGGCAACAGGAGGTTTTCCCGCCTGACCGGGGATGGCCACGCGAACAGGGGTCTCGAAGGCGGGTTTCCATTCGGCACGAGGTCCCGCGTTGAAATCATCGAAGAATGGAAGTGTGTAACCGGCGGAATTGGCAGCGCCGGGCGACGGGGGGATGAGTGCGAAATCCAACAGGTTACTGCCGCTGTCTGCGCCGTTAGGCAAGCGCCCTAGCACGGCGTTGTCTGTGACATTAGTGATACCGGCGGAGATACCGCGCCCGGTGCCGCCTTCAGCCAGGGCCAGTGATGTCTGGCTGCCAGAAGCAAATGAGCGATCGGAGCGATATGCCAGAGAATCAGCGCGCACTCCCAGGTTTGTTTTCAAAACGATGGCGCTGGGGTCTGCGTCTGAAAGCGATTCATTCCAGTTGGTGTTAAGGTCAACGACATTGCCGTAGACCGCGTTAATGGGCGACGGGTTGCCCGCCACGTAGTAATCACCCGGCTGCAGGATGGTTCCGGATGGGATCGTGACCGTCGCAGCGGTGGCCTCGCCGGTGGAGCCGCTAATCGGAGCGATTTGCCAGCCGCTGATATCAACCGGATCGCCGGTGACGTTCAGCAATTCAACGTATTCCGCGGTATCGTCTCCGTCGTTGTTTTCATAAAGGAGTTCATTAATGACAACGCTGGGAGGTGGCGAGTTTGACGCTACGATCAGGTCATACGCCGCGTCGATCGAAATTCCTGAGCGAGTCAATCTTACGGAAACAGGATACACTCCGGTAGCGGGAGGAGTCCCCTGTATGACGCCGGTGCCGCTGACAGTGATCCAGCTTGCCCCGCTGATCTTTTGCCATGATCCGCTAGTGCTGGACTGCAACAATGTAAAGGAATACGGTTCGTTTAAAATTGCCGGCGCCAGGCTGACGGTTTCGATGCTGGTGCTTTGATAGTTGAGCACCCAATTGTCCGGATCGAGAGTCGAAACGACGGGCACAAAATTCCCCATTGGGAATGTCGCCATGGAATCGCCCGCCGGTACTATAACGGAGGTCGTTGCGCTATCGGCAGCTATTAGCCCTATCTCTACCGGCATCTGAAAGGCTGATCTGCTTTGGGTTTGATTAAGGCGTACCTGTACGCTGCTCGTTTCCAGATCATAGGAGGCTGAATAGGAGTAGGTGGGGCGGCTGGAATGGTTTGGGCCGTTGTTGGAACTATAGAGCCATTGTGTGAAAAAAGCATTCAGGGTGCCGGGAGCCATATTGGAGGCCTGCTCCACCACCGATTGAAAATCCACTGGCGCGTCACCGTTGCCCGGCTGGGAAAGCGCCGTGGTATAACCCGTGGCGGCATAGGCGCGCATGGCGGCAAAAAAGTTATCGTCGCCAATTGTAAATCGCAGCATGTGAAGCACCCAGGCGCCGCGTTTATAAATGTTGCCATCCCCAAAGCCATCGCCGTTTGTACTAACTACAGGACCTGAACCGACAATCCAACCATTCACCCGGGTGTGAAACGAGAAATTTCCTCTGAAATATTCGTCGAACAGCGCTTCGCAATAGGTAGCGAAGCCCTCGTTCAGCCACAGGTGATTCCAGCTGTGCATGGTAACTTTGTCTCCGAACCAATGATGGGCAAGTTCGTGCACGTTGCGGCGGCCCAGGCCATTGCCAACTCCGTCGCTCGCTCCCGAAGGCATACTGGTAGCGGTCTGATGCTCAATGGCGTAGGTGAGACCCCAAGCGGCGGTTTCGTATTTTTCGTTTATAAAAGGGTACTCGCCGAAGACTTCCGCAAAAAAGTTCATCGCCTGTATGGTCCCTACGTGTCCGTTTCCATCGAGGCCCAAATGCTCTGAGTGAATCCAGTGCCCCACCGGCATCGTCTTTTGCCCATCCTGAGATGTGTAAGTGCCGCCGCGATAAATGTAGTCGCTGATGGCCATGGACATCAGGTAGGTGGCGATGGGATAACTGTTTTCCCATACGTACTCCAGGGTGGTTCCGTGGTCGATGGTATTGGTGAGTAATCCGTTGCTGACGGCAGTTAACGTGTAGCCTGCCTGCTTCGGCACTACGATCCGCTGAATGGAAGTTGTCGCCTTGTCCGACGGGTGGTCTTTGCATGGCCACCACCGGCGCGTGCCGTAGGGCTGGCTGACACTGAAAACGACAGGTCTGTTGTTAGAGCCGTGCGTACGCGCATAAAGAGGATTTGTGTTGAAAATTTCGGTGGCCGCGTTGTCGTTCGGAGCGCCATGGTAGCCAATCCTTATTTTAAAATCACTGCCTGCCGTTAGAGGGGTTGGCAACGTGACACGAATTCGAGGAGCAACACTGCTGGGCATGATGACATAGGAAAGGGGCGCTGTCCCGGCCCCTGAATCGATATAATCGATAACCATGGGCGCTCCACCGTTGCCGCTGGGGTTCATGTCGAAGTCAATATCGGCTGTTTGAAAATTATTAACCAGCGCGCGCGCTCCCATGGTTGCTTCCGATCCAACATTCATGTAGGCGGCCGACATACTTGGTGCCCAGGTGCAGTCATACCAAAGGACGTCGTAATCGTCCTGATTAGATGACGGCGGAGTGTCGCGCACGGATCGGGCCTCGGAGGTGGCAGACACTTTGCTGAACGCCTGATTAAAATGATCCTCTTCGAAAGTATCTATTAGAGAAAACATGACAACGCCGGCCCACGACGCGGCGGTAGAGCGATCAATTCGAACAGCGTTTTCACCGACAGTCAATTGGTTCGCATCGACCCAATAAAGCAGGCTGTCGCGGCGCTCCAGCGGTACAATGTCTACCCGTGCGCCGTTTACAGTGACGGTGGTCTCGGCAATACCTGGGATCAATAGGCCATAGATCAGCGAGGCTGCGTCGGGTGTCAGTTCCGGCTTAACCTGAACAGATTTTCCGCCGGGTACAAACCGGCTTTCGAGAGTGCCCGACAGGATGCTGTCGTCAGAAATCATAAACGGAAGGTGACGCCCAGTCAAATCAATAGGCTTAGCGGTTATTCCCAGGCAGGGCAGAACGAGCAGCGCTATGATGGCTGCACGGAAGACAAATTGCATTCGGTTAAAACTCCCATGGCCATGGCGGACAGGCCGGATAATATTAGATATAGGACAAACTTCTCAAAATGCCGCAAAATACGTTTTGGCGTCAGGAGATTTCCAATGCAAGCGCGCTGATATGACCGCCAAACCCTAACGAGAGTTTTAAAAAACGATTCACACGCGCATTCCGGCCGCCCGGCTCAACGAACTGCAAGGGAATATTGACGTCTGGCTGTTCCAGGCCGGGGGTGGGCGGCACGAAGCCCTCGCGGAGACATAAAAGAGTCAAGGCGAGTTCGACCGACGAGCTGGCACCCAGCAGATGGCCGATGTACGGCTTGATGCCGGACACGAGGGGCTGGTGGCCGGGCAGGGCAGCAATTATGGCCCGCCCTTCCACCAAGTCATTTAACACAGTTCCGGTTCCGTGGGCGTTGATGTATTCCACATCACTGGCCCTCCAGCCAGCCTGAGCGACGGCGCGGCGGATTGCGTACGCAACGGTATCGCCAGAGGGATCGGCGGAGGTCAGGTGGAAGGCGTCGGAGCGATAATCCCAGCCTGCGATTTTAGCCAGGATGGAGGCTCCGCGGGCGCGGGCGTCGGTTTCTCTCTCCAGGGCAAATACCGCGGCACCTTCTCCGGGGTTAAACCCGGATCGGCGCCGGTCAAACGGGCGCATCGGCTGATCGCTCAGAGCACCCATGTTCTTAAATCCGGCCATAATCAGCGCATAACCACTGGCTTCGCCACTGCCCGCCAAGACGATGTCGGCTTCGTCATTTTGCAGGCATTGAATTCCGCGGATAAGGCCTACGGATCCGGTCGCGCATGCGGCGGGAAAGTTGAGCAAAGGTCCGGCGAGGCCCATGGCGCGGGCCACATAAAGCGCCAGGGTGTGGCCGGGATAAGCTCCCGGGTCAAACGCAGCCAACGCGCCTCCGTCCTTTCCGCCGCAGAAATTCCCTACCCGTCCTTTGCTGGAGCCGATTACGGTAGCCACCCGCCAGGGGTCAGGGGGCTGATCCGGCAGTCTGGCCATTTCCCAGGCCGCTCGCGCTGCCGCCAGGCAAAAATCTCCGCCCATGTCGCCATCATGACGCGGGAAATCGCGCTCTGAGACAAGCCCCATTAAAATAGGGAGCACAGCATCAAGCACAACCGGATGAACAGCCGTTCGCCCCGCCCGCATTGCCGCGACCAGATTATCGACGCATTGCCCGAGAGGCGTTACGCATCCAATTCCGGTGATGACCACCGAGTCGCGCGGAGAATATCTATGTCGCGTATTTTCCAATATCACCTTTCGGGCGCCTAATAAGCATCACAGGATCGCCTATTACCGCTTTTGCGCCAACGGTTTGCGGGGAAGCCAGTCCGCCGTGATTGAACAGCGCGCTTACTGGTACCCTTCGGAATCAAATACAAATGCGGCAGGACCTATTTTTATGCCAACACGACGTCAGGCTTCCAACGGCAGACAACGCTACGGGCTCAGGCGAAAAATGAACGTCTGCCGAAATCTTCTTGGATCCGGCCATTCCGCTTTGTCTGAGAAATCGCCTGTTGCCGTGTCCGTGGATAGACCCGCCACCGGCCAGTCGCCGTCCGGACCAGCGCTGGATCCTGAACTGGCACAGCTACGCGAAACCGTTCTGCGTCAGCGGGCGGAGTTCGAAAACTTCCGCAAACGTGCGCAGCGGGAGAAGGAAATGATTCGAGAGGCAGCGGCAGAAGTCATATTATCAAAGCTGCTTCCGGTAATTGATAATCTGGAACGGGCTATAACCAGTGCGGAAACCGCAGTTGACGTGAAATCCGTGCGCGATGGCGTTACCATGATCTCTACACAGCTTTACCGGACGCTTGAAGCGGAAGGTCTTCAAAAGGTTGATGCGCTCCATCAGAAATTTAATCCTGCAATGCATGACGCGCTTATCACCGAAGAACGCGCTGATGTGCCCGACAATCATATCTCGGAAGTGTTAATGTCTGGATATATTTATAAAGAAAAGCTTCTAAGGGCAGCCATGGTAAAAGTCGCAAAATCCCCTGTTGAAAAACCCCGCATTACCGAATAATGTGCCGAAATGGGTGATTTCCGTTAATCCGCAGTTGATTTGCGGATTTACTGATTTCTATCTTTTAGTTTAATCGACGTCCGCAATGGATTTTGGCAAGGATGCCTTTGTCCGCGGAAAGGAAAAAAACCAATGCGTAACAAGTTTATAATGTCCTGCCTTATGGTGTCCAGCGCGGCATTCGCACAAGTCTCGCCTGACAGCGATGCAGTGCAGGAGCGTCAACCATTACTGTCGCGGCTTCGGAGCAATGGAGTCTCTGTGCAGCAGCAGCTTCAGCGAGCGCCAGTGCAGGTGGCTCAGCCAGCCAATACCGGTGGCTACAGACCTGGCGTGACGTATCCTCAACAGGCGCAGCAGCAGCAACCCCAGGCTCAACCTCAATATCAGCAGCCACAATATCAGCAGCCACAGGCGGCGCAGCCGGGTAATCCGCAGCAACAGCCTGGTCAGATGCCGTATAATGCACAGCAGCCGGGAACCCGCCCTGCCCAAACGCCTGCAACTACATCAGGCTCGGGACGTTCCACATCTGAGGACAAGGACAAAAACAAAGAGACGCCCCGTTCCGGCCGCAGCACCTCCAAGAGCAGCGACTCCGACAGTGATTCGAAAAAGTCATCGTCTGCAAAGTCCTCCGGAAACAGCTCATCTGGAAATAGCTCGTCTTCCAAATCGAGCCGCTCGACTAAGTCATCGGATGATTCAGATGATTCAGAAAAGAAGTCATCGTCATCTTCTTCATCTTCAGCATTAGAAAAGATCGTGAAAAATGTGGAGTCTGGTAGCGCCGCCAAAAAAGCCGCGCCAAAGGAAGACGCTGAACAGTCTGAGAAAAAGGAACAGGTCGAAGTAAAGAAGACCAAAGAAGAAATTGCCGCGGAAAAAGCGCACGCTATGGCCATTAAAGCTGCGGACGAAGCCACCACCGTGGTTGCTGGATTTTTGAAGCAGGCCAACGACGGCTATTATAGCAAAGCCAGCGAAAGTCTGGCTCCGGCGATTCAGAAGTATTTTGCCAGCGAAATGAGCGCGGTCAACGGAACTCAGAAGGCTGTACTTGATGAATTGACCGCCAACGGCACCATCAACATGGTCACTTATATTAATACGACTGTGCGCGGTGAAGGCGCTGTCGTTGAAGCCGAACTTGGATACGGCGATGGTAGAACGAACCGCAGATCGTTTGACCTGGTACAGATTGAGGATGACTGGAAAATTGTGTTGCCGGTGACCGATGACGCGGTGGCAGAAAGACAATCCGGTTCTCAGGCGGCGGCTCCTATGGCGCAGACCACACCGGCTCCTACCCCAATTCCCGCAGCTGCACCGCCGACAGCAGAGCAGGCTGCTTCTCGGGTGCCTCTGGTAATGGCTCCGGTAACGAATCCGGGAACAAGCCAGACCAGCGCGCCAATACAGTAAAAAAACCACAAATTTAGACACAAAATCCCCCGTCGCCAGTGGCCACGGGGGATTTTTTTTGAGTTGGTTTAATTTGTTCTCAGCGCCGGGCGCATGAGTCTGTCTTTAGTGCCTTAATGCGAAACACCTGCTTATGATTTTTGGGGCTAAAACGACTTTCATTAAGAACAACGGGAACTCGTATCGCGGCTGAATCGAGACGAACCACCGGAATGTCCCAAAACCCACCTGCGCCAGAAACCTGTTGATATTGATGCTTCATGATCTGCCCCGCCTTTCAGTTGTAGTTACCGGGCGATTTAGCGCAACGGTTATGCCACTCGCTGAAACTTACATAAGTTAAGCATTTTCAGCGAAAGGATATTTGGGCAGTTATCTCACTGTAACATAATGAACCACCCTGGCGAGTTTACCGCGCGGAATTAAGCACAATTTATCAATGCGCGTATCATCCGCGTGTACTGGTATGGTACTGGTAATACCCCGGCAATGGAAATGAAATAATTTCCATGTCAGGATTCCTGAACGAACCTCGCCTGAAAGGCAATGAAACTTCAATGATGATATTTAGACAAACGGCACTTGCCGCAATTTTTTGCATTTGCGCCGCTACAGCTTTTTCGCAAGATCAGGGCGTGGCCCTGCTTCAAAAGATGGAGAGTCAGTTTCAAAACTTGAAAAGCGTGGCTGGAACTTTTTCTCAGACACGGACGGATCCAACCTTTAAGACAAAGGTTACCGTGCCGGCGCGTTTTGAACTGCTGAAACCCAATTACTTCCGTGCCGAATTTCAGGACGCGCAGGGTCAGAAACCTTCGGTTCAGCTCATTTCAAAGCAGATGTTTTATCACTACGTTCCAAAGCTGAACCAGGTAACCACCTATAAGTTTCAGGGCGAGAGCAACGTCCGCGACCTGAACTACCTGCTGCTTGGCTTCGGCGCGAAAACCGATGAGATCACAAAGGTATATAGCGTCAGCAGCCTCGGAGCCAACGGCGTGCGCCTGACGCCTCGCAGCCAGAAGGAAGCCAGCTTCCAGTATATCACCATGGAAGTCAACCCGCAGACGCTCAGCCCGACCCGCTTTACCATGCGCCAGACAGACGGCACGGACCTGATCGTCGTCATGGACCCCGGCAGCCTGCAAATGAATCCGTCATTGTCTCCATCGGATTTCGAACCAGACTTCGGCAAAGGTGTGCATCAGGTCAGCATGCAGTAAAAGCACTTTGAAACGTCGTAATTAGTAGCGAGCCGGGCATTCCAAATTGGATTGCCCGGCTCTTTTTGATTTCAGGTTGACTAGCAGTCTCTCAAAATAGCTGATGTACGGCCCGTCAGGAATACAATTGAAAGACGTGACCGCTAAACCAAAAGGCATAATCGATTCACCTGGGAAGGGGACAGGATTACGATCGCGGTGGGGCCGCGGACGGTTTGAAGTGGCGTTGGGGACGGATTAGAAACCATAAAGGGAACAGCGGATCTAAAATCCAGGGATCAGGTAGCATAGGCGTCCCGCCTGTGTAAGCCCCGACAAGAAGAAGCGCGCAAATAACTCAAAGTCTTAAACCCTGAAGTTCAGGGTCTGATTCGCATGATGCACACAGGCGGGACGCCTATGCTACTTCAACAGTGCAGGCGTCCCATCTGTGGCTTTTAAAGTTTTTCGTGTTCCTGCTGTTTCGGCTCTCGGGATTCTATCCGGTGCCACGCGTCTTTTACGGCTGGCTTTGCGTGGTCCCAGGTCAGCTGGCTTTGGCCTTTGACGGTTGGCCAATTGGTTTGCAGGTGAGGCTCAGCTTCATCAAAGGTTTTATCGTGATGATGCTTCCTGGTCTCCCAGCCATATCGGTAGGCAGGTTCGTAATCACTATCGTAAGAAAATCCCTGATCGTAGTAGGGGCGATCTTTATGGGATTCGCGCCAGAATCGCTCTTCCTCTGTGGGATCAATGCCTTCTGCAATCCCTTTGCCGATAAGGCCGCCTACCACTGCACCGATGGCCGCGCCCGCAAGAGCACCGAGGGGACCGGCTGCAGCGCCTATGGCTGCACCTGCCGCACCCGCGCCGGCGGCTCCGATGCCCGTGCCCAGGGGGTGGGCGCCGGGAGTGCCAGTCAGGGGGTCCCGGTGTTCGTGGTGTTCATGGGCAGCGTCGCTGGCGCCGGAATTTCGATTCACATCGCGCTCGTGGTCAGCCCTGTCGTTGTCGGTGTTCTCAGTCATGGGGTTGTCCCTCCGTCTGAACAATTTACACTTTTATCCAAGGGCAAGGGGTATGCCACCCATAAAAAAAGGCGTCTCCGTTTCCGGAGACGCCAACTTACCAAAACTGCCTTAATACTATTTGCTGCTAACGCACATCATCAGGATGCGCGCCGTAAGCTTAATTAAGCTGCTCAATGTTCAGCGCGTCCACCACAACCGGGTTCTGGCTGTTGTTTGGCTGAAACACGCTTACGGTCACGGGTCCGGCCTGTAGGGAGTAGGTTCCCAGCACGACCCAGCTACCGCTATTCTGGCGCTGATTGATTACGGTGGTGCTGTTCGTGCCGCCGTTGCTGACCGTATAATTGGCCTGCGTCGACAGGTGCGAAACGGCGGGGATATAAACGCTTAGCTGGTAGCTTCCGCTGACCGGCACGTTCATGCTCCAGGACGCAGCGTCGTTTGAACTGCGGCGAGCGCGGATATAGTAGCTTCCGCCTTCTGCGCCGTCATCGGAAACGAAGTCCCAGGTATCACTGGCTTCCGGATCGCTGGCGCTACCGCTGTAGAGGGGAGTGGTCGTCTGGGCAACGGGACCATCCGCCGAGCCGCAGGCGTTGCGGGCTTCCACCGCGAAGTAGTATGTGGTATTTGGAAGCAGGTTGCCTATTATGAAGCTGGTTACGTCGGCAGGGGTGCTGCCGGCGACGGTGTATGGACCGGCCAGTTGCGTCGCGTAGCGGACTTCAAAAAGCGTCTCGTTTGAGACGTCTGCCCAGGTCACTTCGATACGGTCCCAGGCCTGCGCCACGGCTGACACTGTGGCCGGTGCCTGTGCGGCGTTGTCCTGCACGGTTACGGTCTGGGTCGCCGTGGCGGCGTTGCCGTAGGCGTCGGTTGCCGTCCATGTGACGGTGGTCGAACCGACCGAGTACGTGGTCGGGGCGTCGTTGACGACGGATGCCACCCCGGTGTTGTCAGAGGCGGTCGGCAGGCCGAGCGCGACGTCTATGGCAAAGCAACCGGCAGTGTCGGCGACAACCGTCACGTCCGCCGGGGCGGTGATGACGGGAGCTTCAACATCGGTTACGGTGATCTTCTGTGTGGCCGTGCCGGTATTTCCGTGGGTATCCGTTGCCGTGTAGGTTACAATGGTTTCACCGATGGGAAAACTGGCCGGCGCGTTGTTTGAAACGGCCGGGGCGTTGTCGCAATTGTCTGAAACCGTTGCGACACCAAGATTCGCTCCGGAGGCCGTCGCCGAACCCGCATCGGTGTTTAAAGCCACGTCCGTCGGCGCAGTAACGACAGGGGCCGTGGCGTCGAGCCTGGCCGAATCAGCAGTGCTGTCGGCGGAGCGAACGCCGTAGGCAACTGAACGCACGGTGTAGGTGTAGGTGATGCACTCAGACGCCGCAGTGTCTGAGTACGACGTCACATTTGGTCCGACCGTGGTAAGAACGGAACCGTTCCGCACGATTTCAAACCCGGATTCGTTGTCCGTCGTATCCGTCCAGCCCAGGTCTACCTGGGACGCGCCTACGCCGGTGGCGTTAACGCCGGTAGGAGCAGCCGGAGCCGGTGGGATTTCACCGACATAGACAATCTTGATGGCGTCGGCCATGATGACCGTTCCATTCAGGAATTTGTCGCTGATGGTAACGCTGTAGTTGCTTCCGCCGCTGAAGGCAAAGGTTCCTACAGGGTTCCACATGCCACCGTTAATCTGCTGATTTACTAATACGGTATCGGCACCGCCCTGGTGCTGGATGATGTGGGGCGCATCGTTCGGACGATTCGTGCCTTGCGGGTGCCATTCAGATATTTCATACAGGCCGTTGTCGCGGGCGACAAAAGCAAACGTGGCGTAGTTGGCCCCGGTTGCGGATTTGCCGCGGAACGCGTAACTTGCACCGTATTTTTCTGCGGTTGCCGTGGAGATTGTCCACGGACCAACCAGGTCAGCCTGGGTGTTGTCGATAATCTGGTCCGGTGGGGTGGAACTGAGGGTTGTCGCGCTGACAATATTGCTGTTTCCGCTGACGCCCTGGCTGTTGATGGCTCGGACGACATAGGTATATTGGGTGAGTGCATTCAGACCGGTATCGATATAGCTGACGCTGTCTGCAGGAAGAGCCGATATTATTTCGGCGGTGCCTCCGTCGCGAGTGCGCTCTATTTCGTAGCCGGATTCGTTGACAGCATTATCAGACCACGTCAGGCCGATTTCCGTGTCGCTGATGGCAGTTGCGGCAAGGGCAGACGGCGCCGCCGGCGTTGTAGGAGGCTCTGCATTGTAGACGACCTTTATGGCGTCGGCCATCATTACCGTGCCGTTGAGGTATTGGTCGCTTAGAACAACCGAATACGTTCCATTGGCATTAAATAGCCACGAGCCGATCTTGTTCCATTTCGCGCCGTTAAGTGTCTGGTTTACAACAACCAGGCTAGAACCCCCGGCGTGGCTAACAGTGTGCGGAGCATCGGCTGCCCGATTAGTTCCGCCCACATGCCATTCGTAGACGTCATAGACGGCGGTACGCTGGGGCGTGAAGCTAAAGGTTGCCGTGCGCAGACCAGATCCCTTGGAGACGAATTTGTAATCGGGGCCAAATTTACCGGCTCCGGTACCCGTGCTCCAGAGTCCCGCAAACTGGGCCTGGGGATTGTCTATGATAATATCATCCGGAGGCGCAAGCATCGTGCGGGCTGCAGCAATGTTACTGTCTGCAGACTGAGCGCCGCTTGTGTATGCGCGAATCACGTAGACGTATTCCGTATCAGTAGCCAAAGCCGTATCCGAGTACGACGTGGTGTCGGCGGGCAGTGAAATGATAATCGTTGTGCCGCCGCTGATCGTGCGTTCCAGTTCATATCCAGATTCATTTGTCGCAACATCGTTCCAAGTCAGATTGATCTGAGATGTACCGGCCGCGGTCGCCGTAAGGTTGGTCGGCTGCGCGGGGGTCACGGTTACTTCCGGCGCGTAGGAAAACCGGATGGCGTCGGCAATTACGACAGATCCACCAAGGTTGGTAAATATGTCGTCAATGGTAACACTGTAGCTGTTGCCGGCGGTAAAGTTGTAGGAAGCGAGTGCATTCCATTTGCCGCCATTGCTGCGCTGATCCTTTAAGACCGTTGCCGTGCCGCCGTCGTGCTGTACGAGGTGGCGGGCATCCGGAGCCCGGTTTGAACCCTGATTGTGCCATTCCGAAACAGTCCATGAACCGGAGACAGGCAGTGTTGCGTTAAATATCACTTTGTTATCGCCGATGGCGGCGCCGCGGGATAAGTAGTTGATGCCATATTTGTCACCGGCAAAGGTGCCGGTGGTCCAGGCTCCGACCACTGTCGCCGCCGTATTATCGATAATGATGTCGGCTGGCGCTTCGGCTACGCCGGTAACGGTGAAGGGACCGATTTCCGTGGAAGCACCGCGATTATTGTAATCGTCGATCGGCACAATGCGGTAATACCATGAACCGGCTTCGCCTACAGGGACGTGGGCCCAGTTGCCGCTGACCGGCAGCTTCGTCACCTGGTTGGCATAAAGCTCCTGTACCGGCTGGCTTTTGCTCTTATAGATCACATAATTAGAGGCGGTCTCGCCGTCGGCGGCCGGGGCCGGATCTTCCCATTCGAGCACCACGGAACCACGCGCCTGCGGCGTTGCGGTGAAGTTCGTCACTGCGTTTGGAGCAATGCTGTCATAGCCGGCTTTGAACAGGTAATCCACCTTAGTGGGCGTTCCAGCTAATACGTCGGTGCCAGCGGATGACGCGCTTGCGGCGCGGATAAGGTTAATGTCGTTAAGGGTTGTCTTTGCCGCGAATAATCCAAAACCGCTCATGGCCAGTGCTCGCGCGTCGGTTATGTTTTGAGCGTTGGCTTTGGACTGATTCGCATCGCCACTAGATGGATGAAAAAAGGTGGGGGCGACCATAGTGTACGCACCTGGCATCAGCCCGAAGTCGAGACTCGCGGTGGCGACATCGCCAAACTGTGCTTTTTTCATAAGCGTATCGTTGGCGACAGGGGCATTGTTCGGAGGTGCCGCGCCCGCGAGGCGATAAAACTGGGGCTGCATAAGATCGACGCAACCAAAGTCTACGGTGCGGTTAGCGGTTTTGCGGCTTGTCCAGCTAGGCCAGTACTGAAGCACGTTATTGTACGTGTCGGTCATGCCAATGCCGAAGGCAACCGGGGTCATGCCCATGACAACCCATGGCTTTTTGGTGGTGACGGCTTCATAGCATTCCTGGATGAAATCGGTGATCACGTCACGACGTGCATCGCGGAAGGCGGCGCTGAAAGGAGACGGAGCGGAGGAAAAGCCGAGATCAGACAGTGCCTGCGGATTATAGCCAAATCGGGTACCCGGATAACGGACGCGGTCGAGAACAACACCATCGATGTCGTAGTTGGAAACAATGTCCATCAGGATGTTCTTCGTGTAGTCGCGCACATCCTGGCGTCCAAGGTCTGCCCAAAGACCTTCGTTACTGTTGTCAGCGGAGACCATGTCGCGGGGCGATGAACTGCCGGACGGGAGGATTCCCATGATGCTGCCATTTGGTAGTGTAGACGGGTAGGTGCTGTTCGGAGTCACCAGAAATGTGCTGAAGGAGATATAAACCCGCAGTCCAAGCTGCCGGCAACGATCAATGGCATATTGCAACGGATCATTTTCCGGGCTGGCGTTCACAGTGCCTACGCGGGAGCCAAAGGGCTCAGGATTCGCATACGTCGCGTCTGTGCGATTGGGAACATAATAAGCGTCCGCACGGTACCGGGCAAGGATGTCGACGGCGGTAAAGTTGTTTGCCTTGGCCTTTACAAGTATATCTTCCAGCGCGGTCAGATTAGTATAACCGTCACCTACGCTGATCCAAAGGTGACGTTCTTCTCCCATATTACCGGGACCGATGCGTTTGACATTGTCAACATACACAGCGTTGGATGAGCCGGCGGACCAGCTGGCTGCGCCGGAACGATGGGCATTGGCGAAGTCGCCGTCAACGGCAGGCGCGTTGTATGTGTTCCCGGATACGTCTGTGCCGAAATATATGGCGACGTCGCGGGGGAAGGAGCCAGTGTTGGCGACCTCTATGGCGGCACCAATGGTTTGATACCCAAGAGCGGCATCTCCGGATCCGGAAAGATTCATTACATAGCCGGCGTTTACGTCGCTGATGAGTTCAGTACCCGGTCCGCCGTCACGCAAGCCCATGCCGTAACTTTGAATTGGGGCGCCGGCGTTGTCCACTTTGACATCCGCGGTAAACAGGTAGTAGCCGGGTCCGGGAATTCCGCCGGGTATGTTAAGTAGAACGCCGTTCGATCCGCCATCGGAATCGGTAATCACTAAGCGGCCACTGCCGGTTTCTGTTGCCATAGTTGCGACTGAGTTCGAGTTGCCGGAGGCATGGGAGTTGCCCGTGGTAACAGCAACAGCGCCACCATTAGATTCGAAATCCGCCAGCACAGTGGTCAACGGA
>JBBSQY010000031.1:0-38636 GCA_038243585.1 Candidatus Sumerlaeales bacterium | reverse complement strand
CTGCCTCTTGTGATTATAGTTTGATTCGATAACTAACCATAACCACTGTGAAATCAGGCTTTCAAGTATTATCTTTTTGATTTGTTAATTTAATTGCGCTTGTTTGTGGTCTATAGTCCATATTCACCTAGAATGAACGGAGCCAATCCCATGTTACATAGCACCATCAGCCGAAACATCCGTGTTGGGATACTCACATTCGGCGATGGCCGCGCCTTCTTACAAGAATCCCTGGCAGAGGTTAATGCTAAATTTTTGAACCAACTGGTTAAGCGGCTTGAAGGTGACGGTTTTGAAGTAGTTACCGGTTCAGAAGTTCTATGGCAAAACGACATTGCTGTGCGCGAAGGCAGGCATCTTGCCGCCAAAAATGTAGACTGCGTAATTTTTAATTTTAGCGTGTGGGCCTGGCCTCAATTTGCCCGGGTTGCTGCGCAGTTCGTTCCACAGCCCATTCTCATGTTTGCCGACGTTAACCCAGAATTCCCCGGCCTTGTAGGCATGCTTGCCAATGCGGGCTCCCTTGATCAGGTCGGCATTCCATTCTACAAAACCTTTGGCGACATTTCAACGGATGATGTCTTTGCGCGGGTTCGTTCCCGTATCCTAGCCATTTCTGCGGCGAACCGGTTAAAAGGGCAAACCTTTGGCCTCTTTGGTGGGCGTCCTCTTGGAATTGACACCGCAGTTGCAGACCCTGCCCTCTGGATGGAAAAGTTCGGAATTGACGTTGACCATATAGACCAGATGGAACTTGTGCGACGCGCCGATCTGGAGTTAGCGTTGTCTGAATCAAGAGTTTCCGAGGCATTCGACTATCTCAACAAGACAGTCCGAAAAATTCACTGGACGGCCCCCGGCGCAAAAATGCTCCTGACGGAAGATCTCCTGCGCCGGCAAATCGCCATGTATTATGCAGCGCTCGATCTCTGCCGCGAGTTCAAGTATGATTTTTGTGGCATAAAAGGACAGCGTGAGCTGACTGAACACTATGCCACCGCCGATGTTGCAGAAGCTTTCCTAAATGATCCATACGGCCCCGATGGCAAGCCTAAGGAGATGATCGTTTGCAGCACTGAGGCTGACATGGATGCCGCGCTGACCATGCAAATTTTTAAAATGATTGCCAACACCCCGGTATTGTTTGCGGATATCCGTCACTATCATGCAGACTTGGGCGTGTGGGACCTATGCAACAGCGGCGAACACGCCACGTACTTCGCTGGAAAAAGCTTCGATCCGGGTGTTAATCTTGCGCGCACGGAGTTCCGTCCCGAAGGTTTCTATTTTCCTGCAGGCGGCGCATCGGTCTATCATATAGCTCAGCCGGGCCGCGTAACTCTGGCCAGGCTTACCCGAAGTGGAGGTCCAGGGAATTATAGAATGGCCATTGTTCAGGGTGAATTTGTCAGCTTTGGGGATGAGAAAGACGAGCAATTGGCCACAGGCGTGCAGGACAACTGGCCTCACGCCTTCGCGAAATTAGACTGCAGCCCGGAAACCTTCATCAACGGGTTTCATTGCAACCACATCCACGGCGTATACGGCGACTGGGTGGAAGAGTTAAAAACCTTTTGCGAAATTAAAAATATAGAATGTGCAGTGCTAAGTTAGCAATCAGTGTAAAGTGGCTACGTGTTGTTCGTCCCCCAACGTAACAGTTTAAAAAAATCAGGCCTAATCGTCAAACAGCGCGTCTACAAATTCGCGAGGATCAAAATCCCGCAAGTCGTCCACGCCTTCGCCCACTCCAATTTTCACGACTGGCATTTTAAACAGGTTTCTTACACCAATCAACACGCCCCCCTTGGCCGTGCCGTCCAGCTTTGTCATTACAAGACCTGTCACGGGAATGGATTCTGAAAAAACTTTCGCCTGGCTGATAGCATTTTGCCCCGTCGTCGCGTCCAGCACTAAAAGCGTCGAGTGCGGTGCCCCAGGCATCACCCTCTCACTTACCCGGGTAATCTTCTTTAACTCCTCCATGAGGTTCACTTTTGTATGCAGACGTCCAGCCGTGTCCATCAGCACAACATCATAGTTTTCCTGAACGGCTTTTTGAATCCCGTCAAAAGCAATACCTGCTGGGTCCGCCCCCATCGGTTTGCAAAGAAAACCGCTTTCTGTGCGGTCCGCCCATATTTTTAATTGGTCTACCGCAGCAGCTCGAAACGTATCCCCCGCCACAATCAAGGTCTTTAAGCCCTTAGCTTGAAACTCGGCTGCCAGTTTTCCAATGGTAGTGGTTTTCCCGACGCCATTTACTCCGATAATTAAAAAAACGTGAGGTTTATGATCGCCCAGAGAAAGGAGGTGGGTTTCCGTTCCAAGTATGGACTGCAATTGAGATTTGAAACTTTTCAGAAGCTCATCGGGCGAGGCACCACGTGCTTCGAACTCTTTCATCTCCGCCACAATTCGCATGGTTGTCTCGGCCCCCACATCCGCGCCGATCAGTATTTCCTCAATCCGGTCAATAAGGTGTTCATCCACTTTGCCGGCCGCTTTAATGGCTTCCTTGATTTTACCGACGAATTCATTCTTGGTTTTTTCAATGCGCAGCCCAAGTGAAGACTTTAGTCGCCCGAAAAGTCCGCTCTGCTGTGCATTTTCGCCCGGTCGTGATGGTTGCATGGACTTTTCTGACGCACTTACATCCACATCTTTGAGTAGATCAGAGGTCGAATTCGGCATAAAAACCGAATCCTGAGGTGCCGTTTCTACAAAGGATTCCGAAGGCTGACTAATAGACGGGCCCTTGCCCCCACCGGGTTTCGCAGTGTAAAACTCATCATCCTGATCTTTTCGTTTCCATATAAGAGCCATTATTTTCAATGCCTTTGGTCAAAATCTTGCTCAACATGTTGTAGAGGCTAAAAAAGCGCCTTATCACTTACGGAGAATACGCATGAGAATTCGCAGCAACCAATGGCTACCTTATATGTTAGTAGCCGCTCTACCAATGTTTGCCGCTGCTGTCGCGCAGGCGCAAGACACAACGGCCACAGCCACTTCGACGGACTCAACTACAGGTTCAGCCCAAGCGGCATTTAATCTGGAGGCAGGCGACCAGCTCCTCTACAGCACCAAAGGCAGCGTTGCAATGAGTGGAGCAGGTCAGGGTCAAGACCAGTCTGAAAATATGGACATTATGACCAGCATCACAGTGCTGGAAAAAACGGGTGACACTTTAACGCTCTATGCCGCACTTACGGCATCTGAGGAAACGACGGCCGGCCAGACACAGACGCCGGGTCCCCGGTTTACATTCCAAATGCCCCTGACAGGTTCGACAGGTCAGGAAGAATTTGAAAAAGCCGGGCTTTCAGGTTCTGCTTTTCCTACCTTTTCTGTGGAAACGCTTTTTGCCGCGCCACCAGCAGAGGGCACCAGTTCGGTTACGATTTCACTTCCAATAACTAACGCTCCCGGAGAAGGTCAGGCTGTTACTACCCGGGAAGGTGTGGATCTGAAAACCGTTGCAAAAGTTAATCAGGAGACAACTCCTGTTCTAACGCGCACCGCCATTTTCTCGACCGAGAAAAACCTAACAGAATCTATTAGCACCAACGTTAATCTCGCAATTACGGCGAGAAACACGCCGATCAAGTTTGCAATTACAGACGAAACGAAACTTGAAAGTAATACAAAACTGCAGGCAGAGCAGTTAACAATTTTAAAAAATGACGTTGAGATGGCTGTTCCCATTGCTTCAAAGCTGCGTACGCTGAGTATGTCATCCCCTGATGCAATGAAGACCGTTTTGGAAGAGACCAAAAAGTATCTGCAACAGTATCCAAACGGCGAGTTTGGCTTCCTATTTTCGACGTTGCAGGAACAACTCAGCAGTGTTGTTGAGCGGACAGCCAACTGGGATAAAATAAAAGTTGGGGAAACAGCTCCGGATTTCACCGCAACGACCAGTGATAATAAAACTATCAAGCTTTCGGATTTAAAGGGTAAAGTCGTTCTTCTAGACTTCTGGGCAACCTGGTGTGGTCCATGCATCGCTGAATTGCCTAATGTTAAAAAACTTTACGCCGATAATAAAGATAAGAATTTCGAAATTATTGGCCTTTCTGCCGATGAAGCCATTGAAGATCTTCAGAAACTTGTTGAAGCGGAAGACCTCCAATGGCCACAAGTTTTCGATGGCGGCGACAAAGCAGATTCAGTTCAGAAAACTTATGGCGTGATGAAATACCCCACGACTATTCTTCTAGATAAAGAAGGAAAAATCAGCGCGGTGGATCTTCGCGGAGAAGAGTTGGACGCTGCAGTTGCGAAGCTGCTTGAAGCTAAATAAAACAAAATTCCTGAACAGGCAGAGCGACTGACAATGGTTTGGTATTATGCGGAAGGTGACCGACAAAAAGGTCCTCTTAGCGATGAAGAATTCCAGGATTTGGTTAATATTGGCCGGATCAACAGCGAGACCCTCGTCTGGAAGGATGGCATGGACAATTGGCAGCCGCTTGAAAACACGCGGGAGGCCGGACTGGTAAAAATCAGTCCGGCTTTGCCGCCTCTGTCCGGGTCGCATTCCGTTTCCCTGCCTCAAAATACCATTGGTCTAAATAATGATTTAGATTCGGTTATGTCAGAATCAGTTAACCCATCCTGTGCCCAGTGTGGACGTAATCCAACTGGAGAGCATGACGGAATTAAATTAGGGAATTTGTTACTCTGTCGTAACTGCGACGCAGATTTAGCGCGTCATTATCAATCCGCCGGGCAACTCGTAAATGGCGTGCCCGTTGATGCTTATAAAGATGCGTCTGGCTTTACCAGCTTGTCTGGAACGGTCGCACTTCCTTACGCAAGTATCATTTCCCGAGCAGCCGCAAAAATTATAGATAACTTAGTAGAATCAGTGGTTCTTTTGGTTATTGTTGCCCTTACCACCGACCTAGAACTTCTCACTACAGCAGTTCAAAATTTCAGAGAATCCCCTGAACACTTGCTTACTGCATTGCGCCCTTTTATGCTTGGTACATTGGTGTTTAGAGTGTTGTACGATGGAGTTCTAATCGGAAAATTTGGGGCAACCTTGGGTAAAATGGCCTTGAGAGTCCGGGTAGTCGCACAGAATGGCAGCCAGGTTCGTTTCAGTCAGGCAGTTATACGAGCTATCGCGCCAGCCATATTGCAACTTCCAGGCATGATGTTGCCGGAATCATCGATTGCCCAAGTTGCTCAGTTCCTATTTCTCTTCGGATATTTAATCGCTATCTTTGATGTGCAAAAGCGCACAATTTACGATCATGTAGCAGGCACGCGAGTAGTATCTCAATAATCGCTGCATCGGTGATAATTAAAAGGAACCGTACTCGTGCCAACGTATTGATTTTCAACTGCTGATCCCACTATGACATATGCAATCGTGTGATAGTGAGATACGACCCGTATCGTTGCCAAGATCTATTGTCAGCATAGACATTTGTCAGAACGCTAATAGTAGGAGTACCGTGCTCAGTCTTAAGCAGCGGAAAATTGCCCCTAGTAAACGAATGTTGAGCTCGCTGACTCAGCACTAGGCGTCTGCAGTGTGTGCTGACTTACTCATCAAATTTGCCGCCTCCGCCACATCTTCCGGAGTGGCGAGATCTTTCCAGTATCCGTGGAACTCTACCATTCGACACTTCTGTCGGGACTCAATCATCATTTTAACCGCGTCTGTCACTTCATACTCGCCGCGAGCCGATGGCTGAACTTTTTCAAGGTAGCTAAAAATCATGTTGGAAAAACAGTACATTCCAGCATGAGACCAGCGCGTAGCAGATTTACCCTTTTCCGGCTTTTCAATGATATTTAAAATGTTATTCGCGTCGTCCACGTAAACAGCCGCCGAACGATATGGATCGCCCATATTCCGCACCCCTGCTGTCAAATCACAGCTGTCTTCAAAAAAACGCTGTAGTAAGGCTCGGTAATTTTCTGGCGATGTCATTATATCGGCAAACGCCAGCAAAACCGGAGCTCCTCCGACAACGGCATGGGTTAGTTTCAATGCGTCCGCGGTGCCCAGTTGATACTTCTGCTCAACAAAGACTATATCAAGGGAATTCCCGCCGAAACCCACAGTGGCCTCCTTAACTAGCTCTGACAAATACCCGGTGACTATAACAACACGTCGCACACCAACTGATGATAATCCACCCAAAACCCAGTGCAACGCTGGCTTTCCAAGCACCGGCACCAGTGGCTTTGGAACTGTCTCAGTAAGTTTCCCCATACGGGTACCCCGCCCCGCTGCCAGCACTACGGCCACCACGTCATTTACGGCAAATGAACTGGCTATACCAGCATTCATCACTGGGTCAGCGATTTCGTTGTACTATTATTGTCAGCCGAAACGGTAGGCGAGCTGCGCGCCGAGATTAATGCTTCAAGATCTTCGGCTCGCAAGCGCAGAAATTTCATTCCCTGGAATTCGGCAGACCCTCTTTTTCGGCGATCAACATTCTTTTTTAGATTATCGTTTACGTATTCCATAATAGGCTGTTCCTTGCTCTTCGGTTCGGTCGAGTGGATCATATTAACAGTTCCATCTTTCCCATGAGAAATCAGACCCACATGCCCTACCCATACGCCCTTGCCAACCCCGCGTACAATGTTGACAAAATCTCCGTCCTGAAGTTTATCCACCACGCTGGCAATCGCTTCTGCGGGTATATACTCATCTTCCAAGTGCTGCACAGGAATATCCTGACCAACGCCAAAGTTTCGAAAGAACCTGGCCCTGTCGATTTTCTCCGTATATTCGGTTACTGTGGTGGCACCTAATTCTGTCGTTACATCCTGAATCAACCAGTCGTTATTGATGTCCCAATCCGCTTCCGTAAAATGGTTCCGGGTAACCATGCCAGGAACACCATCCTTGTAGCGAATCTTCTGCAGCCAATCATAGAAGCTTGGCCAATCATGGCCCAGTGCCATTGCGTACATATGCTCGCTAAACACGACACAATCGCCTTTTTCAAGGCAGAACATTGGGTCCGCGTCATAAACTTCTCGGGGAAACTCCCCCAGCAGGTAAATCGCATATGGCTGTCCCAGATTCTGACGTGCCAATGCTACAACTCTTTTACGCAGGCTCGGTTCCGCATCGCGCATATACCCAAGATACACATCCACTTCCTTGGGCGTCATTTCATACAGAGGTTTTTGCTTCAGCGTTTCAATCACAAACAGGCGCTGCTCATCGGTGAGTCGCGGGTTCGGCATGTGATCGAGGTACCACTTTTTACGATAATCTGTCAGCTTATTCCAAGGCACCTCTCGCACGAACGCCAGAAGCCGCCAATATGATGTGTCGTAATCGAGTTTGTCGCTGTTCTCGATCATTTTTTTCAACATATTGCTGACTCGTGCATGCATTGATGCCGATGTCTCGTCTTTTGCCGGCTTTATATTCCAAATTCGCGCTGCGGCTTCGGCATCAAATATAGACGTCGGCGGAGAGGTTTGAACTGCGATTTCATTTTTCTCCGCAGCCGGTCCGGGGCCAGTTTGCGCACTGACGACGGCTGATATTATTAATAGCGTAATAACGAGCACGGATAAACGCTTCATGTGTATCTTCAAATTAAGATCCTCTTCAAATATGACAATGAAAACCAATGGTAATTAGCTTACTCATCCAGTTGCGTGTCCCAATAGGCCCTATCAAGAAACTTTTGCCATAAGCTGCTGGCAGGTAGCTTCTGATGAAACTGGGAACAAGCCAGCCAATGGGGTTTAACCGGATGATTCAAAAGACGCAAACCGGATTCCTGTAACAATTTACTACCTTTTTTCATATTACAGCGGATACACGCTAAGACCACATTTTCCCAAGTTGTTTTTCCCCCTCTACTTCTAGGTAAGACATGGTCGATCGTCAATTCCTCTTTATGAGGAATCTTTCCACAATATTGGCAGGTATGTGAGTCCCGCAGATAAATATTTCGCCTGGAAAACTTGAGCTGCCGTGGCGGAAAACGATTAAATTGCGTTAACATTATGACTTCCGGCACAGCGATTTCAAAAGTCGGAGTTGTGATTTTCTCTACTTGGCTCATGACTTCCGTTAGTTCTCGCCATGTTTCAAAGTCGTAAGTTGAGTAATCGTCTACGACTACACGAGCGTGATCGCCATACAACAACACCAAAGCACGTCGAGCGCTTGTCACGTGGACGGCTGTCCAGTGGCGGTTCAAAACTAATACGTTATGGTTTAGCATACTTTGCATTGTTTTGGCGACCTCGACTTATCGCAAACGTCGCCATAACGAGGTCCGCGCAGGTTACAGCCTATGTTTAATTAAACCTGGATTCCTTTATTCAGCTGTTAACCTGCTGCTTCAACACTACTTGTAGGCCAAATTATTAAGAAACACAACGAGTTGTATCAAGACGGCTTCCAAATCAAGCTTGCACCTTGTGGAATGTTCGTGCTATGCCAGAATATAACGAAGTGCTTATCTAAGCTTGGATATGGCTAAAACTCTCATGAAAAACACCGACTCAATCCATACGCCTTCAACAGCCAGCGGCTCTGCGGAATCTAGTAATCTCGGCAAAACTGCAGAAATTGAAGTGGACGTAGAGCCATTAGAATCAGACTACCACTTGCCCGTGATATCGCCAGAGCGAAGACTTTCTTGGCTGGGGTGGACAATGGCTCTTGGAATTTTCTTGGTTAACAAGAAATTAGGTATCATTTTTATCATTCTGTTGATCATTTTTGGCAAATACCCAACACTTAATCTGAGAAACCTTTCCGGCAAAGCGGGAAGACTTTATAAAAGACTGCGGAGCTGATATGATGAAGAATAATTGGGTATGGGCGGGAAGCACTAATTCTGCTGCCCGCATAATTGATCAGCTTCCGCGGCTGCTTCAAAAGGTTGACAAGCCTGCTCGCTATATCGGCGGCGAGTTCAACACGACCGTTAAGCCTGACGATGATGTGGAAGTTCGACTCGCCCTTGCTTTTCCAGACGTTTACGATATTGGCATGAGCTACCACGGCTTTAAAATTTTCTACGAGAAGATCAACCGAATCGACGGCTTTCAATGCGAGCGCGTATTTGCTCCGTGGCCGGATTTTGAAGCGCAGCTGCGTGAACACGATCTGCCGTTATACCTGCTGGAAAGCAAACGACCTCTATCTGATGCGGATATTATAGGCTTCACATTCCAACACGAGATGAACTATACTAACATCCTTAACACGTTAGACCTTGGGCGCATCCCAATCTTTTCGAAAGATCGTAGCGAGGATGACCCAATCGTAATAGCGGGCGGTCACGGAGCCTTTAATCCAGAGGTCATGTCCAGCTTTATTGATGCGTACGTGATCGGCGACGGTGAATGGGCGTTGCTGCAGATTATGGAAGCTGTGCGCCAGTCCCGGAGGTATAGCAGCGGTCATTTTAAAACCGCGCGCGAACATTCTTCTTCAGCCACAGAGACTTATCACTATCTTGGAGATGGCACTCGTGCCAAGCGCAAGGCCGTCCCAACATTCGTCAACTCCGATTTTGATATGCCAGGACCTTGGAAAGATTTTTCCGGGGCAGCGGCAAACCGAAGCCGTTTCGGTATAATACGGGAAGAGCTACTACTTCGCCTTGCTCAAATCCCTGGTGTCTACGTTCCCCGGTTTTACGAGGCTGCTTATAATGAGGATAAAACGTTGGCGCAGGTGACACGCACGCGCGACGACGTCCCTGAAATCGTTAAAAAATGTAACTTCGACGTGCGCGACGACCTTGGCTGCACGCGGCCTGTAGTTCCCCTAATGCGAGTGGTTCACGACCGCTTCGCGATCGAAATTAAAAGAGGTTGCATGGTCGGCTGCCGCTTTTGCCAAGCCGGAATGATTTCCCGCCCACTGCGGGAACGGTCGCCGCAGCAAATCGTGGATATCGCCCGCGAAGGAATCCGAAATACCGGTTATGATGAAATCTCTCTGCTGAGTCTTTCCAGCGCAGACTACTCTGGAATTCTCGAACTAACAAGGACTCTGAGAAACGAACTAGTTGATGACAACATCGCGATCTCGCTGCCCAGTCTTCGTATCAACGCCTTCGATGTAGACTTAGCGGATGAAATCGGTAGCGGCAGAAAAAGCGGATTCACATTCGCGCCGGAAGCAGGAACTGCCCGACTCCGAGAGGTCATTAATAAAGCAGTGGACGAAGAGCGTTTTATTGAAACAATCGAACAAGTATTAAAACGCGGTTGGCGTACACTGAAGTTCTACTTTATGTGTGGTTTGCCTACAGAGACGGACGACGATCTTCAGGGCATTGTTGACCTTACTAACAAGGCAGTTGAACTGGGAAATAAGTACTGCGGCAAGCAATTTCAGTTGAACATTAGCCTCTCCCCGTTCATTCCAAAGCCTCAGACCCCATTCCAATGGCATGCGCAGCCGACGCTGGAGGAGTTTACTCGCAAATACAATTATATCCAAAGCCGCGTTAATCGCCGTTATGTCAGCTTAAAAAAGCACAGCGTAATGGAAAGCGCTATCGAAGGAGCGTTGAGCCGCGGAGACCGGAGAATGGGTGCTGTAATTCACCGCGCCTGGCAACTTGGCTGCAAGTTCGATAATTGGAAAGAGCACATGCGGTTCGATATGTGGCAGCAGGCATTTGTTGATTGCGGTATAGACACGACATTTTTTGCGAATCGTGAACGTGGAAAAGATGAAACTTTTGCTTGGGATCATATCGATGCTAGTCTGGGAAAAAAATTTCTATGGAAAGAAAAGACCAAAAGCGAGCTAGTTAAAATCACTGCTGATTGCAGTACGGCTCCGTGTGCTACTTGCCAAGTCTGTGATTTTAAAGAAGTTAAGAATCTGCTGAGCGTTCGGGAGGATGGCGAATATTATGCACCTGCAGCAAAGGAACGCGCCGCCGTTGCCGTAGAACCCGTTCAGCGAATGCGTTTTACTTTTACAAAAACTGGGACGCTACGTTTCGTCTCGCATCTGGACCTCGTAAAAATTGTGCAATTAATATTTCGCCGCGCTCAAATTAACGTCGCATATTCTCAAGGCTTTAATCAAACGCCCAAAATGACTTTTGCTCCTCCCCTGCCAATGGCTTTTTCCACAATAGGAGATCTGGTGGATGTGGTTTTTACAGAGTTTTATGCTCCCGATCAATTGCTTCAAAAGTTGCAGGGAATTTTTTTGGCCGGCTTAGAATGGATAGCAGTTGAAGAAATTGCATTGCGTTCGGTGGCACTTGTGCCAAGTCTTGAAACGGCGTCTTATGAACTTCAATTCCCGATGCGCAACTTATCTGTTTCCGCTGATTTAATCGTTGAGAAACTAGAGGCGTTTGCTCTAGCCGACGACTGGCAAGTCGCCTTTAGCGGTCGAAATAAAGTTGTTCAGCGCGACCTTAAACAGTCTATATCCGACCTGCAATGGAAACAGGATAACGATATATTGATCGCTCAAATAGTGGTTAATATGCGAGAGCAGTATTACGTGAATCCTGTAACCGCTTTCGAGCACATAACGGGTTGTGGTGCGCTGCAAGATAGAATTCTTGTTACTCGAACCGGCCTGAAGACCGCGCAGGAGCCGTTGGCCGCCGTATAATATCCCCCCTTCTAAGTAGTCATACTCATAATTCGACCCATGGCCACACAAAGAAGCGCAAATACCCGTAGTAGATAGGCATGCAGAAGAACATTGAATCAATGCGGTCCAAAACACCACCGTGACCTCCGAGACCATGCCCACTATCCTTCACGCCACTATCGCGCTTTAATACAGACTCAGCCAAATCTCCCGCAGGCGCTGCGATTCCAATGACCGCGGCTAATAGCAGGATTTGCGACATTGGGTAATTAAACGATACATCCGGAACTATAATTATAAACAGAAGCGCAACGACGCAACAGGCGACTACCCCGCCCAGTAGACCCTCAACGGTTTTTTTTGGGCTGAGCGTAGGCGCAAATTTTGTTTTTCCAAATCCTCGTCCTACGAAATACGCTCCAGAGTCCGCAGTCCAGATAAGCCCAAGTGCAAAGAACAGAAATAACCTGTCAAATTGCAAGATTTGCAACGCCAAACTCAACGGCACCGCTACGTAAAGGAGCGCCAATATACTGGCTGAAATCCCTGTTAGAGCCCCCGGAATTCCAAACCTACTCATCTGCATAGTAAATATGAAAATCATAGCACCAGTCAACGCAACAGGCAGTAGTTGACCGTAAAGGGTTAAATCGGCAGCGCCTAACAGCACAACTCCACCGGCCAATACCACGCTTAGCGCTAAGGAGTAATTTGCCCCAACATTTCTCGCCATTCGGTGCAGCTCCCGGGCACCAATCACCCCAAGCCCTGCGGTAATGACTGGCAGAACAGTAATCCTTAGTAGATCAAATCGAAGACAAAGCAGCAAGGTACCGATCATAAAAAGCGCGATGCGACCCCGAGATTGTGCCTTACCCATCAATTTACCATCACTTTCCCGAACCTTCGCTCGCGACGTTGATAATTTAGAATTGCTTCAAACAGATGTTTTCGACGAAAGTCGGGCCACAGGACTTGGCTCACAAAGATTTCCGTATATGCGATTTCCCAAAGCAGAAAATTAGACACCCGCATTTCGCCACTAGTCCGAATCAAAAGGTCGGGGTCAGGAATCTCGGGGTGATAAAGCCTCAGCGCGATGTCTTCTTCGCAAAGGGTTTCCGGATTTAAAACTCCCGCTTGAACGTCTCTGGCTATCTGCTTAACTGCATCTAGAATTTCTGTACGACCACCATAGCTAAGAGCCAGATTAAGAATAAGCCCGGTGTTGGCCGAGCTATCTTCTATTGATTGATCTAGAACTCGCCGGGTGGAATCAGGTAAATCATTCGCACGGCCCGATACTACCACCCTCACGTTATTATCCCTAATTTCATCCGCTTCCTGCAAAAGAAAATTCTTTAGCAGTTCCATAAGCGCAGCAACCTCAATTTTCGGACGCAGCCAGTTTTCTACAGAAAATGCATACAGGGTGAGGGCACCGACTCCTAATTCTCCACACGCCCTCACTGCGAAGCGCACGCTTTCACTGCCCGCTTCATGGCCGCGAATCCGATCATCATGCCCACGTTCCTGAGCCCAACGTCCATTACCGTCCATTATGATGGCAATATGCCTCGGTAGCTTTTCCAGGTCAATTTCACTTCGAAGCGTCTGCTCTTCATCCGACAATTGAGCCAGTTCCGGACGCCTGCCGGTCAATCTCGCCAGAGGTCCTGACGTATCTAATTTTGTATCAGTCATTGAAGTCACAATTTCAGAAAGGAACCAGGAAAGATGTTTGTCAATTGCCGCGGACGCGACTTTGTGTTTTAGCGCGCTAAGATGCAGTTATTCCCTAACAAACTGCATCGGTAATTGAATGGAGAAAAATACAGACCGTAAATTTTATGCAATATGACCAGCCTTCCTACAGTTCCACAAATTTTACAAAAAACCGTCGCCGGCCAGCGGCTAAGCGATAGTGACTGCCTGTCTCTCCTCCAGTCCCACAACCTCACAGCGTTGGGGGCAGCCGCCCATGCGGTCCGTATGGAAAAGCATCCCAGAAATGTCGTAAGCTACATCGTGGAGCGAAATATCAACTACACCAACATCTGCGCAGCAGATTGTGACTTTTGTGGGTTTTATGCGAAACAGTGGGACGAGGATAAAGCTTACGTCCTGCATCAGGACACAATCGATCAGAAAATCGAAGAGCTAATTGCCGCCGGGGGCGCACAGATTCTTCTTCAGGGTGGCCTGCATCCAAAGTTCAAACTTGAATGGTATGAACAGATGCTTTCGCATATTAAAACGAAGTTTAGTATTCATCTCCATGCGTTTTCTCCTCCTGAGATTCATTGGTTCTCCCAAATTAACAAAATGCCAGTAGAGAAAGTTCTCGGTCGCCTTTATGCCGCGGGCCTTGACAGCGTGCCCGGCGGGGGCGGGGAGATCCTGGTTGATCGGGTGCGTACGGCTATTACTAAAAATAAATGCCTTACTGAGGAATGGCTCCAGGTAATGCGAGCGGCTGCGTCCGTTGGAATGCGGGGGACCGCGACTATGATGTTTGGACACGTCGAAACTCTGGAGGAGCGGGTGGAACACCTCCGCCGTATTCGGGAGGTTCAGGATGAAACCGGCGTATTTACCGCTTTTATCAACTGGACCTACCAACAGTCACCGGAGTTAAGACTTCAGTGTGACACCGTTGACAGTTTTGAATACCTAAAAATGACTGCCGTTGCCCGGCTTTATCTAGACAACATAGACAACATCCAATCATCCTGGGTCACTCAGGGTGGTAAAGTGGGACAGGTATCACTTTTTTATGGATGCAATGATATGGGCAGCACAATGATGGAAGAAAACGTGGTAAGCGCCGCTGGGACGGTATTTGCCCTCGATGCTGCAGAAATTGAGCGCTTGATAGTTGACGCCGGTTTTACTTCTCGCCGTAGAAACTTCTTTTACGACGATACCGATCAGGTGAGACGACCATCAATTGACAAGGTAGTAGGCGCTCAGACCTGCCATTCCTGAAACCGCTCCTTATCTGAAGCTTTCATCCATGCCTGTTGGCCGGTGATGACTTTATTCCGCACCAAGGTCTCGAGTCCATCGTCGAGGAGCTGCATTCCCTGAGCCTTGCCGGACATCATGGCCTGCGCGATCTGATTTGTTTTTCCTTCTCTGATCAGGTTTGATACTGCCCGATTCTGTATTAGAATTTCGTGAACAGCGACACGGCTTTTACCGTCCGCTGTAGGCAGGAGCTGTTGAGCGCACACCGCCCGTAATGCCATTGCAAGGCTCTCCCGCACCGCTGACTGCTCATCAGGGGGGAACACGTCAATAATGCGGTCAATAGTCTTGATTGCGTTGTTTGTGTGCAAAGTCCCAAATACCAACAGACCGGTTTCAGCAGCGGTGACAGCGAGACGGATAGTTTCAAGATCGCGCATTTCGCCTACAAGAACTACTTCGACATCTTGACGAAGGGCTCCCCGCAAACCATCGCTAAACTCGCAAACATCAGTGCCAATCTCCCGCTGGATAATAACAGACTCTCTCGACTTGTGCACAAACTCCACGGGCTCCTCGATAGTAAGGATTGTTCGTCGCTGCGTGGAGTTAATGTGGTCAATGATTGCTGCCAATGTAGTGGACTTGCCGCTTCCGGTCGGACCGGTCATGAGGCACAGGCCTGATCGATATTCTGCAAATTCTTTTAAAATTGGCGGCGCGTTGAGCTCTTCCAATGTTAGAACGTGGCTCGGAATAACCCGAAACACGGCGCCGTAGCCGCCGTAATGCTTTTTAAAGTTAGCACGGAATCTCGCCTTATCGCCAAAATCGCAGGCAAAATCCAAATCGTTTCCTTTATCAAATTCCGCCCATCGGTTGACGCACAGTTCCTTCATGAGCGCCACCATCTCACCCGCGTTCAGGGGGGTAAATTCGGTAAGGGATTTCATTGTGCCATGCACCCGCACCTTCGGAGTTTCAGCCTGGTGAAGATGCAAATCCGACGCGCCGAGACTCAGCATACGGTCAAAAAGAGGGTCTACCCTCCGGGCTGGACTCATGATTGGGCCCTTAGTGAATCAAAAATGCTTTTATTTTCCGCATAAGACCACGCCACATTTCCGGATATAATGCCCTCTTTAAAAAGATCCATTAACGCGTCGTCCAACGACATCATACCAAGCTTACGACCGGCCTGCATATGAGAGACGAGCTGATGCGTTTTACCCTCTTTAATCATCTGGGAAACACCGGTAGTAACCAGCAGAATTTCCATTGCGCAGACTCGGCCTTTTCCGTCGCGTCGAGGGACCAGTTGCTGGCTGACGATTCCGCGAAGTGACTCCGCGACCATCATGCATATCTGCGATCGTTGAGCAGGTGGGTAAACATCAAGAACGCGCGCTACTGTGCGAGCTGCGCCTGCTGTATGCAGGGTGCCGAAAACCAAATGTCCAGTTTCTGCAGCCGTAATGGAAATGGATGTCGTTTCCAAGTCGCGTAATTCACCGATCATAATTACGTCTGGATCCTGCCGCAGTGCTGTTCTAAGCGCGGAAGCAAATGATTCCGTGTGCGTGCCAACCTCGCGCTGAGTAATCTGACAGCTTTTTGGCTGAAAAACGATTTCAACTGGGTCTTCGACTGTGATAATATGCTCGTGCCGATTACAGTTAATATGTTCCAGCATTGCGGCTACGGTGGAGGTTTTACCGCAGCCGCCGGGGCCTGTTATTAGATTCAAACCCTGTGGGTAGGTTGTTAGTTTTTCCAAAACGGCAGGAAGTTTTAAAGCAGCAAGAGTTGGAACGGTTTCAGATATAAAACGAAAAGCTCCCTCCATACCCAGGCGCTGACGGTACACATTGGCTCTGAACCTGCCTGCGCGGTCACACGCAAAGGAGAAATCTACCTGCCGATGTTTCTCAAACTCAGCCCGTTGCTCAGGGTTAAGTACAGAATAGATCAGACGCTGCGCCAGGGACTCGGTTACAGGTTGTTCGTCGCTAACAATATCGAGTATTCCCTGAAGACGAAAATAGGGCGGCATTCCTACAGTTATGTGTAAATCCGAACACCCTCGCGCTCTGCCCATCCTGATCAGTTTTTCAAGGTACGGATCTGGAACAATCTGGTCAGCGCATTGCACGTTACCCGATTTAAGTAAAGCATTTCGAGCTTCACCAAGGGCGTCCGAAACTGAACGAACAGGCCTGACAGCAGGGGCTAGCGGCCTGGGAGGAGGGGGGGCGGGCTGAGTGATAAATGCAGAATCGAGATCATCAAAATCGTCATGGTCACTATTATCATGATTTTCGGGAGCTTGGGTCAGTTCTCTGACCGGCTCCTTATCCAATTCTCTGGCTTGCTCTACCGTCAGCAATCCGCGGCGCATCATAATAGACAACACGTTGCTGCCAGGAAACATAGAAATTTCTTCTGTCAATAAATCAGCCTGGGACTGAGGCAGAAAGCCTTTTTCGACAGCAAATTTTATAACCTCATGCGGTTGCATGTTCGTCATTCTGGTGGCTTAGCATCCAAGAAACTGATTAGCATTTTATCAGCTCTTTTTCTTTGATCCGGACGATACACTTTGCTCGAGCACTTCAGCAGCTTTTACGTGGTTCTCATCGCTTTGAAGTGTCTTGATCTCTTTGAGATCAGCTTCCTTTAGTTTCTTTTTTACATCTCGTTGCTCAAGTTTTTTTTCTACGTAAACTTCAGCTACGTCCGTGCTTATGTCGTCGATTGTTGCGCGAAACTTAACGCCGTTGTCGAAAATAGGATCGTATTTGCCATTCTTAAAATCTTTTTCCATGGCCTCGAAACCTACGTCGCAGCGGGCAACAAGCTCCGTCAGCTCTTCGCGACGTGTTTTCTCCTCATCGTTTTTAAGGGAAAGGCTCTTAATGCGCTCGGGGAAATGGGCTTTTAACTGATCGTAAGACTCCCGCACCTCGGCGACCATGTCTCCAGCCTTCTTTTTCATGGATTCCCGCTTGGCTTTTTCCAGTTCTTCGTCAATTTTGTCTAGACGCAAACGCGCTTCCACTGGATCGTTGCTGACAGATTCAATTTTAAGATTATCGACCATATTGTTTACGGTTTCCAGCATTTTCGGCGCGTATTTTTTCACTTCATACGTGGAATCGTTGCCAACGGACAATATCTGGGCGCGCTTATCTTCGATTTCTTTGCGCAGTTTCTCCATCTGATCTTCACGATCGACTTCTGCCACCGCCAAATCATTTGGCTCTTCCAACTCGGCAAATTCTTTATCAACTTTTTCCGCATTACGTTGCGGCGACGAAACTTTTACTGCCGGTGATTCACGGTCACTCCCGGCCGCGGCGACCTCAGTCGCTTTGTCCTGTTTTTCCACTTTTCGCGTTAAGTCTGAAACGCTGGACGGTGTCGGAATAGGTTTAGCATTGCCAGGATCTGATACCCCGTCGCCATTGACGTTAACTACGGTTTCTTCCTCAACCAGACCGGACGCGGCAATTTCGGAATCGACGCCGGAAATCTGCATATTGTCGGCAGATGCCACCGCGTTGCTCGTGGAGGATTTCTCAGATTCGACAGACTCTCCGGTTGGAGCTACAATACCGGAATGCATTGCCAGCCAAGTTTCCTTATTAGGTTTTCCTGTCACTTCAATGCCGGCTTTGCCCTGAAAATCCCGCATCGCAGAGCGAGTAAGATCGCCCCATTTCCCATCAACGTCTCCGGCATACGTCCCGGCTTGTTTCAACTGCTCCTGGAGCTTTTTAACATCAATTTTGTTTTGGAGGGTTGGTACGGGACCGGGATTAACTTTAGGCTTCGCGGACTCGATTTTCACTTTCTGGTCTGCTTTTGCCTGTTCCGTTTTCCGAACTACAACCGCATCCGGTTCGTCGGCGTCGGAGAGAGAAGCCACTTTTTCAGCAGGTTTTGCATTTTCAGAGTCAGTAATAATTACTTTGGGCTCTGGCGCCGGAGTTGGCGCAGGCAGAGCTGCGACAGCATTTTTCATGCGGGTTAGCAGTTCCTGCGTTACATCACCGGACGGAGTCAGGCCCTCTTTCGCCTGATAGTTAGCCAGAGCGGCTTTAGTGTTCGGTCCCAGCTTACCATCAATTTTGCCAGTGTTCAAGCCCAGGTCGCGCATTAGCTTTTGAGCGGTTTCCACATCGCCACGATAAGGCATTTCCGGAGTTGGCGACGGTCGCGGTGGCGGTGCAGGGGTAAAAGATGGAGAGGGCATGGTCGAAGCAAGTTTTGGGCTGGTGAGGGACGGCAAGGTTAACTCAACCGCCGACTCCGACGCCTTAACTGGGGCTGGTACCGGCAGGGCTGGCGCTGCAAGGTGAAGTTCCGGGCGCGCGGGTGGTTCCTGCTTAATTGGGGCAGCCAGGGCAAGAGATGGAATAGCTTCGGTGGAATTATTGGGTCCGGCAACCGGAAGATCAAGCTTTACGGGGGACTCATCCCCCGCTTCGGGCGCATTAGAAGTAACCTCTGCAGAACCAACCGGCGGCAGGATCTGCTTTACAACATATGGAGCGACCGCCAATCCGGCAGCGGCGCCACATACTATCACTGAAAGCTTCAACGGGCTCATCATTGTACTAAAACTATCCTCACTCAATCAGAGTTTGCTTAAAAAACAGCAACTTCCAAACTCTGCACTTCTGGTTAATAGGGCTGTGACAACGGCGCAAGCACTTTAGACGGATCACAGCGCAAAAAGCCCCTTTTTGTTTTTAAGGCAATTCCCCGCCCGTTTAAACGCCGGCGGTCAGAATCTGTATAATCCTCTGTCCGTCCGGCATTTGGAATTTTTTTCGATAGTTCCGTTAAATGGGCATTCGCACGCCGCTTTAGCTCAGTTGGTAGAGCAACGCACTTGTAATGCGTAGGTCGTCAGTTCGAGTCTGACAAGCGGCTCCACTTCTCCCCTCTTATTAAGTTGCGGCAGCGTTGTCAATTGCAGCGTTTTCTGCTCCGCTGGTATTTATTTCGGCCTTTATGGCTGATTTCAAAGCGTTTGGGCGAGAATCTTCAGGGGTGGGAGACTCGGTATTTATTTCGGCCTCCGGCGTTGATTCTGTTAAGGTTATGGCCTTGTATTTTTTGTTTTGGTATTTTTTGTTTCGTTCCACGATTTCGAGGCGGAGACTGATGGCTTTTTCGGGATCGATCAGGGTGGATTTGGAAGGGCGTCCTGGACTTGTTTTCCGTGCTTTCTGAGCGCTGCGTTCTTCCTGGGTGTGGGTGATATGTTGAAAATCCTTCAGGGTCCGGGCTAGGCTTCGGGCATTTGCGATGGCTTCTGTGTCTGCCATGAAACCTATGGCAACGACTTGGCGGGCGATAAGGGTTGAGAGGTAGTTGCCAAAGTCGTGAATTGCCCCGGAGATAATGTGCGAGGCAGGGGTTTCGGGGGTCCAATGGGTCGGGCGAGGTTCAATTTCGGTTTCGGTTGAAATTTTCGTATCCATGCCTGCGACGGGGTCGCGGGATTGGGGTAGCTGCATGGGACCGAAAGTGGGTACGGGTTGCTGGCGGTTCGGGGCGATAGCGATAGCTTTTCGGTATGGCTGAGCTTTAAGAAGTATTTCTATGGCGTTGTTGTCGGGGGTCTGGCCTTTATCGCAGGCTTTGGCTACGGCGTTATGGAAAGCTTCGCCTGCACCGACGTATATGCCGGCGGTGGTGTCGCGGGGGTGGGTTCGGGACATGGTGTGCTGGTAGCTGCCAAGGTGTTTGTTTCTACTGTATTCGGTGCATTTTGATTGGAGGTCGCGGCAACTGAGCCATTCTATCTCTTCGGGTGAAGCTGTGCGCATCCATTGTTCGCGGCGCTGCTCCGGGGTCAGGCCATCGTCGTCTTCGTCGTCGGACTCTAATGTCTGAAAAGGAACAGGCACCATCTCGGAGGGCTGGTTCCAGGGAAGGGCGGCGGTCAGGGCGCGGGTGTCTGTCGGGTCAATGTCCGGGGGCGGCCAGATGGCAGACTGGGTGTCGAGTTCAGGGGTGTTTTTTGCTCTGCGGACGGGGGTACGGCTGGCTTGCGGTTTCGGCTGCTTTTTCATGATATTGCTCCTGTAAAATATGAATTCAGGAGCAATATAGGCAGGCGAATTTGGGTCTCGGTATTCCCGCATGGGTACTTAGCGGAATTATTTTTGCGGCATTTAAGGCAAAGCGCAGGAATTGGTGAGGAGGTGACGCGCGGGGATTTCAGCCCGGTACGTTTGGGGAAAGCATTCCTGGGACTTCGCCCCAGGCTGGTATGCGGTGCATCTTCGGCGCCGGGGACGGGTCTGGGATAGGCGGGAATTTCGATCCTACTGACACAGGCGGGACGCCAATGCTACTTCAACGCTCCGCTGCACCCCGCAAAAGTGTCACCCATGTTCCCGAGTGTTCATGGGGAAAGGATTCCTGGGTCTTCGCCCCAGGCTGGTATACGATGCACCTTCGGCGCTGGGGGGCGGGTCTGGGATAGGCGGGAATGTCTAGCCTACTCACACAGGCGGGACGTCTATGCTACTTCATCGCTCCGCTCGAGTGCAACTTCCAGAGCCTCAAATTTAACTCCTGAAGTTGCACCCTCACGTTTTGCGGATGTTCTTATCTTATTTCAGGTACACTTTGTTTGCTGCGATGGTCATGTTTCCGGTGGCGTCTTTTTCTACTTTTCCGGTTACTACCACGGTGCTGAGGTTGTCGATGCTGTTGACGCCTTTGAGGTTGCCGTTAAGTACTTTACCTTCGGCGTCAATAAGCTTCACAGTTGCACTTTTTGCCGCCACTTCATTTGGCGCTGTGCAGCAATAATCCCACGGCGTGGGACATTCATCGCCCTCTTCAAGGCATGATTTAAGGCTACCGTCTACTATTGTAAAAGCAGCTTTGCCAGCAACAAAGTCTTTCAAACGGCCTTCCACCGTGACTTCTTCGCCGTCCGGGGTGCTGCTGCGGGCCTGGGAAACGCCAACGACCTGAGTCGGCGCGCCAGTATCCAGAACAATCGCCTTCAATTCAGGGGACGGCGCAGGCTGATCTTCGCCTGCGTGGTCATGATCATGACCGGAGTGATCGTGGCCATCATGTTCAGAATGCCCAGCAACGTCGGTGCCTTCTGCGCTTTCTTTTGCACATCCGGCCAAGCCGACCAACAATCCCAAAGCCAATACTCCGGCCATTTTTGTAACGTTCAACATTGATTCATCTCCTTTGGTTTTTGTTAATATTTTTTATCTAAGCTGATCTATTAGCGGACGCCGCGCGAATCTCAACGCCGGAATAAGGGTTCCAAAGACCGCCAGAGCCAGTCCGGTGGCCATTCCGGCGACAACTACATCCGGTGTCACATTCAACTCAACAGCTCCCATGGTAAATCTCACGGCCACCCCGCTGAGCAGTAAAGTCGCCCCAAACACAGACAGAAGCGTTCCGGTTCCTACCTGAAGCATCGTTTCCTGCAACAATGCAATTACGATAGCTCTGCGGCTAAAGCCAAGGGTTTCCAGGCAGGCAAGCTCCTTGGTGCGTCCGGATATCGCGGCGATCATAACGTTTAACCCGCCGAACAGTCCACTAATTATTATGAGCGCGGCCATCACCCACCCCATGATCTGTACGGGCCGAAAAAACTGTGCAAGTCCGCTGTAGTAGGTTGTTTCCGGAACCGCCGCCAGTTCAAGATCAAGGCGAGTCTTTACAAAAAAATCGACATCTGAGAAATTTTCAGACGTCTCCAGTCGAACTATGACGCAACTGTAAGTATCGCGCTTTGTCTGGATCATTAGCGATTGAAGGGGTGCCCAAATTTCCGCGTCGAAAGCGGTTCCTGGTGCCGAAAATTTCCCGCTGATTGTCCACTTTTTGTTTTCGAACTCCAGCGTTTTACCGATTTCCAGAGCGGCCTCTGGCAGATCAAGGCGAGTGGAAGCAAGACCACCGACCAGAATTTCGTCCGGTCCCGGTAAGCTTCCTTCTGTAATATAAACCTGCTGATGAACCAGAAACGCATCCGGGGTGATTCCGCGAACAAGAATCTTATGGGAATCATCGCCAGCAACACCACCCGCGACCTGTACAATGCCGGAATGGAGGATTTCCGGAGAAAGTACGGGCTTTCCATTAATGGCATCTATACCCTCAATCGCTGCAGACGCAATGGACGGAACCGCCGGACTGATTTCCGACTGCTCAAGAAAATCCTCAGACCCGGCCCCCATTATTATCGCGTTTAATGGCTCGCCCGTGCTGCGCATAGTCGTTGCCATGCTCTGCACAAATGCGCCCATAAGTATGACAAGGAAAACCACGCCTGCGGCGCCGGCGATCATTAACATGGTTCTGACAGGGTTGCGTCCGGCGTTTCGCGCGGCGTAGTCAAAAGGCAGCAGCTTCATGGGACTACACCTTCCTCAGCGAGTCAACGATGGGCGCGGACGCTGCCTGTATTGCCGGAATAAGTCCCGCAAGAAAACCGGTCAACGCGCTGACGGCTATCCCCAAAGCTATGACTAACGGCGTCACCAGAAAGCTTATCTGCACTCCCTCTGCGCCCATTCCCAAATTTCCGTATTTCAGCACAAGAGTCGCGATGCCGGTTCCCAGCAGGCCCCCCATCAGGGAGAGCAGCAGGCTTTCTACCAGGACCAGAAACAGCAACTGATGTCCGACAAAGCCAAGGGTCTGCAACACGGCATGTTCCTGCACCCGATCCTGCACCATTACATAGATGGTATTTGCTGTCAACGCCAGCACCACCCCAACACACAGCAGGCCCAGCCACCGCGTAAACCGGATGAGGTTCAGCAAATCGCCTGTGGCGGAGGCCAAGTGGGCTTTGTGAGTTTTGGTGTCCGTTTGAATTTCATCCACTTTAAAGTTGGCGTCAATTCGCTTTGCAACGGTCTCGGCGCTGTCTGCGGATTTCAGCGCCACCTCAAACTGAGTCACCCGGCCCAAACTGTCTACTCCCTTGGCTCGCTGGAGGAACTCCAAGTGACTGTACGCCACATTATCTTCTCCGGGCACGCTTGATTGGAAAATGCCGGATACGCGCACGTCCACGCTGCCGACCTTAAATCGATTACCCACGGCCAAAGCTCGCCGATCCGCCAGCCGCTTACCGACGAGGGCACCATCAGTGTGTCCTGTAAAATCTTTTAGAGAACCGGAGATTATATCAAGAGCTTTCACCCCGCTCAACAGGGCCTCCTCCGGCACGCCTTTAAATGTGATACTGTCTAGGCTAGCGCGGCAGTTGTTGACGAAAATTTTAACCGGCAGCACGCTTTTCACTTCCGGCATCTTTTCGATGACGCCGGCGTAACGCTCTGGCAGACTGCTGGTCGCCGGACAAAACCTGCTTTTCTGGTACACGATCAGCATATTGTTTGTCGCGGTGTTTTCGGTGGCGGCACGGACTCCACTTTGCAGTCCTTCGATAAACGTGAAAAGGAACATGGCCGCCGCTATCCCTATTACGGTGAGCAGGCTGCGAATCTTTTGCCTGCCTATACCACGCCAGGCGTAATGAAGTAATTTGAACAGCATCATGCGGGTATAGCCTCCTGGCTAAATTCTTCGGCGCCGACAATGGCACCCTTTTCCAGATGAATCAGACGTTTGGCGACCTGGGCAGCGCTCGGATCGTGAGTTACCATAACGAGGGTTTTACCCATTTCGTCGGTCAGCCGTCTAAGCAACTTCAGGGTTTGATCGGCGCTTTCCCGATCCAGATCGCCTGTTGGCTCATCCGCTACGATGATGCGCGGGTTAGTGACGATTGCGCGCGCGATGGCCACCCGTTGCTCCTGTCCCCCGCTGAGCTGGCGCGGGTAATGATCGTGCCTTTCCAGCAGACCCACTGCCTCCAGTGCAACATTTACGCGCTGTTGGCGATCCCGCCGCGAAAGGTTGTGCAACAGTAACGGAAGCTCAACGTTTTCGTAAGCCGTCAAAACGGGAACCAAGTGATAAAGCTGAAATATATAGCCGATGCTTTGTGACCGCCATCGCGCCAGCCGCGACCGCGACAGCCGAGTTATATCGACGCCATCCACCATCACCTGCCCGGAGGTCGCCTGATCGATGCCCGCAACCAGATTGAGCAGGGTCGTTTTACCGCTGCCAGAGGGCCCCATCAGGGCGACGAACTCGCCTTCCTGGACTTCAAGATTCAGGTCACTGAGCGGCGTCACTTTTTGCGCACCCTTCCGATAACTTTTTGTCACGTTAAGAAGTTCAATCAACGCCATCTTTGGCCAATCCTTTAATTTTAATGGGGGTGCCGTCCTGAACTTTGTCCCCTGGCGACACCAATATCTTATCTGAAATCCGCAGGCCTTTGGTGATGGCAACCAAGCCGTTGGAGTCTGGGCTGCCTGCGGCAACTTCGCGCCGATGGGCGTAGCCGTCCGGACCGGCCAAAAGCACCGAAGTTTGAGTGCCGTCCACCATAAGCAATTCCGCAGGGATCAGCAGGGTTTCATCGGATGACGGGTTAAATTTTGATCCGGTTGTTGACCCGTCGCCCTTTTTTAACCCGCCGCTCGTCTTGCCGCCCCCCTGGAAAAACTCTACTCTTGCAATCATCTCCGGACGGAGGCTCGGCACCGGATCATAGATTCGAACTTTTACCGGCAAAATATTTTTTTGCAGATCGAATTCGGGGACGATGTTGACGAGTTCGCCCTTAAAAACTCTGTCGGGGAGCGCCTCGACTTTAATTTCGGCGGCGAGGCCGGGCCGAACCTTGGCGGCTTCACTCAAGGGCACATCCGCTCGAACCTGAAGCTTGTCGGGCTGGTAAAGAGTGGCCAGTACCATTCCGTTCGCCATCTCCCTCGACAGCATGGACCCGGGTGATACCATGAGGCGCATTATCGTGCCGCTGGTGGGAGCGGATATTGTGGATCGATCCAGATCAAGCTGCGCCATCTCGAGACTTGTCTTTGCCGCAAGAAATTCCGCATGGGCCGATTCCAGCGCCTCGCGGTCCTCAATGCGCAGAGCGAGTCGCTCCGTGGCCGCGCTTAGTGTCGCGCTGTTCAAGCTGATTTCCGCCTGTGTTTCAGCCAGTTGGTTTCGGCTTGCTGAAAACTGTGTCTTTTTTCTCAGGGTCTCTAGAGACGCCTCGTAACCGCCTTTGCCGAGGGATATCCCGACATTCGCCTCTACTTCCGCCAGTTCCAGTAGTTCCTGCAGGCGTCGTTCTTCTGCTTTCAGCATGGCACCGCTGGCCCGTGCCGTGGCCACGGATTCCACCAGGGATGTGGGGTTTTTCCAACGATCCATGGCGGCCTGATATCGCGCCTGTTTCAGCTTCAACGCGCTTTCGGCGCTATCGAGAGCCAGGCGTGCATCTTCGTCAACCAGTTGAGCAATCACAGATCCTGAAGACACGGTCTCGCCTTCGAGCACATTAATTGATTTAACTGTGCCAATTCGAAGCGCTGAAATCCGGATCGGATACGGTTCCGGTTCAATCCAGCCGGGTGCCTGGAATAGAGACGTTTTCTCTGCAACTACGGTTTTACTTTCTACGGCTCCGGTAAGGACATCTGACGTGACACCGGCGACCATCGGCATGGTCACCATTACGGGCACTGGTCGCACGAAGCTTTCGCGAAAGGCGAACGCGCCTACAGCCGCAAAGCCGCCCAGCAACAACAGGGGCAAAATGTAACGAGTAAACACGCGCCTTGGGGGCGCGACCAGCCCAGTGGGCTGTTGCTTTGACTCTGATGTGTAACTGTTTTCGCTAAAGTTTTTTAGGTCTATTTCTGAATTCATGGGTCTCTCACAATCTCCAAACAGGAGAAATACGGGTGGGGGGCGACTCATTAAAGAATTGAGTCAGGGAGAGAAAAGCAGGGGTGGAAACTTCCCGCACATCGGCGCAAAGGAGCGCCGGAAAATTACGAATTCAGATTAAAAAGACGCAGTTGTCCCTGTAGAGGGCCGTTTTACAGGAATTACTAATTTCTACTTCATCGAGGAAGCAGGTAGCCCCAGTATTATTTTCTATAATGGGCAACACGGGCAATAGTGCGACTAAATTAGTGATCAATGCCGCGTCTGGTGCCCGCTCTGGCCCTGTTACTTTATAAAAACTGGACGAGATTGAGAAGCAGCCAGGATGAGGAGAATCCCCCGCGCCATTATCCTGGGCAAATTGCGCGTCGTTATCTCCGCCGGCTGTATCACAGGCGGTAATAGTATGCCCGCAGCAGTCGCAGTCAATTACCGCGTGAGAAGCGGGCAGGCAAACACAGCCCTGTGTAACAAGGATCTTCGTCAGACAAACATCATGGGGAAGCACCAGCCAGGCCCCGGCAAACAAGGCGACAGCGAAGCTTAACATAGGCAAAATATGGCGTAGGGAGCGCTTCATGATATGAAAGCGGTACAGAGACACTCTTATTGTAGTCAATGCAATTGCCGCATAAGCTCATTACAATGTTTGGTTTTCTGATTTTTACGGTTTTTCATGCCTTCTGTAATTTGTGTCGAATGTCAAAGCCGCGCCTAGCGCGAAGACCTTTCGACGACCCAGGAGGTTCATTTGTCTTAGGAGGTTTTCGTCTGATAATATTTCCGAGGTGGTTCCCTCTCGCGCCAGCTTGTGGCATGGCGTGATGACCACGCATCGGGTAGTCAGATCTCTGACTAATTCGAGGTCGTGGGTAGCGATGATGAGCGTCTTTCCCGGACGCTTGGTAAAGTCCCGCAGCCAGTCCACCAAGAAATCTGTGGTCGCGGCATCAAGGCTGGATGTCGGCTCGTCGAGTAGCAGCACATCTGGATCCATGGAAATGATGCTCGCCAAGGATACACGCCTTTTCTGGCCGCCGCTCAGCGCGTAGGGCGGCTGTTCAGAGAGGTGGTTTATGCCCATGATTTCTATTATCTGCGCGACTCTTGCGTGTGCCTCGGCCGGGGGCCATATCTGCAACGGGCCGTAAAGCACTTCGTCTTTTACCGTATCACAAAGCCACTGGGAATCGGGATCCTGAAATACGGTGCCGACACTGCGGCGAAACTCGCTGCGCAAGACGTTGTCTCTGCTGAGAAGTTGCATGGAGATTTCGCGGCCGCACCATTGAACGCTACCTTCGGTGGGGGTTATCAATCCGCCCAGAATATGGAGCAGCGTCGATTTTCCTGCGCCGTTACATCCGAGCAGCGCAAGGCAATCACCCGCCTCAATGTGGGTATTGATGCAATCCAGCGCTTTTGATTCGGCTTGAAAACCGTGGCTGATGTTATCCAGTTTAAAAAGTGGTGCGCTCACAATAAGGCTCCCACAAGGGCTGCGGCAGCGCCTACAGCAACCAGACTGTAGTCACGGGCAGCCCAGATGGCCTCGTGCGGTGCGTTCGGACTGCTCCCCCGTTGCAATACCTGACGAGCTTCCATTGCCAATCCGAGCTGGGTCCCGCGCCGGTAGGTGCGCGCGAGCAGAATCCCCATCTGGTTTCCGATCTGTCGGCGCGCCTGGTTTCCGCTGATCGGTTTGACACGGCGCGCGTTACGTGCCAAGGCCATTTCTGTCACGAGGTCAGAAAAACCGGCGACCTGGCTTACCATCATCGTCCAGGTTTGACGTAGCTCAACCGGCAATCGCAGCCACACGAATACTTCTCCCACCCGCCGCAGACCTATGCTGTGTAAAACGACGCTGGCCACGCTTACGCTGGCAAGGGTTCGCAGAAAAAAAAGGACTCCCGAAAAAAAGGGAATCTCATACCACCAGACGGCAACCAGCCAGCTCGGTATCGCCATGAACAAAAGAGGAACCAGCATTAGCTTGTAAATAGAGGCAAGATTCAAGAAACTTAAGATTGCCACCGCCATGGATAATGCAAAAAAACCTGCCAGCAATAACGGACTGGCACAAACGGAAATGGCGCTCAATATTAGAAATAAAAGTATCACTCGAGACGCGGGATTACACCGCTGGAGGAAACCCTCCGGGGGACCGCCGGAAAACAACTCGCCCTGACGCGACAAAATTCCAGCTTCGCTACCGGCTGACTGTCGTATTCGCGCCATGGCGTATCTCTATTCCCGTAGCCTTTTAAACAACATCAAACAGCGAATTTTGCCGATAGGCCTAAAGCCGCGCGAAGAATTTGCGCCCCGTCTTCAGAACCTAAATCGGCGGAAATAGCGCGTTCGGGATGCGGCATCATGCCTAGTACGTTACCCTGCTCGTTACAGATCCCAGCAATGTTGCCTATGCTTCCGTTTGGGTTGGCGTCCTTTGTTGCTTTACCTGATTCGTCGCAGTATCTGAAGACAACCTGGCCTCGTTCTTCCAAGGCGCAGAGGCCTTCAGGCTCGATGTAGTAATTTCCCGTGGCGTGGGCTACAGGGATTCGGATAACAGGTGAAATGCCGGTCGTGAAGGCCAGGTCAGTTCGCTCTGTGCGAATGTTGGTCCATTTACATACGAAGTGCAGGCTGCTGTTGCGCACCATTGCGCCGGGCAATAATCCAGCTTCGAGAAGAATCTGGAAGCCGTTGCAAATACCCAGTACGAGCCCGCCTGCGCGTGCGTGATCTACTACGCTTTGCATGACCGGCGAAAACCGCGCGATGGCTCCTGCCCGCAGATAATCGCCATACGAAAAGCCGCCCGGCAGCAGAACCAGGTCTGTTCCGCTGGGCAGCGGATCTTTGTGCCATGCGACTTCCGGAGACGCGCCGGTTAAAGTCTCGACGGCCCTGATGGTGTCTGCTTCGCAATTTGAACCTGGAAAAACAACAACTGCCGTTTTCATCTTGCGCAGCCTTCGGCGTGTTCCATGGTTATCTCATATTTCTCGATAACCATATTGGCCAGCAGGCTCTCACACATTTGCCGCACCTCAGATTCTGCGTGCGTGACATCGTGTCCTTCAATATCCAGATCGAAAGCGCGACCGACGCGCACCTTTTTTACGCCGCGATGACCCAGACTGTCCAAGGCCTGTCCGACTGCCACACCCTGCGGATCCATTACGTCGGCTTTTAAAAATACTACTACCCTTGCTTTAATCATTTCCGTCTTTTCTGAGACGACATTCGCGTCTCATCGTGCTTTAGTTTCCTTGTTGCGTCATATCTTTGGCGATGTCGTAATGCTAATCTAACTCAGTTCCTGTAATAAGGCTGTATATTTCCACGTATCTCTTAGTCATACCGTTGATAATTTCCGCTGGCAGTTTTGGCGCTGGCGGCTTTTTGTTCCAACCTAGTTGTTCTACGTAATCGCGAACATATTGTTTGTCAAAGCTGCGGGCATTTCCTTCAGGCGTGTAGGTGTCGGCCTCCCAGAATCGGCTGGAATCCGGCGTCAGGGCTTCATCTATCAGGATGATTTCACCGTTCTCTGCTATTCCAAATTCAAATTTCGTATCTGACAGCACAATGCCCATCGGCAGCAATTTATCGTGGGCGAACTTAAAAAGTTCTACGCTGATGGTTCGCAATCTGAGAGCGGCATCCTCCCCTACCAGGGTAACCACAGTTTCAAAATCGATGGGTTCATCGTGGCCTTCTTCTGCCTTGGTGCTAGGGGTAAACAACGGGGCTGGCAGGCGCTCGCGTCTGGATAATCCGGTCGGAAGCGATATTCCGCCCACGGCACCACTGGCGAGATAGTCATTCCAAGCGCTGCCTTCGAGGTAACCCCGGACCACACATTCCACCGGGAACGGCTTCGCCTTAACGCATAAGCTGCATCGGCCTTTCATGTCCGGCATGGCGGCGACTGCAGGTATGGCTTTGCTGTCCGACGTTATCAGATGATTGGAAACGATGTGTCTGGTCTGCTCAAACCAGTAGGCACTGAGTCGATTGAGAACTTCGCCTTTGCGAGGAATGGGATCGCCAAACACGACGTCAAACGCGCTGAGGCGATCTGAGGCGACAAGGAGAATTCCCTCGGGCGTATCATATATGTCGCGGACTTTTCCTCGGGCCTTCAAGGGAAGGTTGAGGTGGGACTCGTAGACAGTTTCACCGCTGACACTCATAAACAATAGATCCTTCGTTTCATCATCACTGGGCCCTGTCTCTTATCCGCTCAATAAATGCTTCCAAGGCGGTCAGTAGCGCTCGACCTTCCTGTTTTTCGGCATAGCCATCGGCCTGTTCCACAATGGCCAGTTCCGATCGTGCAGGATTGGCGAAATTTTCGAAATCCTTGTAATTAAAATCCGGACCTTCAGGATCATGCAACACCGTATATTCCCGGGCCAGCTCATAGTTCAGGGTGGCCAGCATCAGGTGATGAGTATACAGTAATTTACTGTTATTGTTGCCCTTAAGATTTTTTTTAATCTGGTCCAGCGCCATGTCGGTTGTGTAGGGTTTCATAAATCGAAACATCGAGTAAAACTCTGCTAGGTGCATCTGAACCCGCTCTCGCCCCAGCAGGGCCAGGCAGTGGTGGGATGTATTATTGTATTTGTCTGCCAGTTTACTCATATCGGCAATTTGCAGCGCCATTGCGTCTTCAAAGGATCGGAGAGACGATTGATCCAGGATACGGTCTACCACGCCTGAAAACTCTTCTGAGCGATCAAAGCCCTGCTGTGCCAGTTTCTTCAGCGCTGGATCTGATGTTTTTTTTGCTTTTTCATAATTAAGTCCGGCTTCCTGAAAAGCGCACAGACGTTCAAATGCCTGCGCTCTGCCAAGGGCTACGATGTCTGAATTTCGTTCCGGATACAATTTTTCATAATTGGCCAGCTGAACAATTGCGGCCCTGAAAACGTTTTGACCGTTCACATCCTGCGCGTACGGGAAACGATAAACATCGTCGTTCAGGTGTCGCTGAATGTCGGCAATGATGAGGATAAGATTTTCCGCAGGCTGTGTGTAAGCCGCAGTCGGAGGCTCGTTCTTTCCCAGCAGCCCCTGCGCTGATGCGGTGCAAACGCACAGCGCCACCCATACCCCCATAAAACAAATACGTAGCATCATCGAAATCATGCCCCTTGAAACAAGCCATGCCAGCCGGTAATTCGTCAACGTTAGTCCTGGCCTGTAATTGCTGGGCTGATGGTAGCGTCTGTCCAAGTTTGCCGCTCATGTAAAACCTCAAGAACTGCTTGATGCACTAAGCGGTTGGTGCCGAGGACCTGCTTCATATACGGGCTGAATCGTTGATCAGAAAAATCGGTCACCCGGCCGCCTGCCTCTTCCAGTATGAGGAAGCCAGCCGCTGTGTCCCACGGTTGCAGGCTTTCCTCCCAAAAACCCTCGGCCCGACCCGCCGCCACGAAGCAGAGATCCAAGGCTGCGCTGCCAAGCCGCAGCATGCCCTGGGCCTTACAAAGCATCAGTTCCCAGCCCTTTAGATAATGAAGCACCCGCTCGCGGCGGTCGTAAGGAAAACCGCTGATGATCAGGGAATCTCGCAGGGTATCGATTTTGGAGACCTGCAGTGCACGGTCGTTCAGGCGAGCGCCGGCACCCTTTTCGGCCAAAAACATTTCTTTTAAGACAGGATTATAAACCCCGGCCTGGATGATCTCCCCGTCTTTTTCTACGGCGATGGAGACAGCAAAAATAGGGAAACCGTGGGCGAAATTTGTCGTGCCGTCAATTGGATCCACAAGCCAACGGGTGCCGGTGCCGCTGCCTTTAGTTAACCCAGACTCCTCTGCCAGTATCTCGTGATCAGGGTGAGCTGCGCTAATGATTCTCTTGATTAATTCTTCAGCTTCACGATCCGCGGCTGTCACGAGATCGATGTCGGATTTCCGATCAAATTTCTCTATTTTTCCAAAATGTTTTATTAATATTTCACCGGCTTCGGTCAATCCGGTTGTGAGGGTTTCAAATGTAGACATCTGGTCTCCGGGCTTTGTCATTTGTTGCGCTTGAATAGGCTACAGCTAAACCGTTAATCCTAAATTAGAAAACTACAGAGGTATTCGATTATGCTACCGAACGTAGGCTGGTTGGAAATGACCATCCTGTTTGTTATTGTCCTTATTATCTTTGGTCCTAAAAGTTTGCCCAAAATCGGCCAGGCTTTAGGAAAAGGTATCCGCGAATTCAAGGATGCAGCCAAAGGTTTTACAGATATGAATGACGACGAGCCAGCACCTAAACCTTCGCCGCGCGTTGCTCAGGCACCACCGATGGATGCCACCTCAACAACCGAAACCCACAATACCGAACATAACGTCTGATCCATTAGACATCCGTTTTAAAAATTGGGGAAAGCGCAATTTATCGCGCTTTCCCCATTGCTATTGCCATCATACCATTTCTGATTTGATCCCATGACCGACGAACACGCGGAGCCTGCCGAAGGCTCAATTCTCTCTTTTACGGATCACCTGCAGGAACTACGGGTTCGCATTATCATCTGCGTAGCCTGGTTTGCCGGAACGTTCCTTGTCTCATTTATGTTTTTCGCCCCGTTAGTTGTTTCATTTCTGATGCAGCCTTTGATAACGCTGCCCCGCGACCAGCAGAACGGTATCCTCACCCTGTACCTTGCCAAAACCGGCGAAGTGAGCGGCTGGGCTGTCGCGCCGCCCACAGATCTTGCAACGACGCTGACCGCCGCAACGACCCTTGCCACCACAGCCGCAGTCGCCACGCTTGCTCCCGATTCTTTGCGCATCTTTATCGAAGGTGTGCCGAAACCAATAGAAATTGGTTCAAAAACCCAGGCCCGGCTTACGTATCTTACGCCCCTCGAGCCATTTTTCTTGTGGATCCAAGGGGCACTGCTCCTGAGCGCTGTCGTCACGATACCCATGTTTGTCTATCAGTTCTGGCTTTTCATATCCCCCGGTCTTCTCCGGTCAGAACGCGGAATGGTTGGGCCGTTACTAGCAGCATCTGTATTGCTGTTCCCCATGGGCGCCGGCTTTGCATACGCTATATCGCAGATTATTCTGAAGGCTCTGCTCGCTTTTGGCGACAGCATACCTTTTCTTGAACCAAACCTGGTAGCTTCCCGATACCTCAGCTTCATCCTCATTATGATGTTTATGTTCGGGCTGGTGTTCGAATTTCCGCTGGTGCTGGTACTGCTCTCGCGTCTTGGCGTAGTAAACTCTCCGATGCTTATAAAACGCAGGAAAATAGCCTTAGTAGCCATGGCCGTAATCGCCGCCGTAGCGACCCCGTCCCCCGACCCATTCAGCATGATTCTCATGCTGATCCCTCTGCTGATTCTTTATGAGGGCAGCGTTACTGTAATCAGAATGCTCGAAAAACGGGATGCTACAAAAGCAGCTAGAGCGGCGGCAGGGTAAAACTACCCTGGCGGGGTGGTCTTTAGCGTAGAACAGATTTCGGGTAATTGTTACTTTACTCGTATAGCTCCCACGATGTCGCTGCCGTATGTGGATCTATCTCAAGTAACCAAAGGTCGCCCTGAAGGCGGGATATTGTTGGTCTTTGATCGAGACCGTAACCTCCAAATAGCCAAAATCGACCTCGATTATCCCTGGTTACAGCGGAATCTTCTCTTGCCCCGGGGATGCCGCCGGCCAGCCTGAGACCCTGGGTACCATAAATTCCTGTTTGATTCGGAATGTTACGGCCTTCCACCCATGTCCATTGATTTTCCGTGGCCGAATATTTCCATAAGTCATTAAGGCGGTTATCACCTGACTTGCCGCCTAGAAGCCAGAAAGTGCCGGCGTCATCTTTCCATCCCGCCGCGGACGACCTGGCACCCGGCGTATTCAGGGGAGACGCAACATCTTTAATGCCATATGCCGCAGGCGAGCCCGTAAGCGACTCTCCGTGCATCCAGACCCATTCACCGATTGCCACCTGGTATTTCCAAACGTCATTTAACATTCCGGAAGTCGTATTGCCACCGAACATCCAAAAGTCCCCTGCATCATCTTTCCAGGCCACAGCTTTAGACCGTGCACTTGGTTTATTACCAGGACTTGAGACACGTTGAATGCCATAGGATCCGGGCGCGTTGATTTCGTTGCTGCCATTAATCCACGTCCATAGCTTTGTCGTCAGGTCGAATTTCCAAAGGTCATTTAACATTCCCACCGAATCCGGCTGGCCGGAGTTACCATATCCGCCGAACAGCCATAGGTCGCCGTCATTGTCGGTCCAGCAAACGGCATCTGTGCGTGACCCTGGATTATGGGTTGCGGAATGCGTACCGATACTACCATACCTTCCAATCATTCCTCCCTGCTCGTCACCCTTGACCCATTCCCATGCGTTTAAAAGGGGGTTAAAATACCACAGGTCGTTGGACAGACCTTTAACTCCATTGCCGCCAAACAGCCAGAATTTGTCAGATGAATCTGCCCAATATGCAGATCCTTCTCGTGCACTGGGGGTATTGCTGTTATCAATCTGTCCCTGTATTCCATACACCCCTTGATGGTTCGGGAAAAATTCACCTTTTGCGTACATCCAAGTCCCAGTAGAGGGAACGTATTTCCACATATCATTCAATGGGCCGGTCTCACCTACGCCGCCGTACCCTTTTCCGCCAAACAACCACAGGTTATCATTTGCATCACACCAGATTGCGCTGTTCGATCGGGTGCCGGGTCTGTTTGATGGGGCGGGTACCAAAGGAATTCCATATCGGCCATAGCGCGCAGGGTAATCATTTCCGCTGAGCCAGCTCCAGTTACCGGATGCTTTATCGTACTTCCAAAAATCATTGAGCATGACTTCACTATGAGCATTAAATCCGAAGCCGCCATACATCCACAAGTTGCCAGAGAGATCAGTCCAAGAGGCGCTGTACCGGCGTCCGCCTGGGAGGTTACTTGGTGCCAGAATTCCTGATTGACCATATACCCCGGCCACCCATCTATCACCAGATCCCCCAGCCCAAGCCCATTGCGCTATAGCTGGATCAAACTTCCACAGGTCATTAAGTGCGCCGGTCTGGCCGGCGGTCGAGCCAACGCCAAAACCGCTAAACATCCAGAGTATACCATCATTGTCTGTCCAGGCGGTACCAGTAGAGCGACCGCCGGGGGTATTGGCGGCGGAGAAAACATTTTTAGCCCCATAAGTACCCGGCTGACCGCTGATAGTGTCGCCAGAGACCCACGTCCACGTGTTGTTTACAACACTGTATTTCCACATGGCGTTAAAATAAAAAATGATACCAGAAAAGTTTCCGCCCAGTAGCCACAAATTCCCCTCGTCATCTACCCAAGTCGTTGCGTAATTAAGGGCAGGAGGAGTATTATCTGCATTTGCCGTGCCCTTAGTGCCGTAAGTTCCAGCCGAGTAGCGCTGATTGCTGCCTTTCATCCATGTCCATTCGCCGTTTACCAGATTATAGCGCCAGAGATCGTTCATTTCCCCTAGGGCAGGCTCATTAAGTCTAGGATCAACGGTTTTACCGTAGCCTCCCATAAGCCAGAAATTACCCCCGTTATCAACCCAGGAAGCCGCCCCCAAGCGGGCGCCAGGTGCATTTAAAGCATCGGCGGTGCCTTTAATACCATAAACTCCGACACCATCAGGTTCTTCTTCCCGAATAAGCGCCCACTCGTTTAAATCTGTATCGTACTTCCATAGCCCTGCCTCAATCCCCTGATTATCGTGAGCTCGCGTACTCTTGCCGCCGAAAAGCCACAGGTCGCCATCAGCACTTACCCAGGCGGAGGCATCCAGCCGTGCGCCAGGGGTGTTCATTGGATCGAAACTACCGACGGCCGTAAAGGTGGTGGGATGATTCAGGTCACGGCTGCCACTAACCCATGTCCATTCTTTTGTGACGGGGCTAAACTTCCACATATCGCTGAGAAGCCCGGTGCGGAATTCCGTGTTGCAATAACCGCCGTAGAGCCAGTAATTGCCAGATGGATCAGTCCAGGTAGCGGCCGACTGACGAGCTCCCGGAGAATTTTCGACAGACGGAATTCCAATAGAACCATAATTACCAACGGTGTTCGCCATGTCTTCTCCGCCGGAACCCGAGCCTCCGACCCAAGTGAAGGCTGGCTGGGACGTTGCGGATTGTAGGCCCGCGAACGACAGAAAAACAAGGAGTAGAGTCGGTTTAATATATCCGGGAAATCCGACGGAGCCGGTTACGTGCTGCTTTCGCATTGTGGGAATCTCTGTACTTTGGCTGGAGTGAAATCAAAAGTCGATAAGCAATTAAAAGCCTATGCTTTTAAAACACAAGTAAAAATGCAGAGCTTGTTTCGGGTAATCGCATCGAGAGTAGAGTTGGTGTAGACACACTATCGCGTTACAATGGCCGATATAGGCCGAAGAAATCTCGTCGTACAGCATTCGGAATTACCTGGTGCGCCAAGTGGTGTAAGATCCAGATATTTTATATGATGTCGACCCTGCGAGGACCGTTGTGGCCTTGGGATGGTTGAGTTGACGTAAAATGCCGTGCGATTGACGCACGTAACAAAAATTATTACCTAGTCTTTGTCTTTAGCTGCCAGCAGGAATCCGGCTACTACCACCAAAGCCCCCAAACCCAGTGCTATGACCATGGTTTTCATTGGTATGCCGTGGCTGCGTTCAGACGCTTGGTCACTTGAGACTCTCAGAACACGTTGGCTGGAGGGGTGGTTTATGTTCGTGGAATTCGTGGCAATGATGGGCTGGGTCGGTGGCGGTGTGGATGCAGGGGGCGGAGTTAAAGGTGGTGTCGCTACCACTGGCGGTTTGTATCCAGCGGAGACGAGACGGGTGTTTCTGTTTTGATCCTTTAATAACGCGGTGAGCTGATCAATCTGGTCAGTGGTCATCGGTCCGGTGCGCACTTGCATCCTGGTGACGTTGGCCTTCACTACGGCTTCAGGCTGAGAGATAGTAAGGGTGAGATCGCCACCGCTGGAGCTGCCGGGGCCTATGGTGTGGCATGTGGCACAGTTTTTAATAAATAGCGCAGCGGTAGAATCAACCGGGACGGCAGCGGCCTGCCCCGGAGCAGTTGTGCCGGACCCTGCGGGCACTTCTTCGTATTCCAGCTGAGCCTCTTCTACACGAAACTGGACCTCTTTATCCTTGAGCAACTCGACCAGGGAGACAATTTGCTCTTCGGACATTGGAGCGGTAAATTCCTGCATACGGTGGACGGTCTCTGTGAGGTTTTCTATCGAACTCAGGCTTGTGTTCATGAGGTCATTCCCCGTGAGTATGCCGCCGTGACAACGTATGCAATTTTGCACAAAGGTTTTTGCACCCAAATCGATGTCTTCATCGGCCTCAGGGGCTTGTGCATAAGCGGCTCCGCCAATACAGATAATTGCTGCTATGGCTATGGACGTGAAATGGGCGATTATGCCGGGAGTTGTCGTCATAGAAAAAAATCTCCAAAAACTTTGTGTTCATCGTTATACGCGTGACGACTTGTTCATTGCCTTTTAAACGCTGCTTTGGATGTTTATATTTATAAGGTTACAAGGTGTCTAATACCAACTCGTCAAGGCAACAAAAAAGTGGTATGGCTGGACTGGCCCGGTTTTTCGATTCGTTGAACCTACGTCAAATTATCAAGATGGTCTGCGAAGGAGTGTCGGACAGGTGAGGCGAGCTCACTTCTGACTCGTAAGGTTTGCCTGACTACCTTACAAATCGTTTCGAACCAGACCTACGACGACCTGGCAGGCTATTCCTTCTTCCCTGCCAACAAACCCCATTCGTTCCATAGTGCCGGCTTTTATACCAACAAGGGACACATCTACTTGCAGTAGTTCGGCCACCCGTCGTCTCATCTCGGGTATAACAGGTGCCATTTTTGGCTGTTCCGCCATTATGATAGCGTCAACATTTCCGATCCGGTAACCACGCAGGGCGGCCAAGCGTATTGCTTCCTGCACAAAAACGCCACTGTCACAGTCTTTCCAGCGCGCATCGCTGTTGGAGAAGTGCTGGCCAATATCTCCTTCGGCAACGGCTCCCAGTATGGCATCGGTAAGCGCATGGAGCAGCGCATCAGCGTCTGAATGGCCGTCCAGACCTCGATCATGCGGTATGGAAATCCCGCCTAAAATAAGGGGACGCCCCTCTACCAATTGGTGAACATCGAACCCGATTCCAAAACGATATTCCGGCTGACCACTCATTG